>DAOPYN010000004.1:0-125011 GCA_035352895.1 Fibrobacteria bacterium | reverse complement strand
CTACATCCAGAGCTGCTTTGATTTCCGTTTTCCTCCGCACCAGCATCCCGATATCACGGATCTGGTCCATGAGCTGCACACTCTCGGTGCCCAAGCTGAAGAGCGGCCCCAGGAAGGAGACCTTCGCTCCGGCAATCTCACCAAGACCCTTGAACATGGTCATCCGGATTTCCTTGCCTTCGGCGAGCACATGCAGGTACCGCGCCTCGAAGACCGCGCGACGCATGCTCTGGTTTGCGGCTTGGAAGGCATCGAAGTTGTGACGCAGTACGCCCAACGCTTTGAAGGAGCCGTAGGTGACCACCTCGAGCCCAATGGACAAAAACCCTTCCGCGTATTTGCCTTGGAGGATCTGCACAAAGCCTTCGGCCAAGCCGCCCAAGGGAAGGCAGCAGACCAGCTTGAAACCCAGACTATTTTCCAGCTCAGCCATTTTGTCGACGAATTCCCGGCGCTCGGCACCTTGCTGCGCCCGGATCCGGTACGATTCGGGGATCCCCACCGAAATGTTCAAGAATTGTTCCATCTCTTCTTCGATCCGCTGGTTCGCCTTGACCAAATCCCTCAGAATCGGTGGTGGTGGAGATGTTTTCACACCCCCTCGACTCTCCCAATCGCGACGGATCTCCATGATCTTCGCCAAGTTCTTGTGGTACTCCTGGAGCCGCACCCCCTGCACCTTCAGCGGAGTATCCTGCATCTTCAAAAATTCCTGGTACTGCTCCTGGGCCTCTTCTTGTGCCTTCACCTGGCGCTCCAGACTCATGCGTTCGCGCGCATCCTTGCCCACGATGGCATCCGACGCGGCTTGGTTCCACATGCTTCCTGCCAATGCCCCCGCAGCAACCCGCCCGCCCACATCCAAACACTGGGTCACCAGTCCCGCCAGGGAATGGCGCAGGATCCGCTGGGGTGTGCACGCCGAGTCCAGAGGTTTGTCCTTGGCAATGGCTTTGACCGAAACGTACGCGGGCATTGGAATCCCAATGTCCGGCACGGGCAAGATGCACACCTGCGCACCTTCGATTCCTGTGAACATCAACTGGAAATGGGCCGTCAGACAATGTTTCCCCGCACGCGCCGGATGGGTTTCGGGTCGCAGGTCGACCACGTCCCGGAACACCCAATTGGCACCCTGCTGCACCACACGCACCGAAAACCGGTCGATTTCCTTGGCCTCGCCGCCGAGAATGGACGCCTCGAGCACCTGCAGATCCAAGGATTGGCCGGATTTCAGTCCTTTCTGGGCCACCAGGTCCAAACGGAAGGTGGGGGGAGCTCCTGTGCCGGGTGTGTTGTTATCAGCGAGCACCAGTTGTACGGAAGCGTCGGAATTTGACATGGATCAAGCCTCGGGTTCGAGGTGGGTAAGATGGCAGGTCTGGATCTCTTCCTGGAATTCTCCGGGGTAGCTGGAAACATGCAGGGAATGGGATCCAGGTGTACTTGCATTCACGGTCGACATCCCCGAATCGGGTGGTAGGTCCAGGAGACCGACGGCACTCGCCGTCGTTTCTGGAGAGAAGATGCCACCGAGAGGGCACAGAAATCTGTGATCCAGATCACACTCCTCCTTGGATGTGATCTGGATCACATTCCTGGTTTTGCCCGATGGCCTTTGAACTCCCATCCGGCTGCAGTGCCGGCCCCCTCGTGCAAGCTACAGCTGGTCGCCCGTGAAGGCGGAGTCTTCTTTCGCGTCTGCGAAATCTGCGGAACCGATCGCCCCTACTTCAAGAACCCGATTCCCTCGTAGGGACGCTTGGCTCGCCTCTCATCAGTGTTCTACCTTACCCCGCCCAGGGTGAACGCACCGGGCCGCGCCCGCGATTTTTCCTCCGACCCTCCCGTTCGGAGAGACCATGGAACGCCATGAAACTCACAGCGGGAGGTGTTGCGATGCGCGCGCAGGAAAACGGTCGCGGGTTGGATTCCGGATCCATTGGAGAGTTGGTTAACGTCGGGCGCAAGCGAGTGTGGCTCGCCGCCAACGCCAAGATGATCACCACCTACGACCAGGTCGGGGCCACCCTGGTGCAGAAGGCATGTGGATGCAATCCCTCGATGAACCTACACGCCTCTGAACCCGAATACACCTCGCGTCTGCAGGATTTCGACTACGGGCAACCTGGTGTGTATTTCATGACGGTTTGTACCGCCGATCGAATTCCATGGTTTGGTGAAATCGATGAATCTGGAATGAGGCTGTCTGAGATGGGCCAGGCCGTGCAGGCAGCCTGGAATGCCATCCCCAGCCATTTCCCGGACGTACGTTTAGACGAATTCTGCGTGATGCCTGACCACGTCCACGGGCTGTTGGAAATTCATTCCGCGGCTGTCGTAGGGACGCAAAATTTTGCGTCCCTACGGCGGGCACCCGTACGACCGGGAAATGACAACAAATTCGGATCGCAATCCAGGAATTTGGCATCGATCGTCAGGGGGTTCAAAATAGGTGTGACGAAATCCGCACGGGCCATCGATCCGTTGTTCCGTTGGCAAAACCGGTATTGGGACCGGGTGGTACGCAATGGGGACAAATGCGACAGAATCAGGCACTACATCCGTGACAACCCTGTCGTCTGGTGTATACGCCACCGAACGGATTCCGCCAGCGATGCCTTCTAGACGTCTCCGTCCATGCGCAGCCACGCCCCGGCCTGTTCCTTCAGCCAGGATCGGTTGGCGGCGGCGACCTCGGGGCTGCTCGAGACCATGTTCAACACCCATCCTCCGCGCACCTGGAACCATTCCACGTGCGCCAAGACAGTGAGCCTTTTTCCATCGAATGGAGCAAAGCGGGTGACGAAATTCGCCTGCCTGGGATGGAAGTCGACTTCCGGAGAGGTGCGCACCCAGTTCTCCAGCGCACCGAAGTCGGTCACCACGAAGCGATCGCACACGGATTGTTGGACAGGGGGTGCCGGTTTTGTTTCCCGACAACAGGCCGTGTACGGTTTGCCGCTGCCACAAGGACATGGATCGTCGCGCTCGGTCATCTTTCATTCCTCATCGAGTGCCTGAACGGGAGGCCTCTGGTTCGGTTCCTACCACCGAAGGTCCAAGCTAGGATCTTGCCGCTGGCAATGGATTGGTCGGAGGGCGACCCACGAGAAAAGCCCCCCTGCCGCGATGGACAGGAGGGCCTTCGGGTCCGACACCCGCTCCATGAGGGCTGTTAGAACAGGAGGAGCGTCGGATTCTCCAAGAGGTTCTTGGCGGCCTGCAGATAGCGTGCGCCGTCCGAGCCGTCCACCACGCGGTGGTCGCCGGACAAGGTCAGGGTCATCACCAGGCCGGGCACGATCTGTCCGTCGGAGGACACCACGGGCTTCTTCAGGATGGCTCCCACCGCCACGATCACCGCCTGCGGGGGATTGACGATCGCCTGGAAGTGACTCACCCCGAACATCCCCAAATTGGAAACAGTGAGGGTGCCGCCCGTGAATTCCTCGGGCTTGAGCCCCTTGTCCTTGGCCCGCTTGCCCAGCTCCTTGGCTTCCATGGCCATCTGCTTGAGCGGCTTGAGGTCGGCGTCGCGGATGGTGGGCGTGATGAGCCCCGAAGGCAGGCTCACGGCAAAGGACAGGTGCACCGCGGCGTGGCGGATGATGGCATCGCCATCCCAGGAGGCGTTCACTTCCGGCACTTCCTTGGCGGCCAGTGCGGCGGCCTTCAGGACCAGGTCGTTGACCGTGATCTTGAGGCTGGAGCCTTGCGCGGCCAGTCCCGCGTTGAGCTTTTCGCGGAACTCCATCATGGGGCCGGCGTCGATCTCGATGGTGCTGTAGAAGTGGGGGATGGTGCTCTTGGATTCGGCTAGGCGCCGCGCGATGGTCTTGCGCATGTTGGAGAGCGGAACGCGCTCGTCGGCGGCGCGCGGCGCGGCCGCGGCGACCTGGGCCAATCCACCTTCCACCGCGGCGAGCTTGGCCCGCCCGTTCTTGCCTTCCAGCGCATCCTGCACGTCCTGGGCCGTGATGCGACCGCCGGGACCGGTTCCCTTGATGTCGTAGAGGGAAACTCCCTTCTGGGCGGCGAGCTTGCGGGCCAGAGGCGACGCGCGCAGGCGGCTTTCCAGCTCGCCCTGGGCGGCGGCATCGTCCATGGCCTGGGTTTCGATCACCGCACCGCGCGCGGCGTTCTTGAACTCGGCGGCCACCACGGGCTGGACAGGAGTTGTCGGGGCGGAAGGTTCGGAGGGAGGTGCCACGGGGGCGCGTTTCTCGTCGGCCGCCTTGGTCGCCGATTCCGCCTTGACCTTGGAGGACTGCAACGAGGTGTCGGTGGCCGCTTGGGCAAGAAGACCGGAGATGTCTTCGCCCGCCTTGCCCACGATGCAGATGGGTCCGCCCACCGGCACCACGCCGCCCGCCGCGACGGTCTGCTTCAGAAGCACGCCGTCCTCGAAGCACTCCACGTCCTGCGTGGCCTTGTCGGTCTCGATCTCGGCGATGAGGTCGCCGTTCTTCAATACGTCGCCCTCGTTCTTCAACCACTTGGTGAGGGTTCCCTCCACCATGGAGTCGGACATTCTGGGCATCAAAATTGCGTTAGCCATTATCCTAGCTCCCATAGTTGAGCGGGATGCAGCGCGCGCTGGACGTGCTGCGGATTGGTTTGGCGGGTGAGGAGCCGCACCCTTGTCCGGTGCGGCGACGAGACCGTACGAACCAAGACGCTGTGCGGACGGCGATGCGATGCGCCCGATTCGGCTGTGGGGGCTAGGATCATGCCACCACCTGCTTGACGGCCTCGATGATGCGGGCCACGTTGGGGATGCACTCGTCTTCCAGCGCCGACGAGAAGGGCATGGGAGCTTCCACCGAGGTCACGCGCAGGATGGGCGCGTCCAGGTGGTCGAAGCACGCGCGCCCCACCTCGGCGGCCACCTGCGCGGAGACGCCGCTGAAGGGCTTGGTCTCGTCCACGCACACGAGCCTGTGGGTCTTGCGCACCGAGGCGAACACGGTGGGCCAGTCCAGCGGCTTGATGGAGCGCAGGTCGATGATCTCGGCGCGGATGCCCATCTTGTGCAGTTCCTGCGCCGCCTCCAGCACCGTCCAGCAGCTACGCCCGTGGGTCACGATGGTGAGGTCGGTGCCTTCCTGCAGGATGTTGGCCTTGCCGATGGGAGTCAGGTACTCGCCTTCCGGCACTTCCGATTCCCGGCCGTACAGGGCCTCGTTCTCGATGACCAGGACCGGATTGTCGTCGCGGATGGCGCTCTTGAGGAGCCCCTTGGCGTCGGCGGCGAAGGCCGGAACCACCACCTTCAGGCCGGGGAAGGTCGCGTAGATGTTCTCCGGAGCGTGGCTGTGGGTGGCCCCGATCTGGTGGCCGCCGCCGGAGTTCCCGCGGAACACGACGGGGATCTTGATCTGGCCGCCGGACATGTAGCGGATCTGCGCGGCGTTGTTCACGATCTGGTCGAAGGCGACGAACGAGAACGAGAACGTCATGAACTCCACGATGGGGCGCAGTCCGTACATCGCCGACCCGATCGCCAGACCCGCGAACCCGGCCTCGGAGATGGGCGAATCGATCACGCGATCCGGCCCGAACTTGTCGAGCATTCCCTTGGAACACTTGTAGGCGCCGTTGTACTGGGCGACTTCCTCCCCGATCAGAAACACGCGGGAATCGCGCGTCATCTCCTCGGACATGGCATCGCGCACGGCATCCCTGTAGGCGATCTTGGCCATTTCGAATTCTCCTTACGCGTAGATGTCGGTGTAGATCTCGGACTGGGCCGGGTACGGCGAGGCCAGGGCCCATTCGTGGGCGTCCAGCACCTCCTTGCGCACCGCGTCCTCCAGCGCGTCCAGGTCCTTCTCCGAGACGACGCCCTCGGACAGGATCCGTCCACGCAGGATCTCCACCGGATCGTGCTTGCGGTATTCCTCCACCTCGTCCTTGGAGCGGTAGTACTGGGGATCGCTCATGGAATGGCCGCGGTAGCGGTAGGTCATGAGCTCCAGGATGGCCGGCAGGTTCTCGCGGCGGGCCCGTTCGGCGAGCGTCCACGACACCTGGCGCACCTGGTCGAAATCCATCGCCTCGGCGCGGACGCCCAGCATGTCGTAGCCCAGCGCGCGCTTGTAGAGCTCCACCGGAGCCGAGTGGCGTTCCACGGCCGTTCCCATGGAATACATGTTGTTCTCGATCACGTAGATCACCGGGATCTTCATGAGCTGCGCCAGGTTCAGCGATTCGTGGAAAGCGCCCTGGTTCACGGCCCCGTCGCCCATGTAGCAGACGCACACCTTGTGTTCGCCCAGGTACTTGGTGGCGAAGGCCAACCCCAAGCCCAGGGCGGTCTGGCCACCCACGATCCCGTGGCCGCCCCACATCTGCTTTTCCACGTTGAAGTAGTGCATGGAACCGCCCTTGCCCTTCACGATCCCCGTCGCGCGGCCGTAGAGCTCGGCGAAGGCGGGGCCGGGGCGGATGCCGCGCATCAGGCCATGGGCGTGGTCGCGGTAGGCGGTGATCACCGGATCGGCCTCGTTGATGGCGGCGAAGGTGCCGGCGGCCACGGCTTCCTGGCCGTTGTAGAGGTGGCAGAAGCCGCCGATCAGGCCGGTCTGGTAGCTCTGGTAGGAACGCTCCTCGAATTTCCGGGTGAGGAACATGAGCCTGTACCAGTGCAGGCGTTCCTCGCGGGAAAGCTCCGGGGCCTTGCCGTAGTCGGGCAGGGGCTGGGTGGTCGCCAGGACTCCAGCTCCGGTGGGAAGAGGTTTTTGAGTCATTGCTTCGGCTCTCCAAGAATGAGACTTAGTGTCAATATACCAACGTATCCGAGGCTCGGCCACTCTTCCTGGCAACTTCCTGGGAATGGATGCGCCCGGCCACCGTCATCACTCAGCGTTGTGCGCCGGGAAGCACTCGCTGGCTCGCGACTCCTCGGAAAAACCGCTCAGCGCCCGGCTGGCACCTGAACGCGCCGGGGGAATTCCCAGAGTGCCGTGCGGACACCTCTGGTGTCGTAGCGCGCGGCGAGGTAGCGCTCCTGGTCCTGGTATTCCAGGGAATAGCCGGCTTCCGTCCGTTCCAGGGTGGCCTTGGCATGTTCGGTCAGGGCCGATGCCGCCCCGATCGATTTGCCGTTGCTCGCGTATCGGATCCTGCGGCCCTTGGCATCCACCGAGGCGGTGGGCAATCCATCGGCTCCGATGGTCCACTCGCGTCCGCCAGACTTGCGGGTTCGGACCGACTTCAGCCAATCGTCCTTCAGGGGGCGGAGCGCGTTCTTCCCGCTGGCCAGGGACGCCTCCAACTTCGCGCTGAGCGCGGAACTGGAGGTTTGCTCCTTGGCCTTGGTGGAACTTCCGGACGCCGCCAACCGGTTTTCCACCAACGCACCCGACACCTCAACCCCGCCCGCCAGCTGCACGGTCAGGATGTCCTTGCCGTTGGGTCGGGGGCGGACCAAGGTATCGCGTCGGACCAGGGCCGGACCCGAGACCACCGAGGTTTCCACCGTGGGCAGCAACATGTTCGCCCATTCCTCCTGGGGCTCCAGCTTGTGCGCGGCCATCCATCGGGCGATCGCCAGCGCCTTGGTGTTCTCCACCACCGCGGCGAGTTCCGGATGCCGTTGGGCCAGCACGAAGTAGTTGGACTGGAACCATTGCGTGAAGAGGGCGGTCACGGTGTCGGCGTCGGCGATGTCCTCCAGTTCCTTTCCGTTGGCGATGCCCATCTGGCGGGCGTGGATCTTCACGCGCACCGAATCGATGCGCATGGCTTTTTCGGAACTGGTGACGAACACCGAATCGCACACGATCCACAACCGCGCCATCACCTTGTTCTCGCGCTCGATCCCCTTGGCGAACAGATCCGCGGTGATCTGCAGACGGCTTCGGTATCCCGGCAGCGGCGAGGCGATGTCGCGCACCTTGTCGCCTCCCGCACGCTCGTAGCCCAGCGCGTAGTACTTGAGGTCCATGTCGGCCTCGTACAGGTCGCGCCCGATGGCGAATGGCTTGAGGGCTTCTTCAGGGACGTATCGGGCGTTGTTTCCTTCGGCGAAGTTGTTGGGATTCTTGGGATCGAGGCTGAACTGGATCTTGTTGTCGCCGTAGGTCCTGACATACCAAATGGCCCACGCGACCGTCGGGGTCAGGTCGGTCTGGAACGCCGCGGCCTCCACGGAAATGGCCACCTTCCCGTCGCTCCCGACCAATGCACCCTTCAACGATCCGCCGCGCACCAGATCCTTGGGCACCTGCCGGTCCATCCGGGTGGTGTCGGCCACCGCGATGGCCGATCGCAAAGCCTCGCAGGTGGAATCGGACAGGCGCGACAACCGCTGGGCCTGCGCCTTGGGAAGGGTGGACACCTCCACCATGGACTGGATGGTGGACCGTCCCGTGGTGGGATCGGTGACCTGCATCCGCGGGGCTTCTTCCGCAACTGCGGCGGGAATCGCCAGCGCGATGCAAATCAAGGGCGGAACGGAACGGGTCTTCGTCATGGTCGTCCTTTCATTCCCCGGAAGCGTGTCTTCGCTTGGCGTGTCCTTACCCGCGTGTCCGCGAGCTTCACCCCACCACCGGACCCAGCCACTCCTCCAGGTTGCGGTAGAGCGAGGGAAGGTCGCCGGAATTGTCGATCACCAGCTGGGCGGGCGAGAGGTACAGCTCCTGGTCCTGCATGGCCGCCCTGCGGCGGGCTTCGGCCTCTTCAAGATGGTTTCTGTCCATCAGTCTGCGGATGCGCGATTCGTCGGGGGCGAACACGCCCACCACCAGGTCCAACCAGGAGACCATTTCCGGCCACCGGTAGAGGAGGGCCATTTCCAGGACCGCCTTGCCCCCCGCCTCGCGGAGAGTTTCCGTGCGCTTCTTGATGGCCTCGCGGGCGGCGGGATGGGTGATCGCCTCCAGGTCCTTGAGCTTTTGGGGATCGGCGAAGACCTCGCGGCCCAGAGCCGCCCGGTCGATGGCACCGTCGGCGCGCAGGACCGCGGTCCCGAACCGCGCCACCACCGGCTCCACCAGGATCTGTCCGGCGCCGTAGAGACGGTGGACCTCCTGGTCGGCGTCCACCAGCATCCATCCGCGCATGGACAACCACTTGGATACGGTGCTCTTGCCGGATGCGATGGCGCCAACGATCCCGATGGTGCGGATCTCCCCTCCAGATGCAACGGATCCTGTCATCCAGGCCTCCGGAACACCAGATGGATGCGCTCGCATCGGGCGGTGGCGGGACCCATGAGATCGTCCCAGGCTCCCACCCGTTCCATTCCGGCCAGACGCGACGCGCGGTCGAAATCCTTCACCGACCAGATCCGCTGCACGTGCTCTTCCACCGCAAGCCGGAACGAGCCGTCCCGCTGGGGCTGGAAGAAATGGAAATCGTTGTGCTGCAGCCGCGCCCCGGAGTCGTACCAGGAACGTCGTACCACGTGGGTGCCGGACAGGACCTCGTGGCTTGTGGACTCCTGGAAATGGCGGCGCGAATTGGTGGCCGTGGTGATGTCGGCCACCAGGAGCCCACCGGGAGAAAGCACCCGCGCGGCTTCCGCGAAGTAGCGGTCCAGATCCGACGGGAACAGGCAGTAGTTGATCGCGTCGTACAGGCAGAGGATGCTGTCGAAGGAGCCGTCGGCGAACGGAAGCTCGCGGAAGTCGCAGGCCACCCGCCGCGAGATGCGGATGGAACCCTGCTCGAGCATGGGAACGGAAAGGTCGGACGCCACCAGCCAGCGATCTTCGCGGTCCAGGTGGGGAACCATGCGGCACGTGCCCGCACCCGTCTCCAGGATCCGCGCGGGGGTGTGGCGATGGCGCTTCCAGATACGCTCCACGTACCGGGCCCAGGCAGCATGGTCCACATGCTCCATCACCTCGTCGTACCGGGCGGAAAGCGCCTGGTACGGGCGTTCCATCAGAGGCCGACCTTGGTGGCCAGCTCCGACGGCTTCATGCGACGGTCCACCGGCACCTGGGCCTTCCAGCGTTCCACCCACACCATCAGACGACGATTGGACAGATTCTGTGCAGCCAGCTGCGAGAGCCGGGTCCAGTCCTCCTCGGGAGACAATTTCCGCGATTGCAGCCGCTCGTCAACGCGCACCAGCAGAAGTCCTTCCGGAGTGGGAACGGGCTCACCCACCTTGCCGGTGGCGATGCCCGCGATAAGGTCGCGGAACTGGCCTTGCAGCTCGCCTTCCGGATACCAGCCCAGCACGCCCCCGAAGGACGCTGAGGCCTTCTCGGAGCTCCACACCCGGGCCATGGCGGCGAAATCGCCCCCGGCGTTGGCCACGCGGCGCAGCGAATCGGCGATCTCCTTGGCGTGGGCGGAATCCTTGGAATCCGGAAGCAGCGCGAACAGGATGTGCCGGGTGCGGAACTCCTGGTCGCGGCGCGACTGCAGCTCGATCACGTGCCATCCGAAACGCGAACGCACCGGAATCTGGGTGTAGCGCCCGGACTCAAGCGCCAGGGCCGCCTTCTCGTAGGCGGGGTCCAGCTCGCCGCGCTTCATGAAGCCGATGTCGCCGCCCTGGTTCTTGGAACCGGGGTCCTGGCTCAGCTCCTTGGCCAGCTGCGCGAAGTCGGCGCCCTTGCGGAGCCGCTCGATGGTCTCCTGCGCCTTGCGGAAGGCCTCGCGGTCGCGGGTGGAATCGGCGGCCACCTTGATGGTGATCTGGGAGAGCTTCACCTGGTCGGGAAGCATCGGCATGGAGTCCTTGTACTCGCGGAAGAAGGCAAGCACCTCCTCGCGGGCCGGTTCGCTCCTGGACACGTACTTGTCGCGCAGCTTCTCCTTCATGCGCTCCTCGCGCACCTGCTTGGCCAACCGGAAGCGGTACTGGCCCAACGTGAGCCCCGCCTTGTCCTTCAGGACCTTGGAGAACGACTCCATCCCACCGGCGCGCTCGGTCATCTCGGCGATCTTCTGTTCCACCCGTTGGGAGGCTTCCGATTCCGAGACCTCCAGGGATTCGGCCTTGGCCCGCACGAAGAGGATCTTGTCCTCGATCAGCTGCTCCAGCACCCGCTCGCAACGCGCGGCGGGAGTGATCTTGGCCAGCGCGGGATTCACGCTCACCTGGTAGCGCACGGCCTCGGCGACGTCCGAGACCAGGATCGGTTGGTCGGCGACCAGGGCGGCGACCCCGTCCGGAGGAGGAAGGCCCGCCGAGGCGAGGGCGGAAGCGATCAGGGCATGGAGGATCATGGCGTGGTTTCTTTGGCTGGAGACGCCGCGGAATCGGAACCCGGCAGCGCCTCGGTGATGATCTCGGTTCCCGAAAGGCGGGACAATTGCTTGAGCGCCTCGTCCAACCGACGCTTGCGCTCCTCTTCGGAGAGCTTGAGCCGGATCAGGTCGGACACGTCCTGGAAAGGTCGGACGGAACCCGCCTGGACCTTGGAAGAAAGGAGGAACAGTCCCGTACCGCCGCCTGGCAGGTCGATGGGCTCGCTGATCTCCCCTTCCTGGAGAGAAAAAAGCGCCTCGCCCAAGGCTCCTGGCAGTGCGGAACGCCGCCAGAAGCGCTGGGCTTCCAGGGCTTCCGCCGGGTCGGGGTTCAACCGCTGGGCTTCGGCCACGAAGGTGGCCGGAGTGAGCTTGTTCAACAGCGCTTGGGCGGCGGCCTGGTCGGCCAGCCGGATGCGGCGGAAGGTGATTTCCGGTTCCTCGCGCTGGAACTCGACCTGGTTGGCGTCGTAGTAGTTGCGCAAGGCGGACTCGGGAATTTCCGGCAAGGTGTCCAGAAGCCGATCGGTGACCACTTGTGCAAGGACTTCCTCCGTGCGTTCACGGATGATCCTGCGCACCTCGGGATCGTCCTGAAGCTCCATGCGACGCGCCTCGCGAGCCAGAAGACGCGTGCGCATCCAGCGACGCGCCAGGTCCAGGTACACCTCGCGATTGGCCTTGGAGGCCACGTCCACCGGCACCATCGCGGCCAACTGGTCGCGGGTGAGGACTTCCTTCCCCACGCGGGCGACCACCACTCCCTCTTCGCGCGCGCAGGAAGCGAGCACGACCAGCGCCAGGGCCGAAGCAAAAGGTCCAGGAATCCTCATAGTTGCGGGTAAGATAGGAAAGCGGCCATCCTCGACACTTCCTGCACCCAGGCCTCGCCGGCGTTGGGGCATGGGGCGACCCGGAAGGTGGCGCCTCCGGCTTCCCGGAACGTCTCGCCCAGGCCCATCCCGATCTCCTCCAGGGTCTCCAGGCAGTCGGCGACAAAGGACGGCGTGGCCACCACCAGATGCTTCACTCCCTCCCTGGCCAGCCTTCGGGCGGTCTCCTCCGTGGAGGGCCCGATCCAGGGGATCCGCCCCAGCCGCGACTGGAAGGACTCGGTCCAACGGTCCTCCGCCAGGCCAAGATGCGCGGCCAAGGCCTTGGAAGTGGCTCGGCACTGTGCCTTGTAGCACCCACCGCGTGCGCGGGAAGGATCGTCGCAGCAGTTTCCCCGCAGGCATCCCCCGGAGGGGTTCGCCTTGAGGATCTGGCGCTCGGGGAGGCCGTGGTAGGAAAGCAGCAGGTGGGAATCCGGTCCAAGAAGTGGCCGGATCCCGCAGGCCACGGACTCGATGAAGCCCGGCGAATCGTAGAAGGGCGGCACCAGCTCCAAGCGGGAGGCGGCCGACTCCTTTCCCAGTACCTGCCGCAGTCGGGCCACGGTGGATCCGGTGGTGGCCTCCGCGAACTGGGGGTACAGGGGAAGGACCACGATCCGCTCGCATCCGGCCTGGACCAGTTCCCGCAACCCCGCTTCCAGGGAAGGATCCCCGTAGCGCATGCCCGGGGCCACCCTCCAATCCGCACCCAGAGTCTCCCGCACCCCGGCGGCCAGCGCCCGCGTGTGCACCAGAAGCGGGGATCCCTCGGGGGTCCAGACCTTGGCATAGGCCCGGGCGCTGCGTGGCGCGCGCAACGGAGCGATCACCCCTCGCACCAGGAGCTGCCGCCAGAGCCAGGGGATGTCGATGACCCGTCCATCCGTCAGGAACTGTCGCAAATAGGCCTGCACCGCCCCCGTGGAAGGGTCCCGTGGCGATCCCAGATTGGAAAGAAGGAGTCCGTTGAGGGGCATCTGGCTTCGGGCAACATATATTCCCGCATACCATGCGTCGTTGGGGACTGGCATTTGCGATCACAGGTTTCGTGGTGGCCGTTCTCATGGTCATCTCCGTCCTGGTGTTCTGGAACGTCTACATCATCGGGGACTTCCAGACCATACGCCAGCTGGCAGGAACGCTGCAGATGGTCAAACCCGAGGTCGCGCCCCAGCACGACCCCACCTTCCGGTGGGTGGTCGTCATCATGGGATCCCTGTTCCTGGCCATCGTGCTGGTCGCGCTTTCTCTGTTCTTCACCTCCTACCTGGTCAACCGGCGCTACCGGCGGTTGCAGACCGACTGGCTGAACATGACCACCCACGAGCTCAAGCTTCCCACGGCCAACATCCACCTGTTCGCCCAGACCCTGCAACGGAAGGACCTGGAGGACTACGACCGCAACCGGTTCCTGGACCTGATCCTGCAGGAGACCCGTCGCCTGGACCAGCTCGTCTCGCGCATCCTGCAGGCCCGCCGCATCGAAGGGCGCATGCAGGAGATGCGGATGGACCGGACGGATCTGCGCCAATGGCTGCTGGAGTACGCGCGCAGGGGAGTCTCTCCGCGTTTTGTCCTGGAGGAGGGCCCCTACGCGGTGGTGCGCCTGGACAAGGCTTTGATGGAATCGGTGCTGGACAACCTCCTGGAGAACGCCACGAAATACGGCGACGGGACCTCACCGGTGGTGCGGATCTCGCGCCTGGGCTCCGAAACCCTGGAGGTCGCGGTGGTCGACAAGGGCTTGGGCGTTCCGCAGAAGTACCGCAAGAAGATCTTCCACCGGTTCTTCCGGATTCCCGGCAAGGAGCATCGCCGGCGCACCGGAACCGGGCTCGGACTCTTCATCGCCCAGTCGGCGGTCGCCATGATGGGCGGCTCCCTGGGCGTCCGCGACAACCCTTCAGGGAAAGGAAGCGTCTTTTGGTTTCGACTGCCGATCCACAAATGAGCGTTCCCAAGCGGATCCTGATCGTGGAGGACGACCTCCCGATGGCCGTGGGCTTGGAGTTCAACCTGCGCGCCGAGGGCTTTTCCGTGGAGCACCGCGCCGACGGCGAGTCCGGCCTGGAGCGCGCCCTGGAGGGGCGGTTGGACCTGGTGGTGCTGGACATGATGCTCCCCGGGATCTCGGGCATGGATGTCTTGGACGGAATCCGTCAGGTGGATCTGCGCACACCGGTGCTGATCCTCTCGGCCACCGCGAACTCGGAATCGGTGGTGCAGGGATTGCAGAAGGGCGCCGACGACTACCTGACCAAGCCCTTCGAGCTGGAGGTGCTCCTGGCGAGGATCCGAAGCCTCATGCGTTCGCGCGACTGGCTGTCCGCACCGATGCGCGACCAGGGATCGGAACCGGTCCGGCTGGGCGGAGGAGTCGTGGATTTCCGCGCAAGCCGGGTGACGGGCCCCAATGGCGAAGTCGACCTCTCCTTCAAGGAAGCGCAGCTTCTGCGCCACCTGATGGAGGCCGCCGGCCGCACGGTGACCCGCGACGAGCTCCTGCGGGAAGTCTGGGGCTACGGCGAGGGATTCCAAACCCGCACCATCGACAACTTCGTGGCCAACCTGCGCAAGAAGATCGAAGCGGACCCAAAGCGCCCCCTGCACATCCAGACCGTCCCCGGCGAGGGATACCGGTTCCAGGAATGATCGGGGTGGCCGCGGCACCTTCTTCCGGGGTCTTCCGTTGGGGCATCCTGGGTGCCGGACACATCGCCGGCAAATGGGCGCGCGATCTGGCGCACGTCCCCGATGCCCGATTGCAGGCCGTGTGGGCACGCGATCCCGAGAAAGCCCGGACGTTCCAGGTGGAGCACGGCGCGACGCGGCTCGCCTCGAGCATCGCGGATCTGCTGGGAAAAGGCGATCTGGATGCGGTCTATGTCGCCAGCCCCCATGGCCTGCATCGCGACCACGTGCTGGCCTGCCTGGAGGCGGGGATTCCCGTCCTGTGCGAGAAGGCCTTCACACTGGATGCCTGTCAGGCACTGGATCTGGCGAATGCCGCCCGCAGCCGGGGAGTCTTCCTCATGGAGGCTCTCTGGACCCGTTTCCTTCCGGGCTTCGAGGCGGCCTTGCGCTTGGCGCGATCGGGATCCATGGGGAAGCCTTTGACCGTGGAAGCGGACTTCGGCTTCGCGGCGCCCTACGCCCCCCACCGACGGTTGTGGAATCCGGCCATGGGTGGAGGCTCGCTCCTGGACATCGGACTGTATCCGCTCTTCTTCGCCATCGCTTTCCTGGGGAGGATCCGTTCCTTCCAGGCACGCTTGGAGCTTGCGCCAAACGGAGTGGACCATACCTTCCATGGAGCCTTGCTCCACGAAGGAGGTGGACGTTCCTCGTGTCTGTCCACATTCCAATCCCCAACTCCATGCCAGGCGAGGATCGTCCTGGAAGGTGGAGAAATTCGCTTTCCCTGGATGTTCCACACCCCGGTGGATGTGGAAGTCCTCCGAGGCGAGGATCGCGAATTCCTTCCCGGAAAGGTTTCCGGGAACGGGTACCAGTTCGAAACCATCCATGCCCAGGACTGCATCCGCCAGGGAGGTACGGAGAGCCCTCTGCATCCGTTGTCGGAAACCCTCGCGCTCATGGAACTTCTGGATTCCATCCGCCGCGAGGCGGCGAGAACCTAGGAACGCTCGACCGAAATTCCATCCAGCAGGAGTGAAACCACGTCCCGGTAGGCCTTTTCGGGCGTTGTTTCCAGTCGCTCCAAGGTGACCGGATTCAGGGTCGCCTGGACGATCGCCAAGTAGACCTCCGAGAGGAACGCCGGATTGATCTCCTTGCGGAAGGCTCCGGACTGGATTCCTTCCTCCACCAGTACACGGAAGCACTTGTGCACCAGGCCGGTCCGGAACCGATCCAGGAACTGGTAGGTCTCGGGGTCGGTCTTGTGGAGATCCTCGACGAATCCCGTTCCGAAGCGCCCGTACTGGCTGGCCGTGAATTCGACCACGGAAATCCACTTGTCACGGAACGTGCCCGCGTGCCGGAAAACGGCATCTTCAATGCCAGTTTCCACGTCCTTCTGCCAAGCCGCCAGGATGGATTTCAGGAGATCCCGTTTGCTCGGAAATACCTGGTAGAGGGTCTTCTTGCTCATCCCCAAGGCGGATGCGATCGCATCCATCGTGGTCTTGGAATACCCATCACGCAGAATGATTTCCGTCGATTTGGTGACGATTTTCTCACGAATGCGCACGCGATCCAAGGCGGGCTCCTTCCTCTGACGACGTGAACAGAGCGTACGATCCCACCGAACGTGTTTTCAACCAAAATCCTACCCGCGACTCGTGAGCCCACGGAAAACGGCTTACCGACGGATCCCTAACAAAACCCCTCCACAGTAGAAGCGGGCGGAGTCAGGCCTGGTCGATGGAAATCGTCTCCAGTTCGCGCAGGATCTCCATCACCACGCGCCCATGGTCGTCGTGGGAGTTGTCCACGGTGATCTGGGCCCAGCGCCGATACAGCGGTTCGCGTTCGATCAGAAGGTCTTCGACGGACTGGTCGGCCCGACGGACCACGCCGCGGGAATCCAGGTTCCGCAGACGTCTCTCCAGCGAGGAAAGCTGGCACTGCAGGTAGACCACCACGGCGTCCTTGCTCAGGTGCGCCATGGCAGGCTCCGAGTACACCACCGATCCTCCGGTTGCCACGACCCGGTTTTGCGGATCGTAGGCGAGGATGACCCTCTCCTCGATGGCCAGGAATCCCGGGATTCCGTCCGTGTCCAGGATTTCCTGGAGGCCACGACCGGTATCCGTTTGGATGACCAGGTCGGTATCCACGAAATCCCTGCGCAACTGTTTGGCCAGGAGAACGCCGACGGTGCTTTTTCCGGATCCCGGCATGCCGATGAGAACGATGGACTTCTTCATGGGTTGAATGCGAAAACGATAGAACCACTTCAACGTATCTTGGGTCAATGCGTCGTTCCTTGACCCTCCTTTTGGCACTCCAATCCCTTGCCTTGGCGAATCTGGGGGATTGGAGACTCTGGACTTCCGTCAATTCGGCCCGCAATTCCGTGGTTCGCGGCCAGACCGTGCTGACGGCCACGGGAGGTGGGGTGGTGGAGTGGTCCGCCGCCCGCACCAAGCAGCGCCTGTTCACCACCTTGGACGGGTTGCCCGAGCTCAACATCGTTTCGGTCCTTTCCGACGACGATGGAACGATCTGGGCGGTGGGATCCCGCGGCAGGCTAGGCCGCTTGGCACCCGGAGCTTCCACTTGGGAACCCGCAGGTTCGTACGAAGCCTCCGGCTGGACCTTCAAGACGGAAGCGACCACCCACTGGAAGGGATTCCTGATCCTGGCCGGGTCCAAGGGGCTCTCGCTGTTTTCCACCTCGGCCAGGGTGGCCATGGACAACATCTCCAGCATCAAGGGAAAGACCGTCGACTTTTCCTCGGTGCTGGTGATCAACGATACGCTGTGGGTGGCCACCAACAAAGGCACGGCGTACTGTGTTCCCGACCAAGCGGGGTGGGCCAAGGCGGGCACTCCCGGACATTATCTGACCGATCCCGCACGCTGGCACTGGATGAGCGAAGTCCCCGACCAGATGCTTTTCTCCAGTCCCACCACAGCGGTTGTACTCAACCAGATCCCGGGCTTCTGGGCCGATGGCGTCAAAATTCTTTCGGCGGATGGCCAGAAATTCACCTGGAAGGGAGGGGGGGCTCTGATTCCGGGAGCGAGACACGGAATCGAAGCTCCGGGTGGCGGGTTCATCGTGGCCTCCAACTATTTGGGCCCGATCCATGTGAATGCAGACGGTACCTGGAAACCCATGGAGATCGACGGAGCTTTTCCATTCGATCCACTTCCGTATTCCGTCTCCATGGATCCCAACGGAAACCTTTACGCCTTGGCGCAAAGGAATCTGGGCTTAACCGCGCTCGCCAAACGTCCTGCCGGGTCCTACAACTGGACCCTGGACACATTGCGGTTCCAGGTACCCGACTCCACCGGAAAGCCGGTTACCACTTTCCCTTGGTGGGACCGCGGGGAAACAAAAGGACGTTCCCGCATCGGACTCGACGTGGAGCCCGACGGACGAGCCTCCGTCGTTTCATGGATCTCAAGCGACCCTTCCCTGTCGGGAGTCTTCCTGTCTCGACAGTCCGGGAAATGGTCGATGGTCAGTTCCAGGACGGATACCTGCCTGATCGGACTGATCAATTCCGGAACAACGGACCTCGGGACGGTCCTGTACGGGGGACGATCCCGACCGAACGGGCTTTGGTTCTCGCAATTGGAACACGACGGCATCCCCTCCGCACAACCCTTTCCCATCCGCGTACACCACCTCCCCAAAGGATCGGATGGCCCGTTGCGTTGCTGGGACATTCCCAGTTCGTCGACCGAATTCCAGACGACCGACCTTCTTCCCGTCGGAGAAGATCTCTGGCTTGCCACAGACAAAGGCATCAAGCGATTGGAAGGCCTCCAGAGGAAACCCTCCGGCAGTGTCCTCGCCACTCCTTCCAGCCCGGTAGGGGCGGGAGCTGGCGCATTCCTGCGGTTGGAGAGATATCCATTGGGCGGCAAGGACTGGGTCCTTGCCGCGGGGCAGAACATCCTGGGATTGGCCGATCCGGCGACGGACTCCTTCTACGCCGCCACCAGCGGTACCGATCAATCCTATCTGTCCCTGGCCGTGGATTCCAAGATGCAGATCTGGGCGGCGGGAAATGCAGGGATCGACATCTTCCAGGCATCGCTCCAGCAGGACACCAACGGTACGGTCGCCCCGGTCTTCGAGAAAGTCCGGCGGATCACCCGCGTGGATGGACTGCCGGAGAACGAAATCGTCGACCTTCGCCTGGATTCGGCCTCCGGACGCGCCTTGATCTCCACCGAAAGCGCATTGATTCTGTGGGCCTCTCCCTTCCGCCCGGTCTCCAAGAAACTCGAGCCTGCCAAGGTCAAGATCTGGCCCAATCCCGTTCGACTTTCCCAGAACCGAGTCCTGTTCGTGGACGGAGTCTCCGAGCAAGCCGATTTCAGTCTGATCGCCCAGGACGGAACCCTGGTCTACCACCTGGCAAAAGGCAAACAGACCACGGGAATGTTCCAACTGGAGCTTCCCAGTTCGTCCGATCTCCGTCCAGGGTTGTATTTCTGGGCGGTCAAGGATGGCAACACCATTGCTCGAGGACCTCTGTTGATCGGATACTGAACCCTTTCAGCCTTTTCGGAAACCAAGTTGGTGCCATTGTCTTGCCCAATCGGCCAAAAACATCTTTCCGGGAGGAATCCTTGAGCAATGCGTTCATCATCCAGGCCCTGATCGACACCGTGGAAGCGATCCTACCGGAGTTCCTCGCCGATCCGGAGGATTTTCGCATCGCCGAGGGGAACATGGCCTTCTACATCCTGGACGCATCGGGCAATCTCCACGGACGGATGTTCGGGACGGATCGCGCCAAGCAGAGGTTGTCCGGTAAGGTGGCCTGGCACAAGGTGACTCAGGTCTGGCTCACGGGCAAACCCACGGGGACCTACGAACGTCTTGTCTACAACAATGAAGTCCCCTGGTGGGAATACGGAGTCCCCAAGGACGAGTTCATCGGTTGGGAGGGGGGAGTTCCAGCGCAACTCGAGGACGGTACCGTTCTCTCCCTGGCCCTGTCCGGTCTGCGGGGTGAACGGGATGTCGAGGTCCTCCGCAAGGCAACCGGGTTGGTGGGGGGAATTCGCCTGGTCGACTGAGTATCTTGGTTCCCATGAGCGAATGCCAGCCTACATCCGGTCGCAAACCCACCTGGATTCGCTCCAAGCTCCCTGGGGGTCCCGTCTACGCCGAAGTGCGTGGAATCGTGGACAACCACAAGCTGCACACCGTCTGCCAATCGGCCGAATGCCCGAACATGGGGGAATGCTGGGCGCGGGGTACGGCGACGTTCATGATCCTGGGCAACGTCTGTACCCGTGCCTGCGGTTTTTGCGCGGTGGCGACAGGACTGCCGACGGAACTGGACCTGGACGAGCCCAAGCGGGTTGCCGACGCGGTCGCTTTGATGAAGCTGCGCCATTGCGTGATCACCTCGGTCAACCGCGACGAGCTCAAGGACGGGGGCGCCTCCATCTGGGCGGAAACCATTCGTCGCGTCAAGGCGGTTGCACCGGAGCTGACCCTGGAAACCCTCACCGGGGATTTCAAGGGCAATCGAGACCTGCTCCTTTCCGTGCTGGAAGCGAAGCCGGACATCTACAACCACAACCTGGAAACCGTCGAGCGGATGAGTCGAGCGGTTCGACCCCAGGCATCCTACGACCGATCGCTGCGCGTTCTTTCCTGGGCGCGCGATGCGGGATTCGTGACCAAATCCGGAATGATGCTGGGAATCGGGGAGCGCAAACCGGAAATCGCCGAGAGCCTCAAGATGCTGCGGGATGCGGGAGTGCGGATCCTGACCCTGGGCCAATACCTCCAGCCGGGCAAGCAGTACCTTCCCGTGGACCGATGGGTCACTCCGGACGAATTCGCCGAGTGGAAACACTTCGCCCAGGACCTGGGATTCGAATCGGTCGCTTCCGGTCCCATGGTGCGCAGTTCCTACCACGCCGACGAGTCGGCCCGGATCATTCCCGGGTTGGAATCCACGACTCTGAAGCGCTGACCACATCCACTGGATCCGAAGTGATATGATGGGTCCATGCTGGATGCTCTACGATCGAGCGACGGGATCCCGGTCTTCGTAAGGAAGGTAGGCCTTCCTGCGCGATCGGCGATACATTAGGCCATGATTCATTTTCCACTAATGGAAGACGGCGTG
The DNA here is from genome assembly GCA_035352895.1 of Fibrobacteria bacterium. Classification (GTDB taxonomy): domain Bacteria; phylum Fibrobacterota; class Fibrobacteria; order UBA5070; family UBA5070; genus UBA5070. The sequence goes on along the minus strand of DAOPYN010000004.1, from coordinate 104,121 downwards.
ATCGAGCAGGGAATTCCACGCCTGGGTGCTATCTTCATTGGCGGCCTCGATGGCGGTCAAGGAACCGATCCATCGTGAATCATCGAAACTTCCGCGCTGGACGCTGGCAGAGCCAGGGAGACTTCATGGACTCGCGACCGATCCTCCTGGTCGAAGACAATCCGGACGACGTTCTTCTGACGCAGAGGGCCTTTCGCAAGATGGGCATCCCCAACGAGATCGTGGCGGTCAACGATGGCGCCGCGGCCATCGAGGCCCTGAACTCGGCTCCCTTCGACAAATCCCTGCCTGCACTGATCCTGCTGGATCTGAAGCTGCCCAAGATCGACGGGATCGAGGTTCTCCGCAAGCTTCGCGAGGCGGGTCGCACACGGATCGTCCGCGTGGTGGTATTGACCTCCTCTCGGGAGGAAAAGGACATTCTCAGGTGCGCCGAGCTGGGGGCGAACTCCTACATCCGCAAACCCATCGATTTCGATGAATTCCTGCGTGCGGTCCAGAAGATCTCCGACTACTGGTTGACCTTGGACGAATCCATCCAGGAGGTGATCGAATGACATCGGTCCGCATCCTGATGGTCGAAGACAACGACGACGACGCCTTTTTGGTCCAACGGCATCTACGCCACGAAGGCCTGGATTTTCAATTGACCCGCGTCGATTCCTCGGAAACTTTCCGACAAAGGCTCAAGGAAGGTCCATGGGACATCATCCTTTCGGATTATTCCCTTCCCGGGTTTTCCGGGATCCGAGCCTTGGAAATCCTCCATTCCCTCGAGATCGAGACACCTTTCATCCTGGTTTCCGGAGCCGTCGGCGAACAGATGGCCGTGGAAGCCATGCGGGCCGGCGCCCAGGATTACATCCTCAAGGACAACTTGGCTCGGCTTGTTCCGGTCATCGAGCGCGAGCTCCTGGAATCGCGCGAGCGAAAGTCCTTCCGCCTCGCCGAAGCACGCAAACGCACCCTGGAAAACGCTTTCCAACAAGTTCTTTGGGGTACCGTCGCCGCCGTGGGAGAGGACTTCTTCCACTCCCTGGTCCAATCCCTGGCGAACTCCCTGGGTTTCGCTTCGGCCATGGTCGCCGAATATTCACAGGATGGGAAATTCGGTCATGTCCTGGCTTTCCATGGGTTGGAGGTTCCCTCCACGGATTTCCCGCTGGATGGAACCATGGCCCAACAGCTCCACCAGACAGGAAAGATTTCCCTGGTGCGCGCGGATTTCGATCGGTTCCTGGACACCCGTCCCCTTCTGAAGACGCGGTTGGAATCGATCATGGGCGTCCGTTTGGATTCCCGATCCGGCGATCCACAGGGGTTGCTCCTGGTGATGGACGACAAACCTCTGAGTGATCCCGGACTCGCCGAGGATCTCCTCAGCATCTTCGCAGCCCGAGCAGGTTCCGAATTGGACCGGCTGGATGCCGAGAAGAACCGCCGCAACATGGAATTGCAGCTCTACCAGAGCCAGAAATTGGAAGCGGTGGGGACTCTGGCCGGTGGCATCGCCCACGACATCAACAACATCCTCACCTCCATCTGGGGACATGCCCAGCTGTTGGAGATGTCCGCGTTGGAAGGAGCTTCCCGCGAGTCCGTGGATGGCATCCTCAAGGGTTGCCGTCGCGCACGCGATTTGGCGCGTCGCATCCTCCTGTTCGGACGCAAACAGGATGTGAACCTGGTTCCCCTGCAGCTTACCGACATCGTCCACGAGGTGAACGGCCTTTTGAAGGCCACAATTCCACCGAACATCCACCTCGAAGCCATCCTAGAACCCTCTTTGCCGAACATTCTGGGAGATGCCGGACAGTTGCATCAAGTCCTCCTCAATCTGTGCACCAACGCCATCCATGCGATGGCCAAGCGAGGAGGAGACCTTCGGATCCAATTGGCCGAAGAGAAGAGCATTGATCAGGGGATCATCGTCATGACGGTTTCCGATTCCGGAGATGGAATCCTTCCGGAGAACCTGTCCAGGATCTTCGAACCGTTCTTCACCACCAAGCCCACTGGGCAAGGAACAGGTCTTGGTCTTTCCGTGGTCCATGGGATCGTGGTGAACCACCAGGGGTCCATCGACGTCCAGAGCACCGTTGGTGTAGGCACCTCCTTCCAGCTACGCTTCCCCGTCGTGCAAACAGGTTTCGTGGAGAACGACACTTCTTCGGTCGAGCTGCTTCCACCCATCGAAGGTCGGAAGATTATGGTCGTCGACGACGAAGAAACAGTCTCGGAAGTCGTCCGCCAATTCCTGAACATCATCGGGTTCAAATCCGAGGTCTTCTCAGACCCGAGGGAAGCGTTGGAGACGTTTCGCGAACGACCGGCGGAATGGGAAGCCATCGTTTCGGATCTGACCATGCCGGAAATGACGGGCATGGAGCTGGCCATGGAAATCCACAAGGTGGATTCCACCATTCCATTCCTGTTGACCAGCGGCTTCGAATCGGAAAGCACCTCGGACGAAGCCCTGGTTCGGGAAATTTCCGATTTTCTGCCCAAGCCCTTCCAGCTTGAGGATCTCGAGCATGCTTTGCGGAAGGTGATTTCGCGTCGATGAGGTTTTCCCACCGCTCGGACAACCCCGCCAAGACGGCTTCCGAACTGGCCTTGGCCATGGAAACAGCAAAGCTCGAGGGACGAATCCGGTGTGATCTGTCCTTGACCGATCCCACGGGTTGGCAGGAGCGTTCCGTTCTCGAACGTCGTGCGTTGGCCCTGTTGGACCGGGAAGACGCGAGGTTCCATCGCCCCGATGCCCAAGGTTCGGCAATCGCGCGATCGGTCCTGGCTCGCACCTACGGAGGACTTCCGGAGGACTGGTTTCTCTGCGCTTCCACCAGCGAGGCCTACAGCGTCCTGTTCCAGCTGCTTTTGGACCCTGGAGACCGATTGGCTGTCTGTCGACCCAGCTATCCGTTGTTGGATGACCTCGCAAGACATCAGGGGCTCACCCTGGTGGATGCACCTCTCCGCTGGCACAATCGATCCTGGGCATTGGACATCGGCGTCCTCGAATCCCAACTCCGCAGAGGTGTCCGCTGTCTGGCCTTGATCCAACCGGGAAACCCAACGGGGTGGTGGTTGTCGGACGAGGAGAGGGAAAAGCTGGTGAAGCTGTGCCTTCGCCACGGATGCGTGGTCGTTTCCGACGAAGTGTTCGCCGACGACCTCCATGCGCCAGGATTCCGAAGCCTCCACGAGGAATCCAGAATCCCCTTGTTCGTGCTTGGAGGTCTGTCAAAGACCTTGGGGCTGCCACAGTTCAAACTTGGTTGGATCCGTGCCATTTCGCCGGATGAGGGATGGATGGCGGAAGCGAGGGAAAGGCTGTGTCGGATCAACGACAGTCTGCTTTCGGCTTCTACACCGGTGCAATTGGCCCTGGAGGATCTGCTTGGCTTGAAAAAGCCCCTTAGGGAGGCTCTGGAGGCTCGGTGCGAAGAGAACCTAGCCCGTCTCTGTTCGAGGTCCGCGAAAGGCTGGGAGACCCTCCAGGCGGGCGGTGGATGGTGCAGGATCCTTCGGCTGGAGGATTTTTCCGAAGAAGAGGTTTGCTTTCGACTTCTCGAGCGTGGTATGCTGGTTCAACCAGGGTATTTCTTTGATCTGCCCTGGGAGAGCCTCGTGGTTTCCTTGCTGTCCGAGCCGTGCCAGTTCCGGGAAGGTTTGGATGTTCTAGAGAATGTTCTAGAAGTATTAAGAACTTGATATTGAACTAGTTCGGTGGACTGACAGGGAAAACCGCATTTTGAGGCTCTGGAGGCTATCCACATGGGATGGATAAGCAAGGAAAACCGCACTTGTCCCCAGAGGTGACCACGAGGAAGGTTTTCCGTGGGACTGTGGATCCAGTGAATGTGGACAACTCGCAGGTTTTGCCGGTCTTATCCACATGAATGATGGGTTTTCCGTGGATATATCCACATTTGCGGAGTGGATACGAAAAACCCCCTCATCGGATGGAATGAGGGGGTTTGTCCCTGAAAAGGTGGTGGTTTCGTACGGAAAGTTCTCCGCGACTAGGAACCGCCACCCAATTGGAGTCGGTACAAGGCCTTCATCAGGGCGATGCGGGCACGATCGTAGTCGATGGTGTGGTCGGTCTGCTGCAGGCGTTGCTTCGCACGTTCCAGAGCCTTCTCCGCACGGATCCGGTCGATGGACTCCGGGGTTTCGGCGGAATCGGCGACGATCGTGAGTACGCCCTGGTCCAACCGGGCGATCCCTCCGGACAGGAAGAATTCCTTGCGGCTGGAATCGGCGAGGGTGATCTTCGCGATGCACGGTTGTACGGCGAAGACCGCATCGGCGTGACCGGGAAGGATGCCGACCTGTCCATCCACGATGCCCAGGACGACCTGTTCGGCTTCGCCCTTCCAGGCGATCTTTTCCGGATCGACGATGGTGGTGGGCAGTCTCACTTGGACTTCAACTCCTTGCCCTTCTCCACGGCCTCCTCGATGGTTCCCACGTAGAGGAACGCGCCTTCGGGAAGGTCGTCGTGCTTGCCTTCGAGGATCTCCTTGAAGGATCGCACCGTGTCGGCCACCTTGACGTACTTGCCGTGCATCCCGGTGAACTGTTCGGCCACGTGGAAGGGTTGCGACAGGAACCTCTGCACCTTGCGGGCGCGGTTCACCGTCAAGCGGTCTTCCTCGGACAGCTCGTCCATGCCCAGGATGGCGATGATGTCCTGGAGTTCCTTGTAGCGCTGCAGGAGCCTCTGCACGCCGCGGGCGACGTTGTAGTGCTCCTCGCCGACCACGTCCGGCGAAAGAAGGCGCGATCGGGAATCGAGCGGATCCACGGCCGGATAGATGCCCAGTTCGGAAATCTGTCGGGAAAGGTTGGTGGTGGCGTCCAGGTGGGTGAACGCGGTGGCGGGCGCCGGATCGGTGTAGTCGTCGGCGGGCACGTAGATCGCCTGGATCGAAGTGACCGATCCGTCCTTGGTGGAAGTGATGCGTTCCTGGAGCTCGCCCATTTCCGTTCCGAGGGTGGGCTGATATCCCACCGCGGACGGAATTCGTCCAAGGAGCGCCGACACTTCGGAGCCCGCCTGGGTGAAGCGGAAGATGTTGTCGATGAACAGCAGCACGTCCTGGTGCTGCGCGTCGCGGAAGTATTCCGCGATGGTGAGCGCGGTGAGCGCCACGCGGGCACGGGCACCGGGAGGCTCGTTCATCTGGCCGTACACGAGGGCGGTCTTGCCCAACACGCCCGCTTCCTCCATTTCGCCGTAGAGTGCGGTTCCTTCGCGGGTGCGCTCGCCGACACCGGCGAACACGGAGTATCCGCCGTGGTACTTGGCGATGTTGTTGATCAGCTCCTGGATGAGCACGGTCTTGCCCACGCCGGCGCCGCCGAACAGGCCGATCTTGCCGCCCTTGGCGTAGGGAGCCAGGAGGTCCACCACCTTGATGCCCGTCTCCAGGATCTCGGCGTGGGTGGACTGGCGGTCGAAGGTGGGTGGCTTGCGGTGGATGGGAAGCGAAATTCCGGATTCCACCGGACCCTTGCCGTCGATGGGCTGGCCCACGACGTTGATCACGCGGCCCAGGGTCTTGTCGCCAACGGGAGCCTGGATGAACTTGCCGGTGTCGCGGACTTCCATACCGCGCGAGAGACCGTCGGAGGAGTCCATCGCGATGGTGCGGACAACGTTGTCGCCCAGGTGGGAAGCCACCTCCAGCACGAGGTTGTCGGGCTCGTTCGAGATTCCCGGGTTGGAGCAGACCAGTGCCTGCAGGATGGGAGGAAGGCTCCCGTCCTCGAAGGCCACGTCGACGACGGGTCCCAGAACCTGGATGATCTTGCCCTTGAGGATGTTCGTGCTCATGTTGGCTGGGTTCCCTTTATCGGATGGATTCGGCGCCGGCGATGATCTCGACGAGTTCCGTCGTGATCTGGGCCTGGCGAGCCCGGTTCTTCTGGAGGGTGTACTTGTCGATCATTTCCTGTCCATTGCGCGTGGCGTTGTCCATGGCGGTCATGCGCGCTCCCTGTTCGCCCGCGGCGTTCTCCAGGAGGGCGTTTAGGACCAGGAAGCGGATCGACTGGGGGATCAGCTTGGACAGGACGATCGCCGGTGGCGGATCGAATAGGATCGGCTTGTTGGAAGACTTGGAGGCGTTCTGGACGGTGGGGAAGATCCTGATGGCCTGGGGAGTCTGGGTGAGCGCCGATTGGAATCGGTTGTTCACCACCCAGACCTCGTCGGTGCGACCTTCGAGGAAGTCCTTGATCAGACGGTCGGCGATGGGCCTGGCGTGCGCCAACGATGGCCTGGCCACGGCGTCCTGGTACCAATCGCCGACGGCGTCCCTGCCGTGGAGCTTGGACCTGAAAGCGTCCCAGCCGCGGCGTCCGGCGAAATGCACGGTGAACGGCGTGTTCGCGAGCCTTTCAGAAAGTTCGGTGAAACCGGTCCTTGAAGCGGTGACGGCATCCATTGGACGGATTCCGACAACCCTCTCGAAGGTCCGGATTAGGCCGTTGTTGAAGGCGCCGCACAGTCCCTTGTCGGAGGTGAACAGAACGATGGAGACGTGCTTGACCGGTCGCGGCGTGAGCCACAACGACGCCTCGTCGGGAAGTTCCTGCCCGGCCACCGCCGACTGGAGGTCGGCGAGCAACGTGGTCAGTTCGTGTCGATAGGGCCGCGTCCGCTCGATCGCCTCCTGGGCGCGACGAAGCTTGGACGCGGCGACCATCTTCATGGCCGCCGTGATCTTCTTCGTGTTCTGGAGGTTCTTGAGCTTGTTCGTCAGCTCCTTGATCGTTGGCAAAGGATGGTCTCCTCAGGCCTTGAACGCGGAGTTGAACGACTTGATGACCTCGTCCATTCGCTTCTTCAGTTCGTCGTCCAGCGACCTCTTGGCTTCGATGTCGGTCGCGAGCGTGGGATGCGAGGTGTTGAGGAAGTCCAGGAATTCCTTCTCCCAGCGGACAACGTCGTTGACGCTCACTTGGTCGATGAATCCGTTGGTGCCCGCGTAGATCGCCACGATCTGGGCGCCCACGGACATGGGAGCGAACTGCGGTTGTTTCAGGAGTTCGGTCATGCGCTGTCCACGGGCCAGCTGCTTCTGCGTCGCCGCGTCCAGATCGGAAGCGAATTGCGAGAAGGCGGCCAGTTCGCGGTACTGGGCCAGGGTCAGGCGAAGTGTTCCTGCCACCTGCTTCATGGCCTTGATCTGCGCGTCGCCACCCACGCGCGACACCGAGATGCCCGCGTTCATGGCAGGGCGCAAGCCCGCGTTGAACATGCCCGATTCCAGGAAGATCTGGCCGTCCGTGATGGAGATCACGTTGGTCGGGATGTAGGCGGAAACGTCGCCGGCCTGGGTCTCGATGATCGGAAGCGCCGTGAGCGATCCCGCACCGTTCTTGTCGGAAAGCTTGCAGGCGCGTTCCAGGAGACGGGAGTGCACGTAGAACACGTCGCCAGGGAACGCTTCGCGCCCCGGAGGACGACGCAGGAGAAGCGACATCTGGCGGTAGGCCTGGGCCTGCTTGGTGAGATCGTCGTAGATGATTAGCGCATGGCCGCCGTTGTCGCGGAAGAATTCCGCCATGGCGCAGCCCACGTAGGGAGCCAGGTATTGCAGTGGCGCGGGGGCGGCCGCACCGGCCACGATCACCGTGGTGTATTCCATGGCGCCGTGCTCGCGGAGCTTCTCCACCACCTGGGCGACGGTCGACTGCTTCTGGCCGACGGCCACGTAGAAGCACTTGACGTCCTTGCCCTTCTGGTTGATGATCGTGTCCAGGGCGATGGCCGTCTTGCCGGTACCGCGGTCGCCGATGATCAGTTCGCGTTGGCCGCGACCGATCGGCGTCATGGCGTCGATCACCTTGATGCCGGTCTGCAGCGGTTCGTGCACGTTCTTGCGCGCCATGATGCCGGGCGCCTTGACCTCGATGCGCTGGTGGGCTTCGGCCACGATTGCCGGTCCGCCGTCGATCGGGTTTCCAAGCGCGTCCACGACGCGTCCCAGGAGAGACTTGCCGGCGGGGACCGAAGCTTGGACCTTGGTGCGTCGCGCCACGTCGCCTTCCCGGATCGACTGGATGTCGCCCAGGAGCACCACGCCCACGTTGTCTTCTTCCAGGTTCAGCACCAGACCGTAGACGTTCTCCTTGCCTTCGAACTGGACGAGTTCGCCGGCTTCCACGGTGGGCAGGCCCTGCAAACGAGCGATGCCGTCGCCAACCGTGAGGACGATCCCCGTCTCGTGGCTTTCGATCGAAGGATTGAATCCTTCCAGCTGCTTTCGCAGGAGCGATGCGATTTCGTCGGGTCGGACTGTGTCGATCATGGTTTCCTTGTTGCTCTATGCCGAAAGTAGGGCGCGGCGTGCCTGGTTCAACTGGTTTGCGACGGATGCGTCCAGGACTTGGGATCCCAAACGGACGCGGAAACCGCCGAGGAGGGAAGAGTCGGTTTCCTGGGCGAGCTCCACGCGGGAACCGAAACCGGAAAGGGACTTCTCGAGGGTCTGGATCTGCTCGGTGCTCAGTGGCTTGACCGAGACCACGGTTCCATGGAGGATTCCCGCGCGCGCTTCCATCATGGATAGAAGCTCCCGGGAGATCTGGGAGATCTCTCCGAGCCTGCGACGCGAAGCAAGGAGGGATACCAGCCTTCCCAGCAGGGAGTCGCCCGAAGGCGAACCCAACGCGGCTAGAAGTGCCCGGGACCGGGTGGCGACAGGAATCGTCGCATCGCCCAGACGGGCGGCGAGCGAATCCGGAAGTTGGGACAGCGCGCGGAAGACGGGAAGGGCCCTGGAGGATTCGGCCGAATTCGACACGATCTCCAGGAGGGCCTTGGCGTATCGGGTGGAGGCCTTGGACATCAGCCCTTCGAAGCCTCCGAGACCATCCGCTGGGCGAACGCCTGGTCGGGAGTGTCCAGTTTCTGTCGCAGGATCTTCTCCGCGACGCCGACGGAAAGTTCCGCGGCGTAGCGGCTGAGTTCGGTGCGGGCCTGCTGTTGGGCCACCTGGATTTCCGACCTGGCTTCGTCCACGATCTTTTCCGCCGCCGCTTTCGCGTCGGCTTCCGAACTGGACTTGAACTTCGCGGCGTAGTCGCGTTGCTCGGAGATGATGCGCGAGGCTTCGCTGCGGGCTTCGTCCAGGATCTTCCTCTGTTCGGCTTCGATGTCCGCGGCCTTGGCCACGGCCTTGTCGGCCTGCTCGAGGGATTCCTTGAGCCTGCGCTCGCGATCGGCCACCGCCGACAGGATGGGTTTCCACGCGAACTTGTGCAGTAGCACGAGCAACGCGATGAACACCACCCAGACCCAGATCATGACCCCGGGATTGGGTGTCATGAGCTGGTTGGCGATTCCACCCCCGGCTTCAGCAGCCGTGTGAGCCTGGACCTCCTGCTCCATGGGTTACTTCAGGACGACAAGGAGGCAGATGACCGCGCCGAGCAGGGCGACGCCTTCGATCAGCGCCGCACCAAGGATCAGGTTGGCGCGCAGGTCGTCCTTGACCTCGGGCTGGCGAGCGATGGATTCGACGGTGGCTGCGGCAGCCTTGCCGATTCCCAATCCCGCGCCGATGGCGGCAAGCCCAGCTCCGATGGCGGCCAATCCGTATCCGATGTCCATTTGATTCTCCTGTTTGGTGGAAAGGTTTGAGGAACGATCAATGTTCCTGGTGCAGAGCGCCGCCGATGTACAGCGAGCTCAGGAAGGTGAACACGAATGCTTGCAGGAAGCAGACGGCCACCTTGATCACCAGGACGAAGAGAAGGAACGCAAGAGGAAGCGGTGCCATCAGGGCGATGGCCACACCGTCCGAAGCTCCACCCAGCGTGCTCTGGAGGGAGTGCGAGACCATGGGTGAAAGGATGGTGATCAGACCGGTGATCACCAGGATCATGATGTGACCGGCGGCCATGTTCGCGAACAGACGGATGGTCAGAGAGAACGCGCGGATGAACAGCGAGATGATTTCGATGGGAGCCAGGATGGGAAGCACCCAGAACGGGACTCCGCTGGGAATCAGGTTCTTCACGTAGTGGAAGGGACCGTTGCGCACCATGCCGGCGATGTTGAACACCACGAAGACCAACAGCGCCAAGGCCAAGGTCACCGAGATGTTCGCCGTGGCACCCGCGAAGAGGGGAACAAGTCCCATCAAGTTCAGGACCAGGATGAAGAAGAAGAACGAGGCGAGGAAGGGAACCCACTTGTCGCCTTCCTTCTTGCCGATGTTGGGGCGTGCGACCTCGTCGCGGATGTAGATCAGGAGGATCTCCACCATCTGTCCGATCGAGGAGACAGGGAGATACCCCGCTCGACGAGTCGCCGTACGGGCGAGGATGAAGGTGAAGACGGCTCCGATCAGAAGCATGAGGACATGCAACGTGAGAGGATGCGGAAGGTGGATTCCCAAACCAGGGAGGGGAGTCCACGTGTCGCCGTCTACGATGTGGTGGAGAATGAACTCAGCTAGGTTGCCAGAACTGCCGCTCAAAGTTCTTGGACTCCCTTGATGAAGAAGATCGTCTCGGAGACGAAAAGAATAAGAAAGAATCCCGTCCACATTGTGGCGAAAGCTTCCTTAGCCTCTGGGTTCATGACAATCCCCGTCACGAACAGGCCGACACCGGTGAAAAAATGTACGCCAAGAATCTTTAATCCGCTGGCAATTCTGGAGTGCTCGACCTGCAAGTGTTGTTTCCACAGGTGCCACCCTTGGATCGCATGAAGTCCAGAGGTGGCCGAAGCCCACCACAGCGCATGGATCTGAAGGTTGCCATCCCTCTGTAGACAATGCAGGGACATCCATCCTGCGCCAGCCAAGGACGGAATCGCCAGGCAGAGGAACCAGAGATGGAGTGTGCGGATTTTCATCGTCACATGGTGGACTCGGTTGGAGCCACGAGCGTCATGGGGCAGGTAACGTGATCGAAGCCAAGCGTACCAAGCAAGCGACAGCCGAAGATGGATCCAGAAGAGGGGATCATGGCTTGGTCAAACTACGAATCATGCGCCAAAGGGAGATGCACACTCCCAGGAGAGCACAGACCACAAGCAACGCAGGCGAATGGAATTTGGAGGAAAGCCAAGCGCCGATCAGTGTGGGCGCGAGAATCCACATGGCGATCTCTCCACCCAAGGAGAGCCACCGCATAGGATCAGTGCTTGCCACCTGCGATCTGGTTGGGTTGCATGTCGCACTTGCCTTGGAAGATGGCCCCTTCCTGGATGACCAGCTCCCGGGTGCGGATGTCGCCAACGAGCACAGCCTTGGTTTCCATGAGAACGCGATCGCTCGCGGTCACGTTGCCCGTGACCTTGCCACCGATCTTGATCGATGTCGCCTGGATCTCGCCTTCCACAACACCTTGGATATGGATCCGAACCTCGCCGGTCGCACGGATGGTTCCCTTCACCGTGCCTTCGACGGTCAGGTCGTTTTCCACGAGAAGCTCGCCGGACACGACGGTACCCGTGTTGATGTGCGCCCAGGTCTTGCTGTTGGAGGATTTTTCCGACATGGTCTAACGCATCATAGCAAACCATGGATCGATGGCAAGCTCGTGGATGGAAAGTGTCATGCGGAAGCGGGAGGAACTCTCCCCACCTTGGAGGCGGGACTTTCCGATGATTTCGCCTCGCCTCACAAGATCGCCGGCCTGGACTTCCAGTTCGCCGAGGTCGGAAAATGTCGCTTCCAATCCTTCCGGCAATGCGAGACGAATTCTCAAACCGCGCCTGGGAGTCCATCCGGATTCCAGCACGATTCCATCCGCGGGACTCCGGATGGTGCTCCCAGCTCGGCAAAAGACCGTTCTTTCTCGGTCGGGACCGGGAGCATCCAGAAGGAATGACAGCGCATCTTCGCCGCGGATTGGAGAGGAAAGAAAGGGAATGTGGGAAATTTCCTTCGAGAGGTTGCTGTGGGCAAGTTGGGTGCGCCTGACGGAAAGAACTTCCGAGAGGAATTTGGCACGCGCCTTTTCGTCGAAGATGCCTGAAGAAGATTCCTGGATTTCCTGGATCTGCGAGGAATCGGGATCGTCCAAGAACGCTTGGGTCAGGGCATTGAGAGCTTTCTCCCGCTCCTGGATCTTGGACAATTCCTCCTGGAGCGAGCCCACTTCCTTGAGTTGTTGTTTCAGGATCGCGTTTTCCTGGGCCATCATTTCCGCAGCCTGGAGCCTGATGGAAATGGTACCCAACCATGTCACGGTGATTCCCGCGATGATGACCAGGATCACGAACGAGATCACAAGGAACTTGAAGAAATACAGCGGAATGCCCAAGGTCCACGATTCACCAGTGATGTCTCTGAGAATCAGGAATCGGATTTTTTCCCGCTTGGAAGGCATCGATCAGATCCGCTCAAGTCCCAGGAGAATATCGGCCAACCGATTCAAGTCTTCCTTGGAGAGGAAATCAAATTTCAGGTAGCCTTTTCCTGATTCCTGCATTTCCATGTGAACACGCGTTCCCAGGCGCTTTTCCAAGTCTCGGATAAAGGCAACCTGGTTAGGGTCTTCCAGAGTGGGCTTCTTTTCCGGCTTCGCTTTCTCGGTCTTGGGCTTGGCTGGTTTGGAGGCTCCCGCTTCCAACTCCAAGGTCCTCACGCTCCATTCTTCCGATATGGCTCGTTTGGCCAAGGGCTCCTGGAGAGAATCTTCAAGTCCAGCCAAGACTCGAGCATGACCTGCCGACAAGGATCCATCCGAAACCATCGCCTGGACAGGCTGCACCAGCTTCAACAGTCGAAGGCTGTTGGAAATCGCTGGTCGACTTTTTCCCAATCGATCGGAAAGCTGTTCGTGGGTGTATCCGCAGGAATTGATCAATTCCTGATAGGCGAGCGATTCTTCGATGGCATTGAGTTGAACGCGCTGGATATTTTCCAGCAGCGCCACTTCCCTCATGTCGCGATCGGAAACCTGGTCGCGGATCAAAGCGGGAATGGAATCCTTACCTGCCAATTGGCTGGCGCGGAAGCGTCGTTCGCCTGCGATGATCTGGAAGATGTTGTTTTGACGGCGGACCAGGATGGGTTGGAAGACACCCTTTTCCCGAATCGATTGGGCAAGGTCTTCCAGTTCTTCCTGATTGAATTCCTTGCGTGGCTGGAACGGGTTTGGTTGGATCTGCGAGATGTGGAGGACTTCCACTCTGGATCCATCAGGTGGGGGAGTCCCAGGAAGGTCATCCTTGTGAGCAAGATTCTTTTCCTGGAAAATCGCTCCCAGCCCTTTACCCAAACCTCTGGGTCGATTCATTGCTTGATCCCCATGATTTCTTGCGCAAGCTTCATGTAGGCCACGGCTCCCGGTGTGGCGATGTCGTACAGAAGGATGGGCTTTCCGAACGAAGGAGCTTCGGCGAGTTTGATTGTCCGAGGGATCACGGAATGGAACACCTTCTCCTGGAAGGAATTACGAACCTCTTCAACCACCTGCTTGGAGAGCACGGTGGAGCTTTGGTGCATGGTGAGCAAAGCGCCCTCGATTTGAAGGTCGGGGTTGAAAGATTGCTGGGTCAAGCGAATCGTGTTGAGCAATTCCGCCAAACCTTGGAGAGCGTAGTACTCGCATTGGATGGGAATCAACACGGACCGGGCTCCCACCAGGACGTTTAATGTGAGCAATCCAAGGGAAGGAGGAGCATCGATCAAGATGTAGTCGTAACGCTGCGCGATCATCTTCATGAACTCGCGGAGTCGTGTTTCACGTGAAACGGCGTTGACCAGTTCGATCTCGGCTCCGGCAAGATGATGGGTCGCCGGGACGATATCCAAAAACGGAAGCTGGGTCTTCATGATGTACCCAGCCGCACTCTCAGGCGTCCACGCTTCGTCTTCCAATAGCGCCTCATATAGGGTTGGTTCATCACCTACGGTGATCCCCACACCTTGTGTGGCATTGCCTTGAGGATCGGCATCAATCAACAGAGTCCGTCGCTCGGCCATGGAAAGAGCGGCAGAAAGGTTCACGGCAGTGGTCGTTTTTCCCACGCCGCCCTTCTGGTTGCAGATTGCGATGATTCGGGTCATGACTTTGCCTGCAGATGAGTAATGGGGGCAAGTACCAGATTCCTGGGTTGGTCCCCTGATGGAAGACGGTAGGGAACATAGGACAGGGGGTGGTACCCGTCAATTCTGTCAACGTGTTCAATGTGCTTGAACGTCAGGAAAACGCCGTTTTCCCGCAAGAAGGGGATGGCGCGTTTTGCATCCTCTGGGATTTTACCGACGGCACGAGATGAGACGATGTTGGCTTTAGATCGCAAGGTTGGTAAGGATGCGGCGGATTCGGCTTTTGATCCAACCACCTTCAAGTTGGAGAGTCCAAGTTGAAGCGCAGCCTCTTCCAGATGCTGGACGCGAAGACGTCGAGGCTCGATTGCGTAGAAGGTCCAGTCCGGCATGCAGATGGAAAGAGGCAGGATGGGAAATCCTGCTCCTGATCCCATGTCGATCCAAACTCCAGGTGATGATAGATGAAGTGTGTCTGCAAAAAGGAGAGGTGCAAGACTGTCGAGGATATGACGTTCCCATAGATGTTCGAGGTCACCTGGGCTCACAAGGTTCTGTGATTTGGCGGCATGAAGGATGAATTTTTTGAGCGCTTCCAAGTTCTCCAGGTATGGAGCTGGTGCAGAGGGAGTGGGTTCTGGATGTTTCACGTGGAACCAATCTGGTGCGAAAGTCAATGAACTGGATGACTGCCTAGGCTCAAGAAAATCATCACGAACTGTCCCTCGCCAAGTGTGAAGATGGGTGAAGGTTCTTGTTCTTGAAAAGAATCTTGTTGGAGCGTGCGTCTTTAGCAGTCGCTTCACTGATGGCGATGTTGGAGTGCGGTGTGATGGGGCGGAGTACTTCTAGAGGAAGCTGCAGCAGAAAAGCCCTCTCCCTGAATGCAGAATGGCAGATGTCCGTTGTCCATGATGGGGTGGAGTGTTCCCAACACTTGTTCGATCATGTTGATCTGACCGGCGTAAAACGCATGCGGCAACAAGATCGTCTTCGCTGTTTGCCAAACCAAAGCTGTAGTGATGTTGTTCTTCGCGACTCTCGAGCAAGTCTGCAGGAACCTATCGCACGTCTATGCTTGCCTAGATGTTTCACGTGAAACAAGGCGGCGATGAAAGAACCCGAAATGGAAGGCGGGGGACTGCTGGACCAAGGGAAGGAAGGCCTCATCCAAAGCTTCATGCCAGTGAGCGAAGGTGTGCGCCGACAGATCTTGGAGTAGGAGCCGGTACCGAGTGGAGCCAATAGGCTGAAGACAGCCCGTCCAAAGAGATGCTCCAGGAGTCAGCCAAAGCTGGGGCAGTGGCGTGACCAGTGTCGGTTTGTTGAGCCATTGGCCAGGTTGACCGCCAGTCGGTGGACGTTGGTCGGCAAGGAACGCGACCAAGCCGCCGCGGTGCATCTGCCGATAGGCACGAAGAACTGCATCGCGGTCATAGTAGACAGGAGTGCGATGGAAGGCACGAGCCCATTGGAGGATGCGTTGGCCCAAAGGGTGGTGCGCAGATCTAGCCACTCCGATTGTGTCCGGACGTAAATGATAGAGTAGGCCGGCCAGCCACTCCCAATTGCCGTGATGCATGGAAAGGAACAGCGTCGATTGCCCCATGGATGTCCAACGTGGATCCACGGAGGATGGGTCGGGGAGCTCCAGGAAATTCCATCCTCCCTGCCAGATCCAGCAAGCTTCCGAAAGAGCATTCATGAAGAGTGTGCGACAGAAGGAAGAGGGGAGTTCGCCCAGGACAGTGGACGCCAATCGATGGATGTCCTTCTCGCGAGGGATCGGAAGCGCACGACCCAAGGTGCGCACAAAAAAATGCTGGAGGCGCATCCGACGTGTCGGATGAAAGGCAAGATCGAGCGACAGCGTTGGGTATGAAAAGGAAGAGTTCAAAGCCACGGGACCGGAGGGTACCCACCACGGGTCGTCTGGAGAAAGTTCACCCAATCGCCTTCAGGGATTGTGGTTGCGGTTGCGTCATGCGGCCAGACATAGGTGCATGCTTGAAGAGGTGTGGAATTGCCGTCGAGTCGTACGGAACAGTCCACGCGAAGAAACAGTGATGAACCCGGGTCCAGTGGATCGAATCCCTCCAGCTCGTCGATGCGATCCAAGGCCGCGATCGGGAGTTCGTAGAGCTCGCCATGGACGATCCCCTCGCCCTGAATCAATCCTGGATAGTCTCCAAGATGGAGCAACGTGCCCTGTATGGTTGCCATCCCCAACATGGTTGCGCCACCTAGCCGAGGTGAGTTGGGTTGCCCGCTGCGGAGAGTGCCGTAGACAAACAGCCGACAAGTGGGCGTCCCGGGTGGAAGAGGATGGTCGTGGCTCATGGAGAAAGAAAATGGATCCAATGAGTTTCCGTAAAAAGGCTGAAAACGAAAAAGCCCGAGAGTTCCATTTGGACCTCCTCGGGCTTTTTGGACGAAACGACCGAAGCGACGAATCAGGCGATCTGGATTTGACGAGGACCGTGCTCGGGGCGAAGGTACAGGCGGATGTCCAGAATGCCGTTTTCGAACTTCGCTTCCAAACGATCCCGGTCGATGCTTTCGGCAAGCTGGAAATGCCTCTGGAATTTGCCGTATTGGATTTCGGAGTAGCGGTACCCTTGGCTCGATCCGGCTGGTGCGGCCTTTTCTCCCGAGATGGAAAGGGTCTGGTCCTTGAGCTCCACCTGAAGACTTTCCTTGGCGACTCCGGGTAGTTCGGCGCGAAGCTGGAAGCCATCCTCGACCTGCAGGACATCCACGGCAGGATTGAATGCGGACTTGGAAGGAGCCGAATCGAAGTCGCGGAACAGTTCGTCGAAAAGGTTGCGAGAGGGAGTGAGGGTGAACATGGGATGTCTCCAGTGTTTGGGTGTTGCAGAGTACCAGGTACTGCGCCTTTGCAGTACCGATGTCGTTCTCCAAGGAGTTTGGGAACACTCTCGATAGATCCAAGGTTCGTGCCAATCGCCCAGATGCACGTTCACGCAATCCATGCCTTAGAAAGGCGCCGGATTCGATTCAAAACCAAACGGATCGGTGTTTCGCTTGGATCATTTTGAATTGGGATATATGGATCCCTATTTATTGTGGTTGTGAATCCTTTGGGTTCGCCTTCGAAGTGGTACCTTAGCAGACACGAACTGTCGAGCCCGATCGGGTTCCATGTCGTTCCTCCCACCGCATGCGAGGCCAGATGCCCAAGACGATCCGAACTCTTCTGACGATCCTGTTGCTTCTGGTGTTGATGGCTGGTGTGTTGCTGCTGCTGTCCTGGTTCGTACCGGATTTGAGGGATTTGGCGAAGGACCTTGCCGACCAGAACGATCTGCCGTTTTGGGTGGCGGGGATGGTTGCCCCCATCGTCTATGTGTTCAGGCGATTCAGGGATGGAATCGGAAGCCTGTTCGCTTCCGGGGCGAGCCGGAAGGTGGACGCGATTTCCGATGCCCGGGATGATCTGCGCAAGGAGGTCGACGAACTTCTCCAGTGGCGGCGCGATACCCTGCGTCAGGAAATCCAATCCATGCAGGCCACGCGCGCGGAGATGGAATCCGTGCGCGCCCAATTGACGCAGGTGCAAAACGAGATCCAGGCGGTGAAGAGCCGTCCCTTGGGCGAATTGGCCAATGATGTCACCGACGACGAATTGAATCGCCCCTTGATGGGCGGAAAGGGAATCTGATGAAGCTCGCGACCATTGTGTTGGCGATATCGGCATTCGCCCAGGCGGGAAAGCTCGTGAAATTCCCTTCGACCGCTCCGGGGGTGTCATCGGATTCGGCCGCCGAATTCCAGATCCATCCGAAGGATCGGATCGTTCTCGGGGAATCCAGGGCGAATGCTTCCAAGCTCGCGATTGGCGACACGGTCCAGGTGGATACCACCGCCTACATGATTTCGCGTGGAACCAAGCGGATGGTGATCGCCAAACTCAAGCAGGATTCGATCCTGCTTGCCTTGTCCGAGCGTCAGAATTCCCTCCAGACCCGATTTGCGATGCTCGGCGATTCTCTTGACAGAAAATGGCAAAGAATCCACGCCACGGATACGATGGCGTTCTTCCGCCTGCATTCCTACTACCGTCGATCCGATTCCCTGCTGGACGAATCGATCAAGCTCAATCGCCATCTGATCCGACAGAGCTATCTGGCCAGCGGAATGGTGGGTGCGATCGGCGGTGGATTGGTTGGCGCGAGCTTCGACGGTTCGCAACCCACGACGACCATCCTCTATTCCATCGGTGGCGCGGCCGTCGGTGTGGTGGCCAATCGATTCTTCCTGAGGGGGAACCCATGAATCCGATCGTCCTGTCGATGCTGCAGTTCGCGGGGGCGGCGGTGGATTCCGCAGCGACGACCACCCAACGCTGCTGGGTGGCCAAGTGCGCGATTCCCAATCCCACCGTGGCTTCCGCGATCGTCTTCTGGTTGTTCCTCGCCTGGATGATCGGGGTGATCCTGTATTTCTGGTGGGCCATCCGCCATTACAATCTCAACTGGGGCTTGAGTCCCCAGGAGTGGAAGGTCCTGCACCCCGAAATCTACTGCGAGGACCAGAAGGAGATCGATCAGTACCTCCAACGGCGCGCCTCCCTGGAGCGGCGTACTGGAAAACCCATGGCCGAGCCTCAGAACAACCCGTATGAAAAGGATTCCTTCGGGCTCCCACCGGGAACGGTCCGTGGGACATTGGCCCTGACCGCTTTGGTGGGGTTCGTCCTGGTCCAGTCGCTTTCGATGGTCTCGCCGGACTCCTTGGATGGCCATTTCGAACAGATCAACACCGTCTTCAAGATGGTCATGGCGTTCTATTTCGGTTCGCGAGCGTTGGAGGTGATGGAAAAAAGTCGCAAGGGCGATACCTCCCCGATGAACCAGAACTCCAATTTCGACGCGAATGCCGCGGTGGTCGTTCGATGCCCGGCATTCCCGCCGGTCGTTCCTCCACCGATGGAACTCCCACCGGATGTGGTTGAGGATGGGCAAGGCATGCCTCCGCCTCCACCTCCCAATAAGGGCCCCAAACATTCCTGAGGAAGTGTTTGGGATGTGTAAATCCCAAGCTAGGTGGGGGAGTGATGGATGCTGAGCTGCGGCTTTAGACATCGCCGCAGTCGGATGCCTAGCGGATCGTGATCTTGGAAAGGTCGAACTTGGATGCGGGCGGGCGTGGATCCAACTCCTCCAGGATGGACACCATGTCTTCCATGAGAGCGAGATTCCTGGCCCATTTGCGATCGGCGGGAACGATCCGCCAGGGTGCCCAGGCGGTGGAGCATTTCTCGAAGACATCCTCGTAGGCGTCGTGGTATTCGCTCCAGAGTTCCCGGTCTTCCAGATCGGAGGGGTCGAATTTCCAATGCTTGGAAGGATCGGCCAATCGCTCCTCCAGTCGTTTCTTCTGCGTGTCGCGGCTGATGTGCAGGAAGTACTTCACCACCACGAAGCCTTCGTCGGTGAGCATCCGCTCGAAATCGTTCACATGTCCGAAGCGTCGTTTCCAGACCTCGTCGGGAACCAACCGCCGTACGCGCACGGCGAGGATGTCTTCGTAGTGGCTGCGGTTCCAGACCCCGATTTTCCCTCGCGAGGGTACCCGCTGATGCAGACGCCACAGGTAGTCGTGGGCGAGTTCCGCCGAAGTGGGGCTCTTGAAGCCGGTCACATCCACACCCGCCGGATCCACTCCGGTGAACAGGTTCCGCACCGCTCCATCCTTGCCACCGGTGTCCATGGCTTGGAACACCACCACCAAACCGCGACGTCCCTCGGCGTAGAATCGCTCCTGCAAGGACCGCAGCTTGGGGCGTAGTTCCTCGGTGCGGGCGATTCCCTGTTCCTTCGCCTCGGAGCTGCCCTCGGCATCGGTGGGGATGCGATCCAGCCGCACCTTCTTCCCCGGCTCGCAAACGATCACCTTGGTCTTCATGGATTGAAATTAATCCCAAGTCGTCCCGGGACAAGGAACGAACCGAGAGAGGTAACCATCGAACATCGCTTCGGCCCGTCAGTCGCTGACGCGGACCGGCAGATGAGTCAGTTTCTGTCTTTGTTCCGAGCTCTCGTGGATGCCCCGTTCAGGACATCGGAGGCAGGGAGAGTGCGTCGAATTCCCTGCCGGGGAACCGGATGTCCACCAAGGGGCGACCCTCGAGATCCACGGCGGAATGGGTGGAGGTGGACTGATCGAGGTCCTGCACCAGATGGGGGATGTGGATCCCGATCCGGGAGCCCAGATTCTGCGACGACAGGATTGCGCCGATGCGCTGGTCTCGTTGTGGGAATGGCTGGTCGGCCAGGATCGGGGACCAATCGGCTTCGGCCAAGCAACGCACCGCCGAGGCCTTGAACTTGATCGCCTGGGTGCCACGCAGACCGGGAGTCTGGAGGCCATGGGCGAGCCGTCGATGGATGCCCATCGGGGAATCCTGGGAAAGTTCCTTGGCATCGAAGAACGACACCAGCCATGTATCCGATGGCACTTCAAGCTCGGCCATGCGCTGGACCGCGTTCTTGCAGAGTTCCAGATCGTCCTCGAAGAACAGGAGATCCTTCCCGTGCACGGATTCCATGCGCAACAGCCGTCGCATGGATTCCAGGCCTCCGAGCTTTTCCCCCAGATGAACGACGGTCCAGCCGCGGTGTTTGATGGTTTCCAGCCAGGTCTCCAAACGCTTGGCGAAGTCCTGGCTTCCCTCCACGTAGAGGACCCTCTCCAACGGAGCTCCTCCCTCGGTATCGATTTGCGAGAGGGTATCCCCCAGGTAGAATGCCCCGGCCCGATCGCAGGTCAGGACTGCGATGCGTGGTGCCGTACGGAACCGATATCTGGAAGCGGGCATTTGCAAGACTTTCCGGACCCAAAACCCCGAGTCAAACCCCGGACCCCAAACCCTCCCCCCAACATAACCCCACCCCATGCACCCCCGCACCCCGATTCCCAAACCCCACCAACAGGCACTCACCAAGGCCTGCTTCTTGCGCGACGGCCCAAACCAGGTTGCCGCCGCCCTTCGATACAACGGCTTCGCCGTCACACTTCGACAGGCTCAGTGCGGCGCTCAGGGACCGGCGGCTTTCAACATTTCGTCAATTCAGCCCCACCCCGCCATCCACTGCGCACCAGCCTCGTTCTTCCGCCCTGCCAGCCTACTGTGCATCGGCCCCGTTCTTCCGCCCCGCCATCCCACTGCGCACCAGCCCGATTCTGCCCGTCCCGATTCTTCGCAGCGAGCCGACAGGCGAGCGCAGCGAAGCAAAACCGCATCAGACATCGACCTCACTTGAAGCGCAAGAGGCTCCCAACCCCAGCCCGCCCTGCCAGCCTACTGCGCATCGGCCCCGTTCTTCCGCCCCGCCATCCCACTGCGCACCAGCCCGATTCTGCCCGTCCCGATTCTTCGCAGCGAGCCGACAGGCGAGCGCAGCGAAGCAAACCCGACCAGACAGCATGGAAGAGATTCGAGCGAGCGGGATGCAGACGAAGCGACACGACCCCGACGGCGTACGCGCCGGTACGCCGAGGGGGAGGGGAGCGAGGTTGCGCCCGCGCAGCCGAATCTCACATGTGGACGGCTTTTCCGATGGCGACCGCTGTGGCGTCGGCGATCACTTCGCTCAGCGTTGGATGCGCGTGCATCGTTCCCATCACATCCTCCAGCGTCGCCTCCATGTTCATCGCCAGATTCAATTCCGCGATGAGCTCGGTGGCTTCCGACCCGATGATGTGCGCGCCCAGAAGCTCGTGGTTCTCCGCGCCGTAGAGGAGCTTCACGAATCCGTCGGTGTCGCCCGTACCCACGGCCTTGCCATTGGCGATGAAGGGGAACTTGCCCACCTTGTAGGCGATGCCTTGTTCCTTCAGCTTCTTCTCGGTTGCGCCGATCGATGCGACCTGCGGCTGGCAGTAGGTGCAGCCGGGAACCAGGTGGCTCTTGCGCGGCTCGCCGTTTCCGTACAGACCGTCGATGCACTGTCCCGCTTCCCAGCTGGCCTCGTGGGCGAGCCACGGCGGGCCGATCACGTCGCCGATCCCGTAGATCCCGGGGAGGGACGTTTCGTAGCGGTCGTTGGTGCGGATGTAGCCGCGATGCAAGTCCAGCTTGATGTCGGGTCCAAGGAGTCCGTCCATGCGGGCTTCCACGCCCACGGCCACAAGCACCTTCTCGAAGGTGTTCCCGCCCTTGGGACTCTTGCCTTCGAAGGTCGCCTCGGCACCGGCTTCGGTGACCTGGATGGAGTTGACCTTGGTGCCGGTGAGCACCTCGATGCCGTAGCTCTGGTACTTGCGTTCCAGCAGTTTGGAGGCTTCCTCGTCTTCCAGGGGAAGGATGTTGGGGAGGAATTCCACCAACGTGACCTTCGCGCCGAAGGCGTTGTAGAAGTAGGCGAACTCGACGCCGATGGCTCCGGCCCCGATGACGAGGATGGACTTGGGGCACTCGGAGAGTTCCAGAGCTTCGCGGCTGGTGATCACCGTCTTGCGATCCAGCTCGATGCCCGGCAGAGACCGGGGACGTGCGCCGGTGGCGATCACGATGTTCTCGCACTCCAGCTGGTCGGCGGGCTTGCCGTCCTTGTAGTTGACCTCGACCAGACCGGGGCGGGTGATGGTGCCGAGTCCCTTGAAGGCCTGGATCTTGTTCTTCTTGAACAGGTGGTCGATGCCCATCGCCATCTTGTCGGCGGCCTTGCGGGATTTGGCCACCACCTTGGCGAAGTCGAAACTCACCCCTTCGATCTTGAATCCGAAGTCTTCGGGGTGCTTGAGATGGTTGGCGAATTCGGCCTGCTTGAGGAGTGCCTTGGTGGGGATGCATCCCCAGTTCAGGCAGGTGCCACCCGCGCGTTCGACTTCCACCATCGCCACGGTCTTGCCGTACTGCGCGGCCTTGATCGCGGCCACGTATCCGGCAGGTCCCCCGCCAATCACCACCAGATCGAACTTCTGCGACATGTGAATCCTTCCTTGTCCGATGCATCCCTCGGGCTGTTGCCGGTCACTTCCGGCGCCAGAAGGGCTTCGAGTCCACCAATCTACAACAAAAAAGGAGATCGAGAAACCTTCGCATTCTCGCGCTGTGCAACGACCCGTGGCGATGTCTTCGAGCGTTCAGCGATCGGAATCTTCGTATTCGGAGTCGTCCTCTTGAAATGGTGTGGTTTTGACTCCCGGCTCGTCGAAGGATTCGTCGACGGTTCCAGGGGTGGTGGGCCAGAGGCCGTCCATGGTGAAGACAGACCAGCCCTTGCGCACCCAGGGAAGCGCGAACCTGACCAGCCACACCAGCCAAAGACCCAACGCGACCTTCCACATCCACACCGGCAGGGTGATGGCCCAGGCCGAGGGTAGGCTTCCGGCGGAGCGATCGAGCATCCAGGTCCAGGGTCGGGTGGTGGCGATGGGCTGGAAGTCCGGCGACCCGATCAAGGGCGATGCCACCAGACGGATCAGGGCGATGGCGACGACACCGGCCATGGCGATGATTCCCGCCTGGAGCAGGCGTCGCATCGGCGTGGGCCATGCGGTGGTATCCGCGCGTTCGCGCCAGACCAGGACCCAGACCAATCCCGCCAGGAACAGCCACAACGGGCTGGATCCCAGGTCTTGGATGGTGGAAACGGGAACCACCACGAGTGCGGCTTGAAGAATGCCCACCTTGGAATCGGACCATTTCCAAAGTCCCCAGGCCAATCCCAGGAGCAGCGGAAGGAATGCCCACCAGAGGCAGCGGACCCCTTCGCCCTCGCCTCCGGACAGGAGTACGAAGCGATTGGATGCCATCTTCAATTCGGTGGAGAAGTCCACACCACCCACGGAAAGTTCCACCCGGGGACTCCGCCCCAGGAACGGATTCTGTCCCGGGATCCGCCACGATACGGAGACCTGGCGGGTGTCTGTGGTCAGGGGGATGTTCAAGCGACCGTCCGGAAGCCTGGTCGGATTCTGGTCGATCCCGTTGCGGCGGATCCATTCCAGCTGGGCATCGGCCGGAATGCGGACCTGGATGTCGGAACCCTGGCTCAGAATCGGTTGGAATTCGAGGGTTCCCGAGGGATCCCGGGGGTCGGTGCTCTGGCTGAGTTTGGCTCCCAGGAGGGTGAGGTGCGGGCCCTTCGCGGCGGGCCAGGCCTTGGGGAAGAGCTTCAGTGTGTCGCCGGGAAAGGGCGTCCACACCAGTTCGCCGCGTTGGGTGACGGGCATTCCCTTGTGGAGGATCTGCAGTCGCGGATGCGCCTGGGCGTTCCAGGTTTCCGCCCAGGGGCCGGTTCTCGCCACCAGGACCAGAGAATCGTCGTGGCGAAGCTTGGTGTGGAATTCCGCGGATTTTTCTCCCGACGGAAGCACCCACCTTGCCTTGCCGGAATCGATCGCCTGGCCGTCGAGCGTGGACTCGCCGGGAAGCAACGGGTAGTCGATGGCGATGGCTCCTTCGAACTGGGTGCTGCGGACCAGGCGGGTGGCCACCGTCCACTCCCGCGAGAACTGGAACCGGCGTTCGATCCTCACGAAGGGCGACGCTCCCAGGTTGGACGCTCTCGGGTCGGGTGATTCGACCTCCTCGATGGCGGCGGCTCCCTTGGCCCGTGAGAGGTGCAGGGATCCCCTGCCGTCGTCCAGGCGGACCCAGCCGGCGGTGTTCACTTCCAGGACGCGCGGACGGACGGGAAAGGAGAACACGAGGTCCTTGCCGGAGGGGCGACCGACCATGGTCAAGGTGTGGGTTCCCTTGGTCACCACGGCGAACGGCGCGTTGCCGGAGCTTCCGAAGGAACATGTTGGACAGGAAATGTCTACAAGGGTCCAGTCTCCCTGTGGAAGCTGGAGGGTGGTGGTGGCCAGGGCCTGGAGGTTGCACTCAAGTCGGATGTCCGGACCTTGGGAGGCCACGGCGATCCGCGAGATGTCCGCGCACGATCCTTCGCAGTCGGGTGCGCGGGTCAGGGTTCCCTTGAGCTCCTCGAGCATTTCGGACGAAGGCATGGCTTGGGCGACGGCTGGCGCGGGGGCCAGCATCACGAGCAGGGCCAGCGCTCCGGCGACGGGAGTCGTCGAGGGAATAGACGGCACGCCCAACGACGAACGCCTGCGGACGATGTGGACCAGGAGCATCCAGCCCATCAGGATCCCCAGGAGGCGCACCGCCCGGACCACGTTGGTTCCCAGGGTCCAGATCCGGACCTTCGCATCGGCGGCCACCGGGTAGCCGCTTTCCAATCGGGCGGTCGTTCCGGAGAGGGAGGGAATGCCGGGTCCCGTTTGGATCACCCCATCCAGGAACGGATCGCGTTCGCGCTTGGCAGCGATGTCGGGCTTGACCTTGCGTCCTCTGTCCACAATGCCGACGCCACTGCGCGTGTCGCTACCCAGACCGATGCGCCCGCTGCGGGCCATCCGGTCCCCGTCGCCCAACGCGCCATGTTTGCGATCCCCTTTCTTCAGGCCGCCGCCACCGGCCAGGATGACGTCGATCATGTTGGTCGCGTTGGGATCCACGTCCTCGCCCAACAGTTGGTCGGAACTTTCCTCCATCCGGTCCATCACCGAGCTGCTCATGACCGAAGCCGGAGACGTTGGTGGATGGGAAATCGTTCGCGCTTCCGAGGACCCTGCGGGTGCGTCCGCGTATGCTTCCACGACGGCGGTCGTGTCGAGGCGGATATCCATCTCCTTGTTTTCGGCCATCGTCCCGATCCTTGGGATCCACGAGTTCCCCGAAGCCGGCGCCTCTTGCCGCGCCGAGGGGTGGGAGATCCGGATCCACTGCGCGCTGGAATCGGAAACGAGGCTCCAAGCGCTCCACGCCAATCCGATCACCACAAGTGGATTCAGAATCCGTCGAAAGAATTCCCTCTTGGGATCAGGAAGGCGGTCGGAGAGCGAGCGCAGGAAGAGGACGATCGCCAGGCCCATCCAGGCCGACGTGCCGACCAGATCGAACCGCCCCGCGGCCAGGAAGACCATCGCAAGAAGGGCGGCCATGCGGCCGACGGCCAGGTACAACAGGCCCACCAGGATGGCCGCGTAGACCAGTTCCGTCTCGCTCCAGAGGGATCTCCAGGTGGAGTATTCCTCGGCTCCGTCGATCCCCGTCAACGCCACGATCCACCAGCCGGCGGGCGCCTTCACATCCAGTCGCAGCTTTTCCAGACGGGTTGCCGTCCCCGATGCAGATGCCTGGCGCCAGGATCCGTCCGCGAATCTGCCCAGGACAGTCACGGACTGGGTGTAGTTGTACAGGTTGATGCCGGCTTCGTCGGAACCGATGGATGTGATCAAGGAGGGTCCACCGGGATAGGGCACCATACGTGACACATCCAGGGGTGCGCGCAGCGAGAATCGCGTGGGACGCCAGGAATCGAGCGCGTAGCGATCTTCCACGGTGGCGCCCGGTCCGTTTGCGTCCAGATGGAGGATGCGTTCCAGGGAAACCTTCATGGAATCTGGATGGATCGCGCCCTGGCGCACCACCTTGATTCGCAACGGGTGGCTGGAATCCAGGCTCCATGCGGGCAGGTTGCGCAGGCTTGCGTCCAGTCCGGCTTGGATGGGATTGACTGCCGGGGCCCCCTCGAAGGACAGTCCGCGCAGGTTCGCATTTTCCCGGAAGCTCCAGACTTCCTGGAATGGCCAGGGGTCGGGAGCTTTGTTCACTTCCAGAAGCGAAGGCGTTCCGGAAAGCAGGGATTTCACCACCACGTTCCAGGTTCCCGGCCTCAGAGTCAGTTCCAATCCTCCCTTGCCGTCGAGTCGACCCGCCAGGGAGGAGTTCAACTCCACGGCGCGAGAGTTCGCGGGGATCACGCCGGGCAGTTGGATCCGCCGTTCCTTTCCGCCCACCACCAGTTCCAGGGTGGTCACCAGTTCCATGGGAGAGCCGTCCTGGAGGAGGCGCTGAACGCGGATCTCCAGACTGGAGATGGTGTCCAGGGCATCTTCGTCGCCCTCGGAATCCTCCGAAAGCTGGGTTTCCAGCCACATCCTCGATTCCTCGACGTCGAAGGCGGCGGTCTTTCCATCCACGCTCAGCTGGCGGATGGCGATGTCGGCGGGCAGGGAAAGGGAAGCGGGGCGCTTCTTCCAGGTCAGTCGTCCCGTGATCGCGAAGGCTCCCGCGGGCCGTTCCACGAACGGCTGGTCTTCGTCGTCTCCCACGACGGGAATCGACAGGCCTCGGTCGCGAACCTCCACCGGCCAAGCGGCGCTGTCGCCGGGTAGTTGGACGCGTCCCGGACTGTAGCGTGTCCCCGACAAGGTGAAGGAGGCACCTTTCTTGTCGGCTTGGATGGAAAGCTTGGAGGTGGCGATGCAGACGCGGGAATCTTCCTCGTGGCCGGGACAGGCATCGTCGCCCAGATCCCGAAGCACCCAGGGAATCCAGGGTTTGAGTGGCTCGGAGACCAGCGAAAGATCGGCGTTGGGGGGGAGCGTGGGGCCGGCTTGGGAAGCCGTGGGGATTGCGATCGACAAAGCCATCCACAAGGCGGGGACACTCAGACGCGACATGGCAAGGACTCCTGATCGGATAAAGGGGGGGCTGCCATCAAATCTATAGCGGCTCCTGGGCTGCCATCGTACCGTTTATGAAGACACTTGGCTTTCCAACCGCGGACTTTGCCATCCAGAATCTGACGACACTCCGGCGGTCCCGATCGGATTGTTTGCAAAACGCGGGGGGATGATGTGGGTGCATGACGGGTGACCCGAAAACGCGGTTCCCAAAAACGAAAGAGACGCCCCGACGGGGCGTCTCCACGATTTTGTGAACCGTCGCGGCCGAATCAGCTGAGGGCGGCGATGTAGGCTTCGTACTTCTCGCGCAACACTTCGCGATTGCGGGCCTTCTTGATGCGCCGCAGGGCCTGGTCGCGCAACTGACGCACGCGTTCGTGGCTGATCTGGAGGCTTTCGCCCACTTCGCGCAGCGTTTGCGGCGTTTCGTGGTCGATGCCGAACAGCCCCTTGAGGACGTCCTTCTCGCGCTTGGGAAGCTCGTTGAGAAGCTCGTGCGCCATCAGCTCCACCGAATTGATCTCGGCGTCGTGCTCGGGATTGGCGGCGCGAGGATCGGCCAAGACTTCCTGGTAGGTGGTCTTGGTGTCGGCCTTCAGGGGGGCGTCGAAGGAAATGCCGGCTTCGCCCAATTGGATGAGCTCGCGGATTTCATCGGTCAGTTCTTCGCCCTTGCTCTTGTTCTTGAGGGCCTTGCGCACGCGCAGGTGCTGGTTGGCCGGCAGGCGGATCAGGCTTCCCTGCTCGTTGATGGCGCGCGTGATGTATGCCTTGATCCACCACACCGCGTAGGAGATGAACTTGAGCCCGCGGCTGTGATCGAAGCTCTCGATGGCGCGGATGAGGCCCATGGCACCTTCCGACACGAGGTCCGGAAGGGGGATGGGGCAGCCGCGGTACTGCAGGGCCACCTTGAGCACGAAACGCATGTTCGCGCGAATCAACATCTCCCGGGCCCGACGCGCATCCCGATCGTTGTAGTTGGGATCCTTGGGGTCCAGCTTCTTGAAGAGGAGCTGCTCAGCTTTTCTGTCGATGGGCTGAGTCTTGCGAATATCGTCCAGGTACCGTCGTAAGGTATCGTCCGAGCTATCCACGCTGCTTTTCTCCGTTCGCGAATGTTATGCCAACTCATTGATTCGGGAGGATTTGCAATCGTACCGAATGGGTTCGCGAGGGAATTTCGCTTCCAGCCCTTGTAAAGTCAATAGGGGTATGGATATTTTTTCACCCCCCCCGGAAAAAACATCTGGGAAGGAATGTCGCCGAGGCGATTCCTTCTCGACGCAACCGACACGCAGGAAACTTCGGCATTTCCATTGCTTGGTTCAAGTGGACATCCCGGAATGCCGATGAGACAATTGGCAGGGTCGACGAGGGAGTCCATACCATGAGCACATCGGGCATCAGTGTTGGAGGACTGGTTTCGGGCATCGATACCAATTCGCTGGTCGATCAGTTGGTGAGCCTGGAGCAGCAGAAGGTCGCGGCGGTCCAGAAGAAGCAGAGCCAGGCAAGCCTGAAGCTGACCACTCTTGGTACGGTGCAGAGCATGCTCTCCACTCTGTCCAGCAAGGCCACGGCGCTGTACAAGCAGTCGAACTTTTCCCTGTACAAGGCGAGTTCCACCAACGACAAGGTGGCGACCATTTCCGGTACCGGGTCGGGCATCCAGGGAAACATCGGTGTGAACGTGCAGCAGTTGGCCACCACCTGGAAGGTCGCGAGTTCCGCGAAGAATTCCCAGGTGACCGCGCTCGGAGTGGCGGGGACCCTGAACATTTCCAAGAACGCGGCTGCCCTGAAATCCGACGGGGCCACCTCCACCGTGTCGGTGAAGATCCTGGCCGGAGATACCCTCAAGGACATCGCCGCCAAGATCAACGCGGCCAGCGGTGCGGGAGTGACGGCCACGGTGGCGAACTTCGGCGGATCCGACAATCGCCTCCTGCTCAACGGGGTCGACCAGGGGTCCGATCCGTTCACCATCACCGAGGAGAGCGGTGGAACGGTGCTGTCCGGGCTGGGTCTGACCAGTTCCTCCACCGTCAAGGCCTCCAGTTTCCAATTGCGTCAGCAATCGGGGGGAGCGGCGACGGGTGCCACCAAGCTGGGCGAGCTGTACACCGGGTTGGGGTTGAACAACATCGACAACAGCACGGACAAGTTGTCCTTTTCCTGGAGCCGCGGGACGGCGAGCGGATCCAAGGCTTCCCTGGATGCTTCCACCATTTCCGGCAACCGCACGGCAAACCTGGCGGATGTCACCGTCGAGGAGCTTCGCGCCTACATGGCAGGCCAGATGGGCGCCACCGTGACCCTCAATTCCTCGGGAGAGCTGGTCGCCAAGGACTCCGGAGGGGGGGCTTTGGACTTCACCTGGGGAATGGCCGCTGGAAGCACAGGAACCATTCCCCTCGGAGGCGCGGAAAGTCGAACCAGCTGGAAGACGGTCCTGCAGGAGGGCCGCAGCGCCTTCTACACCATGAACGGCCTGGCCATCGCGTCCTCCTCCAACGAGGACTCCAACACCCTCACCGGGGCCACCATTTCCCTGCACGACGTTTCCGAGACCGCCACCGACGAGACCACCCTCTCCTTGAGCCGCGACAACGCCGGAATCCAGGCCAAGGTGACGGAGTTCCTGGACGCCTTCAATTCCTTGAACAAGTACGTGCGGGAGAAGTCATCCACGAAGGTGGAAAGCAAGACCGATTCCATGGGAATGACCAAGAACCAGGTCACCGTGGGCGAGCTGACCTTCGACTCCACCGTGAGGTCCATCGTCAGCCAGCTGCGCGATTCCTTGACCAAGCCCGTCGCGGGGCTTTCCGGCAAGACCAACTACGATTCCCTCGCCTCGGTGGGAATCGTGACCAACAAGGAGAACGGCTACCTGGAGGTGGATTCCACCAAGTTCCAGGCGGCATTGGCGGCGGACTTCGACGGGGTCACGCGGCTGTTCTCCAACAGTGGCTGGACCGACAACCCCAACGCCGTGGTGGGTGGCTGGACCAACGACACCAAGCCGGGCACCTATGCCCTCAGCCCTTCCAC
Source organism: Fibrobacteria bacterium (assembly GCA_035352895.1). Taxonomy (GTDB): domain Bacteria; phylum Fibrobacterota; class Fibrobacteria; order UBA5070; family UBA5070; genus UBA5070. Next base: position 73,519 of record DAOPYN010000004.1, on the reverse strand, counting down.
CGACGTGGTCGATGGCGTGGCCGGAAACCGGGTGGGGGACATCCTCTTCTCGCGGTCGGGCAATTCCAAGGGGCTGGGCGTCACGGTGGCTTCGAGCGTGGCGGGAACGGTCAACGCGACCTTCGTCCGCGGTGTCGCTGGCAACGTGGCCCAGTACATCGCCCAGGTCAACTCGATGATCGACGGCAGCCTGAAGGCCGACACCAATGCGGTCAAGAGCCAGATCGAGAGCTACAACAAGCAGATCAATTCCGTTCAGGAACGGGTGGACAGGTACCGGAGCAACCTGGTGTCCCAGTTCACCGGAATGGAGAAGGCCATGCTCAACCTCAAGAGCCAGAGCAGCGCGTTCATGGCTCAAATCGGATCCCTGGGTTAGGAAAAGACGGAACATGCAACCGAACGTCCACGACACCTACCGTTCCACCGCCATCCACACCGCCGACCGAGGCAAGCTCGTGGTGATGGTGTACGACCACTGCATCCAATGGTGCGAGAAGGCCCTCGAGGCCAATGGTGTGATCGCCGACCGCGCCCACGCGATCGGGAAGGTGCAAGCGGGAGTCACCGAACTGACCTGCGCTCTGGACTTCGAGGCGGGAGGCGACATCGCCAGGAACCTGTGGCGTCTCTACGACTTCATGGGGTGGACCTTGACCGAAAGCATCGTCAAGCAATCGGACAAGGGAGTCAGGGATGTGCTGAAGATCCTGACCGAACTCAGGTCGGCCTGGCAGGTGGCCGCCGAGGAGGTCCGCAAGAACCAGCCCCAGCTGGTGTCTGGTCAGAAGAAATCCTTCGCGCTGGTGGGCTGAAGCAATGATCGAGACCGACGAACTGGAAAGAATCCTGGAGGAGCTGGAAGCCACCTACGCTCCGTTTCGCGACGCGGGAGCCCAGTGGCGCGGCGATCCGGAAGGACTGGACGAAGTCGTCCGGCGACGGCAGGATGCATTGGAAGCGGCACAGCCTCTGGTGGAGCGCATCCAGGGGATCTGGAAGCGGTGGGAATCCAACTCGCCTTCGCCCCAGGAGCGTTCGAGGATCTTCGCCGCGCGCAACCGCATCGTGGAGATGGGCATGCAGGTTTCCAAGGCGGATGTGGCCCTGCAGGAGAAGGCTCGTCGCAAGAGCGAAACCCTGCGCCGCGATGCCGCCGACAGCGGCCGCAAGCACAAGGCCAGCAAGGCCTACATGGGCGGGCGCGTGGGTCTTTGACGGGATCCGTCAGGATCTGCCCCGAGTCGAAGCGCGTTCAAAGGAAAATGGAAGATGGCGGACCGTTCGGATCCGCCACCTGGGTGGCGCGCGGGGAAAGCGCTCCCGGGATCCGCCGACCTGCGGAGACAGGTCGGTTCCTGTCCTATTGCTTGTCCAGGGTGAACGTGTAGGTCACCGTCACGTTCCCTTTTTCGATCTGGTCGAACTTCATGCGTTTTGCCTTGTCCCGGATCTCCTCGTCGAGTTTCGCGGATCCCGTGTTGGAACTGACGAGGTTGATCGCGATGATGTCGCCTGAGGGCGCGATGGTGAACTTGAGCGTGATCTTCCCGCCCAGCTTGGGATTGTCGCGCAGGAACTTCTCGTAGGTGTAGCGGAAGCCGCCGATGTGTTGGCGGATCACCCGCAGGATGGATTCCGGGGAGCGCGAACCTGCTTCGCCCCCCAACTCCACATCGGTGGGTCTTGGGGGAGCGATGTTGCCGCGCACCATCGGCTTGGCGGAGGGCTCTCCCTTATTGCCCAGCCGTACTTCGCCAGAGCGCTTGGACGGAGACATCATCCGCCCTCCCATGCCACCGATTCCAGCGCTTCGGTCGCCATCACCGCCCGTACCGCGACCTCCGCGTCCATTCGTTTCCATGCGGCCTCCGCCACCGGCCAGGATCACGTCGATCATGTTGGCTTCGGACGGATCTGACGCTTCCCCGATCAGGCCGTCGGAACTTGTCTCGACCTTGTCCATGGTCGAGCTTCGCATCACCGAAGACGGAGACGACGGCGGCCAGACCATGGAGCGCGTTTCGGACGATCCTCCTTCCGAAGGGGATGTGGTGATCAGGTGGTCGGCGCCTCCGCCCAGGGCGGATTCCGTCACACCGTCGGGAAGCGGCACGGGCACGTCCACCTTCTCCTGCTTGCCACCTTTGTTGACCACCTGCTCGTCCACCGCGACAAACGAGGTGTAGCGCGACATGAGCCGGTAGCGGAGAGCCACCTGCGTAAGGGACTCGACGGAATCGGGGGACAGGTATTCCTCTCCCGATCCCTGCAGCTGTGCGATCCGTGCGCGTGCCCATAGGGATCCGATCTCGGGACGGGATTGCGACTTGCGGAAGTCCACAGGGACATCCATCGACACTGTCCGTCCGGAAACCTTCCCCTTGATGGTCAGGGTACCCGATCCCGCCCTCGCGTACTTTCCCGTGACCACAAGGCCGTCGCCGTCGAAAAGGTCCGGTACCGGATCGGGAAGGACCGCGGTGGCCTCAACGCCCTTCCATGCGAAGGTGATTCCCGTGAGAATCGGCCTGCGGATCTTGTTGTGGAAACGCGCCACGGCGGAATCCGGCTGTTCGTCCAGTGTGACGAATTCCGTGTGTCCCTTGCCGGCCTTGGAGAAGTCGGAAAGGAAACTGCGGTTCACCGAGCTTCCCACCCCGAAGGCGAATGCGCGGGAGTTCTCGTCCATCTGCTTGGCCACGTACTCGACGATCTCGCGCTCGTTTCCGATGTAGCCGTCGGTCATCATCGCGATGATCCGCAGGGATTTCTTGTCGACCGGTACCGCGAAGGCCGCTTGCAGTCCTTCCAGCATCATGGTGCCACCGTTGGCGTCCAGGGCGTCCACCCAGGCGATGCCTTCCTTGATGTTGGCCTTGGTGGCGGGCACCGGAGCCTTCGCGAAGAACTGCGCGGTGCTGGAGAACCCGACGATCTGGAACCGGTCGCGAGGCTCCATGTGTTCCAGTGAAGTGCGCATCGCCTTCTTCACCAGATCCAGCGGGGCACCGCCCATGGAGCCGGACTGGTCCACCAGGAATACGAGTTCCTTGGCGGTGGAGTTGTCGTCGCCGGGAATCGCGGGAGGCTGAAGTTCCACCAGGAAATGCCCGTTTTGCTCTTCTCCGTCGGCGAGGACCGTGGCCGAGCTCTGGTCCTGCCGCGTCTTCCAGCGCAGGACGAAGTCGCGCGTGGGCGGTACCCCGCCGGGCTTGAGGCTCACGGAGACCGGTCCGTGCCAGATCGATTCGGGATCGCGCTTTCCTTCCGTGCGCAGGCAGTGGGTGGGGCTTTCCAGGGCCTGGAGGGGGAATCCCGCGTCAACGGTCACGTTCATGGTCAATTTCTGCGGAGGTGCCATTCCCGAGGGAAGCCTCGGAGCGCCGATGCGACCCATGTCCGGCACCTTGCCTGGAGGACAGAAACGCGGACCCACCACGGTGGGAAAGGCGAATTCAGTCCATCCGTCGGCGTGGACCAGCGGGACCACCAGTTCGATGTCCACCCCGATGGTGTCGCCGGGCATGAGGTTGGCCACCGATTGCGTGAACACGTCGTCGCGTTCCTGCTCCAGAAGCGACGCCTGCTGGCCGCGGCGGGAGGCGTCTTCGTAGGTGCGGCGGGCATCCGCGCGGCGCTGGATCACGGCGCGCACCACGCGGTCCTTGGTGCGGATGGCCATGTCGCGCACGGCAGCCTTGTGGGGAAGCGGGAACAGGTACACGGCCTCGACGGGAACCTTGTTGCCGTTCCCGAACACCTGGTGGACCTTCACGTGGGCCACGGGTCCGGACACGCGGGTGGTGACGTCGATGGACTGGAGCGGGAACAGGTCCTGGATGGTGTCCGTACCCACGATGGGCGGGTCCAGCTTCCAGGCCAAAGGGCCCTCGGGTGGACATTGGTTGTCGTCGGTGGGTTGCGCGCTGGCCGCGGATCCCACGGAGATCGGATGTTTGCAGGCGCAAAGGCCGCAGATGGACAAAGCCAGCAGGGCCGCCGCTTGCAGGAAGCGTCGTTTGGACATTGGAGTGGACTCCGGAAAGAGGTTTGGAATTTTTGAATGGAGGTTGGACGGGAATTGGAAGGCTGCGGGCGGACCGAGGATCGCCGCCCGCAGCCTTTCTTGCGCGGAAACCGAATTCAGGGCACGTACACGCCCTTCAGAGCCACGTTGGGGAAGAGGTCGACGCCGTTGGTGCCGGGTATCGCGTCTCCGGTCATCTGCGTGCGGGTCTGGTCCATCAGCTGGGCGATCTTCTCCATGGGCACCGAGGGGGCGGCGTCCAGGGCCAAGCGCTGCTCGCCGGGGTGCTGCTTCTTGATCTCCACCAGCTTGGCGTGGAAGACCTTGAGCTGCTCGTCGGTGTAGCCATCCGATCCGGGGGTGGACATCGTGAAGGTGGGAGCCTCTCCCGGGGTGCGGCTGTTCAGGTAGAGCTTCAGGGTGTCTGGAGTCACCTGGGCCACCAGGTCGAACGGCGGCGGGAACACCGCCTTGTCGGGGGTGGCGATGGGCACGGGCAGCGAGGCCTTCACGGCGACCACGGCGGTGAAGCTCACGGAGAGCATCAGGAAGGGAATCAGGACGATCATGACGTCGAGGAAGGGAGTGAGGTTGAGCTCCTGCATATCCTCTTGGGTGACGGGCTTGCGAAACATGGCTGACTCCTGTGTTCGAGTTGGACGGTTTTTGTTGAGAGAGGGAGCAAAGGCCCGGTGGAAGCGAGGCTTTCGCCTCCATCGGGCCGGTTGGGTTCAGGCGGTCACTGGCGATCCAGCACGAAGGCGTAGGTGACGGTGACGTTGCCCTTGTCGATCTGGTCGAACTTCATCCGGCGCGCCTTCTCCTTGATGTCGCCATCGAGCTCGGTGTTGCCGGTGTTGGAGTTGACGATGCTGCAGGCCACGATGTCGCCGGAAGGTGCGATGGTGAACTTGATGGAGATCTTTCCGCCAAGGTTCGGATTGTCGCGCAGGTACTTCTCGTACGTGTACCGGAACCCTCCGATGTGCTGGCGGATCACCCGCAGGATGGATTCGGGAGAGCGGGTTCCCGCGTCGCCACCGATTTCGACGTCAGTGGGATTAGGAAGCGAGACGCGAGGCTTGCCCGCAGGACCGCCGATTTGCTGGCGTCCTGCCACCATTTTGCCCTTGCGGCCGCCGTCGCCGGAACCGATCCCGTTGCGTCCGCCGTTGCCCAGGCCGATGCCGCCGACTCCGGCCATCCGGTCGCCGTCGCCGCCCGCGCCACGTCCGCCGCGGTCGCCCTTCTGGAGGTGTCCGCCACCACCGGCGAGGATCACATCGATCATATTCGCCTCGTTGGCGTCCACGTCCTCGCCGAAGAGTCCGTCCGAAGCGGTGTTGACCTTGTCCATGACGGAATTCGCCATCACCCCTGCGGGGCTCTGCGGAGGCCACGCCTGGGTCGCCGACTCGGTCCGGCCTCCTTCCGGAGTTGCCTTGGGGACGTCCGTGCCGCGGTCTTCTGGCTCTTGAACCTCGGGCTTGGGCTCGGGCTCCTTCTCCTCGACCTTGGTGTCCTCCGGAACCAGATCGATGATCATGGCGATCTCCGGCTCCGTGGGCGGCTTGGGTGCACTCGTGCCCATCCATGCCAAGCCGGTCATGCCCAGCACGGCGAAGAAGGCGAAGCCCGCGAAGATTCCTGCGCGCATCGAACCGCGGCCCTGGCCCGGCTCGCGCCAGCCCAGCATCCGGGAGCGGGAAATCCGGGCCGTGGCGCGGGCCCACAGGTCAAGCCGGTGGGGGGTGTCTTCCGTCACGGTGAGGAAGCCGAATGGGGTCTCCAGGCTGGAGCTCTCGCGTAGCACGGCGGCCAGCGCCGGTGCGGGAGCGGGAAGGACCAGGTCGCAACGCGGATCCGATCCGATGGTGAGGGTTTCCGACCAGATGCCCCACATGCGTGTCTGGGCTTTGTGGTCTCTGAGGCTTACGGTGAAGTGTTTCATGGCACGGCTCCATTGAGGGCCCATTTCCGGCGACTTGGGCCGGAAAGGGCAAGACTTGGGCGGTCTTCCGGAGGGCGCTCCTCGGGAAGTTCGCGAATCGTTCCCCTGACGCACGTGGGCGTCAGGCGTGGCGTGCCGGCCCCTCCGTCCCGGAGGTCGGAGAGTTCGGTCTGTTGCGCACCTTCGACGGCTCCAGGCGATGGCCTGGGTGGGATCCCTGACCGACGGATTCCGTTCAGCGCGTGGAGAGCAGTGTCCATCGTCCTTCGAGGAAGGATCGTGGAGCCTGGGCTCGCCGACGGCGAAGGTCCATGGTCAGGGATCGCATGGCATGGCCACCTTGCGCCACAGGAGCGCTTCGGTGGGTGTCATGCGGTCGTGGTGCGGACGCTCAGTGCGGTGGAACGGGAGCGTCGGGCCAGGGAGCCTGGTAATGCTCCGGAGGCTGGCTGGTCCAGCGACGATCCGGAGAGGATTCCAGGTCGGATTCCCAGCTTGGCAGGTAGAAGCCGTCCGGAGACGGATTCTGGTGCAAGCCGTGGAAGGTGCCCGTGGGAACCAGGGCGATCATGCGTGGCGCTTCCTGCGATGCGGGAGCCACGGAAAGGATTTCGGAAACCGGCGACGCGGCGGCCTTGGCCATGGGCGCGTAGCTGGTGGAGTAGCTGGGTTCGGGAGCGGGCTCCACGGCACGGGCCACCATCTGCACCACCTGGCGTGCCGTCCGAGGCTCTTCCGAGCTGGATTGGCTACCCAGGAATGTGGCGGCGATGTGCGTGAGCCCGGCCAGGGTGAACGCGGCCACCAGGATCCGGGCGGGGCTGTTCGCCTCGCGAGGAAGTTCGGCGGCGACATGGAGTTCGGCTTCCTCGAAGCGCTTCTGGGCCCGGTTGACCAAGGCCTTGCGCAGGCGGGTTTCGTCTTCGATCCGCAACAGGAAGCTTCCGACCTGGACCGTGTCCGTGTCGGGGATGTCTTCCAGGCGCAGGGCGAAGGCGTCCACGGGAGGGGGAAGACGCACGGTGTTGGACCCATGCGAGCCTACCGTGAGGACTTCCGCCCTCACATGCCACTCTCGGGCGGTGCGCCCGTCGTGGAGTAGACTGACCTTCCAGTACCTCATGGCTAAACGATACGGCAAGTGTTGCCAGAAACGCAAGTCGATGGTGTCAGGATTCTGCAAGCTCCGGAAGATTTTTCCGGTTTTCCGGAGTATTCCACGCTGGAACGGCTCATCTACCTTTGGAGGTCATGCACTTGAAGATCAGGGGTCCGCAGCGGGTCGAAGGCGAAGTGGTGATTTCCGGGGCGAAGAACGCCGCTTCCAAGATGATGGTGGCATCCCTCTTGACCGACGAGCCCGTGATTCTCCACAACTTCCCCAAGATCGACGAGATCGAGATCGTCCGGGAACTGGTGGAAAAAGTGGGAGCCAAGGTGGAAGTGCGCGACCACACCCTTGTGCTTTCCACCCCGAAGATCCTCACCGAAGAGGTGGTGGGGCTGTCCAGGGCCAATCGGATATCCGTCCTGGCGCTTCCCGCCTTGCTCCACCGCAAAGGGCGTGCGGTCCTGCCCGTGCTGGGAGGGGACAAGATCGGTCCGCGGCCGGTGAATTACCACCTGGATGCCCTCCGGGCCATGGGAGTGAGGATCGACGAGAAGGGTTCCGCCTTCCTCGCCGAGGCACCCCACGGGCTTTGTGGAACCCATGTCCACCTGCCCTATCCCTCGGTGGGGGCCACCGAGAACATCCTGCTTGCCGGTGTGCTGGCCAAGGGACGTACCGTCATCGAGAACGCTGCCCTGGAGCCGGAAATCCTGGATCTGATCATGATGCTCCAGAACATGGGAGCGATCATCGAGCTAGGTACCGGGAGAACGATCTCCATCGACGGAGTGGAACGCCTCCACGGCGGCTCCCACGAGATCCTGCCCGACCGCATGGAGGCGGCCAGCTACGCGTGCATGGCCTTGGCCACCGGAGGGCGCATCTTCTGTCGCCACGCCCGCCAAGCCGACATGCTCACCTTCCTCAATGCGGTGCGGAGAGTCGGGGCCGACTACGAGGTGATGGGTGACGGGATCGTGTTCTTCCGCAAGGGACCCATGCGGGGGATCGACCTGGAAACGGACACCCACCCTGGTTTCATGACCGACTGGCAACAGCCGTTCACTCTGGTGCTCACCCAGTGCGAGGGCACCTCCGTGGTCCACGAAACCGTCTACGAGGACCGGTTCGGATACACCAAATCCCTCAACGAGCTGGGTGCGCGGATCACCGTCTTCGACAAATGCCTGGGCGAGCTTCCCTGCCGCTTCCGCAGTCGCCGGCATCCCCATTCGGCGATTGTCCAGGGGGCCACTCAGCTCAAGGCGGTGGGCAAGCCGCTGGATATTTTCGACATCCGTGCGGGAATCACGTTGGTGATCGCTGCCCTGTGCGCGGAGGGGGAATCCCATCTCAAGGGATTGGAACACCTGGACCGCGGCTACGAAAACCTGCTGGGAAAACTGCAGGGACTGGGGATCGATGTGGAGCGGGTTTGAATCTTTTTCAGGCCTTTTGACTGGCGGTCAAACGCCGACTAGATTCCTGGATTGTCCATTTCAATCGGAGTCATGCATGAGCCGCAACAAGGTCGCTTTCATCACCGGAGTTACCGGTCAGGACGGATCGTACCTGGCCGAATTCCTCCTGGAGAAAGGCTATGAAGTCCACGGCCTGAAGCGTCGTTCCAGCAGCTTCAACACCGGTCGCATCGACGGGATCTACGGAAACCCCAAGTTCAAGGCGCATTTCGGGGACCTTTCCGACAGCACCAACTTGGTTCGCCTGGTGCAGGAGATCCAGCCCAACGAGATCTACAACCTTGGCGCCATGAGTCACGTTGCCGTTTCCTTCGAAGAGCCGGAATACAGCGCCGACGTCGACGGCATCGGAACGCTCCGTCTTCTGGAAGCCATCCGTATCTGCGGGTTGGAGAAGAAGACCCGGTTCTACCAGGCTTCCACTTCCGAGTTGTTCGGCTTGGTGCAGGAAGTTCCACAACGGGAGACCACTCCCTTCTACCCCCGCAGCCCCTACGCGGTGGCCAAGCTCTACGCCTATTGGATCACGGTGAACTACCGCGAAGCCTACGGGATCTACGCCTGCAACGGAATCCTGTTCAACCACGAAAGCCCCCGCCGCGGCGAGACGTTCGTGACCCGCAAGATCACCCGTGGGATCGCCCGGATCAAGGAAGGCCTGGACAGCGTCCTGAAGCTGGGCAACATGGACAGCTTGCGCGACTGGGGCCATGCCCGCGACTACGTGGAAATGCAGTGGATGATGCTCCAGCAGGACCAGCCGGACGATTTCGTGATCGCCACGGGCAAGCAGATCTCCGTGCGTGCCTTCGTGGAGCTCACCTGCAAGCACGCCGGGATCCAGATCCGTTGGGAAGGATCCGGTGTGGACGAGAAGGGGATCGACGTCGCCACCGGCAAGGTGATCGTGGCCGTGGACCCTCGCTATTTCCGTCCGACCGAAGTGGAGACCCTCCTGGGCAGTCCCGAAAAGGCCAAGCTCAAGCTGGGCTGGGTCCCCAAGATCACCGTGGAGGAAATGGCCAAGGAGATGGTGGAATCCGACCTCGCCGAAGCCCGCCGCGAGAAGCGAAACACCTGATAGCTGATCGGGAGGGAGGCGTGTTCCTCCTTCCTTTCCCGTTGTTCTGTCGTCGCTCGCCTTTGTCGAATCCACAAGTATGGAGTTGCTCCATGATCTCCCGCGCGCGCCCGCACCGCTCCCTTGCGGGTGACCCGCGCCTCCTTCCCGAAGTGGTGCTCCCGATCCACGTTGTTGTGGTGGCAGTTCACCGCCTCCAGGTCGGTCTGGAAACCAGGAATGTCCGACATGGCGCGCAGCGCCTCCAGCACCGACTCCATCATCAGTTCGCGCTTGGCCTTCTGGATGAAGTAGGTCCCGATGTCCAAGTACGATCGCATCGCCAAGCGCTTCCGGGAGGAATCGCGGGATCGGCGGGATTTCCTCAAGGACGGGATCGCCACCCGCGGCCCCGTCTTCAACGACCTCATCGAACGCATCTAAGTCGTGGCTCTCCGCTCACGGGAACCCATCCTGCTGGGCGGCCCCACGGGTTCGGGCAAGTCCAAACTGGCGCGTCGGATCCACGAGCTGCGTCGGATGCGGGGGATGGTGCAGGGAGATTTCGTGGGGATCAACTGCGCCACGTTGGCCGGAGAAGGCGCCATGTCGGCGTTGTTCGGGCACGTGAAGGGTGCCTTCACGGGGGCGGCCACCGAACGCGCGGGCTATCTGAGATCAGCCCACGGCGGCATCCTGTTCCTGGACGAGATCGGCGAGCTGGGCATGGAGGAGCAGGCCATGCTCCTTCTGGCGCTGGAGGAGAAACGCTTCCGTCCGGTGGGTGCCGATCGGGAGGTGGAGAGCGATTTCCTGTTGATCGCCGGTTCCCACAGGGACTTGGGACAGGAAGTGTCCAATTGGCCCATGTCCTGGGCGTGTGCCGCCAGAGCACGAGCCTGGCCGAGGCTGGACGGAAGTTGTTCGCGGTCAGCCGCTCGAGGAAGGAGTCCGGGAACGATTCGGATCGCTTGCGCAAGTACCTCGCGCGATTCGGTCTGGATTGGTCGATCGCGCATTCCCGAGGAGCCATCCGCACCGATGGTATCTTGCCGCGGTGATCGATCAGGACGATTCCTCAAGGCACCATGCATCCCCACAGGGGAGTGTGAAGGCGGTGGTCTTCGATTTCGACGGGACCCTGGCCGACACCTTGCCGCGCACCATGCGCCTGTTTCCCGTGCTGGCGAAGGAATTCAAGTTTCCAGACGCGACACCCGACCAATTCCAGGCGCTCAGGTCGCTTTCCGCGGCGGAGATCCTGAGGCGTCTGGGCATTTCCTGGTGGAAGGCTCCTCTGGTCCTCTGGCGTGCCAGATCCTTATTGGTGCGGGATACCGAACCGATCGAAGCCTTTCCCGGCGTGGTCGACCTGCTGTGTGAACTGGATGCCCGGGGCGTGGAGTGGGGGATCCTGACCACGAACGGTTGGCCATTGGTGCGCGCCACCCTGAGGTCTTGGGGGGCTCCGGAGCCGGGCTGGCTGGAGGCGGGAGTGGGGCTGTCCGGAAAAACCCGTCGGTTGCGGAGATTGGCCGCGCGATTCGAGATTCCTACCGCGGAGATGATCATGGTGGGAGACGAGGTCCGCGACGTGGAGGCGGCCTGCAAGGCGGGAGCGGGAATGGTGGCGGTGGGTTGGGGATACAACACCGTCGAAGCCTTGGAAAAGGCGCAGGCTCCGACGGTGTGCACCAGCGTCGCGATGCTGCGCGATCGACTGCTGGGTGCGCAACCGGTGGAGTGAACCTACCTTGGCGGCAATGGATCAGACTGCCCTTCTGGAGTGTTGCCAAGCCGGATTCCCCGAAACCGTCCGTCGCCTGTCCCAACTCGTCGCCATTCCTTCCTGTTCCTTCGCGGGATACGATCGCTTGGAGCTGGAAAGGTCCGCCGAGGCCGTGGCAAAGTGGTTCACGGAGGTGGGGATGCCAGAGGTGGAGATCCTCCGCATCCCCGAGGTGGCTCCCTATGTGGTGGCTCGCGACCACCGGGCCGGGCCGGACAAACCCACGCTTCTCCTGTACGCCCACCACGACGTGCAGCCTCCCATGAGGGAATCTGTTTGGGTGTCGCCGGCCTTTTCGCCCACCATCCGCGACGGACGTCTGTACGGCAGGGGAGCGGCCGACGACAAGGCGGGAATCGCGCTCCATGTCGCCTCCATCGATGCATGGTACCGTTGCCACGGACACCTTCCCGTGAACGTCACCGTCCTGGTGGAGGGGGAAGAGGAAATCGGGTCCGACCACTTGGAAGCGTTCCTCGCCTCCCATCGCGATCTTCTGGCTGCCGACGCCGTTGTGATCGCGGATCTGGCCAACTACGACACGGGCATCCCCTCCCTCACGGTTTCCCTGCGGGGATTGGTGGCCGTGGAGTTGGAACTGCGCGGCCTGGAGAGGCCCCTGCATTCCGGCGTCTGGGGTGGCGTGGTGCCGGATGTGCTCCAGGCTTTCTGTCGGATTCTGTCGTCACTTTCCCGCGAGGACGGATCCATCGCCATCGAAGGCATCGAGGAGGGAATCGAGCCGGCAAACGCGCGGGAATTGGCCGACTGGGCCACCTTGCCCTTCGATCGCGCGAACTTCGCCCGCCAGGGGGGCATGCCAACGGAACTTGCTCCCACCGATTCCGTGGAGCTGGGAAGACGCCTCTGGCGCAGGCCGGCCCTTTCCATCAACGGGATCCAGGCGGGAACGGAAGGGAAGACGGGAAACGTCTTGATGGACAGGGCCTGGGCCAGGGTGGGGATCCGGATCGTTCCGGGAATGGATCCGCGTCGAACCATGGACCTCTTGAAGCGGCACCTCCAGGAACGCGTTCCCAAGGGAATGACCCTGGAGATCCACGAGGAGAGTCTGGCACCATCGTGGGGGACCACGACGGACCATCCCCTGTTCGCGATCGCCCGCCAAAGCCTGGAAATCGGCTACGGATGTCCGGCGGTGGAGGTCGGATGCGGAGCGAGCATCCCCTTCGTGGAGTCGGTGACCTCCGCCTTGGGAGGAGTGCCCGCATTGCTTGTGGGAGTGGAGGATCCTTGGTGCAACGCCCACTCGGAAAACGAGTCCGTGCATCTGGGCGACCTCCTGAAAGCCATCCAAAGCCAGGCAGATCTGTTTGGCAGGTTGAGCCTGGATGATCTCGGCAGATGATCGCGTGGTTGGCCCTTGCCATGGTTGGCGCGGCGAATCCGGGAGCGTCCTATCCCGCGCGATTGGATCTGCCCGATCAGCGACAATGGCGCGAAGCGATCGGTCGCATTTCCACCCGGACGGGGATTCCGTTGCCTCGCCAAGGTTGGCCACTGGGGGCCGGTGAGGTTCGACGTTTCCTGGACCAGGCCCTGGCGCGGGATCCGGAGGCCATCTCCCGTGCGGATTCGTCCGCTCTTGCCGATCTTCTCGGGGGGCCTCTGGAGCTCGCGAGTTGGTCGGGAAACGGGCCTTCGATGCTTTCCGTCCACGCGATGGCTTCCGGGGAATGGACGGCCACCGATTCCGCGCATGGCTCGAACGAACGCAAGGGAACGGTCGGGGGGCGGATCTACGGGGTCGTCGGTGGTGAAGTCCTCTATCTCAGCGATGCGTCGATCTTCACACGCTGGTCGGATGATTTCCGGTACTGGGACCGCTACGCCCTGGCCGACGGCGAGCCTTCGGGAGTTCCTTTCGACGATCCCAGCGAAGACAACAGGTACAAGAGCAACACGGGCGCGCGATACACCGCCTGGGCCCAATGGTCCAGGGATTGGGTCACCCTCAAGTATGGACGGGACCGGGTGCAGCACGGTCCCGGTGAATGGACGGGACTGACCACGCGCCTGAGCACGCCGCCCTACCAGATGCTGGAGACCCGTCTGTTCCCGTTCTCCTGGCTTTCCGTGCAGGCGAGCGTTCTGGAAGCTCGGGAGGGAGAGGTCGCCGGGGGTATATCCTTCCCGGGGGACCAGCGCAAGTGGGTCCATGTCCATCGTTTCGAGCTGCAGCCGGGGTGGGGATTGGCGGTGGCCTTCCAGAACCAGGTGCTCTACCGGGATTCGGGAGGCGTCAACCCGGCCTACCTGCTCCCGCTGGTGCCCATCTTCTTCTCGCAGGATCTGTCGGGAAACCGCGACAATTCGGCGATGCAATTCGACGCGACCTGGTCTTCTCCCTGGAGGGTCCGGCTTTGGGGCGCGTTGATGATCGACGACCTCAACAGCTTGACCGACATCGCAGGCGACAACTGGCTCAATCGCTGGGCACTGCTGTGTGGTGGCCAATGGATGGTGCCTTCCAGGAGGATCGATGGGGATCTGACGGTGGAGTACGGCCTCGTGCGCCCCTGGACCTACACGGGAGGTCGGGAGGAAGCGTTCACGTTCGCCCACTACGGATTGCCAATGGGGTCCGAACTGGGTCCGGATTCGCGAACCCTGCGCGCAAAGGCTGCGTGGCGGCCGATTCCATCTTTGGAATTGCGGCTCGAGGGCTCCCGGTTGTGGAAGGGGCTGGAGGAGAGGTCCAGGCTGGGCAGGGTTTTCGCGACGGGGGACGCCTCCGACACCCGGACGCTTTCCGGTCGGATCTGGGAAAGGTCACAGGTCGGGTTTGGATGTACCTGGAGAGTGCACCGGTCCTTCCAATGGGAGGGACGAGGAGAATGGACGCGGGATTCCTGGGAGGAAGAAGATGCCTCCAAGCATTGGACTGTGGGAATGTCGGGGGAATTCGATTGGTAGGCCAGCCGGAAGATAGGCTTTGGAATGATTCGGATTCACGGCGATGGTTTCCGTGAATCGGTGGAGGTGCAATTGAATCTATCTGCGATTCGGATGCGAAAGATGCGAAGCTGCTCCTGAATCGCTTCAGATAAAAAACAAGTCGCTTACCCTCCTTTTTGCTCCCGAAAATTGGAAAATAGCGCTTCATACAAGCTCATACCCACCGGATCGAATCGGCGTCGCAACCTGCAAGGAGTTTTCCGAAGATGAACAAGGACAGCCGCATTTTCGTGGCAGGCCATCGGGGGTTGGTCGGTGGGGCCATTGTTCGGAAGTTGCAGGCGGAAGGCTATTCGCGGATCGTCGTGCGGTCGCACGCGGAGTGCGATCTGGAGAACCAAGGCGCCGTGTTCAAGCTGTTCCTGGAAGAGAAGCCGGAGTACGTCTTCATGGCGGCTGCGAAGGTGGGAGGGATCTTGGCCAACCAGAGCTACCCGGTCGATTTCATCCGATCGAACCTGATGGTCCAGAACAACATCATCGACGCTTCGTTCTACTCGGGGGTGACCAAACTCCTGTTCTTGGGCAGCTCCTGCATCTATCCCAAGCTTTGCCCACAGCCCATCAAGGAAGAGTATCTGCTCACCGGAGCTTTGGAGCCGACCAACGAATGGTACGCCATCGCCAAGATCGCAGGGATCAAGACCTGCCAGGCCTACCGGGAACAGCATGGGCTCAACGCGATCTCGCTGATGCCAACGAATCTCTACGGACCCGGCGACAACTTCGATCTCGTGAGCAGCCATGTGCTGCCAGCCATGATCCGCAAGTTCCACGAGGCCAAGGAGGCTGGCCGATCGGAAGTCGTGATCTGGGGCACAGGGACTCCAAGACGCGAGTTCCTCCATGTGGACGACCTTGCAGATGCCTGCCTGTACTTGATGGACCGCTACGATTCCGGGGACATCGTCAATGTCGGTACCGGAGAGGATGTCACGATCCTTGAGCTCGCCCAGATCGTGAAGGAGGCGGTCGGTTTCCAGGGGGAAATTGTCTTGGACGCGAGCAAACCGGACGGAACGCCTCGGAAGTTGCTAGATGTTACTAAGCTACGGAGTATGGGTTGGATGCACTCGATCGGTTTGAGGGAGGGGATTCAGGGGACCTATCGCTGGTTTATCGAGAATCAATCTTCGATCCGGTGGTAATCCTGGCGAGTTTTGCGAAGATGCCAAACCAGACGACAAGGTCGTCAATGGTGTCCCATAGTTGACACTCCGCTCTTGCGGATCCAGCTTTAGGGGTCTATGAAGGCAGTCATCCTCGCGGGGGGGATGGGAACTCGGTTTTCCGAGGAGACCTCCGCGCGTCCCAAGCCCATGATCGAGGTCGGCGGCAAGCCCATCCTTTGGCATATCCTGAAGATCTATTCAGCTCATGGAATCAATGATTTCGTGATCTGTCTAGGATACAAGGGGTATAAGATCAAGGAATACTTCGCCAACTACTTCCTGCACATGTCCGATGTCACCTTCGACATGACGGAAAACCGCATGGAAGTGCATCAGAAGCATGCCGAACCGTGGAAGATCACCCTGGTGGACACCGGTGAGAAGACCATGACCGGCGGACGCATCAAGCGGATTCGGCCCTACGTGGAAAACGAGGATGCATTCTGTCTCACGTACGGGGATGGTGTAGCCAACGTCGACATCCGGAAGCTCGTGGATTTCCACAAGGCCCATGGATCGCTGGCCACCTTGACCGGAGTTCAGCCGCCGGGACGGTTCGGGGCACTCGGTCTGCGGGGGAGTTCGATTTCCGCGTTCCAGGAAAAGCCCCACGGCGATGGAGCCTGGATCAACGGCGGGTTTTTCGTTTGCTCTCCCAAGGTGATCGACCGGATTGCGGACGATACCACGGTCTGGGAGCGGGAACCCATGGAAAGCCTCGCTCGCGATGGACAGATCCATGCCTTCCTCCACGATGGATTCTGGCAACCCATGGATACGCTGCGTGACAAGGTCCTGCTTGAGGACCTTTGGCAGGCCGGGAACGCTCCCTGGAAGATTTGGTGATGTTCCGCGACGCCTACCGGGGGCGAAAAGTTCTGATCACGGGTCACACCGGCTTCAAGGGTTCCTGGATGGCCGAATGGCTCCTGGGTCTGGGGGCCAAAGTGGCGGGATACTCGCTGGCTCCAAACACCTCACCCAGCCATTTCGATCTGCTTGGACTCCAGGACCGACTCGAGCACGTCGTTGGTGATGTGCGGGACGGACAAGCCCTGGAACGCACCGTGCTGGAATTCCAGCCCGAGATCATCTTCCATTTGGCCGCCCAGCCGTTGGTCCGGTTATCCTACGCGCAACCCGCCATGACCTGGGAAACCAACGTCATGGGCACGGTGAACCTCCTCGAAGCCGTCCGCAAGAGTCCTTCGGTCAAGGCCTGCGTGGTGGTCACCAGCGACAAGTGCTACGAGAACCGCGAATGGCCCTGGGGCTACCGCGAAACCGAGGCGATGGGTGGGCACGATCCCTACAGCGCCTCCAAGGGCGCCGCGGAGCTGGTGGTCGCCTCCTACCGGCGAAGCTTCTTCAAGGATCCCTCGGGTTGCCGTCTGGCGTCGGGTCGCGCGGGCAACGTGATCGGGGGAGGCGATTGGTCGGCGGACCGCATCGTCACCGATTTCGTGAGATCGATCCTGGCCGACAAGCCGCTTTCGCTCCGCAACCCCAAGGCCACGCGGCCGTGGCAGCATGTTCTGGAGCCGCTGTCCGGTTATCTGGATCTGGGAAGCCGATTGCTGGCCGATGGCGGGGCAGGCTTCGCAGATGGCTGGAACTTCGGTCCCTCCGAGGATTCCGTGGTGCTGGTCCAGGACCTCGCCCGTCTCCTGGTGGGTGCGTGGAATCGCGGCGAGGTGGTGGTGGACACCACCGGCAACCATCCCCACGAAGCCGGGCTTCTCAAGCTCGATTGCAGCAAGGCGCGACAGGAACTGGGCTGGCATGGCGTATGGGGCGTCCAGGAAACCGTTCGGCGCGTGGTGGCCTGGTACAAGGAGCATTCCGAGGGTGGTGACATGGTTCTCCGCACCCGGGAACAGATTCAATCCTATGGCGACGAGGCGCGGCGGCAGAAATTGCCCTGGGCGACGGAGGAAAAGGCGTGACCAACCGCATCGATCAACTGCGACAAGAAATCCTGGAGAAGACCCGCGAGCTGGTCAGGTTGCGGGAAGGCAAGAAGGACTTCCAGGCCGGATCGAGCGTTGTTCCCTACGCGGGACGGGTCTACGACGAGGAAGAAGTCGCCGCGGGCGTATCCAGCATGCTCGACTTCTGGCTGACGCTCGGCCCCGAAGGGGCGGCCATGGAAAAGGAGCTCGCCCAATTCCTGGGAGTGCGCAACTGCCTTCTTGTCAATTCCGGTTCCTCCGCGAACCTGATCGCTTTCAGCGCCCTGACTTCGCACAAGCTCAAGGAAAGACGGATCCTGCCCGGCGACGAGGTGATCACGGCCGCCGCGGGATTTCCCACCACCGTGGCTCCCATCGTGCAGAATGGAGCGGTTCCGGTGTTCGTCGACGTCGATCCGTTGACCACCAACGGCCGCGCCGACCAGCTTGAAGCCGCCTATGTTCCGGGGAAGACCAAGGCCGTGTTCTTCGCGCACACCCTGGGGAATCCCTTCGATCTTTCCGAGGTCAAACGGTTCTGCGACGAGAAGGGTCTTTGGCTGATCGAGGACAACTGCGACGCGCTCGGCTCCAAGTACGATGGAAAGTGGACCGGGACCTTCGGCGACCTTTCCACCCAGAGCTTCTATCCCCCCCACCACCTGACCATGGGCGAAGGTGGATCCGTGAACATCGTCTCCAAGGCGATCCTCAAGACCTGCGCGGAGTCGTTCCGCGATTGGGGGCGGGACTGCTGGTGCCCCTCGGGGAAGGACGACACCTGCTGCAAGCGATTCGACTGGCAGTTGGGGGATCTCCCGAAGGGCTACGACCACAAGTACATCTACAGCCACCTGGGCTACAACGTGAAGCCCCTGGATCCCCAGGCCGCCATCGGTCGCGTACAGCTCAGGAAGCTTCCGGCGTTCATCGCCGCCCGAGTCCGCAACTGGGAATTCCTCCGCCGCCAGCTGGTTGGAATGGAAGATGTCATCGATTTCATGTTGCCAACCCATGCCACGGGGTGGACTCCCTCAGGATTCACCTGGGCCGCGGGAAGGCCTGTGGTGGAGCCATCCTGGTTCGGGTTCATGATGCTCGTGAAGCCCAATGCGAAGTTCAGCCGCACGGACCTGGCTCGGGCGCTGGACCAGGCGAAAGTCGGAAACCGAATGCTCTTCGGTGGCAACCTCGTCCGCCAGCCGGCTTTCGTCCAGCTTCGCCACGACAGCCAAGGAAAGGCCTTCCGCGTGGTCGGGGATCTCGCCGGTTCCGATCGCATCATGAACGAGGCGGTCTTCGTGGGCACCTATCCCGGCTTGGACGAGGAGAAGCTGTCCTACATCGCCGAAGTGATCAAAAAGGTGGCGGGCCTCTGAGCCCGGGAAGGAAGCTTCGCTTCGGTCTCCCGATTGCCGACCTCGATCTTGCTGTCGCGATCGTCGGGGAGCATTGGAAGCGATTGGACGGCATGGACCTCTTCTTCACGGGGGGGACGGGGTTCGTCGGATCCTGGATGAATGCGGTGCTTCTCCATGCCGTCGACCTTGGATCGCTCGAGGTTCGTTTGCGCCTGTTGAC
Source organism: Fibrobacteria bacterium (assembly GCA_035352895.1). Lineage (GTDB taxonomy): Bacteria > Fibrobacterota > Fibrobacteria > UBA5070 > UBA5070 > UBA5070. The sequence continues at coordinate 54,413 of DAOPYN010000004.1, read as the reverse complement.
CCGCGATCCCGACCGGATCCGGAAGGATCAGCCGCAGATCGCGGCGCATCGATGCGTGAAGCTCGTGCGGGGAGATGTCCTGGGCGATGGTTGGGACTGCGAAGGAGCCAGCCATCTGGTCGCCGGGGCGACCGAGGCAAGCGCCGCACTGATCAAGGAACGACCGCGACTGATGCTGGAATCCATCGTCGACGGAACGCGTCGCACTCTGGACCAGGTGGAGAAGGCAGGAACCGCTCGCGTCCTGTTCCTCAGTTCGGGAGCGGCGGCCGGTCCGCAACCTCCCGGGTTGGAAAGGGTCCGCGAAGAGCAGTACTTCGGATTGGATCCATTCTCTCCGAGGATCGTCTACGCGGAAGGGAAGCGTTTGGCGGAACTGCTCCTGACACTGCATCGACAGGCGTCGTTCTCGTTCACCTCTTCCCGCATGTGGGCTTTCGTCGGCCCTCTCCTGCCGATGGACACCCATTTTGCCGTGGGCAATTTCCTGCTCGACGCGCTTTCCGGACGAAAGATCCGGATCCTGGGAGACGGCACGACGATCCGATCCTACCAGTATGCGGCGGAAATGGCCGCATGGAACTGGGTCTTGCTCGCCTCCGGAAGGAACGCGACCGCCTACAATGTCGGATCCGATCGCGCCGTGACGACGAGGGAACTGGCATCCCTTTGCTCGGGACTCGCGGGTGGCGCCGGATTCGAGGTGCTCGGAACGCCCGATGCGTCGCGGCGGACGGATGTCTACGTACCCGAAGTGAGTCGAATGAAGGACGAGTTCGATCTCGTGAACCAGGTCGATCTGGAAGCCTCGATCTCAAGAACGCTCGAATGGTGCAAGGAAAGGCAAGACTGATGCGCGTCTCCGATTACATCGCTAGAACCTTGGAGCAGGCTGGGATAGGCCATGTCTACATGGTCACGGGTGGTGGTGCGATGCACCTCAACGACGCGTTCGGGCGCACGGGCATGAAGGTGGTCTGCTGCCACCACGAGCAGACCTGCTCGATCGCGGCCGAAGCCCATGCGAGGATCTCCAACAGTCCCGTCGCGGTGAACGTCACCTCGGGTCCTGGAGGGACCAACGCCATCACCGGTGTATACGGAGCCTTCGTGGATTCCGTGCCCATGGTCGTCGTCAGCGGCAACGTGAAATGGGAAACCCTGGCGCGTTCCACCCAGCTGCCGCTGCGCGCCTTGGGAGACCAGGAAATCGACATCATCAAGGTGGTCGAATCCATCACGAAGTATTCGGTGTGCGTCAACGATCCGCAGACGATCCGATACCATCTCGAGAAGGCTTTGCACGCGGCCAAGGAGGGACGGCCAGGTCCGGTGTGGCTCGACATCCCCATGAACATCCAGGGTGCGCAGATCGATCCTGCGACCCTGTCCGGCTATGCGGCTCCCAAGGCGCAGGTTGGACTCGGAGGCTCCGAGCTTGGGGGAGTCTGCAGGACGATCGTGGAAAGGCTTCGCACCGCGAAGCGACCTGTCATCCTCGCCAGCGCCGGCGTTTGGCGCGCCGGTGCCGCGCGGAGCCTTGTGGCTTTCGCTGAGAAGTTCGGGATTCCGGTGACCACGGCCTGGAATTCCCACGATCTGATCTGGAACGACCACCCCCTCTACGCTGGCCGTCCTGGGATCATGGGGGAAAGGGCCGGCAATTTCGCGGTCCAGAACGCGGATCTGCTGATTTCGGTCGGATGCCGGCTCAGCATCCGCCAGGTCAGCTACGATTGGAAGCAGTTCGCCAAGCACGCTTGGAAAGTCGTTGTGGACGTGGATGCCGCCGAACTGGCCAAACCCACCATTTCACCGGATCTTCCGGTCCATGCGGATGCGGGAGCTTTCCTGTCGGCGATGCTCGAACAGGATTGGACGGAACACGATCGATTCGCGGAATGGGCTGCGTGGTGTCTCGAGCGCCGCCGTCGCTATCCGGTCGTGCAGGACAAGCATCGGCGACTCGAGGGTCCCATCAACCCGTATGGATTCCTCGAGCAGTTGTTTGGCCAGCTCGAGGAGGAGGAGACGGTGGTCTGCGGCAATGGAACCGCCTGCGTGGCGACGTTCCAGGCGGCCCATGTCAAGAAGGGACAGAGGTTGTTCCACAATTCGGGCTCGGCTCCGATGGGGTACGATCTTCCTGCGAGCATCGGCGCATGGTTCGCGATCAAGGACCGCAGGCGGAGGCTCGTCTGCATCACCGGTGATGGAAGCCTCCAGATGAACCTGCAGGAATTGCAGACGATCCGGACCCACAAGATTCCGTTGAAGCTCTTCGTGATCAACAACAACGGGTACCATTCCATCCGACAGACGCAGATGAACTACTTCGCCGATTCCACGGTCGGTTTCGAGCCTTCCAATGGGGTCGAGCTGCCGGATCATCGGGCCATTTCCGAGGCCTATGGCATGAGGTACACCAGGATCGATCGCTACGGAGAAGCTGCGGCGGCGATCGCTGGGGTCCTTGGATCGGAAACATCCGAATTCTGCGAAATCTTCGTGGATCCACAGCAGAACTTCGAACCGAAACTCGCCTCCAAGAAGCTGGATGACGGCAGGATGGTCTCCTCGCCGCTCGAAGACATGTACCCGTTCTTGTCCGAATCCGAGCTCGACGAGAACATGGTCGCACGAAAGGACAAAGCATGAACAGTCTTGAGAAGATCATGGTCGAGCACCTGATCGAGATGAAGGAAAACCACTCCGTCACCGCAGTGAAGCTCGAGTTCGAGGCCGAGGGAACCCGCATGGAGGAGGCGATGCGCCTCAAGGAGATCGCATCCAAGGCGGGTCTCGATCTTGTGGTGAAGATCGGCGGATGCGAGGCGATGAAGGACATGTACGAAGCGGCTTCGCTGGGAACCAAGTACATGGTCGCACCGATGGTCGAATCGCCCTTCGCGTTGAGCAAGTACGTCGAGGCGGTGAATACAGCGTTCTCGGTCGACCAGCGCGACGACATGGAATTCTTCATCAACATCGAGACGGTGACGGCCGTCGAGAAGTTCGATGCGATGCTCGAGACCGAGGAGATCAAGCAGTTGACGGGAATCGTGATCGGCCGTCACGACCTCGTCTCGTCGATGGGCATCCCTCTCGACCAGATCAACGGGGAGCGAGTCCTGGGGATCTGCATGGATGTGGCACGCAGGGCCAAGCATAAGGGCCTCAAGGTCGTCGTCGGCGGAGCGGTTTCCGCCCAGTCCCGTGATTTCTTCCATTCCTTCCCGAAGGGACACCTCGACAAGTTCGAGACGCGCAAGATCGTCTTCGGATGCCCTGGAGCCCTGGAGAACGGTCCGGAATCCTACCTCAAGGCCGTTGAATTCGAGATCAACTGGCTGAAGAACAAGAAGCTGTACTATGGCAACATCCACAAGGAAGGCGAGAACCGCCTGGCCGTGATGGAGGCGCGTTACAACGCATCCATCCAGAAACTGCGTGCTGGTGGATGAGATCCAGAGCCTTCTTCGCAGGAAGAAGGCCGTATTCCTGGATCTCGACGGCGTCGTCTACGCCGGCGAGGCTTTGATCCCTGGCGCCGATCGGGCTGTGGCCTGGCTGCGTCGCGAGGGGATCCAGTTGCGGTTTTTGTCCAACAATTCGCTGAAGCATCCTCGCTCCATCGCGAGCAAGCTCGAACGGCTTGGCATTCCGTGTCCCGTGGATCACGTCCTGACTTCGGGAATGCTGGCTTGTCGTGCGCTGCGGAACCTTCTCGGTGAACATGCGAACGTCGCGGTGGTCGGTACGGAAGAACTGAAGATGATCGCCGTCGAGGCGGGACTCGTTCCGACGGACGACGCCAAGTGCCCAGCCGTGCTTGTCGGCATGAACCCGGATTTCCACTATGGACATGTCGTGCTCGCCTCACGAGCCATCCGCTCCGGGGCCGCGTTCTTCGCGTGCAATCGCGATGGCATGTTCATGGGCTCGGGTGGCGAGTTCTTCCCGGGATGCGGCGCGATGGTCGGCGCCATCGAGGGCGCGACAGGCGTCGCACCTCTGCGTTGTTTCGGCAAGCCCGATCCGGGCATGCTGGAGGAATCCATGCTGTGCGGAAATTGGAACGTGGATGAATGCCTCATGGTCGGTGACACGTGGGGTTCCGATATCGTGATGGCAAAATCCGCGGGGATGGATTGGATCCACATCAACAGCGAGGATGTCGCGGTGCGGTCCTGCGATGGGCCGGTCCTGAACCGTCTGGGCGAAATTTGTCCCGCACTGGGAGCCCGGACCAGATGAGCTCCACGGAGCATGGAATCGGCCTGCTGATCAAGCCATTGATCTTGATCCTGAAGCGTGTCGGAATCGACCAGGCCGTATTCTACACGGCGGGCGCCAAGCTCTTCCAGGCGATGGTTCAATTCGCCGTCCTTGGTGCCTTGGCCAAGAATCTCTCTCCCTACGAGCAGGGATACTACTACACCTTCCAAAGCGTCCTGGCTCTGCAGATCTTCTTCGAATTGGGAATGACGAGTGTACTGATCCAGGCCACAAGCCACGAGGCGGCACCGTTGGATCTGGCGGGAGGGGAGCGGGTGCCGGAATCCTCCGAAGCGGGACGTCGGCTTGCCAGCCTGCTCCATTACCTGGTGAGATGGTATTTGACCGCTTCGGTCCTCTTCTTCGTGTGCGTCTTGATCGTTGGAGTGGTCTTCTTCGAGAAGAGTCAGGGAGGCCTTCAAATGCAGCAGTGGGTAGGAGCTTGGCTTCTTTCCACGCTGATGACTGCCGTCTCCATGGTTTTCCAGGCGATTGTGGCCTTTTCGGAAGGAATCGGGAGAATCAGCCTTGCCGCCAAGGTTCGGGCTGTCCAAGGAGTCTGCACCGTCCTGACCTTGTTTGTGGCGATGACGTTTGGGTTGGGTTTGTATTCTCCTGGGGCGGCATTGTTCGTCGGGTTGTTCGCTGGTGGAGCTATGCTTTGGAAAGCGAACAAGAATGTTCTACTTGAAATCTGGCGTCAAATGGATCCTGATTTGAAGATTCATTGGACCAAGGACTTGTGGGGCTTCCAGTGGAGAATGGCGTTGAGTTGGGTCTCGGGATATCTGATTTTCCAATTCTCTACTCCAGTGGTGTTCAAGCTGCTGGGGTCTGTTGAAGCCGGAAAATACGGGATTACCCAGCAAGTTGTGAATGGTATTTCAGCTCTTTCGATGGCGTGGGCTACCACTCGCCAAGCTCGATGGGGGCGATGGATTGCAATGAACGATAGATTTGCGCTGGACGCTGATTTTCGGGCAACGTTGAAACGGACATTTGCTGTGAATGCATTGCTCGCAGTTGTGTTTGTTGGTGTCATGGAGATTGGGCGGTGGTTTTTTCCGATATACACGGATAGATTCGCGCCCTTGTCGGTTACCATCGTCCTACTGAGTTGTGGTGCGGCCAACCAGATCATTTTCACCCAGGCTACCTACCTCCGCGCGCATAAACAAGAACCCTTCTTATGGGTTTCCATCGCGGGCGCAGTATTGGTTGGGGTTGGTTCCTTTGTTTTTGCACACATGGGCATTCTTGCCGTAGCGACGGTCTACCTTTTTTCCACGCTCGTGGTAGGACTGGGGGCGGGAACCTGGATTTTTGTTTCTAAAAAGCGAGAATGGCAACGTGCCCACGATCTAATCAGAGAGAACGCCTTATGTTGACCATTGCCATGCCGACGTACAATCGGACGCAGAAAGCCCTTGCTAGAATTGAGGAGGCTGTCGAGCAAATTGGAAGTCGCAAGGATGTGCAAATTCTTGTTCTTGATAATCAATCGCCAGAGGATGTGGAGCTGGCCTATCGAGAGAAACATCCAGATGCTCCAGGTTATATTTCCTTTCGAAAAAATCGCGTCAATATTGGTGGGAACGGAAATATTGCCAGATGCTTCGAGTACTGCGAAACCGAATGGATGTGGCTGATTTCTGATGATGACAAATTGAAAGCGAATGCCGTCGATACGATCTTTTCTGCGATTCAACGCAATAGCAATTCGATATGGATCAATTTCAAGGATCCTGAATGGCTTGGAGATAGGCGGTACGAGGAAGAACGTTACCACGGGGTAAATGATCTTTGCAAGCTGGATCATTTTGGCAATGCATTATTGATTTCAAATTCGGTGTTCAATATCGGCTGTTGTCGGAAATCAGTTTGGCTTGGAATTCAATATGCATTCACAAATGCGCCACATCTCGCCATCGCTTGGTCTGCGATCGGAAAAAGTGGTGATTGGGTGTTGTCTCCGGCTTCTGTCGTCCATCGGACCATTCCTGAAAAAGGAGATACCTTCCAACACCTTGTTGTTGCACTGGGATTGTTGCATATCGGAGAGCTTCCAGTACTGAATGCGAACAAGATGCGGTTTGTGAAGCATTTTGCCAGGATCAACGACGATTTCTTCTCTCCCAAACCACTCTTTATCAATGCGTTGCGGGCGTGGAAGTTGGGGGTCAGCGAAAGGCCTTTCCGCAGAATGAAGTCAGGATGGCAACTTCTTGGAAGTCCTCTCTCGCCTGGCTGGCTTTTCTACTTGGTGTTATCTGCCTTCCCGTCCATCGTTTCCTCATTGCCGTTCATTCGCGCCAAAATGGATCTGAGCAGTCTTCAGCGTCAGATTGCGCGGGGGTGATTGAATGCCAGGGAAAATCAGCTTTTTGACCTTAAACAAAGGTTATGGCGGGGCAGAGAAGATGTTCCGCTATTTAGCTGACTCGTATTCCGCCAAATACCCCGATGACGTTCTCAAACTGATTGAAATCGACTTGAGGCGGGTGTCGATTTTCCATGTGGTCCGCATCCTTTGGAGTTTGCGAGGCTCGCTGGTATTTTGGAATTGCAGCGTTTTGGGAATCCACTGGTATTTCCTGTTGATTGCTAAGATGTTTGGGGCAAGGATTGCTCTATATCCTCATTTGGTTGTTGACCATCGCCTTCTAGAGTCGAAATTTGCAAAGATACGGAATGCCCAGATGATGGCTTCGTTGCGCCTTGTGGATTACGTGGTCAGTATCTCAGAAGGCAATGATGAAAGAATTCGCAATATTCATCGAAAAACAAAACTTGTTCCCGTGCGCAATTTCGTTGAATCGGAAAACCTTGAAGCGTTTCATGGTGGACTGAATTATCGACGAGTGGCAGTGATTGGCCGGATCCAAGAAAAGCACAAAGGGCAAGTGGCTTTATTGAAAGCGCTCAAGCCGATTCTTGGTAAGGGATCATTTTGTATTGACTTTTTTGGCTCTGGACCCGACGAAGAATCTTTGAAGAGCTGCATAGAATCGCTGGGTTTGGGTGAATGCTGTGTTTTGCACGGGTGGAAAACGGAGCCTGAGATCTACAAGAATGATTTTGGAATCGTTATCAATTACTCGAGATGGGAGGGGCTTTCTTTAGGGCTGCTGGAGGCGATTTTTCATAATCGCATTGTTGTTGGAAACGACATCCTCGGCAATCGTGAATTGCTCGATCAAAACCGTCTATTTAAAAACGAGGATGAGCTGGTCCAACTGATGGTGGATTTACAGAAAACTCCAGAAGACGCACTTATTCTTGAAGCGAACGCCAAGAAACATGAAATCCAACGCAAATACTCGAAAAATTTATCGCTGAGTCACCTTCATGAGTTCACAACGTCCAGATGCTAGAGCAAGCGAAAGAATATGTTCAAAGGTTTGATTTTTCGCTAGCCGAAAAGTGGTTGTGGCTTGGCCTAAGAAGCCTGTATTTGGCATCTATTACTTTTTCGGTAATCAATTTTTCGGTGTCTGGAAGTTCCGTCTATTTTTACATGTTCGTGCCCTTTGTGGACTTGCCGTTCATAAAGTGGATTTATGGTAAAAAATGGAAGGCGAATACAACCGCTTGGGTATTTTTTCTGGTTGCGCTTTCGATGTTTCAGATTTTCAATGGATCCTTTTTGAAGGACATGATCAGGCCTGTATGGCTTTTCGTTCTCGTTTTTTACGCTATTTTCCTGTATCGTGAACAATATAAAGCGTTCCGTCTTCTTTACGTTTTTTGCAGCATAAGTGTTTTGTTTGGCGTTATCCAGCTTTTCTCTGTATTCGTTGGTGTGGAGGAGTATTTCTTTCCAACATCGATTGGGAAGATGATTTGGGGTGAATATGCTATTCTGGCGCGAAGTGGATTCGAAGATGGGGTGATTTTTCCTTACCGGATAGCGGGATTGAGCAAGGAGCCCGGTTTCCTGTCTTCGCTTTTGCTTGTGGTGACTGTTGTCCTCTTGAAAGATGGCCAATTAGCCAGACGGCAGAAGAAATTGTTCCTGGCGATTTTGATTGGCGGGATTCTTCTTTCTTTCTCAAAGATCACATTGGTGTTTTTGGGTCCAACTGTTGCTGCGTATTTTGTGAAGCGTTGGATTTTTCCAATACAAAAGATTCCATTGATTGTTGGGGCGGCATTTTTTTCCCTTGTCCTGATGGTCGGATCAAGGGCGCTTTATGAAGATTATGGGTTGATAAAAATATCCTATCTCGCGCCTTGGTATGTGGAGACGTATTTGCATCGTACCATTGGATACTATCTCCTGAACAGGATGGATGCCGATGTAATTCTGGGTTCCTTTTTCTTTGGAGGGATCACGCAGAATCTTCCTGCGGTACTCCACATTGCGCCCTTTCTGGCGAACCTGCAGTTTGTTGACTGGAAGCCGGAAGTCGTCTTTTTCTCATCCTGTTTGATGTATGTGGCATTTCAATACGGGATTCTGTTCTTGTTCGGCTACATCGGGATGCTGCGTTCGCTCAAAGTGAACATGTTTGATTTCCTCGTTTTTATCCTCGCGATTTCTAGTGTGAATCCATTCGCTTTCGAAAACTTTGTTGTTCTCGGCTACCTTATTCTTGTTCCAAGGCTCAAGAAGGAAAACTCATGGAAACAAATCGCGCAGCCAGAGGAAAGGTCGTACTTGACTGCTCCAGGATCTCTTCTCAAAGGAGTGGGTTAGGGCGGTTTGCGGACCTTGCCTACCATGCGTTGGTCCATGGGGGGTACCAAGTGTCCACTGTGGGACACCAGAAGGCCCTTGGGTTTCCAGTGGATCATCAAATACCGGACGTTCTACTGGGAAAAGCGGCAGTATCAATTCTAAAGCCGATTCGTTGGTATATCTATGCCCGATTCCATTTTCCCGTGGAAACGTCTACACGAATGCTTTCGGTGATGCAAAATGTGGTCACACGAACGAAAGAGCAAGTCGTTACAGTCCATGATCTTCGCCCAATGTTCTTTCCAGATAATCCTTTGCAAGGTGTTTATTGGAAATACATTCTTCCATACACTTTGAAAAAGACAAAATCAATCATTACCGTTTCGGAGACTTCGAAGCAGAAGATTTGTGCGGCTTTTCGAATCGACGCCCAGAAAGTTCATGTAGTTCACAATGCATTCGAACCAAAGGCTCGAGATAATGGCCGATGTGAAAAGAAGCCAAGATTGCTTTGCGTTGGGTGCAATTGGAAGCATAAAAACATTCATGAGCTGCTTCAAAATCATGCGCTTTGGGCGGAACGCTATGAATTAGATGTAGTGGCTGCGGATACCAAATATGTGCGATCTCTGAAAGAGATGGCCCAAAACTATGGAATTTCCTCTCGGGTCCACTTTCATTCGGACGTCTCAGATTCTCAATTGGAATCCATGTACCGGTCTGCCAAGGCGTTGGTGTATCCATCGATCGATGAGGGTTTTGGTATTCCCCCGCTGGAGGCGATGTCATTTGGCACACCAGTGATTGCCTCAAATATCCCAGTGTTCAGGGAAATCTTTGGCGATGCCCCTATTTTCATCGAAATCGGAGACAATCAGTCATGGGCGGGTGCGTTCAAAACCCTGGAGAACTCAGAAGCTTATGAAGCTCGGGTTCAGGCTGGATCTGAAGTGGTGTCTCGGTACCCCAGATCCAGGACTTTTCAGGAGCTCAATGATGCTCTTGCCAAGATCTGGCCAGACTAGAACGCGTCAGTTTGATTTGATTTGAGCCTTCGTCAGGGTTCTGAAGGCCATTAAAAACCCGCAAGAGCCAAACAGTCCTGCAAACAAGCCGAAAACAAGTAAAAGCTTTTTTTGGGGCTTGCTTGCTTTTGCAGGATAATTTGCTGGATCAAGGATCATCATGGGTGGAGCTGCCTTGGCTTGCTCCAGAAGTTGCATTTCATATTCTTTTCTCGCTAATAGGTATTTTTGCTCCTTGGCCTGCTTTTCCATTTCAAATTTTGCAATTTTGAGCATTTGGTCAGGAAGGATGATTGAGCGATTGCGATCCTTATACCAAGTCAGGGCTCCAGCGGCAGAATCCCATTCGCTTTTTGCTTGGGAGACTGCAATTCCCAAGCGGTTGATGATGACATTCGTCCTTTCAATCCTGATCAGCCTTATCTCCTCTTGGCCGATTTTAAGGATTGAGCTTAGCAGCTGCTGAGCAAGCCATGGCGATTTGGCTTCTGCTTTGACTTCCAAAATGCCGCCAACGCCGCTTTCTTTGGAGTCGACCTTGATGCTTTTTGAAAGGTTTTTTATGGCGACTTCTAGTTTTATGGGGTTTGACGTGTCAATATCGAGCGCTTGATAAACAGGTGTCATTTTAGACGACGAATCAGATTCTGCTATTTCTGTACGGATCAATTTCTTGATCACGGTTCTCGATGTGAGAAGACTCTGATACAAGTCGACATCACCACTGTTTCCGAGTTTTTTCCCCATTAATGCCGAAGCGGCGCCAAGCTGATCCAGGTTTTGCGATTGAACTGGTAATAACAGTGCCGAGGACATGAATACAGGGGTTGCCAAGACGAATGCATACAAGCCGGCAAGTGAGAGGCCGCCGATAGCAGATGCAGCAATTTTCCACCGATGATGGTTGAGAAATTTCAGCAGGTCTAGGAGGTCGATCTCGCCGGCCTCTTCAGTCTTCACTTCCTGGTTCATTTCCGGAAATGTAGGGAAATCAGAGAGACATCGACGAGGGAATCCTCCGCTCCCGAAGAAGCGGAAGCTTGGTCGCCGACGCGTGCATCGAGGCTTCATGGACAAGAAGCGTGTCTTCTCGTGTCTCCACATTTCACTCCGGTCGCCGCAGCTTTCTGCAGATCGGCCAGACCACTCCAAGGTGGCAAGGGGAGGCTCAAGGTCAAATGGTGGAAGGATATGCCATCGAGGAGCCATGGGCCTCCGGTATATGCTGGACGCGCATTTCCGTGGATTTGGGCAAAGCGCATTGCCCTGCGGAGTTTCCTTTGATTCAGTCCTGTGTGGAGGCCTCGGCTTGCCGCGATCTCTGTGTGAGTTCTGTAGAAAGGCCGACTGAATGCGCTTTTTGGGGGCTGGGGTGATGGAAAGCGTTGTCCGCTGGCTGGGCGAATTCCGCATGGATTCTATATTTTTCCGGTGAGCGAACTAATTGCGGAAGAAGGTCGCCGAGCAATGGCGACGCGAGACAGGAATGTGCATCCCCCATCGGTTGCGGAGACCTCGGGTCCTCGCGTGGGGTTGATTGTTCCCGCCTTGAATGCCGAACGGAACTTCAAGACCTTCCTGCCTGCGATCATCGCTGCCAAGCCTTCCTTCCATCGGCTTCTCCTCATCGACAGCAGCTCGAACGATCGAACTCGGGAGATGGCCAAGGACGCGGGATTCGAAGTGGTCACCATCCCCAGGTCGGAATTCGACCATGGTGGAACGCGGCAACGTGGAGTGGAGATCCTCTCCGACTGCGACATCATCGTCTGCATGACCCAGGATGCGGTCCTAGCGGATGCGCAGGCGATTGCGCATTTGGTCGCGCCGTTCAGGGATCCCGAGATCGGTGCAACCTACGGGCGGCAACTTCCCCGCATCGGCGCGGGACTCCTCGAAGCGTATTCGAGGAATTTCGGGTACTCGGACAAGTCCTTCGTCAAATCCTGGCCGCAGTCGAAATACATGGGAATCATGGCCGGCGCCGTCTCCAACTCATTCGCGGCCTATCGCCGGAAGGACCTGATGGCTGTGGGAGGTTTCCCGTCGAATCTGGTCTGCACCGAAGACGTGTACGTCGGCTTCAAGCTCATCCTCTCGCAGAAGAAGATCGCCTACGTCGCCGAGAGCGCCGTGTACCACTCCCACGACTACGGCGTGATGGATGAGTTCCATCGCTACTTCGACATCGGCGCCTTCTATTGCGCCTTCGAGCCTTGGATCCTGAAGACAGCCGGTACCGCCGAAGGTCGGGGCCTGCTGTTCTTGAAGCACCAGCTCAAGGCGCTCATGTTCAAGGAGCCCTGGCTATTCCCCAAGTGCATCCTATCGACCATCACCAAGTATCTGGGGTATCGGCTGGGTGCTAGGTGGAAGCTTTTCCCCTTGCGGATGCGTGTGTGGCTTGGGATGAACAAGGCCTTTTGGCAACGTTCGGAATTGATGATCGATCGACCGACTCCGGTCTCGACCCACTGAAGGTCCGAAACAAGGCCGGGACTCTGGTTGGTGTCCCGCGACGCGAAGAAACAGCGCTTCCTCCCCCTTAGGAATGGAAGCCTCCGGGCGTCGTTTCCTCCTCATTCGACGCATCGCACCCCATAGATCCAGCGCTCGGGCACAAGGGTGGTGCAGAGGGAATCCCGTGGCGTCCTGCAGGGCTCGCCCTCCCGACACCAGATGGAGCCGTTGCCAACCAGGTCGAACAGTCCCGACTTCCAGGGTCGGAACTGGCCTGGAACCTGGGGCCATTGTCTGCAACGATGTTCCCGGTCTCCGATGCCAAGGACTTCACGCGGAGAGTCGACCTGCCCAAGCGATTGGCGCAAAACCTGCCGCCATTGCTGCTGGGTGGGAAGCCGGCCGCCGCGATAGGCGCAATACGCTTGGGCTTGGGTGAAATCCAGACCACCTTGGACGGATTCCGGCCATTTTGCTCGTGAACACCAGACCCTGGCAGCACCCGTGTCGAGTGGACGTTCCCATTTCACGGGGGAGCACTTGCGCGCCGCCACGCAGGAATCGTACTGGGCCACGGTTGCCATCAGACGATCCACTGCGATGGGGCCGATGCTGTCCAGCTGCAGGCTTGCCCTTCCTTGGCGTAGAGGCGGAGCGGGAAGGGCGGAGAAGGGAAGCGTCGACTCGGAATGCACCGAAAGCGGCGGGGTCAGGGGTCTGGGAAGGCCCTTGGCCACCGGGTTGGGATTGCCGTCTTCCGGAAGAGACATCCTCGAGTGGCCACGGGGTTCCTGGAAGATTTCCCTGGTACCGTCCTGCGTGAAACGGGCGGAGGTGGGATGGTCGAATTGGTAGACCCAACCCCACGGATGCTCCAGGCGATCGAATCGTTCCACCGTCGTCCAGACCAAGCTCGTGTCGGCGATCCTGCCGTCCGGACCCAGCCGGAAACGAGCGGATTCCAATCCAACCCGCCGCCCCTTCCATGAGGTGGGGTAGGGCGATTCCAGGCGTTTGAAGATCCGGGGACCCTGAGGTTGGGCGGCATAGGACACGAGAAGGCTGGATTGCTCGTTGGATGCCATCAGGACGGAATTTCCGGCGAGGTCCTCCCAACCGAATCCATCGAAGCGGTCGACGGGAATCGTCCAGTACAATGTGGCCGACCAATTGGTATCGGGAAGCGTCCGCGCGAAGCGATCCTGCGTGGGATTGACGACAGCCTCGACGGGGATCGAATCGGTTCCCATGCGATCGCGGAGAGGCTTCGGGAACATCCATTTCCCGCGGATCCGATATCCATAGCCGCGATTCTCCAGCTTCCAGATCCTGTCAGGAACCAGCGATCCCCAGGCCTGTGTGTTGGCGAAGGAGATGGTTCGCGCCGGTCGTTCCAATTCCAGACAGGCGCCCGAGCGAGCCAGCAGTACGGGAATGGGATGCACCGGGAAGGTGTCGGCGGGAGAACAGACGATGGCCTCGACGCCGGACAGGATCCTTGCACGAGTGCCGTCGGGGAATCGGATGTGCCCGGCCGGACCGGAGTCGCCGGCAACGAGTTCCACCACGGGCAGATCGCGGACACGGATCCTGTGGAGGCGATTGCGCGGGAGGGCGCGCAGCACTCCTTCGATGCCACCAATCAGGAAGGAATCGCGCACGGCCGAATCGAAGACCGGGACGGGGCGGTCGCGTTCGTCCAGCAGCCCCGCGATCCCGATCCCCTTGGGCTCGAAGGTCGATGTCCAGAGGGGGCCGTCCTCGAGCCGTTCGTTCCAACGGATCCGGACGTTTCCTTTCCACAGCATTCCCTTGTCGTCGCAACGGTGGAGCATCGATTCTGAAAGGAACTCGCTCGGGGAAACGGCGACCAATCTGACGGATTCCGTCGAAATCGCGGCGCCTGTCGAGTCGCACCATCCGCCGAGGGTGAGCGCGCCATTCGGACGATGCGCGACCAGGACCGGGCTCGAGAAGCGCGGAACGTTCCCTTCCACCCGTGCGATGCCTTTCCATGCCAGATCCAATTCCGGGGAGATAGGCCATCGTCCGTCGGGTTCCAGCGTCGTCTCCAGTAGCCTGCGGTCCAGCGACAGCACCGCCTTGGCGAACTTGCGGGGTTGGGAACGCGCGGGATCGTGCTGGACGCCGATTGCTTCCAGCCGGTTTCCGACCAACCAGAGGGTGTCGATCTTCAACGCCGAGGTACTGTTGGGGAACGGAATGCGCGTGCGGGGAAAGGATCCCTTCCAGCGGATGGGACCGCGCAGAAGGAACCGTTCCGGCTTGAGGGAGAGCCCGGTGCGCAGTCGAAGCCAGATGGAATCCTGGTCGACGGAGACCGTGCTGTCCCGGGAAAGCGAAAGTTCGCGGGCTTCCAGCCAGCCGCAGGAGGAATCCAGGGCGGCGGCGGTATCGAGTTGGACCAGCAAGGGTGAATGGGCGGGTGCGCGCAGGGACAGGTCCGATACCAGTTTTCCGTTGCGCCAGGAGATGGGGCCGTAGACGGTGTCCACCACCTTCCTGCCTTCGCCGGGAATCGGTTCCAACCACTGGATGGAAATGTCGCGTCCACCGCGTTTCATCCGGATGTAGAAGTCGCGCGCGGTCCACCGGACACCGCGGAAGGACACGGATTGGACGGGGGCGAGTGGAACCAACGAATCCTTCGAAGCGAGGTAACCGGGAAACAACCGCAATTCACCGAATCGCGTGATGGCCGTCGGGGTGGAGGTGTCCACGGGCATGGCCAGGAAGGAGCAGGAAAGGATGCCGGCGAGGAGAAGCATGCATCAAAAGCTAGCCCTGTCCGTGCCCTTGGCGAGGGAAGAGGGGTTAGCCACTTTGTCGGCTATGGCTTCCAGTTTCTTTGCCTTGTTCGACGACATCGCCACCCTCCTGGACGATGTGGCGGTCCTATCCAAGGTGGCCGCCCGCCAGACCACCGGAGTGATCGGCGACGATCTGGCACTCAACGCCAAGCAGGTGGCGGGTGTGCGGGCCGAACGCGAATTGCCCGTGGTCTGGGCGGTGGCCAAGGGGTCCTTGGTGAACAAGGCGATCTTGGTTCCGGTGGCCATCCTCCTGAGCGTATTCGTTCCGTGGCTGGTCCATCCCCTCCTGATGATCGGTGGGACCTACCTCTGCTTCGAGGGAGTGGAAAAACTCCTCCATGCCAGGACCGCCAAGCGTCGCCCCGAGGATATCCTCGCCGCGGAGGGAACCCGGGATCCGGTGGACCCGGTGTCCTTGGAACGGGAGAAGATCAAGGGCGCGATCCGTACGGATTTCGTCTTGTCTGCGGAGATCATGGTCATCGCGCTGGGTTCGGTGTCGGAAGTGGCGCTACTGACACGGATCCTGGTGATGGCGGTGATCGCGCTGGTCATGACCGGCGGCGTGTACGGCGTGGTGGCCCTGATCGTCAAACTCGACGACATGGGGCTCTACCTGGCGGAGCGGTCGGGGAGCGTGGTCCTTTCGAAGCTGGGAAGCGGATTGGTCGCCACCGCGCCGTTGCTCATGAAGGTCCTCTCCGTGGCGGGAACCATCGCCATGTTCCTGGTGGGAGGGGGGATCCTGGCCCACAACATCGGGCCCGTCCACCATCTGGTGGAGGTTGTGCGCAACCTGGCGGGTGGAACGGTCGGAAGCCTCCTGGGGAGCCTCCTGGAGGGTCTCACCGGGATCCTGGCCGGAGCCTTGGTGCTCGCTTGCGTGGCCTTGGTGGCGAAGATCCGCGGCAAATCCGCCCACTGATCTTCTCCCGCAGGACGCGACTTGATGGAGCGAGGCCCTCGCCTCAGTGCCGCTTGCGGTGGCCGGAGCGCTTCTTCTTCTTCCAGGGGCGGTGCCAGGGGCGATCGGCCAGTGCGTCCTGGTCGGCTTCGGTGAAGGCGGTCATGTCCGAATCCGATACGGCGGTGGCGGGGACCGGCGGACGAGCGAATTCGTCCGCATGGCGCGACCAGTAGTGCAGCAGGGTGGCGGCGGTCCAGGAAGCGTTCAACACGTGCTTGCCGGCGTTCACGGTCATGACGGCAATGGCGATGCCGGAATCCGGTTCGCCTTCCATCCGGGCGTATCCGGCGAACCATTCGTAGTGTCCTTCCGGGTCGGTCCCATCCAGGGATCCGGTCTTGCCGCCGATCTCGAATCCTTCCCGCGATTCCAAAGGCCAGGCCTTGGAAAAGCCGCCGCGCGCGGTGCCCGAGTCGACGGTTAGGGAAAAGAGCGAACTCAGGCCGGTGTAGAGCGGAGATTCCGGAAACACCGTGGCTTCGCAGGTGGAATCGATCCGTGGTGCGTCCCAGGCGGGGGGACGGAGGATGCCGTCGTGGCCGAATTTGCGCACGATCATGGCCGCGTGGACAGGGGAGATGAACGTGGTGCGGATGAATCCGCTGGAGAGTTCCGCCAGGTTGAAGGTGTCTGAAGGCTTGGCCATCACCCCGGCCGGAACACCGTTGCCCAGCCCTTGGGACCGGTTGAATCCAAGGGAGTCGGCCCAGCGCAGGATGGTCCCCTCACCCAGCTTGCTGGCACCCAGCTGTCCGAAGATGGGGTTGATCGAAAAGGCGAAGGCCTTGGCCAAGGTGACCTCGGTCCCGTTGGCGGGCGCCCGCACCTGGCTCTTGTACAGGGTATGGGGTTTGCCGCGGAAGACCAGTTCATGCTCCGGCGGGATTCCGGATTCCAAGGCGGCCGCCGAGGTGAGGATCTTGGCGAGCGAGGCCATGGGGTATTTGGGAGAGGTGGCCAGCATCAGGTCGGATCCCACCGGATCCTCGCTGCGCCGGGAGGCGATGAACAAGGGCCTTGCCGTGCGCAGGTCCAATCCGACGACGATGGTGAGCTCGGTGGGATGGCGACGCAGCAGATCGCGGGCGAACGCCTGGAAGCGGGGGTCCACCTTCGCCACGAAAGGAAGTTTTCCGGGAGAGTCGACCTTTGGCCTGCAGTCGCGCAGTTCGACGGGCACAGGCGCGGCGACCTCCGAACCGCCGCACCGGGCCAAGGTGGCGATTCCCGCGACGGCCAAGGCCACGGTGAGGGCTATGCTGGAAAGAAGGGCGGTGCGGCCGTGCTTGGGGGGTCCGGGAACCGGGGGGCGTTCCCAGGGCAGGTACTTGGCGGATGGGCTCAATCCGGCGTTCCTCCCGCCAAGCGCGACAATTCCTGGAAGTAGGTGGGAAACGTCTTGGCGGTGCAGTCGGGGTCCAGGATGGTGACCCCCACGCCATGTGCGGCCAGGGAAAAGGCCATTGCCATGCGGTGGTCGTCGTAGGTCTCGATCTCGACGTTCTCGACGAGCTTGGTGGGCGGTGTCACCCGGATCCAGTCCGGACCTTCCTCGACGGTGGCGCCCAGCTTGCGCAATTGGTCGCGCACGGCCACCACGCGTTCGGTCTCCTTGACCCGCCACGACCCGATCCCGCGGATGGCGGTGGGGCCCTCGGCGAAGAGAGCCAAGGTGGCCAGCGTCATGGCGGCATCCGGCATGTCGATCATGTCGATGTCGATTCCCCGCAGAGGGCCGTGCGACGGGGCCGCGCACTCGATCCAGTCGGGTCCCTTGGTCACCGTGGCTCCCATCTTCGAAAGGACGTCGGCGAAGGCGGCGTCGCCCTGCACGGAACGTTCCCCGCAGCCCAGGACGCGCACCTCGCCTCCCAAAGCTCCCCAGCCCAGGAAGTAGCTCGCCGAGCTCGCGTCCCCTTCCACCTGGATGGTTCCGGGAGCCTGGTAGGTGGTCGGCTGCACGGAAAACAGCCGATATCCGTCCCGCTGGACCCGCACTCCGAAGAGCTCCATGAGCCGCAGGGTGATCTCGATGTAGGGCTTGGAGATGAGGTCGCCTTCCACCTCGATCTCCAGAGGCTCCGGCGAAAGGGGTGCGGCCATCAGAAGGCCGGTGAGGAATTGGCTGGAGGTGGAGCCCTTGATGCGGGTGCGACCGCCGCGGAAGCCGCGGGAGCGGATGCGAAGCGGAGGGAAGCCGGGGTTTCCGAGATACTCGATGGAACCGCCTTCGGCCAGCACGGGGCGCAGTCCTTCCACCAGATCGCCGATGGGCCTCTCGCGCATGCGGGCGACTCCATCCAGCACGAATTCGCCTTGGGCCGCGCACAGGGCGGCGGCCAGCGGTCGCATGGCCGTCCCCGCGTTGCCCAGGTTCAACGAGGTTTCGGGAGATCGGAAACCCGCCCCTCCGATGCCGGTGACGGCAAGCGGCGAGGAAGGATCCTTGGGGTTGGCATGGACCAGCGTCACGCCAAGTTCAAGCAACGCACCATGCATGGCGCGGATGTCGTCGGAATCCAGCAGATCCACCAGCGTCGTCGTTCCCCGGGAAAGTGCGGAAAGCAGCAGGTAGCGGTTGGAAAGGCTTTTGGAGCCGGGCAGCCGGACCTTTCCGGTCAGGGTGGGCATCTTTGGCAAAGTCAGGCGGCGCATGTGGCTTGGAAGTTTACTCACCCGGGTGCGGGGTTTAGGAGCGGCATGGAATCTTTCCTTTGCCCGCCTTTCGCGGCCCGTGGACACCGGGCGGAATGAGAAGCGGAGTTCGAGGTCTTCTGTCCGCAAGTTTCGATGCTAGATTTTTGCCACCATGAGCACAGAAACCGCCTCTTCCGCATCGACTGGCAACCACACGGAGTGGATGGCCAAGAAAATCCACTCTTTCGTGGGCGTGGTTCCGCTGGGTGTCTACGTCACCCTGCACCTGTCCCGCAACCTCGCGACGGTGCTGGGCGCCGACGAGTTCGACAAGGCCGTGGCCAGCACCTGGTCGCACCCGATTAACTACGCGTGGGTGGTCCTCCTTGTGTACCTGCCGCTGGTGTTCCACGCCATCTACGGCGTCCTCCTGATGGCTCGCAGCGAGAAGACCAACGTCTTCAAGCACTTCAACCTGGAAAACGTGCGCTACTTCTTCCAGCGCCTGTCCGGTTTGGGTGTGCTCGGCTTCCTCTGCGCCCACATCTTCCTGACCCGCGTGCACGTGATCATGGGTTGGCTCCAGGGACCCGGCCCCACCGCGAGCCCCACCGGTCAAGTCACCTACGGCTACTTCGCCACCCACATGACCGACTTCTCCAAGCCCACCATGATCGTGTACGCTCTCGGTGTGCTGGGAACCGTCTACCACCTGGCCAACGGTCTGTCCACTTTCTGCATCAGCTGGGGCATCACCACCGGCAAGAACGCCATCCGCCGCGCGGAAATCGCCGCCTTGGTCTTTGGCATCCTGCTTCTGGCCCTGGGCTACGCGACCATCGCGGGCTTCTTCATGCACGATTTCACCGAGTTCGTGACCCCCGGAGGCCCCATGGCTCCGGACGGCTTCCTCGGCAAGATGATGCACTGATCCGCCGCTAGGATCCAATCGCACGAAGCCCGGTACTGCCGGGCTTTTTTGTTTCCGGTCCGCTTCTGGTCGCGTGATCGGGTGGAGTGCTAATTTGGAGCGACCATGGCCAAAGACTGCTCCTTCGATGTCGTTTCCAAGATCGATCCCCAGGAAGTGCGCAACGCCGTCGACCAGGCGCGGCGCGAGGTTTCCACCCGATTCGACTTCAAGGGTTCCAAGTGCGAGATCGACTTCGACGCCGACAAGCTCAAGTTGACCGCCGACGACGAGCCCAAGCTGGAGCAGCTCAAGGATGTCCTGGACAACAAGCTGATCAAGCGAGGGGTGAGCACCAAGGGTCTGGAATGGGGCAAGATCCAGGCGGCCGGTCACATGACCGTGCGTCAGGAGGCCACCTTGAAGGCGGGCATTCCGCAGGTCGACGGCAAGAAGATGGCCGCGGCCATCAAGGACTCCAAGATCAAGGTCCAGGCCTCCATCCTGGGGGACCACCTGCGCGTGACGGGCAAATCCAAGGACGATTTGCAGGAGGCCATGGCCTTGTTGCGCAAGGGGGACTGGTCGGTGGACCTGCAATTCACGAATTTCCAGGGATGAACGCAACTGCCCTGGTGCTTGCCGGCCTGGCGAATCTGTTCGCCTCGCCTCTGGACCTTCCTCTGGGGGGATCCGATTTCAAGTTGCTGAAGGCACCGGCCGGCCCGGTTTCGCAGGCCTTTTCCCAAGGTGGCGTTTCCCGGAGCGACCTGGCCGGGAATCCCGCGGTGGATTCGGTGTCCTCCACCTGGATCGGCATCGGCTGGATGGAGTCGTACACCAAGTTCGAAGGTTCGGGACAGGAAGCGGTCTGGCAGGCCCCCATGGGCAGATGGTCTTTCCTGGGGCATGCGCGGTACGAGGGATTCGACGGATTGGAAGGGCGATCGGAAACGGATCGGCCCACTGGCGACTATTCCGCCTACACCTGGGCCCTGGAAGGAGGCGCTTCGGTGCGTCTTCCTTGGCAGGGTTGGCAGCTGGGAGCCATGCTGGGCGGAGGCATGGAAGCGGTGTCCAATGCCAGCGCCTATGCGGGCTGGGGCTCGATGGGGTTGCGAGTCGCCGAGCCATCCCGGCCTTGGGCCTTTGGGGTCGTGGCGTCCAATCTCGGATTGGCCGGATCGGACCGATCCTGGGTGGACCTTCCCGCGGTGATCCAAGGAGGAGGAAGCTGGGCCTTCCGGTTGGAGCGGTGGACGCTGGTTCCCATGGCGGATGTCCGTTGGGTTGCCGACGAAGACATCGTGTTTCCCGTCGCTTTCGAGGCGCGCTGGGAAGGAGCTCGATTGCGCACCGGCTTTCCGGTGGGAAGACCCGAAGCCGCGCCCTCCTTCGGTGCCGGCTGGACCTCCGATTCCTGGGCGATCGATCTGGGCCTGGGCTGGCACACGGCGCTCGGCCTGGCGCCTTCGGGCCGCCTATCTCTGTGCCTGTGAACCTAGAACCCGCAATAGCCTAGGGCGTATCGCATCCCAGATCGCACCACATCTTGGCTCGTACGGGCTCGTCGCCGCACCTGACAGGGGTGCGCCTTCTCGCCCGCCAAGCCAATCTGCAGCGCGTTCTGGGCGCGCTACATCCCATCCTATCGCGGGCTCTAGGCTGAACGACTTACGACGTTCCTGAATTAACTTGGAAGGCCTATGAAAATCCTTGTCACCGGCGGAGCCGGCTTCATCGGTTGCAACTTCGTCAAGCTCGTGTTGGCTGAAAAGCCCGACTGGAGCGTCATCAATCTGGACTTGCTGACGTACGCGGGCAATCGCGAGAGCCTGCGCGCGGAGGAGTCCACTTCGCGCTACCAGTTCGTGCACGGCAACATTTGCGACGCCGCTCTGGTGGACAGCCTGGTGGCCAAGGTGGACGCGGTGGTCCACTTCGCGGCGGAAAGCCACAACGACAATTCCCTCCACGATCCGTCCCCGTTTCTGCAGACCAACCTGATCGGCACCTACACGCTGCTGGAAGCCGTCCGCAAGCACGGGAAGCGCTACCACCACATCTCCACCGACGAAGTCTACGGGGATCTGGAGCTGGACGACCCGGACAAGTTCCACGAGACCACTCCCTACAATCCCTCCAGCCCCTATTCCAGCACCAAGGCCGGCTCCGACATGCTGGTGCGCGCCTGGGTCCGTTCGTTCAAGGTGCAGGCCACCATCTCCAACTGCTCCAACAACTACGGCTCCTACCAGCACGTGGAGAAGTTCATCCCCCGCCAGATCACCAACCTGATCGACGGGATCAAGCCCAAGCTCTACGGCAAGGGGGAGAACGTCCGCGACTGGATCCACGTGGAAGACCACAACCGCGCGGTGTTGGAGATCCTCGCCAAGGGGAAGATCGGCGAAACCTACCTGATCGGTGCCAACGGCGAAAAGAACAACAAGGAAGTGATCGAGCTCATCTTGGAACTGATGGGCCACGATCCCAAGGACTACGAGCACGTCTCCGACCGCCCCGGCCACGACATGCGCTACGCCATCGATGCCACCAAGCTCCGTACCGAGCTGGGCTGGAAGCCGCGCTACACCGCCTTCCGCGATGGCTTGAAGGCCACCATCGACTGGTACAAGGCCAACGAGTCCTGGTGGCGCCCGGCCAAGGACGCCACCGAAAAGAAGTACGCCAAGCTGGGCCGCTAGGTTTCGCCAGCAAGGAATGTCCAAGGCGTCCGGGCGAACACCGCTCGGGCGCCTTTGTGTTTGCGCTCCGATTAGCGGTTCGCGGAGGCGGCCTTCGCGGAATCCTCCCGCCAGCGGCGCAAGCTGTCGCGATTGTGGCGGATGCGGAACACGGCGGTGTCGGGGAAGAAGGTGATCGCGATATCGCCCCTGATTTGTTCGAAGATCCTGGTTTTGGAGCGCAGGACGATATCGAGGACCACACGGTGGGAATCCAGGTACACGCCGCTGTCGTTGCTGGGAATGGTCAGGCTGGCGATGGTCCCGGCGCAGAAGAGAAGCTCCGCGTCCCGCTTGCTCCCCAGGTCGAACGCGGCGAACCCCGCCGAGGCGCGGATCGCTTCCTCCACCGTGGCGTCGCAGCGGATGTGAAGCTTCTCGGAGATGTTTTGCCGGATCGAGGTCAGGGTGGTGGCTCCCATGTCCATCGAATCGAGCCTGGATGTGTCCAGGGGGAGGTAGGATTCCATGGACGGGGGGGCTTGGTTTCCTTGGGTCAGGTCCACGTAGTGGAATCGCCGCAGGACCGGCTCCACGTTGGTTCTGTGATAGGACTGAGCCACCCAGGCATAACCAAAACGCACCAGCAGATACAGGCACGCGAGAGTGCATCCAAGCGCGGTGAATAGTGCAGTACGAGTGGAAGTGAATCGCCGGAAGAACAACGGGGCCAATCCCAGCGACAGGACAGGCGAAACCATCGCGAAGAAAGTGGGAATTTCAAATTCGCGTACCCGCAAGAACAAGGCGACCCGCAAGATGGCGAAGAAGATCAACTGCAGGAGTGCTGCGGTCCCCAGATAACGCACCATGCCAGGCACGAAGCCCAACCGACGCTTCCAGCTTGGGCCAGGGGTGTTCGTGGAAACACTGGGGGAAGAATAGGGGTCGCTCATGGTCCCAAAGGGTAGTTTTGCGCTCCAATTCCGACCTCAATCCGGACCTTGCCATCTTCTATCTTTGCCCGTCGTTCCAATGTTTCCGTAACCGCCAATCGCGAGCAAAGTGAGGTCTTCGATGTCGATCCATCCTTTCATGGGCCACGTTCCGGTGTTGGGCAAGGGAGCCTGGATCGCACCTGGAGCCCATGTGGCGGGCCGCGTCACCTTGGGCGAGGACGTGTCCATCTGGTACAACGTCGTGCTGCGCGCCGACATCAACACCATCGTGATCGGAGCCCGCTCCAACATCCAGGACAATGCGGTGATCCATCTGGCCGACAACTACGGCGTGGAACTGGGCGAGGACGTGGTGGTGGGCCATTCGGCGATCATCCACGCGTGCAAGGTGGGCAACAACGTTCTGGTGGGCATGGGATCCATCGTGATGGACGGGGCGGAGATCGGCGACGATTGCGTGATCGCGGCGGGCGCTCTGGTGGCACCTGGAAAGCGGATCCCCGCCGGGTCGATGGTGATGGGGACTCCCGGCAAGGTGGTCCGCGAAACCACCCAGGCCGAACGCGACTCCAACCGCGCGATGGCCCGCAAGTACATGCAGATAAAGGACGCCTTCCGTGGGGTCGCCGAGTACAAGATCTGAACCTATCCGGATCTGTGGATCCTGAAGGTCGCGGCTTCTCGGTTTTAGGATACATTGGTCAAGAATGAAGCTGCCAGGGAAGTGGACTCGACGCAGGACCGTGGCGGTGACGCTGGGCTCCCTCCTGTGCCTTGCCTTCCTGGGGCCTGACCTTTGGGTGCTGCATCAGGGAAGCCGGTGGATGATTCCCTTCGATTCCGTCCAGGCTCCCGAAATCGTGGTGGTGCCTGGTGCCTCCGTGTTGCGCAACGGCAAACCAAGTCCGGTGTTGCGCCAACGTGTCCAGGAGGCGCTGTGGGTGGCTCGTCGCTGGCCCGAGGCGAGGTTGGTGCTTTCCGGAACCGCCGATGGAGGATACGACGAACCTCTGGCGATGAGGAGATACCTGAAGGAACACGGGATCGATACCGCGCGGCTGGTTCTGGATCGGGAGGGGTTGAGTACCCGGGATGCCTTCCTCAACCTGGGGAAACCCTCGGGGCGGATCCTGGTGGTGAGCCAGGAATGGCATCTGCCGAGGTCGCTCTGGCTGGCTCGGGAGCTGGGCTGGGAGGCTTGGGGAGTGGTGGCGGGGCGGGACGCGGCGGCGGGATGGGGGAACCATTTGCGCGAACATGCGGGCAGAGCCGCAAATTTCTGGCAGATGGCCTGGCGCAAGGCGACCTCCAAGGTTGTATCGTTAGCGCGAAGCAGCCGATGAACACCATCCTTCCAGCAGGAACTCGGGTCAAGACTCGATACGCGTTTCTCGTCAATCCCGTTTCCGGCAGCGGACGGGGACGGGACGTGCATGAACAGTTGCCGGCGAGCCTCCAGAGCTTGGGCGTCCCCTTGGACGAGGTGGTCATCGAGAAGACCACACCCGGGGACGTGCCGGCCCAGGCCAGGCGACTTCTGGGCGGTTGTTCGCGGCTGGTGGTCGCCGGCGGGGATGGAACCATCGGTCAAGCCCTCGAGGGGCTCCGCCACAGCGGGCGTATGGATGCGGCGTTGGGCGTGGTGCCGTTGGGAACCGGCAATGATCTGGCGCGGGAACTGGACCTCCTGAAGGTGTTCCAGAGACAAGGTCTGTCCGGACTTCTGGCTCTGCTTCTGGAGGACCGGATCCGTCCGTTGGACCTCTGGGACGTGGATGGTCGGGCGGTCATGGTCAATTACCTGTCGTTTGGAGTGGATGGTTGGATCACCGAGGTGTTCGGGCATTCCAGGAATCTGTCCGAAGGCGCACACAGCACCGCGGGCAACAAGCTGCGCTACGTGCGCGCGGGGATCGGAAGCTTGGCGCGCCACCTGCCCGCCGACTTTTCCTTCCGGGCCACCCTCGCCGACGGCTCCATCCTGGAACGCTCCCTGGGAGGACGTCGCGCCTTCGTCGCGCTCAACATCGCCTCCTATGCTTCCGGGCTCCTGCACCCGATGGGGACCCGCTGCGACGATGGGCTCCTCACCCTGTTCACTTTCCCGCGTCTGTGGTCCTATCCGGCCCTGCTTTCCACCGCCATGGTCCCTTCCGTCCAACGATGGGTCCTGCGGCGCATGCCCCATTGGCACGCTTCCCGTCTGGAGGTCGCCTGGGATGGGCGCAACGCCCTGCAGGTGGACGGAGAGGGACGCCGGGACCTCATGGATCGGAAACGCCTGGAGGTCGTCCATTGGGGACGCGTACAGGTGCTCTCCGGGGCGGGAAGACGGTGATCGCCGTGGCCAACGGCCAAAGATCGATGGAGGTCGGCGACCTCCAGGCGGTCTGCTCCCTGGATGCGGTCTGCCAGGGAAGTCCATGGACCAAGGGGCAGTTCCGCGACGAAATGGATCGAGGCGAAGATGGATTCTGTCGGGTCGTTGACGCCATGTCGGGGGAGCTTGCGGCCTACCTGTGCGCATGGCTTGCCGCCGACGAGCTATCCATCGGGACCATCGGGGTGGCTCCCGCTTTCCGAAGGCTCGGTCTGGCACGGAGCCTGATCCTGGCCGCCCACCGTTGGGCCACCGCACGCGGAGGCGCGATCGCCCACCTGGAGGTGAGGGCGGGGAATCTCGCGGCCATCGGTCTGTACGAGGGATTGGGCTATCGCAGGGTGGGACTCCGCCGCGGCTACTATTCCGACAACGGCGAGGATGCCTTGCTGCTTCTGGCCGACTTGCCCACCGGAGAGTGGCTTTGACTCTGGCACCCCTGGAAACGGCCTCGCTTCTGTGGGGGCTGGTGGGGATGGCCTCGGCCATCCTCGTTTATCGCGTGGGAGGGCGCGTGCGCCGTTCCAAGAAACATCTGGAATGGGTGTTCGACCATGTGGATCCCATGGTGGTGGTGGACGCCAACCTCCGGATCCTGCGGGCCAACGTACCCTTCGCGGACATTTCGGGAAAGCCCATCCACACCCTGTTGGACAAACCCTTGTCGGAATCCGTCCCGGTACTGGACATCCTTTCCGAATCCCTGCGCGCGGGCATCCTGGAGGGGAAGGAAGTCTCCGCCGCCGAGATCGAATGGAACGACCGCGTCCTGGAAGCGCAGATCTTCGGTCTGGCCCGGTCTCGAGGCCTGCGGTCGGAGGGGATCCTGCGTCTGCGCGACATCACCGCCCTGGCCCACGCCCGCAAGCTCCTGGTGGATCGCAACGTGGCGCTGGCCGATCTCACGGACGCCCTGCAATCCGAGCTGGAGATGGCCCGGGAGATCCAGCAGGCCTTGCTTCCCAACGAGATGCCCCGCGTTCCGGGCGTGGAGTTCCACGTGAGGTACCTGCCTTCGCGGCCCGTGGGTGGCGATCTGTACGACCTTTGTCTGCTGGACGATTCCCATCTGGCCATCTTCATGGCCGACGTGGCCGGGCACGGGCTTCCTGCGGCCTTCGAAGCCGCACTGGTGCGCATGAGCTTCCTGAACCACGCCCAGGCCGGTGTGGACACCGCCGTGATCTTCGGCGCGATGAACCGCGACCTGCGGCGCAGCCTGATCCTGGGCCACTACGTGACGGCCTTCGTGGGAGTCCTCGACCTGGAAACCCTGCGCCTGCGTTTCTGCAGGGCGAGCCATCCGCGTCCGGTGCTTCTCCGCGAGGGCCAGCCCCGACGGACGCTGGGAGGCAAGGGGCTCTTCCTGGGGATCGTGGACGAAGGTGGCTACGTGGAGGAGGAGATCCAGCTGGCCCCGGGCGACCGGCTGTGCATGTTCACGGACGGCTACTACGAGACGGCCAACCGCGCGGGCCACCGTCTGGGCTACGAGGCGTTCGTCGACCGTCTTCCCGCGGCCCTTTCCATCTGCCCCTTGGACGAATTGGGCCGGGTGGAGCTGGACTATCCCGGCCAGGAGGAGGGAGGGCGCGAGGACGACCGCACCTTCCTGGCGCTGGACATCCGATCGCTGCGCGATCCGGTGTTGCCGGTGCTCCGGAGGATGCCCCGCAAGGACCCTCCCGAGATCCGCTGGTTCTCCACCGCCCACGAAGGGTGGGAGCTGGTGGAACGATTGAGGCGGAATCTGTCCGATCTGGGTTGGGAGTCACGCGACATCCGGCGGGTGCAACTGGTGGCCTCGGAGCTTTGCGTCAACGCCGTGCTCCACGGGCTGAAGGACAGGCCCCAGGCGAAGGCGTGCTGCGCGTGGTCGGCATCCCCCAAGGAATGCCTGTTTTCCGTCCACGACGGAGGCCCCGGATTCGATCCGGCGAGCCTCCCCGATCCGCGCGATCCGGATCGGTTGGGCCTGGACCACGGGCGAGGGGTCTTCCTGGTCCGACGCATCGCCCAGGAGGTCCAGTTCGACGACGGTGGAAGCACCGTGACGGTGAGATTGGAATCCCAGCCGCCGGCGGGTGCATGAGAGGTCGAACGCGCGTGATCGCCCTCGTGGCGGTGGCCATGGGAGCCTGGACGCTGGCGAGTCTCTGGAGGGTGGGTCTGCGGATAGAGGGGCCTCCCGCGAAGGTCCGCTACGCCTTCGTGTTGGACGGGCAGGGTCCCAACGGCGTGCGGGTCCGGCATGCTTTGGAGCTTCTGCACTCCGGGCGGGTGGATACCGTCGTCGTGTCCGGTTCGCCGGTGGGGATCGATGTCCACTACTCCACGGTATGGATCCACGATCTCGAGTTGGATTCGGCCGAGCGGTCGCGGATCGTGGAACTGCGGTCGCGATCCATGTCCACCCAGGACGAGGCGCGGTTGGCCGACTCGGTGTTCGCCGCCTTGGGGCAGGATTCCGTGGTGGTGGTCACCTCCGATTTCCACGCCTGGCGCGCGGCTTCGGTCTTCCGGACGGTCACGCGCGGTCGGGTGGCCTATGGATGGAGTCCCGCGACGGATCCTTTCTGGGCGATGGGCCTGTTCGACCGCGGTGCGGCCAAGATGCGCGCCGAGGAATGGACCAAGCGGCTCACCTGGACCCTGGTGGAGAGCTGGCTGGCCAGGAAGGATCCGGTTCCCGTCGCGAAAATGGTCCGCGGCAGCGAGGTGGGCCGGTTCCCGCCACCCCACCGGAGATAGACAGGGTCTGGTAGGCTCGATTCCATCCCGGTTCCCCAAGATTGTTATCATCCATGTCAGGATGATCACGAAAGTTGAAATCGGTTCCTATCGGATTTTGGGTGATGTGGAAGCGCAACTGCAGCCGCTCACCTTGATCGTGGGTCCCAACGGATGCGGGAAGTCGACGTTCCTTGCTGCACTAGAGCGTGCATCCAAACCCTCATCTGAAACCTCTCTGATTCCTCATGTGTGGCTCGAAGTTGTTGATCAAGAACGAGTGGCAAAATCAAATCCATCAGATCGAATTCCTGGAGATATGCTGCCAAAAACAGTCTTGCGACTTCGGTTTTCCATGGCCGCCCTGCGCGAAAAGAGTCAAGGCCTGGATTCCTCCGATGGATTCGAGCCGGATGGAAAGAATCTGTCGCGGATCATTGCGGATTACAAGCTCAACGACACAGCGAAGTTGGATGTCATACTTGAACATTTGCGGGAAGTGGTTCCCTCGATCAAGGAAATCAAGATCCGCCTTGAGCAAGGTTATTTCCGGCTGATTTTCGACACGATTGCGACAAAAAATATCCCTATCGAGCACATGAGCGACGGAACCGTTTTCGCCCTTGGGCTGCTGACCGCCTTGTCGTTCGTGGGCGACTCCAGTGCCCTGGTCCTGATCGACGACATCGACCAGGGATTGCACCCTTTGGCGCAGAAGGAACTGGTGGGAATCGTGCGGCGCATCCAGGCCTCCAATCCCCAGTTGCAGATCGTGGCGACCACGCATTCCCCCTACCTTCTGGCCTGCGTGCAACCCCAGGAAGTCCTGTGCATGCACATCGGCGACGATGGCCTGTCGCGGATGGCGCCCTTGACCTCCCACCCGGATTTCGACCGCTGGAAAAGCGACATGAACCCCGGAGAATTCTGGAGCCTCTTTGGCGACAAGTGGGTGGCCGAGAGCAAGACGGCAGCCTGATGGCCTTGTTTCTGGTGTGCGAGGGGCCCGAGGACGACCGACGCCTGAAAGCGATGCTGACAGCGGTCTTGATGAAGTCCGTGGATTGGCTGGAGTCCGACCATCTCCAATTCAGAGGAGCGGAGGAAGGCTTCACGTATCTTCGCCAAGCTTCGGTGAACGAAACCCACCGCCGCCTGTTTCCCAACAAGTTCGGTGTTTCCGCGCTGGGATCGTTCGGTACAGATCCTGCCGCTCCCTACGCGCACAGCGCACGGAAGGCATTGCAGATCCTTGAAAAGGTCTCGGATTTCCCCGACGACGGTTTCGTCCTGGTCTGCGACGAGGATCTTCGTGGAAAAAATCGGATACGGGGACTGTGTCAAGCCCGTGATCGTTCGTCGCTCGCATCGCGTACGGTGGTGGGGGCACCGGATCCGTCTCTTGAAGCCTGGGTGCTCTGCGGGTTCGATCCCCAGGACCAGACCGAGGAGCGCATCCTGGAAGGGCAAGCGAGGGACCTCCAGTTTGATCCAACAAAGGAGCCTCAACGACTGCGGTCGAAGGCGGTAGGCGATTCCAGGGACATCAAACATGTCCTGAACAGCTTGGTACAGGATGATGGAAATCGCGAAGACCAGGCGGTCTCGAACCTGACCAGGATTCGGCGGTTCGGGCGGGAATGCGGAGCCGTCGCATTCCTGGAAGAATGCCAAAGTCGGCTTCCTCCGCTTTTTGGTGCGCACTACGGTTGATGAATAATCATGGACGCCAACGTGCCACAAGTGCAGGCTGGTCGTGTTAGAATGGAAAGACGCTCGAAAGGAGCCACACATGTCTGGGCACTGGGAAAAGAAGAGCCACAAGCGGGATTGGAAGAGCGAACTCCTGGAGGTGGTCCATTCCGAGGGGTACGAGCCATCCACCTTCCGCGAGTTGCGCCACCTGCTGAACGTCCCCAAGGACCAGAACGGTGCCTTGCAGGACGCGGTGGCGAGCCTCCTGGAATTGGGGCGCATCCGCGTGGGATCGCGCGACCGCATCCACGCCGTGCGCGAGAGGCCCACCCGCCAGCAGCGCAACGACGAGCGCAACCGCGAACGCGACCTCAATCGCGAGCCCCGGCGCGTGGCCAAGAACGGGGGACTGCCCCAGCGCCACGAGAACGCTCCCGTGCGCACCTCCGAATGGACCGGTCCGTCGTGGAAGCAGGTCCAGAAACTGTTCGCCGACGCCCATGAACTTCCCGGGCCATTCGCCGCCGTGGTGCGCGAAGCCGTCGCCAAGTTCGGGGAGCCCACCGACGACGATACCCGTGGGCGCGAGGATTGCCGTGGGGACGAGGTCTGCACGATCGACCCCTGGAACGCCCACGACCACGACGACGCCGTGGCAGTGGAGAACCTTCCCCAGGGCGGCTGGCGCCTCGACGTGCACATCGCCGACGTCTCGCACTACGTGACGGAGGCGAGCCCCATCGACAAGCAGGCCATCAAGCGCTCCTTCACCACCTATCTGCCCTGGACGGCCGTCACCATGCTGCCGCAGACCCTTGCGGGCAACCTGTGTTCCCTGCTGGAGGGCAAGGACCGGTTGGCCCTCTCCTGCCGCATGGAGATCGCTCCCGACGGCGAGATCCGTGATTTCCGCTTCTTCGAATCCGTGGTCCGGGTGAGACGGTTCCTGTCCTACGAACAGGCGCAGGAGCTGGCCGACAAGGGCGATGCGGCGCTCCAGCGTTTGAAGGCGTGTTCGGAGACCATGCTGGAACGTCGCAAGAAGGAAAACCTGCTGGAGTTCGATCTGCCCGAGCCCAAGGTCGTCTTCGACGACAAGGGAGAGCCCGTCGACGCCCGCGTCGAGGACCGCCTGCCGTCGCACCGGTGGATCGAGGAAGCCATGCTCGCGGCCAACCGCTGCTGCGCGAGGCTTCTGGACGACAAGTCCCTTCCCGGTCTCTACCGCGTTCACGAACCGCCCGAGCAGGAATCGCTCCTGCAGATCTCCAACTGGGCCACCAGCCTGGAGCTGCCCAAGTGGACGCCTTCGCGACGCGACGAGGTCGAGGAGAACAACCTCCGCCCGCGCGTGCAGCAGTGGCTGGGTGCCATCCTCGCCAGCGGCGCCATTCCCACGGGACTCCAGGGGAAGATCATCCGCTCCATGAAGAAGGCCCGCTACAGCCCCGACTGCCGCGGCCACTTCGCCCTCGGATGGCTCCACTACGCCCACTACACCAGCCCCATCCGCCGCTATCCGGACCTCTGGACCCACCGCGTGATCAAGGAACACCTGCGTTCCCAGCAGGTGCCCGCGCGCTGGAGCCCATCGGTGCGCAAACTCGCCAGCCACGTCAGCGGGCGCGAGGACTCGGTGGTGAAGGCCGAACGTTCGGGCAACAAGTGCTGCGCCGCCTGGATCCTGCGCGAACGTCTGGGCGAGGAGTTCACCGCCACCGTCACGGGGGTTGAGGCCGTGGGGCTGTTCGTGCAGATCAGCTCTCCCTGGGCCGAGGGAATGGTGCACGTGCGGCGCATGACCGACGATTTCTACGAGTACAACGAGGAACGCATGGAGCTGTGCGGTCGGCGCTCCGGCAAGGAGTACCGCCTGGGCGACGTCATCCAGGTCCGGCTGGCGCAGGCCGATCCCGTCCAGGGATGGGTGGATTTCGAGCCCATCCTCCTGGACGAGGAAGGGTTGCCGATTCCTGTCAGGCCGGGTGCATCCAGGAGGATGGACATCTCCAAGGGGAAGATCGAGCACGCGCAAGGGAGACGCTCTCCCAAGCCGGGCAAGAGCGGGACTTCCAAGGGCAAGGGGAAGGGCAAGGGACAGCGGTAGGCCCCTCGCGGGGGCCCCTTGTCCCTGGACACCGTCGGATCAGTCCTTGCCGTCGATCAAGGACTGGATGCGCCTTCCCAGGGAGCACATGAGAAGCGAGCAGCAGACGTATCCCATCACCTGGATGGTTGGATTGGCCTGGTAGGGGAAGTTGTAGGTCCAGAATTCCCGATGGAGCATGAAGGCTTCCTGGGGAATTCCCAGTGCCGAATACAGCGCCGAGTCCAGGACGATCCGGGCCAGTGCGGGCTTGCGGAACTTCGTGGATAGCTTGTCCGAGATGGCCATGGCGAACAGCGCGATGGTTCCCCAGCCGGTGAGCACCAGGAAGGGAATGTCCCTGAACACGGTGGGTCCCATCGCCTTGGAGTAGTTCCAGCAGAACTCGAAGGAAAATTCGTTGAAGATCCCGAAGATCAATCCGCCCAGGAAATAGCCCGGCAACCAGCGGCCGGCGAACCAGCGGGAGGAAATCAGCAAGGTGAGCGAGATCAGGTAGAACAGGACGGTGAGCATGGCGGGTCTCCTCGGAGGTGGCGCGGGTCGCGCGTCCATAAACCTAGATCCCGCAATAGGACCGGGCGCGCTGGCCACCATCTCGCTCGCACCTGGACTTTTCGCCTCCCTCCCCCGCACCCTCCAGGTGCGCCGTCGGTCGGACGAAAAGCCCAGGCATCAAACGATCTGGCGACCATCACATCCCTCTCTATCGCAGGATCTAGGATAAATCATAGCGCTACCCAGTGCCGCTGTGGTGGTGGATTGCGATACCGACAGGCAATGGAGTGGAGAGGGAGAGCCCGGATTCGGGGATGAGACGTGTAGTTCGGAGTGTGATCTAGATCACAGACAAGGCCCCCTGTGGCGCGATACATTCCGCGTACACCATGCACGTTCCTACGTTTTCCAACCAAACATCATCTTGGAGATTCCCCATGCCCCGGCTTCGCTGGCTCCCACGTTTGCGCACCGCCCTCCCCTTGGCGGCGCTGGCCGCGCTACTCTCCTGCCAGAACACCACCATCGTGGAAGACGATCCTCCCCCACAGACCGGAGGGGAGCACGACGTGCAGTTTTCCGTGGCCGACAGCAGCTCCCTGCCCGACAGCCTGTGGTACCGCTCCCCCTTGGATTCCGGGACCCACTCCTTCTATGTGGTGCCCAGAGGGCCTGGGGTGCGGTTCTTGCCGGTATTGCACATCCTGGATGATCGGGACACCCTCTCCATCCATATCTTCCGGCTGGATCTGCACTTGGGGATGATCCAGGCGGTCAACAGGGACTACATGACCTTGCGAGGGGTGCGCACCGTGCGCACCGCCTCAGATTCGCTGGCCTGGTCGATCTTTCGCGCCTACGATAGCCTACGCAAGGCCAGCCCCGCCGACTTCCAGGACACTTCCGCGATCGGAATGCGCGAGGCATTCCAGAAGCTGGTGGCCAAGCTCGTGTTCCAGGGGCATCCCGCCACCCTCGGTTACAGGAAGCTGGCGCCGTTGGGTCTGGATACCGCCAAGATCAATCGTCAGATTCTGACGCTCGCTGCCAGCTCGGGCCAGACCCTCGGCGAAATCGTCCGCCGCTGGAGCCTGCCGTTGGATTACGCCACGGCCACCTCGGTGTTCAAGACCCTTGGGCTGGATTCGGCGAGCCTGAACCCCTTCCGGCTGGAGACGGCGCTTGCGTTGGATACCCTCCACCTCGGCGAGTCTCCGGCGGGATTGACAGGCAAGATCCGCGGTAAGAAGGGGATCGCAAGCGTGAAGTTCGCCATCGAGAGCGATTCCGGCGACCGCACGGATCGGTTTGTTCTGGCCGACCTCCCCGATCCCAAGAGCCATCCCGAAGTGCTGGACTTCGCGGGGCATCCCACCATCCAGCCGCGAACGGGAGCCGTCCAAGGGAAGTACACCCTGCGCGTGAAGGTCACGGATAGCCTCTCCAACGAACAGACCTATTCCACGACCTTCATGGTGGCCGGAGCCTTGGATCACAGCGGCCCCAGCCTCGCGGTCCTGTCACCCGCCAACTCGGTGGTGCGCGATTTCAACGATTCGCAGCTGGTGGTGAAGGTGGAAGCCAAGGACGGATCGGGAGTCCAATGGGTGAAGATCGGAGGCGCGGAGGCCAAGAAGGGGTCCGATGACACCTGGACCTTGGAGATGGTGGTTCCCGTGAGCGCCACGAGTGTCGCGGTCGGAATCCAGGCCAAGGACGGCGCGGGCAACACGAGCGATGCGCAGATTTCGATCCGCCGCAACGAGGCTCCCAAGCCGACGGCGCCCCGATTGATCCTGGTGGGTCCCTCCAATGGGACTCTGGTCCCGTTCGACTCCACCGGTGTGTGGGTGGAATGGAAGGCCGAGACGGATTTTGGAAAGATCGAAGCGGTGACGATCAACGGACTGGCAGCTCTTTTGGAAGGCGGGATCTGGCGGGCCAGGGTTTCGCTGAGTCCCGACGGCAAGCTCGTGAACCTTCCGGTGCGGGCGCAGAGCTCGGTGGGTCTGAGTGTGACGGAATTCGTCTCGGTGGGCCGCAAGGCCGACAGCGCAGGTCCCGTGGTGCGCTGGAACGTTCCGACCCAGGATCACCGGGTGGCCTACGACGTCAAGACCTTGGAGGTGAAGGTGGGGGCGGCGGATCCTTCCGCCGTGGACTCGGTGCGGATCGCGGGCAAGAAGCCGGACACCGCCGGGGGGCTGTGGGTGGCCACGGTGGATCTGGCGAACCCGGGCGAAATCACCCGCATCCACGTGAAGGCCTGGGACCACTTGGGGAACGCCACCGACTCGGTTTTGCTGGTGTCGCGCGACCCCATTCCCGGCCAGCTTCCGCCCAGCCTTTCCTGGAAGAGTCCGGAGAAGGCTTCCGGAACGACGGTTCCGTTTGCGCAGGACAAGTTCCTGGTGCAGGTGGTCCTGACGGACATTTCGGGGATCGACGCCTCCAGCGTGGAGATCAACGGTGTCGTGGCCAAGGCGGTGAACGATTCGGTGTGGGAGCTTTCGGTGGATCTTCCACCCAACGGCCAGGCCCAGACGATCACCGTGGTGGCCAAGAACAAGCGTGGCGTGTCGGTCTCGGGATTCCGGTCGGTGGCGCGCGCCAAGGACGAGGAAAAGCCCACGTCCACCCGCGTGGCGGGCACCCAGGACCGGAGCGTGGTGTTCGACACGGTCTCCGTGGAGGTGGGCTGGACGGCCAAGGACAACGACCGGATCGCCCAAGCCTGGATCCAGGACAGCCTTGTGAATGCGGATGCCTCCGGCTACCACCGGCGCGTGGCGCTGGGCCTGGGCACGCAGTGGATCAAATTCCGCGCGGTGGACCCGGCGGGGAACGAGGTCCGCGACAGCGTGAACGTGGAGCGCCGGATGGACACAGTGAAAGCGGTGACGTTTTCCGACACCAACGGCAAGCTCCGCTCGGGCAGCTTCTGGGTGAAGCTCTCGTGCGCCACTCCTGGCGCCACCATCCGCTACACGCTGGACGGCTCGGAGCCCAAATCCACCTCGCCCATCTACGGCGACAGCCTCAAGATCGACACGACCATCACCCTGAAGGCACGAGGCTTCGCGACCAGCCGTGTGGACGGACCGGTCGGGAGCCAAGGGTACCAGCTGGCGGTGCCGGTGAAGGTGGCGGGGGGAGCTGCCCATGCGCTCGTTCTGCTGAGCGATGGATCTCTTTGGGGATTTGGCAGCAATGTCCGCGGGGAGCTCGGCTCCGAAAAGCCTTTCTTCGTGGATTCGCCGATGAAGATCGCCGACAGTGTGGAATCGATCGCAGCGGGAAACAATGTCTCCATGTGGGTGAAGACGGACAACACGCTTTGGGTGCTCGGATCCAACGACTCCGGTGCATTGGGCGATGGCTCGCTCGAGGACCAGGGAGCACCGGTCCAGATCATGCGGGGAGTCGCCAAGGTAGTCGCGACGGTCGATCGGTCGACCCTGATCTTGAAATTGGATGGAACTCTGCTCGGTGTCGGCAGCAACGAATTGGGTCAACTTGGAATCGGAACCAGGAAGTCCATCCGCATTCCCGCCATCATCGCCTCCGATGTGGTGGAAATGGGAGGTGGTTGGGGGCACAACCAGTTTTTGACCAAGGATGGGAGCTTGTGGTCCATGGGTGTTCCTGCGAACGGGCGCCTTGGCGACGGACGCGAGGGGTTGCCCGGCGACGATTCTTGCAGGACCCGTCCCTACAAAATCATGGAAAAGGTGAAGATCCTCGCGCCAGGCTATGGAGATGCGAATCTGGTCGGGCGTGAGGATGGTTCCCTATGGTGTTTCGGTTGGGGAATCACCGGGAAGATGGGAACGGGGAACACCTCCGACGTGTTGGTACCAACGCAAGTTCCGCTCCAGGGCAAGGTGAAACAGATATCCATCGGAGGTGGTCATTCGATCGTCCTTACCGAAGATGGCATCGCATGGGGTGCTGGCCAGAACAACTTCGACCAGCTGGACCAACTTCCAGCCCCTCAATACTCGATGAAGCAGTTGGCGACGGGCATCTCGGCGGTTGCTACGGGGGACCTGTCCACGTATCTGATCGATGTTTCGGGGGCGATGTGGTCGATGGGTTCCAACCGTTTTGGACAGTTGGGAATCGGATCCAACGACCAGACCGTGAAGAAGTCTCGGGTTCGATTCTAGGCGCCCGAACGCAACCGCTGGTTGGTCCAGGAACCGCCCTCGCGGTGGATGTCCACGCCGCGACACGGACCCGACCGCGTCGCATCCGCATTCCCTCCCATCCCGCTATTCGCGGGATGGGAACCGAAACCCTCCCATCCCGCATTTAGCGTGATGGGAACCCTGGAGACGCCGAGAGGTGAGCGGGGCGAGAATGCGCCCTCTGAATTCGTCCAGGAACCGTCCTCGCGGTGGATGTCCACGCCGCGACGCGGACCCGACCGCGTCGCTTCGCACCCCTCCCATCCTGCATTTAGCAGGATGGGAACCCTGGGGACGCCGAGGGTCCGAGGAGCAAGTGGGCGCCGCCGCAAGGGCGGTTCCTCAGAATTTGCGGCGCATTCTCGCTGGAAGGATCCCCATCAGATCCCTGTACTTGGCCACCGTCCGCCGTGCCACGTGCAGGCCCTTCTCCTCCAGCACGTCGACGATCTTCTGGTCGGAGAGGGGATCGGCGGGGTCCTCCTCCTCGATGAGCTTGCGGATGGCCTCGCGGGCCTCCACCGAGCTGATCTCGGAGCCGTCCTCCTGGGTGACCGACGCCGAGAAGAACGACTTCAGCTCGAACACTCCGTGCGGGGTCTGCACGTACTTCTCGTTGGTGACGCGGCTGACGGTGGAGATGTGCATCTTCACCTTGTCGGCGATGTCCTGGAGCACCAGGGGCTTGAGGTGGCCGGGTCCCTCCTCGAAGAACTCCATCTGGGATTCGAGGATGGCGTGCATCACCTTGAGCATGGTGGACTTGCGCTGCTCGATGGAACGCAGGAGCCAGGTGGCCGAGTTCAGCTTGTCGCGGACGTACTTCTTCTCGTCGGTGGAGGCGCGCGATCCGCGGCGGACCAGGTCCTGGTAGGAGCGGCTGACGCGCAGCGAAGGCACGGTCTTGTCGTTGAAGGAGACTTGCCAGATTCCGTCAAGGCCGAGCTCCACCACCAGGTCGGGGACCACCGGCGGGGCCTGGGGGCTGGACAATTGCCGTCCGGGGCGTGGCTCCAGCTGGCCGATCTCCTTGATCGCCGCCTGGATCTCCTCCGGGGTGCTGTCCAGACGACGTGCGATGGTGGGCACCTTCAGCTTCTGCAGGAGCCCGAAGCAGTCGTGGATGATTTTCCAGGCGATGGTGTCCCGCTGCCCCAGACGCGAGAGCTGCACCAGCAGGCATTCGCGCAGATCGCGCGAGCCGATGCCGGGCGGATCCAGCCGCTGCAGCACGGAGAGGGCCTCCTCCCAGGTGGACTCGTCGATCCCCAGCTTGCTCTGGGCTTCCTCCTGGGCGACTTCCAGGAAGCCGTTCTCGTTGAGGTTCCCGATCAGCCATTCGATGGTCGGCCGCAACGCGGGATCGAACTTCTTCTCGTCCAGCTGCGCCAGGAGGGTTTCCTCCATGCTGGCCTGGTGCACGGGCACGCGTTCCAGCCGTTCGTCGGGGCTGGAGCGTTCCTCGGTCATGCGTCCGCCGGGGTCGAAACCATCGTCGAAGTACGCCTCCCAGTCGATCTCGGCCGGGTTGTCCTGGGTGCTTGCGGAGACCTGCTCCTCGCGCGACTCGGGTTCCTCTCCGGAGGCCTCCTCGGCATCCTGGCGCTCCTCGCGTTCGTCCCGTTCCTCGGTGGTTTCCGGACCATCGGCTCGTTCGCCGTCCACCAGCTCCGGTTCGGGGCCGTCGTCCAGTTCCAGGACGGGGTTGGTCTCCATCTCCTGCTTGACGAGCATCTCCAGCTCCAGGGCGGAAACCTGAAGGAGCTTCAGGGATTGGATCATCTGCGGCGAGAGCTTCTGCTCCATCCGCATGTCCATGGAAAGACCGAAACCTAGGTTCATCAGACGTTGTCTCGAAGGAGCCGAAGGGCGAGTTCGGGATGGAAGCGGAAGACGTCGGCGGGCTGGTCGCACGACCACTTGAGGAGGAACGATCCCGTGGAGACTTCCACGGTGCGGTTCCACACGCCGCCTCGGAAGAAGGGAAGAGGATCCACGAAGCCTTCCACGTCGGCCTGGATCTCGATGCGCGAACCTCCCGGACGGACTTCGTGGAGAAGTCCCGCCGGGCATTGCCACAGGTCCCTGGCCGGTTCCCCTTCGCGGAAGAGGATGCGCGATTGCAGGACCATCTCCCGGAGCACGGGGGGGTCCATCTGCCGGACCAGTTCCTTGAGTCGGGCGTTGGTGTCCCGCAGGCGTTCCACCAGCTTCAGGTTCAGGGTGCGGGCCAATTCGGGAAAATCGTGGAACACCGATTCGAACGCGTGGCCTTCCACGCGGACCACCACCGATCCGCCCGCCGAGCGGATGGAGGCGGAGCGCCTCCCGTCCAGCTGGTGGCTCATCTCGCCGAAGGGGACCATCTGGTCCGATTCTGGGGAGTTGGTCAGCACCTTCAGGACATGCTTTGCCCCTCCGGAGACCTCCTGCTCCACCACGAGCGATCCTTCTTCCAGGAAGAAGACGGAATCGTCCGGGTCTCCTTCGTGGAGCACAAGCTCGCCATCCCGGCACCGCAGCCGCCGGATCCAATCGGGATAGGCCTTGGCGAGCTTGGCCAAGGCGTGATTTCGTGGAATGGGGTCCTCGTGGAGCTCTGGCATCAAGCACAAGGATAGCACTGGCCTGAGCCAAAAAACCGCACTGAAATCGATCCGGCGCGACTTTTGTAGACGACGAATTCGGAGATTAAATTGAACCGTTTCAGCTCGCCTGGCGACTCTTTCCGACGGGATCTTTGCCAGCGGATGGTGGATCATGTCGAGGGGGCGGGTTGCCCAGGAGGATGCGATGAACCGATGGTGGGCCAAAGGGCTGGGTCTGGTGATGGGGATGGTGGTCGGAGCGCAGGCTCTGACCCCGGTGGAAGATCATGGCGCACTCCGGGTCCAGGGGGCTCGGATCGTGGATGCCAAGGGTCAGCCCACCCAGTTGGTGGGAATGAGCTTGTTCTGGTCGGGGTGGGCGTCCACCTTCTACAACCGCCGCACGGTGCACTGGCTGGCCTACGATTGGAAGATTTCCGTGATCCGCATCGCCATGGGAGTGGAAGGCAACGGGATGTACCTGGATCCCAGCAACGGCGCCATCAAGAACATGAGGATGGTGGATTCGGTGATCCAGGCTTCGGTGGACCTGGGGATCTACGTGGTCGTGGACTGGCACGACCACAACGCTCCCGACCACCAGGCCCAGTCCATCGACTTCTTCCAGAAGGTCGCGCGCAAGTGGGGCCAAACCCCCAACGTGATCTACGAGATCTACAACGAACCGCATGGAGTCATGGCTCCCGACGCCAACGGAAACGGGGCGGAAGAAGCCTGGGATTGGGATGAACAGATCAAGCCCTACTCCCAGGCCGTGGTGGATTCCATCCGCGCGATCGATCCCGACAACCTGATCCTGATCGGCAACGAAAACTGGGATCAGAATCCCTCCGGTGCGGCCGCCAATCCGGTGGTGGGCAAGAACCTCGCCTACACGCTGCATTTCTACGCTGGATCTCATGTGGTGAACATGACCAACGCTCCGGCCAAGGCCTCGACGGGCGCCTACACGAGCGGTCGCAACACCTTGTCCAAGGCGACAGCCCTTTTCCTGTCGGAGTGGGGAACCACCAACGCCGACGGCGGCGGTGGCGCCGACAAGAGCCTGTACTTGGACAAGGCCAAGGAATGGCTCGATTGGGCCAAGACCAACTACATCAGCTGGTGCAACTGGTCGGTGGTGAACAAGTCGGAATCGTCCGCGGCGCTCATCCCTACCGCCAATCCGCTGGGTGGATGGAACGATACCGACCTCACCCCTTCGGGCACATGGGTCCGCGCGC
Source organism: Fibrobacteria bacterium (assembly GCA_035352895.1). Lineage (GTDB taxonomy): Bacteria > Fibrobacterota > Fibrobacteria > UBA5070 > UBA5070 > UBA5070. The sequence continues at coordinate 13,543 of DAOPYN010000004.1, read as the reverse complement.
AGATCCTGGAGGCGAACGCGAAGTACAGCTTCCCCGAACCACTTCCGGTTCCGCCGCGCGTTCCGGACACCACGGTCGTTCCGGGACGCATCGAGGCGGAAGGATTTCTCAGCTACAACGGAGTGCAGTTCGAAACGTCCATGGACGGCGATGGAACCGACAACATGGGGTGGATCGAACCGGGTGACGGTGCCGACTACGTGGTGAACGTGAAGGAGGATGGCCGCTACAACCTGCACGTGCGGGCGGCCAGCGCCAATGCGGGAGGGGATTTCGTCCTCAAGGACGCCGCCGGGGTGGAGCTCAAGCGCGTGGCCATCGTGGGGACGGGAGATTGGCAGAAATGGGAATCGTTCTCGGACACCACGGGAGTGGATCTGAAGGCCGGAACCCAGGTCCTCAAGGTGGTCTTCGAGGGGGTTGGCACCAAGAGCCTGTTCAACCTCAATTGGTTCGAGCTCAACCATGAAAGCGTTCCGTTGCGCTCCAAGGCTTCGTGGAAAAGGGCCGCCACGGTCCACGTGGTGGAGGGGCGCATCCGCATCCAGGATGCGCAGGGCTTCCACCAGGTCGCATTGCGCGATCCATCCGGACGTGTCCTGGCCAGGATGGAGATCCGCGACGGACAGGCCGAGGTCCGGGTGGGGGAGTCTTCCGGACTCCTGATGGCCGACCTCACCGGGCCTGGTCGGCGCGAGCTGCATACCGTGGTGCGAGCCCGCTGAGGCGGATCGCATCCGCTGGCGAGGGACGCGCGAGAATGCAATTTGAACGCATGTCCGCCTACGACCGACTGATCGCCTACCTGAAGGAAACAGACCATCTCGGAGCCGCTTCGCGGCTCCTGCAGTGGGACCAGGAGACGGGCATGCCCCCCAAGGGCGAGACCGTCCGCGCCGAGATGCAAGCCACCTTCGCGCGGCTTCTGCACGAGAAGACCGTCTCCCCGGTTCTTTCCGATCTGCTGGAGGCCTCGCGCCAGGAAGCGACGGATTCCGATCGTTCGCGCCAGCTGGAACTGGTGGGCCGGAGCGTGGAGCGTTCCCGCAAGGTGCCGGCGTCCCTCGTGGAAGAACTGGCCTCGGCCACCAGCCTGGGACAGCAGGTCTGGGCCCGTGCCAGGAAGACATCGGACTTCGAGACGTTCCTCCCCCATCTGGAGAGGGTCGTGGAACTGCGCCGCCAGGAGGGCTCGTGCATCGCCCCGGAAGGGGGCACCCCCTACGACGGGCTGCTGTCCGACTACGAACGGGGTTTGCGGACGGACGACTGGACCAAGCTGTTCGCCCAATTGGAAGCCGAGCTTCCGGCCCTGGCCGCCGAGGCCATCGAACGCGGTGCTTCCCGGCAGGAGGGGTTGGGTCGGTTGGACGCCTTCCGGGGCCCCTTCCCCGCCGAACTCCAGATGGACCTTTGCCGGAAACTGGCCGCGGCCATCGGCTACGACTTCGAGGGGGGGCGGTTGGATCTGTCCGCCCACCCGTTCTCCGAGACCGTGCATCTGGGGGACAGCCGCATCACCACGCGGGTTTCGTCGGACGACCTGGGCGGCGCGGTCTTCTCCACCCTGCACGAGACCGGCCATGCCCTCTACGAGCAGGGGCTCCCCGAGGCCCTGGTCGGGACCCCGTTGGGGAGCTTCGCCTCCATGGCCGTCCACGAGAGCCAGTCGCGGCTGTGGGAGAACATCGTGGGCAGGTCGGACGGTTTCTGGCAGGACCAGTGGAACGTGGTGTCTGGGGTCTTCCCCAAGCTGGGAGTGGTCGGTCCGGAGCGTTGGGCGGAGCGGTCGCGGTGGGTGCGGCGCACCCTGGTACGCACCGAATCGGACGAAGTCACCTACAACCTCCACGTGCTTGTGCGGTTCCGTCTGGAGAAGGCCATGATCCAGGGAGACCTCGCCGCGCGTGACCTGCCGGGCGAATGGAACCGCGCCTACCGCGACCTTCTGGGGGTGGAACCCGCCAACCACGCCGAAGGCTGCATGCAGGACGTCCATTGGAGCGCGGGGATGTTCGGGTACTTCCCCACCTACACGCTGGGAAACCTCCTGTCGGCCCAGCTCCATTCCGCCGCCCAGTCCCAGGGGCGCACATCCAGCCGAGCGGACCTCCTGGCCTGGCTGCGCGAGAACATCCACGTGCACGGTTCGCGTTGGGAAACACCCGAGCTCATCCGGCGCGCCACCGGCAAGGAGCCTTCGGCATCGGACTTCCTGGCCTACCTCAGGGGACGGTATCTGGGAGGGTGATTTGGCTTGGATTGCAGGAATGTTCCCTGCCATCGTCCTGCTGAGCCAACTGGTGGGGGGCAGGCCATGCACCAGGAGGCCCGCGCCGAACTCATGTACCGTCCGGAAGTCCAGACGAATTCCGATGAAGCCGTCGTGCGGATCGACCCGGAGGCCAAGCTCAGCCTGGCATCGCTCGAATCCGAGGTGCAGTGAGAGGGGTGGTCCAGCCAGAATCGTTGGCAAGACCACCCACGGCACCACCGAGATGTGCCTGGGAGTGCTCTCTGGCTACTATGTTTTCCAAGAGTTCTTCCCTTTGAGCGGTTCCCCATCGCCCCCATGGCGGATGTTCGTGCCCTCGCCTCCTCAGAAGGAGTCCAGCTTGTTCCAATCCACGGCCCTCCAATCTCGTCGCGTCGCACCTGGAACACACCCATGAAGTGGCTCACGCGCATGGTTCCCGGCCACATGCCGGACGGATCGCCCATCGTTTCCGTGCTCGCCAAAGCTTCGTGGTCGCTGGTGCATGACGACCATCCACTGCCCGACGATCCCGTGGATTGGGTGGAGGCGGATGTCCACTGGGACACGAACAACCCCGCCACCGAGCCCACCCAGTTCGAGAACGAACTGGTGCCCTGGAAGCCCTGCACGGACGTGATCGTGATCGGCAACGCCTGGGCCCCTCGCGGCAAGCAGGGGAAGTACTTCGATGCGGGCATCCAGATCGGGGCGTTCCGCAAGGTGGTGCGGGTGTTCGGGAACCGGAAGATCGTGCCCAAGACCTTCGGGTTCGAATTCTCCGAACCGGAACTCTTCGAGACCATGCCCTTGCACTTCGGGAAGGCCTATGGAGGGCGGTTCCAGTCGTCCAAGACCCAGGCCGAGATGGTCTATCCACGCAACCCCGTGGGGACGGGATTCCTGGTGGATCCCACCCTGGAGGAGATCTTCAGGACCAAGCTCCCCAACCTGGAAAACCCCGCCCATGTGCTGACCCCGGACAACCTGGTGCTCAAATCCCTGGACCAGTGGCCCCAGATGCCCCAGCCCTGGGCCTTGGGCTACACCAGCCGGAACTTCCATCCCCGGGTGACCTATGCCGGTCTGCCGCCGGACATCGCGCCGGGTGCGGAAATCGCCCGGTTGCAGATGCGGGCGGAATCCGACGGCATGGCGGGCAACACGCCCACGCCGGTGCTGAATCCGGAATTCCACTGCGGTGCACCGGAAGGTCTGAAGCTTCCCCATCTGAAGGGCGACGAGGAGGTGGCGCTTGGGTATCTGGATCCCGACCACCCGATCTTCAAGTTCCCCCTGCCCGGCAAACGGCCCATGGTCTGGATGGACGTGGGGATGGGTCGCGAATGGATGGACACGGTGCTCCAGAGCGTGATCATCACCAAGGGGAACGACCAGCTGTCCATGATCTGGCGGGGGTCGTGCCGCTACGACGGCCCCGACTCCATGACCCAATGGACCAAGCTCGCCATCGGGGCGGAGGACTGACATGCCCAAGCTCAACGGCCAATTGGGGACTCCCCTGGACGCCACCATGTCGTCCATCCTGCTTGCGTGCCGCTGGAACCTGTCGGAGGCGATGGCCGGCGGCGAAGCCGTGATGACCGTCTTGACCGGATACGTGGGGGAAGGCTGTCCCTTCACCTTCAAGATCCACGCCGAGGACGGCTCGGTGGTGACCACCATCCAGGGAAAAGCCACGGCCAATTGCTGCGCGGCCCGCTGGAAGATCCCCGCCAAGACCAAGGGCAAGCACTTCTTCATGGCGGAAGCCAGCTCCGTGGGGATCACCGGCCGTTCGGACACGCTCTTGGTGCGCGACCAGGTGGCGCTGGGGCCGGTGGAGATCGTCGATTCCAAGGGCAAGGCCATGCAGAAGGTCCCGCTTGGGCAAGCAACGCACTGGAAAGCCAAGATGCCGGGAATTCCCGATGGCACGCAGTTTTCCTGGACCATCGTCTGCCACCAGGACGCCGCGCATCGCACGGTGGTGGCCAGCGGCAAGGGAGAGGTCCAGCAAGGTGCTGGCGAGGTGGTCTGGGAAAGCCAGTACCCCTTCCGTCAGGAGTACAAGAAATCCGGAGAGGAACTGAAGCAAACCTCGGAGACGTACAAGGACGCCCATTTCCAGGCGACCTTCAGCTGCATGGGCTCGAGCTCGAAGAGTCCGGAACTGCAGGCGAAAACGAGCCTGGGCGCTCGCTTCCTGGGCGGATCCGGCAAGCGGAAGATCACTTTGCCAGATGGAGCGACTAAGGAACTCGTGTTGGACGATCAGGGGAAAGCAGGCGATCCGGGGGAGCTCCCGATCGGAACGTCGCAATTGGAAGACCCTACCGACGGCTTGGCCAAGTAGGCAGGGAAAGGAACCTCCATGAAAACAAGTCTCCAGCACGCAAACGACAACGACTTCCTCGAGTTCGTGCTTTTGTTCAACCACGACCTTGCCGAGCTGAAGAAGATGCCGGAAGAGATCGTGGTCCGTTCCAATTTCACCTCGATCTCGTTCATGGCGGCGATGGCCTACGGACCTCCTCCGGTCTATCCAGATTGCGACGATCTCCTCGTCTTTTCAACCTCCGAGATCAAAGAAGCATCGGGATTCGCCTATGTCCTTTGCAGGGTCCCCTGGAAGAAGAAATTCGAATCCTTGGAGATCGGCTACCGCCCGAAGGGGGCGGACAAGAACGTGTTCATTACCATCACAGGTCCTCTTCCGGCGGATTTTTCCACAATCGCCTACGTTCCCGCATCGAGCAAGGCTGCCGCCTTGCCAAAATCCGTCTCATTTCCGACTTGTCATTCGGGCAGGGGCAAGTGGTCGGTGGCGCACGCCTTCGCGAAACCGGCCAGCTATCCCCTGATCTATCTCTGGCGCGGAGAAATTCCTGGCCACTTCGAGATGCACAGCCACGTGATGAGCAACCATTGCGCTCCGCTGCCAGGCATCTGGGAAAAGAGTGGAGTCACCACCTTTCTTGAGCCTTCCTACGACACGCAGGATTATTTGGCGGGTTGGTGGTTTGTCATGGGCGAGGCGGGCGATATCGGCAAGCAGTCCACTCCAGCCATTGGCGACGCCTTCGCAAGCCAGATGGCTGCCGGCAATTTCAAGTCGATCTTCCCGTTCTTGTCGGACTCCCACACCGCCAGCGCGACCCTGATGCCCATGGACATGGAATACATGCACTTCCTGGGATATTTCGGGATTCCCATCACTAGGAGGGAATACAAGAAGACCTGGTACTGTTGGAACAAAAAATGGAAGCGTTTCACCAACAACGTCCCCCAGGTCATCTCGACCATGCCCCCGATGGGGATGGGCATGGGGATGCCGATCGGAATGGGGATGGGAACCGTCACGATTCCGGTGGATTCGCCGACCCCGAGCTCCTCCCATCAGGAAACCTGGTGCTACATGTCTTCGCAGGACGCGAAGGCGTACGTGCCCTGGTCGGTGCAGTTGCAGGACCACGCCGAGGTATGGACGCGAAGCCGTGGCAACAGCAAGATCGCCTCGATGCCCTTCTTCCACTTCGAGCCGCGTCGGCATGTGAATACAAGCGTTTTCCCTACCGAGAAGAGTCGATTGGAACTGAGCATGATGTTCGCGGTCCAGTCCCAGACCTGGAACCGGTCCAGCAAGTTCTTCGGGTACAAACTCTATACGGCCATGGGATGGGCGCCCAACGACCCTTATCTGAAGTCCGTGCTCAAACCCTTCTATGACCAGTGCGAAGCCGCCGACATCCCCATCCTGAACCACTGCACCCCGGTTGGATTCTACTCGCACGATCGAAAGTTCTACCACGAGCTGCTCACCGAGCAGAACATGATCAAGGCCGCGCCAGTCTTGGACGCCGACGGTTGGCCGGACAGCTTCCCGTTTTCGGTACCGGGGCCGGATGGCAAATTCCTGGTGGACAAGCAGGGCAATCGGCGGGCTCCGGAAACGGGCCCGGAAAGCAATTGGTGGTTCACCCAGAACTACGTGTCTCCCAACGCCTGGAAGCCGGTGGTGGAGCGGCACAAGAAATTGCGACTTTGCCTCGCGCACTTCGGCGATTCGGCACATCTCGATTCCGATGGATGGGGTGAAAGAAAGGTGCGGGAACCGAAATCGACTCGACACGAATTGACAATCCAGTTCAACGGAGCGAAGATCGATCGGGCCAATTCCCACTGGTTTCTCGCCGATCTGATCGATCTCGTGCAGCCGGACAACAGGGTGTTCATCGACCTGAGCTACGTCATGCTGAATTCCCGCAATGCGGCGAAGTTCCAGGAATTGTTCGACTGGGCGCGAAAGAACAAACCTGTGCTGCTGGAGCGGGTGATGTGGGGAACCGATTGGCCGCTGTTGGGCAACGAGTCGATGGTGAAAAACTACAAGTGGACCAAGGAGAACATCCTGCACCGGTACGCAAGGGCGTTCAAGGAGCAGATTCCCCAGATGCCAGCGGATTTTTTCGTGAGGGTTTGCTTTTTGAACCCGATACAATACATCGGCCTCAAGAAGGTCGCATCCCTCGTGGGAGGCGGCGCCTGGCCTTGGCTTGGAGATATTCCCGACGCGATCTTCACGGACTTCCAAGGAGACAAGCTCGAGTGCCTGTACAAGAATGACAAGAAGATCAAAACCAAGATGTCGTAGTTCGCGATGGGCGAGGATCCTTTTCGGCGTCCTTGCCTGCGTGTTCTCCGGATGCTCGAAAGGCCCGACCATGCAAGACGATCTTTTCCGATACCGACAGATTGACGACATCCACCCGGAAACGCAGGTGTTCGCGGCGGGTCTTGGTCCTGACGATTTCCACGCCATGCCCAGCGACCACCAGGATATACAGAAATTGTCATTGAAGGATGCCCAGATCCTGGAAGAGCGGGTCCACATCGAGGGTTGGCGTTTTGATTCGGACTACAAGATCTCACTGTCTTCGAATGGGGCGTATCTGTTCGAACTCATGGGACTTGCCTTGATCGACATGGACAAATCGTCCGTCGTTCACGAACAGATCTTGGCAGAGGAGCGCGGCACTCTGGCGACCACCGGAGTGCTGGCAAGCGAGCCCGGCACGGGGAACCTGGTGGTGGCGGTTCGCCTTGCCCCATCGGTGGATCCATCCTTGAATTCGGTGGAAATCCGCAGATACACCCCCAGCCTTTCCCATTCCACCCTGCTGAAGCTTCCGGTCGATGTGGAAATGATTCCTTTTCCGGATGGATTCGCGATCCTTCCTTCCGAACAGTCAAGTTCTGACAGCGTCGAAGCAGGTTACCGGGTTTTCGACCTTCATGCTCAGCCTGCCGGCGGGGCACTGGGGGAATGCCTCAACGCGATGCTGGCCAATGGAGCAAGAATCGTCGCGCCTTCCCGTTCCAAATGGCTGGAGAACACCTTGTGGTGCCAAGGCGTCGCCCGACCTTGGGCTCTCTTCAGCCATCCGGCCTACCCAGGTGGCCCCTCCAGCCTGACCTCCGTGCTGACCATCGGGTCTCCGCCCAAGGCCAAGGGGGTGGCCTTCGAGACCAAGCGACCGGTTGCGGAGCGCATTGATGAACTCGTGGTGCCGCCCAAGCACGATTTCTTTTTCGCCAGCGTCCAGGAAGGCGAGGATTCCACGCTGCTCTGGCTCGGGGTCGTGCGTCGAATCGAAGGCCAATTCGTTGCTCAAACCTACCGGGTTCGGCCATTCGAGAAAATCCACAACCTGACCATTTCGCGGGATGGATCCACAATTCTCTTTGCCACAATCCACGAAGACCAATGGGCGATCACCGCCGCCAAGGTGGAAGACATCCTCACCGACATCAACCGTCGTTACCCCGAAGCCAAGCTCAGCTTGGCCGCGCTCGCATCCGAGGTGAAGTGATGGGAAAACCCGCCGCAAGACTCACTGACATGACCGCCCGCGAGGGTGGTTGGGTTGGTGTTGCGTGTCTTGAAGGCGGGATTTGTGCAGGTTTGGATTGGGAAATGGTCTCGAATCGACTGACCTCATTGGGGTGGATTGTTCAAACACTCCTTGCTTTTGGGGTGCTGATGGCTCCCCTCTCAAGTTGCGCGATGAGGGTGCCCGTGGAAAACCGAGCGGCATTTAGGGTGGCAAGGTTTCATAATTACAATATCGAGGGGCAACACCTGATTCCAGGCACCACCATGGAATCTTTCCAGGTTTCGGTCCCGAGTGGAGAGGCCTTTGACCAGTTCGAGATACGCGACGGGCATCTATATAGGTATTCGATTTCGTTGAAAGATTATGGGATTGGCACCAGCCACTTTGTATACCCATTGGACGATGGGTTTTTTCTTTCTCAGCGAGCGGGGGTTTACGCATTTTCAAGCGATGGATCAAAAATGATTTGGGAAGGACCCAATGGCGTATTCGAGCCATCGGGAGGTTTTTACAGGGGGAAAAACGGAGAGCTGTTCGTAACAGGAGTTGGGCGAGGGCGTCAGTCTACTTTCGAAATATTTAGGATGTCGAGCGATCTGAAAATGGAGCGAACCCTAATTGTTCCGGGCTCGTTCAGATCGCACTCCATTTGGACATTAGCCACAAAAGATGGCATTCTAACCTATTGGTCTGGCCCTCTAGGTAAAGTCCAAAATATGTCACAATTCTTCACTTGGGATGGGGAGGAAAAAAATCACCCGATAGCCACAGCACTGAATGTTTTAGCGGCAAGCCAGATTCAGATATCAGGCTCTACAAGCAGCAGAATGTACCCTTTCGGTCCTGTCTTGAGCCAGACCAAGGATGCATGGGGAGTTTTGCCCGGTTTGACGGTGGGCCGATTCCCAGGCTCGGATCTCTTCTTGCTGAGTGCCTTGAATGATTCCGCGCATCTCCAGCCCATTGTCCTGGAGCCGAAAGCTCTGCACCTGAAGAACGACGTGAGCTTCCTTTTGGCTCACCCAAGCTTGAATCTTGCCTTGATCGGGATCAAGAGGCGGGATGAAACCAGCCTGTACCTAATTCACGTCAAGGCCGGCGAAAAGTTCTACAACCCGACCGTCTATCGGCTTGCTCCGTTTGCAGAAGTGCAATGGCCGGTACTTTCGCACAACGGAAACGTGCTTGCCTTCGCCATGCGGGAGCATGGCGTCGCAAAAATTGTCATGGCCCGCCTGGAAGATATCTTCTCCGACATCAACCGCCGTTACCCCGAGGCCAAGCTCAGCTTGGCCGCGCTCGAATCCGAGGTGAAGTGATGGGAAAACCCGCCGCAAGACTCACTGACATGACCGCCCACGGAGGCACCGTGGTTGGCCCTGGTGTGCCCACGGTGCTGATCGGCAAGATGCCCGCGGCCACCATGGGAGACCAGCACGTGTGCCCTATGGTGACTCCGGGGGTGCCGCCCATCCCCCACGTGGGAGGTCCCATCATTCTGGGGAGCATGGGTGTGTTGGTGGGCAAAAAACCCGCCGCGCGATTGGGCGACATGGCCATCTGCGTGGGTCCGCCTTCGCAGATCGTGTTGGGGTGCTTCACCGTGATGATCGGAGAAGTGGGCAGCGGTTCCCAAGCCGGGAGCGCGGGTGCCGCGGCCGCGGCCGCCACCAGTGCGCCCAAGGGTCCCAAGGCCATCGAGCCGGTCAAACTGGAAAAGGAATCGAAGTCGCCCACGGAATCCCACCAGATCCAGGCGGTGGTCAAGGACAAGGGGGGGCGTCCCATCCTGGGGGTCCCGTACAAGATCGAGGATCCCGACGGACAGATCCTGCGCGGATCCACCCCGGCGGACGGCAGGATCGTGCACGGAGGCTACTCCAAGAAGGGATCCTACAAGCTCACGCTCCTGGCCACCGGCGAAGTGAAAAGCTCGGCCAAGCCCATCGAGATCGGCACCGAGACCACCTTCAGCTGCAAGACCGACGCGGAAGACGGAGTTGCGGGCGAACTGTACGTGAGCCTGGTCGCCGACGACCACTCCCGGTTCTTCATGGGGACGATTCCTGTCAAGGTTTCCGGCGGCAAGGTGGAAGGGAAGTGGACGCTGGACGAGGAACGCTGGAAGTCGCTCTTCGAGGTGGGCGACGCCTCCTACCACGCCGTGGAGGTGGTGGCGCAGATCGATGGGGCCTTGGGGATCTCGCCGCAGATCCCTCTGGACACCGCCTTCAAGATCGAGATGACCGACCACGAAGGCAAGGCCATGCCCAACCACACCATCGAAGTGCGCCAGCCCAACGGGCAGATCCACAAGGTGAAAACGGATTCTGCCGGAAAGATCAAGGTCAAGGCGGGCGCGGGCGGCGCGGCCAAGTTCGGAAGCCACCCTCCCGAGGAGGAGGACGCATGAGCGGGGAGAAGAAGGGAGCCGACCCGAAGGGGAGGAAGACGCCCACCAAGCTCGAAAAACTCGAAGCCGAGTTGGAGAGCTACTTCAAGTCGTGGGTTCCGATCCTGGAGCCGCTCAACCCGTTTCGGATCACGCCGGTGGCCAAGAAGCCCGTGGAGCCCGAGCCGGGTCTGTTTTCCGGGTTCAAGTCCATCACCAAGGGGAATTCGGGGCTTGCGGTGGAAGAGCTCCGCATCCGTCTGGCCGGGTTCGGCGGGATCCTGCCGGGGACGGAATTCGACGATGCGCTGCTGGGAGCGGTCAAGCGATTCGAGAAGGATGTGATGGGCCGGGGAGCCACGGGGAAGGTCGACATGGACTTCGCGAAGGCCCTGGACGCCTTCGCGGCCGCCCACCCCATCTCCTTCACCAAGAAGCTCCGCTGCCCGTGCGGGACTTGCGATGGGTTCGGCAAGGGGCGCTGCAAGGACGAATACACCTCCAAGTACGCGGCCACCAAGAACGAAGCGGGGCACAAGTACGAATACCCCGGGATCCACCGGTCGCTTCTGTGGGCCAGCCGCGCGCTCATCCATTACGGGTCGGTGATCCACAAGGACAAGATCCGGTTCTCCGCCTTCTCCAGCGGCTACCGCTGCCACGACGACAACAAGCTGCACGTGGACCCCAAGACCAAGAAGGCGCGATCCTCCACCAACCACATGGGCAAGGCCGTGGATCTCAACTTCGAGAGCAAGGTGGGCGACAAGTGGGTGCGCGATCCTGCCAAGGCGCAGACTTCCACAGACGCCGACGCCATGCGCGAGATCGCCAAGGAAAAGCTGGGCGCCCAGGTGAGCTGGAACTCCAACGACAAGTTCGCCCTGGAGCCGGGTGGCAAGGGGGCCGGCCACGCGCCCACGTGGGTGCACATGGACGTGCGCACCTGGAACCGCGAGGCGTTGGACGATCGCTACTTCGCGAAGAACCTGGTGGACCTGGACGGCACGCCCATGGCCACGCTTCTGGTGCGGCCGGGGAGCTACGAATGAGCAAGAAATCGACCACCCAGAAGAAGCCCAAGGTGATTTCCGGCGTCCCCGAGAAGGTCACCCACGTGCCTCCGCTGACCATCAAGAAGCTCGCCGACAAGCTCGTGGAGATCGAGAAGAAGGAAGGCTACCAGATGGCGCTGGTGGCCGTGGAATGCTTGAACTACCAGGAGATCTGCAAGCTGGCCTGCGAGAAGGGCAAGGACAACGATCCGCACCTGATGCCCAGCCGCTTCATGATCCTCTACGGCGCTTCCGACGAGGGCCTGAAGAAGAAAAAGAACCTCGACAAATTCCCGCACGAACTCCATGACGACATCGACGAGGAGATGAGTGTGGAGAGGCTCCGCTACTACCTGGGCCTGATGGGCTACTACCAGGGCCCCTGGCGCCACCTGGAAGAAGACCAGGACGAAGACGACGACCCCGATGCCGACGAGCACGACATCTCGGCTACGCTGCAGGGCGATTTGTTCGGGGCGTTGTGCAATTACATCCAGGAGGCGCAGGAGCCGTTCTTGAAGGAAGTCGCCGGCGGGACCTATACGGCAAAGGCGGATGAATCCTTCTCCGAACTGGCGGGACGTTACGGAATCCGGAATTGGCGGATCCTTTGGGAAATGAACAAGGGAGCCACTGGAGTCACGTGCGATGTGATCAAGGAAGGTGCGGAGCTCAAACTTCCGGATTCCACCAAGATTTCCATCCGCGAATGGATGCTCAAGAACAAATGGGATGATCAGTATCTGGCCGATAAGGGTTACCAGTATCCGGCTAAGGTGTTGAGCTATACCTTAATGGATATAGAAGGAGGGGTGCGTAAATTCGAAAAAGCCAAGGCGTTCCAGATCTATCTCAAGCACCCTCGGATTGAATTGCTGGTAGAAGCAGAATTGAAGGCCGGTGATGAAGTTGATTTCTTGATTCCAGATTCTCCCGACCTTGCGGTATGGTTGGAAGGGGAAAATCTCATGTTCTCAGATTCTGTGGATTGCCGTTTTGAAGACTACGTCGCACAATTCGATCCAAGGCTGGAGCAACAACAAGCCATGCAGCCCAAGGACAAGGATGCCGTGGTGGATGACCTCTACGGGCCACCAAGCGAAGAGGATGACAGCTGGTTCCACCTTCCGGATTTCAAGCTCCCGAGCTTTGATCTTCCCAAGATTCCTTCGCTGGATCTGCCAAATTTCCAGCGTCCGGACCTTCCGAAAATTCCAGATGTGCCCTCTATTCCAAGCGCACCAAGCGCGCCTAAAATTCCTGAGGGACTAAAGGTCCCCAAAAAGCTGTTTTAAGAGGATATGAATTCAAATGGGAATCGAAGATAAAGCAAAAGGTGTTGAAGGAAAATCTCAGGCTATCAAGCCGATTGAAATTGGATGGAAGTCAATGTACATCGGGTGGGGATGTGCAGATCCGGACGCACATGAACGGGGGGCGCCTATTGTATTGCCATTGCCATTTGTTGATTTTTCAACTGACAAAGAATTCACGGCAAGCCACGCATTAACTGATTATAACACGGAAAAAAAAGAAAATCCAAAGCATCGAAAATTAGAGGTAGGACACGAGGAAAATTTTTTTGCCAGAGTTTTGAAGGAGAAAAACTTCGCCAAGCTTGAAAAGGAGGCATTGGTAGAGCTGGCTGAAGAAAATGACGATGCTTCGGAGGAGGTAAGCGAATCCCACAAAGATCCGGTAGGGATTGTTGTCACCGAAATTTCGCAGTGGGTGTGCATCCGAATTGACAGGGAGGAAAAAGACCCGCCAGCGCAGATCCATCTTTGGGGTTTTTTACAGCCCAGAGGGTTTAATGGAGAGACTCCTATGAGTCTTTCTGAATACAATCCCTTTTCTGGTTCTGCTGTTCAACGCGACGAGGAAGACCACTTAACAGGATGCTGAATTTCTCCCGTTCTCATTGCGAAATGACAGATATTGTCGT
>DAOPYN010000003.1:0-132868 GCA_035352895.1 Fibrobacteria bacterium | reverse complement strand
GACTGGCCGCTTTCAGCCGCGATGGGTGGCCGCTTTCGCCGTTTTGCGCACCTCCATCAAGGAGAGTCCAACACGGGCGACAATACCTGGGCCAGCCAGGTGAAGAAGATCTACGAGAGGCTCCTGAGCGACCTGGGTCTCAAGGCCGCCGAGGTGCCGTTGCTCGCGGGCGAAGTCGCTCCCGGGGGCAGCTCCAAGGGTGCCAACACCATGATCGACGCTCTGCCCAAGACCATCGCCACGTCCTACGTGGTGTCGGCCCAGGGGCTCAACACCACCACCGCCGACGGACAGAACGTCCACTTCGACGCCCCCTCCTACCGCACGCTGGGCAAGCGCTACGCGCAGACCATGATGCCTCTCCTGCGCAAGCAGATCTCCTCCGTGGCGCCAGCGGCGAAGGCATCGGGTGCGCTCTCCGATCGGGGTGCGCAGGTGTACGACCTCCACGGGGCGCTGGTGGCGAGGATCGGTGCGGGTGATGACCTGCAGGCCGGCTGGGATCGCACGCGATCGCGCCTGCCCCAAGGCCTCTTCTGGATCCGTTCCGCCCAGGGAACCGTCCAGGTCCTGAACGACCGCTGAGCCAAACCCCAGGGAGTCTCCGTCCGACGGGCAGGCATCGCTTGTGCCCGTGTCCCGAAGATCCTCCTGCCGGACCGCCTGCGGAGGGATTACGTTGGAACTCGGTATGCCCCTGGGGCGGGTCCCCGCGAGATGGATGGGGTACGGGAGGGTCGCATGCGATTTGCCTTGGTCCTGATCGGAAGCGCGGTCTTTTCCGTCCTCGCCTTCATTGCCTACCGTCTGGTGTACGTGCTGTGGCAGAATCTGCGCCTGGACAAGAAACGTTTGTCGCGCCTGAAGCCCCTGCGTGACAAGCTGGCTTCTGGACAGGAATTGACGCATCAGGACATCCTCCCCTTCGCCCGGCATCCCCTCCATCGCGAGCCGTTGCATGGATGGCTGGCCGAGCAGGGGAAGATCCACCTGTTCCCCGAGTCGTTGGCCGACCTGGTGAGCGGCGCGGAGAGCAACCTGGCCAACTGGCTGGAATTCCCCACCGAACTGGCCGCATGTCCCGACGAGATCGTCCATCTCAATCGCGTGAGCATCGTCGAGGATTCCGGCGAGTCGGCCCATTACGAGGTCTTCAAGTACCGGGTGGACGAGCCCCATTGGGCCGCGAAGAACGGATGGATGCTGGGAGTGGTGGGTCCGTATTCCGACTGTTCCGAGCCCTACGAATTCCCCGGATCCACCTTCAGCCGTGTCACCAGCACCGTCGACAAGGTGTCCCCCGAGGACGAGGCCCGCTGGGTGCACGAGAACATCACCAAGCGGCGATGACGGAATCGGAGGATGGGATGACCTGGTTCGGTTCCTGGATGGGGACGGCGATCCTCTTCCTGGTCGCGGGGCTTTTCGTTTCGTGTCGAGAGCCTGGACCGTCCGGTGATCCGGCCGCCGGGAAGGTGATGCCGGGATCGATCGTGGTCGATTCCTCCTCGGGTGCGGAAGGCGACTCCGGCCAGGTCGCCGATGAAGCCGAAGACCTCTGCGTGGCGGGCGATCCGGAGGCATGGTTCCATCCCGGCGATTCGGGGGTGGTGTCCAGTCGCTTCGTCCTGGCCCGCCCCCACGAAGCGGACGAAACCGCTCTGCTGGCCGATGGCGACAGCCTGAGGATCGAAAGCGCCCCTTGCGAGTATTGGAGTGCCACGTTCTCCTTCCGCACGCGAGCTTCCGTGGGCACCTGTCCGGCGTTGGGACGTTTCCTGCACCAGCGGATCGAGTTCCTCGCCAAGGCCAAGCAGGGCGATCCACTGGCCAACGACGACGCCGTGCGGGCCTTGGACAGCCTGTTTCCCGGACAATGCGACACGGCCTTCCACGAGGGAATCCGAATCACCTTCGGCTACGGGGAGATGCTCAGCTATTTCACCATGGAGGATTCCATGGTCCGCGAGATCCGATCCTCCATCCACGAGGGGCGTCCGGCCACGGTGCGGTTTTCCATGTCTTTCGGACCGCTCTAGGTCCGCGACCGGCCCGCCTCGCCCTCGCCCTCGCCTCCCAAGGGAAGTCGCCAACATGGCTCCACATCCATTGCTCCTCGGTGGTCCCTCCTGGATGACGGGATGCCGGACATGGATCTCCATCGCATCCGGACTCTCGCGGGGTTCCCGGAAGCGGGCTTTGCGCGCTGTGGTCCTTGCGGTGGTGGGCTTGTCCCTTTATTCCTGCAGATCCAAGGATCCCGGGCGCGAGATGGCGCCCGGTCCGGTGGATTCCGTGGTGCCGGCCGTCGTGGATCCGCCCGATCGAACGGGTCCATCCGATTCCCTCCTGTCCAGGGGCGGCGTCGACGCGGCCCTGGGCACCTACTCGCTGGACAGCCTGAGGTTGGATTCGATCCTCCTGGACACGTCCGCAGTGACGATCGTGGACAGGAAGTGCGCATTGTACCTGGATCCGGATTCGGCGGCGACCGAAGAGGAACGGGCGCAGATGAGCGAAGAGGCCTACCTGGAATCCATGGACGACTACCAGTACTACACATACACGGTGGCGTCCACCCTGGAGTCGCGCGGTCTGCTGGTGGAGGCT
This sequence comes from Fibrobacteria bacterium, assembly GCA_035352895.1. GTDB lineage: Bacteria > Fibrobacterota > Fibrobacteria > UBA5070 > UBA5070 > UBA5070. The sequence continues at coordinate 130,258 of DAOPYN010000003.1, read as the reverse complement.
CTGGGTCGTCGGAAGCGGTACGTCCGCTTCCAGTACCCCGATGGATCCGGCTACACCATCGATCTCGCCCGCGGGCGAGACCTCCGGGGGCTGGTCCTGTTCGATCGGGCGATCGCTCCCGTGCTGTGGTTGGGTACGGAGCTCTCTCCCGAATGGGATCGGCGATTGTCGGGGCCCTGATCCCTCTCGCCGACCACGGAGGATCGTTCCGGCTCAGGAAAGCGCCGCGAGCACCGACTTCGCGAACAAGGGGAGGTCCGGATCGCGGACGAGCGTCTTCCGTTTCCCAAATTGGGAAATGGAAGGTATATTCGGACGGGATGAGGATCATCGCCAGAAAGACCCTGGTGGACCACTGGAACAGGCCGGGTCGGGAAGATTCCGAGCAACCCCTGCGGGCCTGGTTCGCGGAAGTCGAGTGCGCGAAATGGACGCGTCCGTCGGAGCTCAAGGCCCAATTCCTGAACGCCAGCATCCTTCGCGATGGTCGGGCGGTGTTCAACATCGCAGGCAACAAGTACAGGCTGGTGGCCTGGATCAACTATCCCTTCGGGGTCCTCTACGTGAGGTTCATCGGTACCCATGCGGAATACGACCGCATCGACGCCCAGGAGATCTGACATGGACATCAAACCCATCCGTACCGCGCGGGACCACAAGAAGGCGCTCGTGGAGATCGAATCGCTCATGATGTCCCGGAAGGGTTCGCCCGAAGGCGACCGCCTGGAAATCCTTTCCACCTTGGTGGAGGACTGGGAGCGCAGGCATCACCCCATCCTTCCCCCCGACCCCATCGAAGCCATCCGCTTCCGCATGGAACAGCAAGGCCTCACCCCGTCGGATCTGGCGCAGATCCTGGGCGGGCGCAACCGGGTGTCGGAGGTCCTCGGCCGCAAACGTGCCCTGACGATCACCATGATCCGGAATCTCCACCGCACCTTGCGGATCCCTTCGGACGTCCTGGTCGGCTGAGGAGCCCATATCGACCGTTGAAAATTCGCTCCCCTCAACCCAACGCCGCGAGCACCGACTTCGCGAACGAGGGGAGGTCCGGGTCGCGGGCACCCATGGAATAGACAACGTCGCCGCTTTGGGCGATCCGTGCGATGGCGGCGGGAATCTCGGCACGGGTGGGGAGGCAGTGGACGGTCCCCCGGATCTTCGCGGCGAGGTCCGCCGACGAGATGGATCGGTCGGCGGTGCCGCCGGCGTCGTACACCGGCGCGATCCACAGCTGGTCGCCAGGGCGCAGTGCCTTGGTGAAGGAGGTCGCGAAGTCGTCCAGAAGGAATCGCAACGGTCCGAATCCATGGGGCTGGAAGATGGCCAGCACGCGTCCATCGCCCGCGGCCAGCTGCGCCGCGGATAGTCCCGCCTCCACCTTGGTGGGGTTGTGGGCGAAGTCGTCGAACACCCGAACGCCCCTGGATTCCCCCATCAGCTCGTGGCGGCGGCCCACCCCCGCGAAGGAGGCCAGCGCGCGGGCTCCACAGGCCAGGTCCACGCCGGCGAGCCTTCCCACGGCCAGGGCGGCCAGGGCGTTCTCCAGCGTGTGCATGCCGGGACCGGGGACGGAAAACGGCACATCGCCCAGCGTGAACTCCACGCGATCGGCCAACAGGCGGATGTCCGTGGGCAGCGGAAGGCTGGAGTTGCGGACTCCGAAACGGCTCGCGCCGGGACCGCCGATCTCCATGCAGTCGGCGCGGTCGCCATGGACCACGAAGTTCGCGCTCTGCTCGCGGAACGTCCCGAAGATCTCGCGCAATTCCGACAATTCCTTGTGGTCGCGGTCCAGGTTCAGGAGCAATCCCACCTCGGGGTGGTAGCGCACCAGCGATCCGTCCGATTCGTCGGCCTCGATCACCAGCCACGCTCCCGCACCGCCCCAGGCGTTGCCCCAGTGGCCCCGGCCCGACAGCTCCCGCAGGACCGCCCCGGAGATCACCGAAGGATCCAGTCCCCCTTCGCGCAGCACCCGGAAGACCATGGCGGTGACGGTGGACTTGCCGCTGGTGCCGGATACCGCGATGCAGCGGGTGCGCGAGGCGATCTCGGCGAGGGCCTCGGAACGGTGGACGATCCGGTTCCCCTGCTCGCGCGCCCTGCGCACCTCGGCGGTGGTGTCCTCCACCGCGGTGGAGACCACCAGGACCGCGCCGGGCGCGAGTCCATCGCCGTCCTGCGGACAGATCCTGGCGCCGGCGGATTCCAGGGCCAGGCGGATCGACTCGCCGCCGCCGCGGTCGAACAGGCGATCGGATCCGGACACGGTCTCGCCGCGGCCCAGGAGGTAGAAGGCGATCGCGCTCATGCCCGAGCCGCCGATGCCGGAAAAGTGCCAGGAGGTCATGGGTGGTCTCCGGAAGGCCCGATCCACACGATGTCGCCTTCGGACAGGTATTGGTCGGCCAGCAGTTCGATGTCCCGGTTGGAGGTGCGCACGCATCCGTGCGAGCCGGGGTGTCCCAGTTCGTCCTCGCGGGCGGTTCCGTGGATGTAGATGTAGCGCTCGTAGGAATCCACCCCGGGGCCCTTGTTGCGGCCCGCTTCCATGCCTTCCAGCCACAGGATGCGGGTGGTGATCCAGTCGCCCTCCACGGGGCCTCCGGTCCAGATCTCGCCGGTGGGCTCGCGGCTGGAAAAGCGCATGCCGCGAGGTTGGCCATGCCCGATCGCCTGGGCGATCCGATGCCAGCCCACCGGGGTGCAGCCGGAACCTTCCGCGCAGCCCAGACCGTTCCGTCCGGTGGACACCGCGCAACCGAAGACCCGCACCCCGTCCTTCCAGACGGAAAGGGTCTGCGCGGATGCATCCACCAGGACCAGTGCGGGGGGGGTATGGGTCATTGCGCGTCGTGGTTGGTGTCGGTCATCCGATCGATCTCGTCGCGGACCTGGTCCATGCGCCAGGCTTCATCCTCGCCGGATTCCTCCAGCCGCCGTTCCTCCAGGGCCGCCGCGGCGATCCGCAGGGCGTCGCGCGAACGGGCATCGCGGAACCGAGCGGAAAGGTCCTCCATGGTGGACTCGGATTCGGCCAGCGGGACCAGCATCCCGGTGGCGGCCAGGGCCTCGAAACGCACGTCCTCGTCCGGGTGGTCCAGGAGTTCGGACACGCGGGACCACACTTCCTCCAAACGCAGGTTCGCGCAGGCGTGGATGGCCTCCGACAGCAGGTCCGGATGGGTGGAATCCAATTCCTCCACCACGATCCGCTCGAATTCGTCGTCTTCCACCAGTCCCATGGCGTAGATCGCCGAGACCCGCACCAGGATGTTGGGAGCTTCCTGGTAGAAACGCAGCACCAGGGTGCGCACCTCGGGAAGGAAGGCGATGTGGCCCAGTGCTTCCAGGCAGCGGCGCCGCACGTCCATGGTCTCCATCTTGGCGTCCACCTTGGCCAGAAGATGCGCCTTGGTGGATTCGTAGATCTCGCGGGGAACCAGAGGCTCCGGTGGCATGGGAATCTCGGGATCGATCTCCTCGTCCTCGTCGGGCATCCAGTCCCAGCCGGAGCCGTCCTGCATGACCGGCCACAGCGAGGCGTTGGCGATGGCGCGGGTCTCTTCGTCCTGGGCGGAGGCGGCCAGCTCGAAGATCCGTTCCCAGATCCCGGGCAATCCGAAGTACCCCGTGCTCGCCCGCAACGCGGCCAGGACGACTTCGCCATCGGAGGAAGAAAGGTGGGTCAGCAATCGACCCGGTGCATCCGAACGGTCGAACTCGTAGTTTTCCAGGAGTTGCAGCTCCTTCAGGGCCTGCGTGCGATTCATCGTCCTCCAAGATAGAAAGCGACCATGCGCCGGATTCTCCCACTGCTCGCCGCCGTTCCCCTGTGGGCCCAGCCTCTTCTGCCCAAGGTGGCGGCGACCCTTCCCATGCCGGATTGCCGGATCAAGCTATCCATGGTGGTCGCCACTCCAGGCTCCATCGCTCCGCCGCGCGGGACCACGGGGACCTTGGAACTTGCCTCGGGGAACCGCTTCCGTTTCCGCGCCCCGGAATTGGTCGCCGTATCCGACGGCAATCTCATGTGGCAGTGGAACGCATCCACCAACCAGGTGGTTCTGCGCGGTCCCTCGCAGGTGGATCAGCTGGGATTGCCGTTGGAAATCCTCCAGGCTGCCCTTTCCGGAGCGGAAACCAAGTCCCGGCGCGAGACCCTGGACGGAAAGCCCGTGCAGAGGTTGGAACTGGACGTGTCCAAGGCGCCGCTTTCCCGTTTTTCCCGCGCCACGCTCTGGGCGAAGGAAAAGGGGCTCGTCCCGGTGCGTCTGGAAGTGGAGGAGGCCGAGGGGAACACGACCACCTGGAACCTCCTGTCCATTTCCAAGTGGAAGCCTGGACAGGCGGATTTCGCCTACGTCCCGCCCAAGGGGGCCGAAGTGGTCGACTTGCGTCGATGATCGCCGCGATCCTGCTGGCCGTGACGGGAGCCGCGACGGCCCGGGATGCGGGAGGGTTCCAGGAAGCCTTCGTGCGGTCGCCGGCGCGCGTGGAGGCGTGCCCAGGCTACGAGGAGTTCCGGCGCCGGGCCTACGAACGGTTGCAGGCGAGCGTGGTGCACCCGTTGCGGATGCTGGCCCGAACCCAGGCGGAAGAGGAAAAGGCGCGTTGCGAACAACTGCGGTCCCGTCTGGAAAACACCTTCGCCAACGATTGGTCGGGGTGGGGTGAACGCGACGGCATGGTGGAGGTCCGCAGGGATACCCAGTCTTTGGACCTGGTTTCGGCCCTGGCGGAGTTCGACGCCGTCCACGAATTGTCGCTGGAGGTGGTCGGTCTGGACGTGGTTCGCAATGGGAATCGTTTCGAGCACAAGGCCACCTTCCTGGTGGTCGCCAGATCCCATCGTTTGGGCGATTCGACGCGGACCGTGGAGCGGAAATCGTCGATGACCGGCTTCGGGGACCTGGAGCGGGCCTCGCGGGAGTTGGCTGGGCATCCTCGCGTCATGGCCTCTTCGATCCTGGACGATCGAAGGTTCCTCCGGACAGCCAGGGTGGAGTCTTTGGATTCTTCCGCCGGCACGTTCCGTTTCGTGAAAGGTCCCGGTGGGATCATTCCGGGAAGGCGGTTGGGTGTGGTGGATTCCAACGGCCAGCTGCAGGCCTGGGCGATCGCCTTGGGGCCGGAGGATCGTTCCCGGCGGTGGGTCGCACGGCCGGTGGTGGGCGGGTTGCCGTCGGAGGGAGGGATCTTGCGGGAGATCCCCGGAGATGTGGCATGGCGCGCCGACCTCTCCTGGTTGCAAGTTGGGGACGCCTGGGGTGGCGAGCTCGGGGGAGGGCCGCGTCTTCCCGTGGGATCTTGGGTGCGAGCAGGTCTGGACGGCATGCTTCGCGTACACGATTTCGGATCGATCGCTCCGACGGGGCTTCCGCTGTCCTGGGGGGTGGGTCTGGGGGTGGAGCCGGTCGTTTCCTTCCAGCGCACCTTTCGGAGGTGGGCCTTCGAAGCGGATGTCCGAGCTGGCTTGCGGATGGATCTGGTCTCGGTGGATGGGGCCGATCAGCCGCTTTTCGAAGGTGGCGGCTGGGCCCGACGCGGCGAGTTGGTCGCCGCATTCCAGGCGAGTGTCCTGTGGGCGATGGATCCACGCCATGCCTGGGGAGCCACGGTTCGCTGGGATGCTTTCCAGGGGCGCGGTGCGTGGGAAGCGGACGATCGGACCGTGGTGGATTCGCGGGGCGCGGGGTCCTGGCGATTCGGGCTCGCCTACCGCTTCTGGCCATAAGGACAAGACGAGGGGATTTTGCGTCCGGATGGGGTTTGTAGGTTGCAACGGCGTCGCAAAGAATCCAGCCCACAGGAGCCGCTCATGAACGACTTGACCGCTGCCGATCTTCTGGCCCGGAACCGGGTTTGGGCCGATCGAACGCGCATGGACGATCCCGAATTCTTCCATCGACTGTCCCGGCAGCAGAGCCCGCGGTTCCTGTGGATCGGTTGTTCCGACAGCCGGGTTCCCGCCAACCAGATCACCGGCCTGGTGCCCGGCCAGGTCTTCGTGCATCGCAATGTCTCCAACCTGGCCCATCCCACCGACGTGAACCTGATGTCCGTCCTGGAATACGCGGTGGATGTGCTGAAGGTGCGCGAGATCCTGGTGGTGGGCCACTATGGATGCGGAGGAATCCACCAGGCGTTGGCCGGGAGGTTGCCGGGGATCGCCGATTTCTGGCTGGAGCCCATCCGGGAACTGCGCCGCGAACACCGGACCGAACTCGCCGGGCTGGGGTCGCAGGCATTGGAGGACCGTGTCTGCGAGCTCAACGTGGCCAAGCAGGTGCACACGCTCTCGCACAGCGGGATCGTGCAGGGAGCCTGGGAGCGAGGGCAGACCTTGAAGGTGCACGGTTGGATCTATTCGCTCGCCGACGGAGTCCTGAAGGACCTGGGGGTCAGCCGATGCGGCACCGGCCGCAATTGAATAGATTGCTGCCCATGAGGATCCTTTTCGCCCTGCTTGGCCTGGCCAGCGCTTCCTACGCCCAATTCGGAAGCGCCGGCTCCGCCGAATTCGTCTTCCTGCGCAACTTCCAGGGTGCCAGGATGGTGGGGATGTGCGGCGTTCCCGCCGCAGGCGAGGACCTCTCTTCGCTGGGTTGGCAACCGGCGAGTTTCGCGCGGCTCCAGAGCACCCGTTTGGAAGTGGGCTACCGCGCCCAGATGAGCGACGTGGTCCCAGGATTCGCCGCCTACGCCCGTCCGCTTTGGGGCGGGGTGATCGCCGGTCGCATGGACTACCAGTCCAGCGGCGAGATCACCGGGGTCTCCGATCTGGGGGATCCCACCGGCCGGATCCATCGTCCGCAGGAGATGCTCCTGAACGTCGCCTTCGCCGAGGCTCTGGGCGACCGATTCGCCTGGGGCGCGGGATTCAAGGCCGTCGAGGAAAACCTCGACATCGACGACTCCCAGGCGTGGGGGGTGGCGGTGGACGTGGGAACCGTGTTCCAGCCGGGGTCGCGTCGGTTCGCCCACTCCCTGTACGTGTCCAACCTGGGCACCAAGCTTTCCGGGCATACCAAGGAAGAGTCGGATTTCGGCTCCATGCCGTTGTCCTTCGGGTACACCCTGCTGTACCGCCCTGGTGTTCGCGGGTTGGACCTCTATCAGGATGTCCAGAAACCCGTGGACAACGAGTTCATGCTCCGCACCGGCGTGGAATACAAGGTCAACGATTGGGTCCAGGTCCGCGGCGGGTTCCGCACCGATCTCCAGGAAGTCGAAGACGCCTTCCGGGTCTGGGTCCTCAGCCGCCAGGATCCGGACAATCCCCCTCTGCACGACCAGCGTTGGGCCTTGGGTGGCACGGTTTCCAACGGGTCGCTCGCCCTCACCTACGGATTCCAGTGGTGGCGGCTTCTGAACGCGGTCCACTCCCTCACCCTCAGCTGGAACGTCGGTGCTTCCGCCGCTCCCGCCCCCTCCCCTTTGGAGAATCCATGAACGTGATGCCCGGTGGCCTGGAAGGCCTGGTGGTGATCGAGCCCAAGGTGTTCCGCGACGAACGTGGATTCTTCCTGGAACCGTACAACGCCGCTCGCTACAAGGACGCGGGGATCCAGGTGGGTTTCGTGCAGGACAACCACAGTTTCAGCACCCGTGGGGTGCTCCGGGGACTGCACTTCCAGACCGTTCCCGGACAGGCCAAGCTGATGCGCTGCGGGCGCGGCAAGATCTGGGACGTGGCCGTGGACATCCGCCCGGGATCGGCCACCTTCGGCAAGTGGTGGGGCATCGAACTGGATTCCGAGAGCCATCGCCAGCTGTTCATCCCCGTTGGCTTCGCCCACGGGTTCTGCGTGTTGTCCCAGGAGGCGGAAGTCCTCTACAAGTGCTCTGCGGTCTACAATCCCGCCACCGAATCCGGGATCGCCTGGAACGACCCGGACATCGCCGTGGCTTGGCCGTTGCAGGACGCCATCGTGTCGGCTCGCGACCAATCCAACCAGAGTTTCGCCCAGTACCGCGCTTCCCTGGGCGCATGAGTTCTAATTTTCCGGACACCATGATGCAACCATCCACCTTCGATGTCGTCTTCCCGCTCACTGTCCTGGTCATCCTGGGAATCCTGGTGCCGTCTTTCCTGGTTGGGGTCAACTGGTTCCTCAACCGGTCGCGCAAGACCTTCCAGGCCAAGGGGGACGCGTACGAATGCGGTCTCTCCAACACCGCTGGCAGCGCCGACGAGCGCTTTTCCGTGAAGTTCTACCTGGTGGCCATGATCTTCCTGGCCTTCGATATCGAGGTCGCCTTCCTCTACCCTTGGGCCATCCGCTTTCTGGACGGTGGCTGGAACCTGCTGTGGATCCTGCTTGCCTTCCTGGTGATGCTGGAAGCCGTGTACCTGTACCTGTGGCACAAGGGCGCCCTGGACTGGGACTGACGCCGCTTCAGCGGATGCGGATCTGACGCACCGCGATGCCGCGGTCGCGCATGGCCTGGGCGAGTTCCGCCAGCCTCCACCGCAGCTCGAATTTCCAACCCGGATCGGGAACGTCCACCCACAACGTGCCCCGTTCCCACTTGCAGGGGGTGCAGCGGCTGGCCAGGGCGCCGGCCGCTTCGTTCCACGCCTTCTGGAACGCGGGGGACGCGGGCAGCAGCGCGTTTCCCAGCGAAGATCGCTGCAGGTAGTTGCCCAGGAGATCCTTCAGGGGCTCGGCGTCCGCCTCCTCGCGCGCGCGTTCCTTGCGACGGAATTTGTCCAATTCCTTTCCGCCCAGCCAGCGGTTGGGTCCGGGGGTGTTCACCGGGTCTCCCGGAGCCCGCCGGGCTCCAGCAGGAAGGTGCGATCCACTTCGAAGGGGAGGTCCGCGCGGTGCGGCGAGCACAGGAACGACTGTCCGCCTCGCGGCAGGAGCTTGGCGAGCCGTTCGCGGCGTGGCCCGTCCAGTTCGGCGAAGACATCGTCCAGAAGCAGCACCGGCGGCCGATCCGGATGCCGGGCCAGCAGTTCCGCCGAAGCCAGTCGCAGGGCGATGGCCAGGGTGCGGGTCTGGCCCTGCGACGCGGTCTCGCGGGCGGGTCTTCCGGACAGCAGGATGGTCAGTTCGTCGCGGTGCGGCCCGAACAGCGTGCTCTGCGCGGCGGATTCCGCGTTTCGCAGGGCGCGGCGTCGCGATTCCAGCCTTTCCCGGAGAGGGGCTCCGCGTCGGGGCAGATCCTCCGTGCCGTAGCTTCCGCGGTAGAACAGGTCCACCGATTCCGACTGGCCGGAGAGGCTCCCATGCAACCTCGCGACGGGTTCCACCAGGCGCTCCACCAGATCCATCCGTGCTTCCAGGAGGGGAATGGCCTTTTCGATCATCTGGTGGTCCAAGACCTCCAGAAGCTGGGCGTCGCGTTGGTCCCCCTCCTTGAGGCAGGCGTTGCGCTGCTTGACCACCCGGGCGTACTCGCGCAAGGGTTCCACCAGACCCGGGTCCAACTGGCAGCTCAGCGCGTCCAGGTACGATCGACGCAGTTCCGGTCCACCCCGCACGAATTGGAGATCTTCCGGGTAGAGCCCCACCACCGAAAGGTGGCCCACCAGCCGGGAGAACAGCCGGCCGGGAACCCCGTCCACCCGGGTTTCCTTCCGTCCCGCCAAGTCGCACGATGCGGCCAGCTCCAGCGGAGTCTCGCCGCGCGAGGCCTGGAGCCGGGTCACGAATCGCTCCGCTCCCCACCGCACCAGATCGCGTTCGGAGCGAGACCGTGGAGAAAAGCCCAGCGCGCACACGTGGAGGGCTTCCAGCAGATTGCTCTTGCCGGAACCGTTGGGCCCCATAAGGAGATTGGCACCGGAGTGGGCCTCCAGCTGGACCTCGCGCCAGGATCGGAAATCGGTCAGTTGGAGTCGACGGACGCGCATGGTCTCATGCCTTCTGGAGCAGGCGACTCGGCCTCTGGGAGAATGAAGGCACGATGGCAAACCGCTCGTCCTGAGGAAGGGCGCAGCCCTGTCTCGATGGACAGCGGCGTCAAGCTGGAAACAACATTCTGTGGATTTTCCTGCACCGCCCGCCCTTCGAGACGCTACGCTCCTCAGGACGAGCGGTGGTTATTCGCCGCTTGGATGGCTTTCCTCGCGATCTCAGTCGGACAGACGCAGGGGCATCAGGATGAACAGCGCGTCCGGCGCGTCCACGGCCGGTTCCAGGACGCAAGCCTGGGTGGGCTGGTTCATCTTCATGCGCACCTGGGGAGTGTCGATGAGCTTGAGGATCTCCGACAGGTACCCGGCGTTGAAGCCGATGTCGAAACCCTCGCCCTGGTACTCGATGGGCAGGGAGTCGCGCCCTTCGCCGCCCAGGTCCAGGTTCTGGGTGCTGACCTCCAGACGGCCGGGAGAGAACGACAGGCGGATCTGGCGGGTGTTGCGGTTGGCCAGGGTGGCCACGCGGCGCACGATGGCGGCCAGGTCCTCGCGGTGCACGGTGGCGATGCGGCTGGACGTCTTGGGGATCACCTGGCTGAAGTTGGGGTAGGGCCCCTCGATCAGCTTGGTGAACACCTCGACCACTCCGCAGCGGAATCGGGCGGAATTGTCGGCGAGATGGACGTCCACCTGGGCGTCTTCGCCCACGGCGACCTTCAGCACCTGGCCGATGGCCTTGGGTGGCACGATCACGCCGTGCGACAGATTCTGGTTGTCCGTGGTGGTCCAGGCGTGGCCCAGACGATGTCCGTCGGTGGCCACCATGGAGGTGCGTCCCTGCGAGGGCTCCCACAGGATGCCGTTGAGGGCAAGCCGGGTCTGGTCGGTGCTCACGGCGAACAGCGTGCGTTCGGAAAGTCTGCGCAGCGTGCCGGAGGTCACCGTGAAACCGTCGTTGTCCTCCAGCTGGGGCAAGGCCGGGAATTCCGAACCGTCCACGCCTGCCAAGCGGCATTGGAAGCCGCCTTCGGAGCGGACCTGCAGATGGAAGTCCTTGACCGAGAATTCCACCGGGAGGTCGGGGAGCTCGCGAACCACGTCCAGGAGCGAACGGGCCGGCACCACCAGCTCGCCACTCTGCCGCAGATCCACGGCGATGGCGATCCGAACGCCCAGGTCCAGATCGGTGGCGGTGATGCGGAGCTCTCCTTCGGCGGCCGAAAGGAGGAAGTTCTGCAGGATGGGAAGGGTGCTCTTTCCGGGCACTGCGCTGGCGCAGATCTGCAGCGCCTCGAGCAAGGCCGATTTGGCGACGGTGAACTGCATGGTGGTTCGAATAGTAGACATTCGCGGGGAAGTTGTTCATCCTCGCACCCGACGGATCCTCGCCGGGAGCGAACTCTTCCTAGCTTGCCTGGTCCCATGAGTCTGTACCTGGATCTCCCAAAGCCCTTGCAGGATCGCCTCCAAGCCCACGCCGAGCTTCTGGGCCTGCCCGTCGCGGAAGCCGCCCTGCGCCTTCTGGACAAATCCCTTCCCGGCCCCAAGGCCGCCCCTTCCCAGACGGATCTGTTCTCCCTTCCCGCCTCGGCGCCACCGCCGGCACCCAAGCCCGCCAAGGCGGCGTCCGCGACGGGGGCGGCTCCTTCGGGAGGATCGGGAGTGTGGATGCTGTGGGCGGACGGCGCCTGTTCCGGCAATCCCGGCCCCGGTGGGTTCGGGGTGGTCGTGGAAGGACCCCAGGGAGTGGAGGAGTGGTCCAAGGGGTTCAAGACCACCACCAACAATCGCATGGAACTGCGAGGGGCCATCGAAGCCCTCTCGAGGGTGCCCAAGGGGGCGCAGGCGATCCTGCACACGGACTCGCGCTACGTGGTGGACGCCATCGAAAAGCGCTGGGTGGACGGGTGGCGCAAGCGGGGTTGGCGCAAGGCCGATGGAGGCGAGGTCAAGAACGTCGACCTGTGGGTGCTTCTGAGCGAGGCCATGGCCGGAAAGAGCGTGCGGTTCCGCTGGGTGGAGGGCCACGCGGGGAACGCCCGCAACGAACGCTGCGACCGGTTGGCGGTGGCGGCATCCAAGAGCGATCGCCTGGAGCCGGATCGCGAAGGGTGAAACGCTTCGGGGAGCGGTTTTCCTTCGCATCCCCACTCCGGTAGCGAGCCACCATGACTACATTCGCCGCATGACCCTCTGGTATGCGATTCCAGCCGTGGAGCGAGTCCGGGGAACCTTGTCGGAGCTCTCCCGCGCAGGGGACCGTCTGGCGGAATTGTTTGAGGATCTGTCCAACTGGGAACGCCTTTGGAGGCCGGATCCCGGGGCATGGAATTGCATGGGGCATCTCGCCCATCTGGTGGATGTCGAACTCGTGTACTCCGTGCGGATCCGTTCCGCCCTGGCCGAACCCGGACGCCGACTCGAATCCTTCGACGCCGAGGCCTGGGTGGAATCCCAAGCCTGCCAGGAGCGGACGCCGGAGGATCTCCTGGAAACCTTCTGCCTGTTGCGAAGAGGGAATCTCAACGTGTTCTCCTACCTCACCGAGGCCCAGTGGGAGCAGGTGTTCCTCCATCCCCAGCGGGGTCCGCAGACGATCAGCCAGATCTCCAAGGGACTCCTGGCCCACGATGCCCAGCATCTGCTGGAGTTGGGGCGTCTTTCCGAACTCGCCCGCGAGGCCCGCCGGATCGCTTGAGCCGGCGGTGGCGGAAATGCATGGATATCAGGACGGAAGCGACAATTCCCGCACCAAGCCTAGGAACGCTTCGCCGCGCTGCTTGTAGTTCTTGAACAAGCCGAAGCTGGCGCAGGCCGGGGACAAGAGGACCGCCCCGCCTTTCGCAACGGCCGCACGCGCGTCGGCGAATGCCTCGGGAAGGTGGGGGTGGTCCACCAGCGGGAAGGGCGTGGGGCCGGCGGTTTGCAGCGCCTCGCGCAGTCGGCCGGCGGTGGCGCCGATCAGGCAGACGTGGCGCAGGTGGGTCCAGGAGCGAAGCCCCGCTGCCAGTTCGGAAAAGTCGATGCCCTTGTCGGATCCACCCAGGATCAGGGCCAGATCCGAACCGGAAAGGGCCTCGACCGCCGCGAGCGTGGCTTCCGGACGGGTGGCGTAGGAGTCGTTGTAGTAGCGCACGCCCGCGTGTTCGCCGCAGAACTGCAGGCGGTGGGGGAGGCCTTCGAATTCCTGCGCGGCGCTTCTGCAGGAAACATCGTCGGCTCCAAGAGCCTTGGCCGCCGCCCAGGCCACCGCCGCGTTCGACAGCTGGAAGGCGCCGGGAACCCGCATGTCCTCGCGGCGCAGGACCACGTTTCCGTCCTCGTCCAGGACCTTGTCGGATTCCGGCTGGAATTGTCCACGGGGACCGATGGGGTGCTCGATTCCGGATCCCGCCATCCCCACGAACACCGAGCCCGGATCCTGGGAAAGGAAGATGGCGTGGTCGTTCTCGCCCTGTTCCTCGCACAGTCTCGCCTTGGCCTCCCAGTACTCGACCTGGTCCTTGTGCCAGTCCAGGTGTTCGATGGTGACACGGTTGGCCACTCCCACCCGCGGCACGAAGGCCAGGCGATCCAGGGCGGTGAAGCCGGGAGGGGCGCCCAGGTCGAAGAGCTGGAAGGAGGAAAGTTCCAGGAGCGCGACGCCGGGAATGTCGGGCGTGGCCAGGAGGTCCAGCATCGCCGTGCCGATGTTCCCTCCCACGGCGTGTCTGATCCCCGCCTTGTCCAGCATGCGGGAGATCAGGGTGGTGATGGTGCCCTTGCCGAAGGTGCCCGTGATTCCCGCCACCCGCTGGCCTTTCACGCCCTGGGCCAGGGCCAGGTAGATGTGCAGTTGCGACAGGACTCGTCCGCCTTCGGCGCGGAACTTCTCGAAGGCGGCGCTGTCCGGCCGGATGCCTGCCGAGCGCACCAGCGTGCCCTTGGGGTCCATCCCTTCCAGGTAGGAGTCTCCCGTCCGGCTGGACACCCCGTCGGGAACGACCACCTGGGGGTTCTTGTCGCGCAGGGTGATCCGCTCGTAGCCGGCATCGAGGAGGAAGCGGATGGTGGATTGCCCTTCCACGCCGCCGCCGACGACCTCGACGGGTTGGGGAACCAGTTCACGCAGCATGGGCAGGAGGTCGGAAGGAACGTTCATGGCCGCCAAGGTAGGTTCCTCGCGCCCGGGTGGATCGCTCCGGTTCAGATCAGGGAGGCGAGCACCTTCTCCATGGAGCGGCGGCCACGCCCCTGCAGATCCTGGGGGTGGAGGGCGATCCGGGTGGGGACCGGGCCCAGGAGCCTCTTCTGCAGAGGCAGCGTGCGGTTCCAGGTCCGGGCCCACAATCCATTCCCGCCCCAGGTGGAAATGGCCGCCGACCGGAGCATGCGACCCGGTGTGGCCTCTCCGAACCGCAGATCCACCACCTTGTAGCCCATCTGGAACACGGACGGCAGGGCGGCCATGGGGAAGATCCAACAAGGTGGACAGAATCCGGTGGGTTCGGGAAGCTTGGCTTGCCGCCAGTCCAGAAGGGCCCTGCGCGCGCGGTCGGCGGCCTCCACGGCCTCCATCCCGAGGAATTCGCGCTCGGAATCCTCGCCTCGGTGGGTCCATCCATGGATCCAAAGGGGATGGCCCTTGCCGTGCAGCTCGCGGAGCCTGCGGACGAAATCCTCGGGAAGACCGGCTCCCCTGGAGGCGGGGCCGCCTTCGTGGCGTGGGATGACGAACAGGTCGATGGGAGGAAGGCCCAGGCTGGCGCAAAGTTCGATCCATTCCAAGCAGGCGTCCCAGGTCAGGGGGGATACGTCGTGAAGCCGGATCCTGACCTTGTTTGTCGCGTACCTTTCCTCCATAATGTCCAACCTAACATCGCCGCACTCCGTGCGGAAGCTCGGAAACCATTATGGGCTCCTGGTCTACGATCTCGACGGCACCTTGCTGGAAACCCTGGAGGACCTGGCACGCGCCATCGATGTCGCCTTCCAGGGAAGAGGTCATGGACGGGTGGAGCTTCCCAGGGTGAAGGCGTCGATCGGGGATGGAGCCCGATCCCTGGTGCAGAGGCTCCTGCCCGCGGGGTGCGACGAGTCCGAGTTGGACGCCGTCCTGGAAGCGTTTCGGATCGCCTACCTGGAGGTCTGCTGCGAATCGTCGTGCTGGCTCCCCGGGGCACGGGAATTCGTGGAGGCCCGAGCGGCGGAGGTGCCGGGACGGCTCCAGGCGATCCTCACCAACAAGCCCCAGGCTCCCACGGATCGATTGGTGCGGCATCTGGGGATGGATCGCTGGATCGCCCGGGCGATCGGTGGCGACACCTCGCTTGGGAAGAAGCCGCAAACCGGCGGCTTGCGCGAATTGATGCGCTGGGCGGGTGTTCCGCCGGAACGGACCCTGATGATCGGCGACGGACCGGCCGACCTCCTGGTGGCACGGGACAGCGGAGTGGATGCGGTCCTCCTGACGACGGGCTACGGTCAGCCGCACGAAACAGAAGGGCTTCCCGCCCTGGTGCGTGCGCCGGATTTGCGGGATCTGGCCGGGATCTGGCCTTGTGATCCATCCGGACGCTGAAGGAGTCCGGATCCAGGGAGGGTGCTTCGGCAAGATGAGGGCGGATCGACGGGGACGGATCCCACCGGCCGGAGTCCATCGCAAAGAAAATCCAATGAGCTACCGTGTCGGGAGACGGAATCGCGATGGCTTGCATTAGATTTAGTTTCAATGGTGTCCAAGTCCAAATCGACCAAGGGGTCCGCAAAAAAAGGATCTCCTCCTCCCGTGGCCAAAAAGAAGAGTTCCGCTCCCTCCAAGGCAGCGGCCAAATCTGCCACTGGTAAATCCGTCGGCAAGGCGCCATCCAAGCCGGTGGCCAAGGCTCCCTTGAAGGCGCCGGCCAAACCAGTGTCCAAGTCGGCTCCGAAGGCCGCCAAGGCCCCTGTCAAGGTGGGCAAGGTGGCAGCGAAGGCCGTATCCAAGACCCCGGCGAAGAAGCCCGTAAAACCGGCCGCCAAACCTTCCGTCAAGCCCGTTCCCGCGGCGAGGAAGGCGCCTGTCGCCGCCAAATCCGCAAAGGCAGGCGCCTCGGCCATCGCCAAGAAGCCCGTCAAATCCGCCAAGGCGGCGCAGCCCGCCAAGGGAAGCAAGCCTGCAAAGGCACCCGCCAAGACGGCTCCGGCTGCCAAGGGAAGCATCGGTCGCAAGTCCGCGGCTCCCAAAGTCGCATCCAAGCCCGCGGTCGCCAAGGGGAGCGTGGCTCCCAAGAAGGCTCCCAAGGCAGCAGCGGTCAAGCCAGTTCCGGCCATCAAGGCTCCGGCCAAGGCCCCTGCGAAACCTGCGAAGCAAGCCAAGCCGGTCAAGCAAGCCAAGCCGATCGAAGCGGTCAAGCCTGCAAAGACCCCCAAGCCCCAGGCTCCGGAGCCCGCAAAGGCCAAGCCTGGAAAAGCCAAGCTTGAGCTGTTCGCCGGACCGTTCTTCCAGGAGGTCCCGGTGGGGTCGCCTGCCCCTCGCAAGAGCAAGGCTCCCCAGGCTCCGGTGTCCCAGGTGCGCAAGCCCAAGGGCGAGGAAAGCCACGACGAGCTCATCGCGCGCATCGAAAAGGAACTCCTCACCGTGCGCATGGTGGCGAAGAAGGCGCAGCGCGAACAGCTTTGCACAAAATGTTGCATCAACCCGGTCGAGCCCGGGTACATGGTCGACCGCGACACCGGGTACTGCTTGGAATGCGCCCTGGTGCTGGGGCTGGGCCACACCCGCGAGGCTCGCCAGCAGAACTTCCATCCCAGCCTCATGAAGTCCGAGGAAGAGGAAGTCGGCGAATAAGGCTTTCCCAGAAACAAGGATCCGTTTCGAATGTCCCAGGCTCTCCCTCAGAATTTCCGTCAACTTCTGGCGGCTCTTCCGGCAACATTCCGCCAAGCGGTGGTGGAATCCCTGCTTTCCGACAAGGAAGCCAAGTCCGCGGCCCAGGAGGCCATGCAGACCCTGGCATCGCTGCGCAAGATGCGTCCTCAGACCATCGCGCAGCTTTCCCGCGCAGATCGCACCAAGTTGTTCCTGTCTTCCTTGGGGTTGGCCGCTCTCGAAACCTCGGTCATGCAGTGTTTCCAGGTCTGGTTCCTGCGCCACGGCCGCGATCTGATGGGCTCCATGCTGGATGCCTGGAAGGTGCCCCACACCCAGGGCGAGCTTGCCGACGATGCCGACATTCCGTCCGTGGAGGCTTCGGCGGTGGAAGCCGCCGCGGAGGAAGCGGTCAAGACGTTTCCTCGCGAGGCCGTGGCGGCGTATTTGGGTTACAATCATTTGGCACCAGCCACGGCAAGTTGGGAAGGGAAATTCGCTTCGGCACTGGCCAAGCAACTCCAGACGGCTTGATCTGGAAGGCGGTGTCCGCGGAAGTTTGCCCGCCGGGATGTACATTCCGGTTCCCCTGAGCCGAGGAGGGCGTTGGTGAAATCCTGGATGCTTCGATGTGGAGCCGGGCTGATCGCTTCGTTGCAGCCCGTTTGGGCTGGGGTGACCACCACTTGCCCTGCTGGAGGAGTCACCATTACCGCTCAGTCCACCCGACTTCCGGGTGCGCTGACGTCCGTCGACTTGGCGATGCTGACCTCCAGCCCCCAGGCAGGTCCGGACCTGTTCCAGCTGGGGCTCCATCCCGCGCCGGCCTTCCATGGCGACGTATCGGTGCGCATCGAGATCAAGTCGATTCCTTCGGATCCGGGACTTTCCTGTCCCGATCCCTACTCCATGGTCGGGGTGGGGCAAGGTTGCTGGTTGCAACGAGAGACCATCCCCAACATGCGTCTGACCGGTGTCGAGGCGACCGCGGATGGAATGTGGTCCGGAACCCATCGAGGAACCCGCTGGTTCTCGGCGTCCCATTTGGCTCGGCTGCCCAAACAGATGGATGGCGACATCTCCGCACCGACCAGTCCGTTGCGCGATCTGGTCGCCCGCCTGGGCTCGGTTCCCGCAGGACAGATCCATTTCCGGTTCTCCGTCCTCTGCGATGGGAAGGAACTGTCGTCCACCACATTGAAGGGCGATTACTGGCCGGTGGAACGTCCCACTCTTCTGATGCTTGGTACGCCCGTCAAGACCGGCTTCCAGGAAATCGGTTCCCTGTCGCCCACCTTTGTCTGGAACGGGTCGCTGACCGGACTGAACCTCGCGCCTTCCGCACCCTACCGGCTTTCCGTGTGGGAAGTGCCCAATGGCGTCTCGGTGGAGGAGGCCACCTCCCGGTTGGCTTCGCGGAGTCTCACCACGGCCCAATCCATGTCCAGCTGGCCATCCACCTGGTCGCTTCTGGAGCCCGGAAAACGGTATGTCTGGCGAGTGGATGCCCTCAAGCGGGGAATCGCCGACGAATGGCTGTCCTCCGAGGTCTTCGGGTTCACTCCCAAGGATGGGGCTCTCACCTTGCAGTCGGGGGCTCATGGCGGCAGTGCGGAACAGTCCGAATTGTCGCGGCTGCTCCTGGCCCTGGCGGGTCCCCATCGTGCCAAGGTGGAGCCCGTCCTGCGAACCGATCTCCCCGATCCGTACAGTCTCCGGATGGATGGGAAGATCATCGACCTTGCCCGCCTGCGGGAGCTCGTCCGGGAACTCCAGGTGCAGAAGATTTCCGTCGAATCGGTGGAGTCCTCCCGATGAAGTGGCTGGTCCTGATCCTGATGGCCGCGGGTTTGGCGGCTGCGACTCCCTTGGCGGTGGTCGTTCGTACCGAAGGTGTCGTGGAGATGGGACTCCAGAAGAACCTGAAGCCCGCCAAGGTCGGCGAACTGGTCCTTTCCGAATGGGTGGTGAAGACCGCTGCGGGGTCCAAGGCGCGTCTTCGCATGCTCGCCGACCAGGCGGTCATCGATCTGGCCGGGGGGACGCTTCTGGAGTTGCGCGTGATCCAGCGACACGATCGCATCCTGCGTCGCGCCTATCTGCTTTCCGGCGAGGCGACCGTCATCGCTGGCGAGCAGTCGAGCGACCTGCGCATCGAGACCCAGACCACCATCAACAGCACCTCCGGCGGGCAGTTCGGGGTGTCCCTGCGGCCCGACGGCGCCACCACCGTCCAATCCTCGCAAGGGGCGGTGAAAGTCTGCAATCCGCAGACCGGCGAGCACCAGAAATTGTTGTCGGGGATGGCGATCACCTCCGGGTGGGAAGAAATCCTTCCCGCCGCGACCATCTTGCCTCCTCGGATCCCGGCGATCGCGATCGATACCGTCCGGCGGGATTCCCTGGTGGGCATCGAGGTGCGCCTCGATGATCCCTTGACGGGCAAATCCAGCCTGTTGCGGTACAAGCTCAAGGTCCAGCGTTGATCGCGGCCCTTGGAATCCTGCTGATGGGTGCCGCAGCTGGGGCGGCGGCCGCGACCCCGAAGGGAGGCGTCTCGGACACCTCCGTGGTGTTCCAGCTTCCCTTGGCCGGCGAGGTGGTCCAACCAACGGGAACCGGCATCCTGGTGCAGGTGGGCCCCAAAGCGGCGGCAGTGGACATCTTCTGTCGCGGATCCCGCAACTTCCGGCTTTCGGGCGAGAGCCAGGGTTACGGCTACTTCAGCGCCCGCACCGAGCAGCTTCCGGTGGGGCGCTGGTCCCTGGAGGTCGTGGCCAAGGATTCGGCGGGGAACATCCTGGTGCGGCGCTCCATCGAATTCTATGCGGGGAGCATGGCCAAGGCCCAGGCCGCGGAGCGGGCGAAGGTCAAGCAGTCCTTGTACGTGTCCTTGAGCGGAGGGTATCGGGAAGGAGCATCCGAGGGCACCCTCCGGGAACTGGCCACGCTGGAGCGTGGAAAGGACGGGCTGACCACCACCGATTCCTGGACGACGCTGGACCGGAATGCGAGCTATTCCGGCCTGCTCCAATACGACCTGCAACGCGACCAGTTCCGCCTGCGCACGAGAGCCTCCAGCGATCTGGCCGAAACCTGGGGTCACGCGAACTCGCCGACTCGATTGGGTGTGGACCTTTTCTGGGGACCCTGGGCTGAGGCCCACATCGGCGATCAGAACCCCGCATGGAGCCAGTTCCTGATGGACGGGTCCCGCATCCGAGGCCTTGGGGTGGGGTTGGCCGTCCCCAAGGGAGGCGAACCGTTCGTCAAGCTGGATGCGGTGGTGGGCGAGATCCAATCCGGAATCGACGCCCAAGTGCGCGACTTCGGCGACCGGAAGGACACCGTGCCCGCCCAATGGGCGCGCAATGTCCAGGCGGCGCAGCTGTCCATCGGAACCGCAAGCCCCCTGTCCTGGAGCCTCACCGTCGCCCATGCCATCGACGACACGACCGGTGTCGACATGGCGCTCCACGACTCCCTCAACGGTCAGTCGCCGCGGGAGAACCTGGCGATGGGCTCCGAACTGCTCGCCCGATTCCTGGGCGGGAGATTGGAGCTCTACACGCAGGGCGCCTTGGGATTGACCACCGAGGATCTTCGCCAAGGCGAGGACGGCAACACGGGCCTTCCGGATTTCACCAGCGGGTTGTTCACCGTGAACCTCTCCACGCGTGGATCCGAACGGGTCCGGGAAAAGGGCGACGACCCGGCTGGTTTCGTGGAGGACAACCTCGCCGTGCGGACCGGTGTGAGAACGCAGATTCCCTTGGGGCGGGCCGGCAATTCCCGGGTGGATCTGCGCTGGGTCCGCGTGGGTCCCCAGTTCGAATCCTTCACCCGCACCACCACGGAGACGTCCCGTTCGGCGGTGGAATGGAACACCAGCACCAGCCTGGCGCGCGACCGGCTTCTGGTGCTGGTCTCCGGTTCGGCCGGTGTCCAGTACCGCCTGGGCCTGGCCGATGTTTCCCAGAACAGCCATTCCGGTGCCATCCATTGGTTGCCGGCCGCCGGCGGGGTGGATCTTCATCTGCAGTCGGGTCGGACGGCCAGCGGCGGCGGCGAAGAGGCCCGTCTGGAAACATGGAACGCCGGGACCGGCGCCAGCGGATACCTGAAGCGGGGCGATGGCCATGTGGTCTGGCGGTTGGATTACTCGTACCTGAGTTCGCAAGCGTCGGATGGAACCTATGCGGCATCGACGAGCCCTGTCGCACAGTCCTTCCGGAACGAAATGGGCCAGCACCTCCTGGACGGCGCGCTCCAATGGCGCCCCGCGAAGGACCTGGAATTGAGGGGCTCCTACCAGTTCGGACAGTTTTCGTACCTGGCCACCCTCATGCCCCGGAGCACGGACTTCTCCCATCGCGGCGGCGGCGGCCTGAGCGTATGGACCCTGCGGCGCAAGCTCATGTTCTCGTTGGACGCGGGTCTCGCCTACACCGATGGTGTCCAGGACATCCAATTCCAGAGCTGGGACCAGATCGGGCGCATCCAGTGGGAATTCGTGCCCGACCAGATCCTGCGCTTCTCGGAGCGGACCGCGAGCCTGGTCGCCGACGACGACCTGCGGTTGGACCTGCAGTGGGAAGCGTGGTTCTAACCGGAGCTCAGACCTCCACGCCGGCTCTTCGCAGGAGCCTCCCCAGTTTACTCTCCCATGCCGGATGGGTCGCGGGCGTGTCGGGGAAGGCCAGAAGGTGCGCCCGCAGGCGGGTCATGGCCCGGACGGCCCGGGCGAGCTTGGCCACCAGGCGGGGGCGCAGGGAAAGCTTGGCGAGGACTGCAAGCAGTGGCGGGATCGATCGCCACGAGGTGGAGTAGAGGGCCGTCACGGTGCCTGGATCGGCCAGACGGACCAGGGAGTCGAACTCCTCCTGCGACAATTTCTGTAGCAGGGGGCGGAGCGCCTCCTGCGCGGAGATTCCCGCGCCGTGGTCCCTGATGGGGCCGCGGGTGTAGCGCAGGTAGGCTCCCTGGTACCCCCAGAGCGCATCCAGGGTCGCTTCCCCCGCTCGCAGCGCCTTGGCGCATTGCCGGCCGGCCAGGTATCCGGAAAGGAGGGAAGAGTGGATGCCGGCGCCATCCAGGGGGCCGACGCAGCAGGCCGCGTCGCCGCAGGCCAGATACCCCGGCGCCACCGCGCAGGAAAGGAAGGTCCGGGCTGGTAGGAAGGCGCCCGCCGCCGATTCCCGCTGCCAATGGATGCCCCACGAGCGCCCGTGGTCGGCCAGCCGTCGCGACCACGGCAGGGAGGCCACCACGCCTCCGATTCCCACGTTCACGCGGTGGTCGCCGTTGGGGAAGTACCAGACGTAGCCGCCGTTGGATTGGCCCAGGTCGTAGGTGAGTTCGATTTCTCCGGGATGGGGCAGCCCCTGGGGAACCGTGGCGATCTCGCGGTAGGCGAAGGCCATGCGGGAAGGGTGGCTCTCGCGTTCCAACGGGGAGGCGGAATCCAACCGTTGCCGCAGGCCGGAGATCGCACCGGAGGCATCCACCGTGCATCGTGCGCGGAGAACTCCGCAGGAGGTCCGCACGCCCCGCACGACGCCGTCCTCCACCAGCCATTCCACCACTTTCGTGGCGGGCGAAAACCGCGCGCCGGCCTCCATGGCCTTGGAAAGAAGGAGCCTGCCCATGGCCGGGCGATCCATCATGATCCGCTCGCCGATCTCGGAGCCCAGCACCAGGCTGTGCCGCCCGTCGGAGGTGGTGATGCGGGCTCCCAGGGCGCGCTTGAGGATCGCCGGGGAAAGATCCACGCCCAGGACCTGCTCGCACCATCGGACCTCCTCGGCTTCCATGGCGTCGCCGCAGGCCTTGGTTCCGATCTCAGAGAATTCCCTGCGATCCACCAGGAGGACGGACAATCCGTGTCCGCGCGCGGCAAGGGCCGCCGCGCATCCGCCGGTGCCGGCACCCACCACCAGGAGGTCGATCGGAGCGTCGTCGGGGCCGTTCACGGTCGCCCCAACCTTCCTCGGACGGGTTCCAGCTCGCGCACCAATGACGGCGGGAGCCACTTGCGCACCCTCTGGTAGCGCGGTGCGTCCAGCGTGTCCAACCAGGCGCGGGCGGAATCGGCCTGGCCCATGGCTTCGTGGATGCGGGCGAGGTTCCCCGCCGCGGAAAGACGGTTGGCCGGAAGCGGTTCCAGACCCCGGTATTCCAGGAAGCTGGTGCGGTAGGTGTCCAGCGCTTGCGCATGCCGACCGAGCCGAAACAGGATGTCTCCCTCGGCTTGGCGCAGCAGGCGGTTTTCCGGAAGGGTCGAGCGCGCATCCCGCACCACCGCCAGGGCCGCCGCGTATTCCTTCCGCTCGAACCGCATCCACAGGAGGGACGTGCGGAAGACCTCGCGGTAGGGGGAACTCGACGCCGCCGCCCGTGTGGTCCACTCCAGGCCCTTGGCCCGGGTGTCGCCACCTAAGGCGCCGGCGAAGGCGCCGAGGGATTGGGCTTTCCAGAACCAATAGCCGCCCAGGATGCCCTCGAGCTCCGGATTCCGGTATCCGGCGTCCACCAGATCCGAAGCCCGGGTGGCCGCTTTGCGACCCACGACGGCCGCGGTGAATGCGCTGGATTCCAGGGAAAGCAGGTACGAGCGCTGCGACAGCGCAAGGACGTGGAGGAAGCGATCGCGAGCGGAAGGCAGATCGGACAGTCGCGACTCCAGGGTCTCCAGCCGCGTCCGGGCCGATTCCAGCCTGCCCATCTGGTGGAGGTCGGAGAAGGCGGTCAGATCCACCGTGGCTCGCAGCAGTGCGCCTTCCCGCGGGAATGACCTCTCCAGGACGATGGCGACGCTGTCCGCCTGGGGATAACGTCCGGAAAGCGACAGCCGCGTGGCGGTTTGGAATGCCTGCAGGACTCCCGGCGACCAAAGGGTGTCGGACGGCCCGCAGGCGATAAGTTGGAGGGCCAGTCGAAGGATCACCACCCCGGGCAAAATGCAAAGTTCGCGCCCAGGTGCTAGGTTCCCTTCCATGATGCCTGTCTGTTTGACCATCGCCGGCTCGGATCCCAGCGGGGGAGCGGGGATCCTGGCCGATCTTCGGACGTTCCAGGAATTCTGGATCCATGGAGCGGCGGCCATCTCCCTGGTCACCTTCCAGAATTCCCTCGGTGTCCACGGAGTGGAGGTCCTGCCTGGACCGTGGGTGGCTTCCCAGGCCCATGCGGTGCTGGACGATTTGCCCGTGGCGTGCGTGAAGACCGGTGCCCTGGGAAACGCCGAGGTGGTTTCCGCCGTGTCCCGGGTCCTCGTCGGGCGCGGCCTGCCCGTGGTGGTGGATCCGGTGATGGCCTCCAAGGCGGGGCGACCCCTCCTTGCGCCCGAGGCGATCCGGGCGATGTGGGACGAATTGTTCCCACTGGCCCACCTGCTGACCCCCAACCTGGACGAGGCGTCCCTCCTGCTCGAGGGGACCATCACCACCGTGGCGCAGATGCGGGAAGCCTCGCGGGAACTTCGCGACCGGTCGGGAGCCCAGGCCGTCCTGGTGAAGGGGGGACATCTGGAAGGGAATCTTCTGGTGGACGTGCTATGCGACGCCGAGGGCCTGCGCGAGTGGACATTCCCGCGTGTGGACACTCCCCACTCGCGGGGAACGGGCTGCACGTTCGCCTCGGCAATCGCCGCCGGGATCGCCCAGGGAAAGCCATTGCGCCAGGCGGTGGACCAGGCGCGTTCCTGGTTGCAGATCGCATTGGAAACATCCTTCCCCCTGGGAGCAGGACGTGGCAGGCTGGGCCCGGGGCGGTTTCCGGGGGAGCCATCCCGCGGCGGGGGCGATTCGATGGAAAGGGCTCCGCGTTGAGGGGACCAGTTTTTAGGCTTTGGGTTCCATGAGCGATTTCCAACCGATGGCGATCCTGGTCCTGTCCCGCCCTCCCCAAGAATTGGCGTTGACTCCCGCCGCCAGACGCCGCGTTCGTCGGGTGGAAATCCGCCTCGACCTGGTGGATCCGGTCGACTGGATGGCCCGCTGTCGCGAGACGGAGCGCGCCTTCCCGTCGGCTCGCCTGGTGGGCACCTTGCGCCGCACCTGCGACGGTGGACAGTGGCCCGAATGGCAATCGCGGGAGGAAGCGTTCCGGAAACTTCTCGCATTCCGCGGGTGGGACATGGTGGATCTGGAAGACGACGCACCCGATTTCGACGCCCTGCTTGCGCTCCTGCGGAGCAAGGCCCCGGACGTGCGGCATCTGGTGAGCCGTCACAGGTTCGATCCGGTGGATTCGTCGCGGATGGAAGACGAAATCCGTCAGGTACGCGACCGCGCCCGCCGCACCGGGGCGAAGGTGGCCAAGTGGGCGGGCCGGCTCCTGGATCCGACGGAATCCGGACCGGATCTGGTGCGCCTGCTTTCGGCCTGGGATGGACCCGTGCAGAGCGCGGTATTTCCCATCGGGGACGGTTCCGAACCCTGGCGGGTGGCTGCGGCGCTGGTGGGCGGCGGATGGGCCTACGGCCACGACGGAGCGCAGGCGGTGGCTCCGGGGCAGGTTTCCTGGCAGGTCCTGGATTGTCTCCTGGGAAGCCTGCCGCCTTCTGCGGCTTGGGACGGGACCTGGTTTTCCGGGGTGAAGTCGGCTGTGGAACTGGCCATCCGCCAGGAGGCGGCCCCTTGAGGATCGTCGCGGCGGTGTGCCTGCTGGCTGGACTCTGCGCCGCCCAGGTGCGCTTCGGCAAGAACAAGGTCCAGTACAGGACCTTCGATTGGCAGGTGGTCAGCACCCGCCACTTCGACATCCACTTCGCCAGTGGATCCGATTCCATCGCCGCGCGGGCCGCCGACAGCCTGGAGGCCTTCTACGCGAGGCTGGTCGACCGCACGGGAATGCACCTGGAGGAGAGGGTCCCCTTCCTCCTCTACGGAAGCCATCCCCAGTTCCAGCAGACCAACGTCACCGACCAGATCCTGCAGGAAGGGATCGGCGGTTTCACCGAGGCCTTCCGCAACCGGGTGGTGCTTCCCTTCGAGGGGTCCTACCGGCAGTTCGACCACGTCCTCCTCCACGAGATGGTCCATGCGGTGATGTTCGACGCGCTGCGCCAGGAGAACGGCAGCCGCATTGGCGGCCTGATGCGCACCAGCATGCCGCTGTGGTTTTCCGAAGGGCTGGCGGAATACGTCTCGCTGGACGGGTGGGATCGGCCCAGCGAGCTGTGGCTGATGGATGCCGTGACCTCCGGCTACCTGCCCATGCCCACTTCGGACATGCAGGGCTTTCTGGCCTACCGGGCGGGACAGAACTTCCTGTTCTACCTGGACCGGACCTTCGGGGAGGGGACGGTGAAGAAGCTCGTGGCACAGACCCTGCGCGATCGCGACCTGGAGCGGGCGTTCCTGCGGGTGACCAAGGTGAGCCTGCGGGACGCGGGCGAGGAGTGGATCCGGGAGCTGCGCTGGGCCTACTGGCCGGAGCTGGGCGCGCGCGAGCACGGTACCGGTGCCGGACGGAAAATGACCCGTGCCGGCGAGGACGGCAGTTTCTGGAACGTCCAGCCCGCCCTTTCGCCGGACGGCACCCGCCTGGCCTGGTTCTCCGACCGCGGGTCGCGCCAGGGCCTGTACGTGGGCGAGGTGGAGAAGCTTCCGCGCAACGAGCCCAAACGCGTCCTAGGCGGCGGTGGCACGCCTTCCCACGAATCCTTCAGCCCCTTCCGCAGCGGGCTTTCCTGGTCGCCGGACGGCAAGCGCATCGCCGTGGCCGCACAGAGCGGAGGCCGCAACGTGGTGAGCATCCTGGATGCGCGCTCCGGGCGCGTTCGCCGGACGCTGGATCCCCGGTTGGACGCTCTCTCCAATCCGGAGTTCTCGCCCAAGGGCGATCGCATCGCCTTCCGGGGCCTGAAGGACGGCCGCGCCGACATCTGGATGTGCGGCACGGACGGAACGGGGTGTCGGAAACTGACCGACGACGAGCCCGACGACGACGAACCCGCCTTTTCCCCTTCCGGCCGGTGGATCGCCTGGTCGTCGGAGGCGGACTCCAGCGGACAGACCTTCGCCAGCCGTTCGATCTGGCTCATGGACCTGGAAACCGGGGTGCGCAGCCGTCTTCCCGCCGGAGGGGGCGACCAGGTCCGGCCATCCTGGGGCGGATCCTCCGACGACAGTTCCCGTCTCGCCTACCAATCCGATCGCTCGGGGCTTCCGCAGGTGTACGTGGTCGATCGTCCCCTGTCGGCCAAGGCCACCACGCGGGCGGTCACCAACCTCCTGTCCGGGGTCCAGTCGCCGCGGATTTCCCAGGACGGCCGGCAGGTGGCGCTGTCGCTCTTCGAGGGTGGGGCGTTCGACCTGTACGTGGTGGACGCATCACGCACCGTCCCCGATTCCCTGATGGTCCCCACCCGCTACGTGCGCACCGCCGCGCGCGGACGGTTGGACCTGTTCCGGCCCCTGGTCCGCGAGAACCTGGAAAGCTTCCGCTTCGATACCCTGGACCACGACAGCGCCAACCAGGCCCGGACCGATTCCCGGCGAGGCAACGGTGCGGACACCGGTTCGGGCTTCCCCGACACCCCTGCCGACCGCCTGTTCGGAAGCCGCACCCGTCCGGCGCTTCCGACCGTTCCCCAGGCTCCCCGGTCCTCGGTGGACACCGCGGTCTTCGACAAGGTCGTGCCGCCTCCCCCGGGAACCCGACCCTCGCCCGTTCCCTACCGGGCGTCCTGGGGAGTCGACCACGCCGCGGTGGCCATGGGCTTTTCCAGCTACGCGGGCACGGCCGGCCAGGGGATGATCACCCTTTCCGACCTGATGGGCGACCAGACCGTGGACCTGATGGCGAGCCTGCAGGGCGACATCCAGAACGCCAACGTCTTCGCCCGCTACGGCTGGCTTCCCTGGCGCACCGACCTCCACCTTTCGGTTCGCCATTCGCGCACATTCACGGGAACCTACATGGTGACCGACGAGGACCTGGTCACCGACCTGTACGCCGATCGCCTGTGGGGCGTCGCCCTCTCCGCGACGCGCCCGTTCTCCATGTTCCACCGACTGGGGGCCGACGTCGAATGGGGCGGGATCGAACGCGAGGCGCAAAGGTTCGACTCCAGCGGACAGCTGGAGTACGATCCGACCCGATCGGCTTCCGACCGGAGTCTGGAATGGGTGCGTTCCGAGGGTGAATGGGTGTTCGACAACGTCCTTTGGGGGCCCACCGGTCCTTGGGATGGAACACGCGCGGCGATCGAGGGCTCGTGGATGGGCGACTGGCCGAATTCCGGCTACAGCTATTCCCGCCTGCGCGCCGACCTGCGCACCTACGTTCCCGTGGGCAAGATCTCCGGGTTCGCCTTCCGGATCTCGGCAGGGGAGTCCTTCGCCACGGGAAGCGGCGAGAACCCCCACAGGTTTCTGCTGGGGGGCGAGGACTTCACCCTCAACTACCACTTCAACTCCCACAACATCGGGCCCGAGCTCGATCGCATCTACTTCACGGAAACCGACGTTCCCCTGCGCGGCTACCGCTACGCCCAGTTCCGTGGCAACAAGCTCCTGGCCGGCAACGTCGAATTCCGGTTCCCGTTCGTGGAGGAGATCCGCTTCGGAGTGCTCCTGCCGCCGGTGCGCTATCTGATGGGGTCGTTGTTCCTGGACGCGGGCGGGGCGTGGACTTCCCACTCGCTGGTCGATCAGGCCGGCATCGGCGGTGGTTGGGGATTGCGGTTGAACCTGGGTGTCTTCGTGCTGCGCTGGAGCCAGGCATGGCCCTTCACGGAGCCCGCCGGAGTCGAAGGCAACCGGCAGCCGAAGAACTTCGACGGATCCATCCAGTACTGGAGCCTGGGGGGCGATTTTTGATCCGCGTCCATCGGACCGATCGGCCGTGAGGCTCTCCGACCACATCGCCCCGGGCACCGTATTCCTTTCCCTCGCCAAGGCCCGGGAGGCCATCCTGTCCACTTTGGTGGGCGCGATCTGCCAGGAGTGGAAGGAAGGCGATCCGGAAGTCCTCCTGGAACGGACCTGGCAGAGGGAGCGGCAGGGAGCCACCTCGGTCGGGCTGGGAGTCTCCATCCCCCATCTGCGCTGTTCCTCCCTGGCCGATCTCCGGATCGCGGTCGCCGCCCATCCGGAGGGCACCGACTTCCCTTCGCCGGACGGAATGCCCGTGCGGCTGGTGTTCCTGCTGGCCTCGCCGCCTTCCAAGGCGGGCAGCCACGTGCGCGCACTGGCCTTGTTGGCGCGATTCGAGCCGGATGCGGTGGATCACCTGGTGGCTTCGCCGGATGCCGACGAATTCTTGCGGCGTTTGCGCGAATGGGAAACCGCCCACGGGGCGGGAGGGTGAGTTTGCGCCGGTGTTCGGTGCTGGGCTCGCGCGTGGACGCGGGAACCACCGAGGCGATGGACTCCGAGGTGCTCCGGCTTTCCCGGCGCGGAGGTTGCGCGCGGGTGCTTTTCGCCAACGTCCACATGCTGGTGGAATCCCGACGCGATCCCGTCCTTCGCGCGGCGATGGAATCGGCGGATCTGGTGTGCCCCGACGGAATGCCCGTGGTTCGGATGCTGCGCCGGGACGTCCCCGGGCAGGAACGGGTGGAAGGCATGTCCGCCTTTCCACGGCTGATGGAGGCGGCATCGAGGGAGGGCATTCCCGTCGGCTGGGTGGGTTCCACCGAGGAGGTCCAGGAAGCCATGCGGCGCAAGGTTTCCCGCGAGCTTCCCGCCCTGCATGTGGTGCTCTCCGAGGCGCCACCCTTCGGGGGGATCGACGACGCGGAACATGCGCGGCTTGTCGACAGGATCCGCCGGAGCGGGGCCGGGCTGGTGTTCGTGGGCCTGGGATGCCCTCGCCAGGAAGCATGGATGGCCAGGGTCGCCGACGTGGACGCCTGCCTCCTTGGGGTGGGAAACGCCTTCGAGGTCTGGTTGGGCAGGAAACGTCGCGCTCCGAAATGGGCCCGCCGCTTGTGCCTCGAATGGGCTTTCCGGTTGGCCCAGGAGCCTCGCCGTCTGTGGTGGCGCTACCTGCGGACCAACCTGCTGTTCCTGCTGGCTCTGCCTGGCTGGCTGCGGAAAGGGCGCGGATTTTCTACTTGGAACAGGTCATGAAGAGATACAACAGGATCCTGATCATCGGCCGCCGTGGACAGGTGGGCTGGGAATTGCGTCGCACTCTCGCTCCCCTGGGCGAGATCACCGCCTTCGACTTTCCCGACATCGACCTGACCAAACCGGAAACCCTCCGCCCCCTGGTGCGACAAGTGGCACCGGATCTGGTGGTCAACGCCGCCGCCTACACCGCGGTGGACAAGGCCGAGGACGAAGTCGAAATCTGTCGGGCCATCAATGCCCTGGCGCCCAAGGTGCTGGCCGAGGAAGCTGCCCGTCTGGGGGCTCCCATGGTCCATTTTTCCACGGACTACGTCTACGACGGAGCCAAGGATGGACGCTGGGTGGAAACCGACGTTCCCGGACCCAGATCCGTGTACGGACGCACCAAGCTGGAAGGCGACGAGGGCATCGCCGCCACCGGGGTGCAGCACCTCATCTTCCGTCTCGAGTGGGTGTGGGGTACGCGCGGGTCGAATTTCGTCAAGACCATGCTCAAGCTCGCCCGGGAGCGCAAGGAGATCAAGGTCGTCGACGACCAAGTGGGCGCCCCCACTTGGAGCCGGCACATCGCCGAGGCGACCTCGTCGGCCGTGGCTCGATGGGAATCCCAGAACGGGATCTACCACCTGGCCAATTCCGGCGAGACCAGCTGGTACGGGTTCGCGAAGGCGATCTTCGAGGAGGATCCCCGGAAATCCGAACAGATCCTGGAATCCCTCCAGGCCATCCCCAGTTCGGCCTACCCCGCCAAGGCGGTGCGGCCCATGAATTCCCGCATGGATCTGTCCAAGCTGGACCGCGATTTCGGGATCCGCCTTCCGGATTGGCGCTCCGCCCTGCGCGACTCCTTCGAGGACTGAGGTTTCCTGAGGATCCTTCCTGCGCCGGATTCCCCGATCAGAGGTTGATCGGGTCGGTCGCAGGAGCGGATTCCACGGGTGTGGGATCCATCGGGGCCGGAGTCTGGGGGCGCGCCAAGCTGTCTTGGCGCGCCTTGGAAAGCTGGTTCCACACCACCAGGACATCTCCCAGCGTGGTCTGGGCGGTGAGTCGTTCGGACAGGGGAACGTTCCATTCCACTTCCAGGGACTTGGCCCACTGCTTCACCGGGTCGTCCACCATCGCCTCCTTCTTGCGTTCGGGCGAACGGAAGGTGGTGAGCACCTGGCCCAACTCGTCCGATGGCAGGAGGATCCGACCGCAGTCCATCCCTGGGGGCGTCCATTCGCACGCGTAGGAAAGGACCTTGCGGAAATCGGGTTGTTGCAGGGTGTCGAAGGCTTTCCATGCCTCTTCGTTGGTGGTCCGCTCCTGGTAGCGCGCCAAGCCGGGATTGCGGCCGTTCTTGTCGGCCATCTTCTTGAGCATGAAGCCCATTCCGACCAGGACCGCAAGCACCAGGAACGCGAGGAATCTGACTATGGTGCGGGCATCGTACATGGACGGGTTCCCTCTGGACGCGAGACGCTTGGGAGACGGTTCGGGGGAAATTCTAGCAATCGGGCACCCGGCGTGCATCCGTCGGTGGTAGCATCTCTGCGTGGGAAGGAATCCTGTCCTTTGCGTGGATTTCCGCTGAGCTGGATTTTCAGGCGGTCAACGCGAGCCCGTCCTCGTCCTCGTCGTCGGAATCCTGGTCGGGCGTCGGGATCGTCGAAAGCGTTTGCCATTCCTTGCGTAGCATCCAGGCGGCGACCAGCGCGAAGGGAGCGTCGGAAAGCATGGCCACCAGGTAGAGCCCGTCGTATCCCCAGATCCGCGGAAGCACCAGGAACAAGGGGATGGCCAGGATCTGTCGACCCATCAGGAGCAGCCCGGCTTTTCCGGGTTGCTGGATGGACAGGAAGTAGTGCGAGGCCGTGCCCTGGACTCCGAAGAGGGCCACCGAGACCATGAACCACGGCAGGCCGTCCTTCACCAGGGCGATCAGTTCCATGTCGGTGGCGGAGAACAAGGCGGCCACCGGACCTGGAACCATCAGGACCAGGGCGGCGAAGCATGCTCCCATGCCCATGGTGGAGATCAGGGTGAGCCCCAGGATGGAGCGGACGCGTTCGATGTTTCCCGCTCCGCGGTTGAAGGACACCAGGGGTTGCATGGCCTGTGCCACACCCAGCATGGGAAAGACCAGGAGCATGGTCACCGAATTGATGACCCCCACCATGGCCACCCCGCGGGCGCCTCCCAGGTTGGCCGCGCCGTGGTTGGCGGCTTGGAACACGAACATTCCCAGAACCTGCATCAGGAGGATGGGGGCTCCGAATTTCAGGATGGAACGGGCGATCTGCGGATCGGGGGCCAGATGCCTGCGGTGGATGTGCAGGATGCTGTGGCGGCTCTGCACGAAGGCGACGAACCCCACCGCGTTGAGCGCCACCGACAGGGTGGTGGCCCACGCGACGCCCGTCACTCCCCAGCCCAGCACGTAGATCGCGATGAACACGAGGAGCGCGTTGACGACGTTCCCCGTCCCCATGAAGGCCAGCCCCAGGCCCGGTCGACCTTGCACGCGCAGGATGTTCCCCATGGAGATGATCCCGATCAGGAAGACCTGTCCCACGGCGGTGATGCGCAGGAAGGGGATGGCCATTTCCAGCACATCGCCTTCCGCGCCGGAGGCCAGCAGGATGGGGCGGGCGAAGACGATCAGGATGGCGGCCAGGATGGATCCGTAGACTGCGGCCATGCGCACGGACTGGCCCAACACCGCCTCCGCCGCCTCCTTCATGCCCTGGCCCAGATAGGTGGAAACCTTGGTTCCGGTCCCGGTTCCCAGGAGGAGTCCCACCCCCATGGTGAGGATGGTCAGAGGATAGACGCAGGTGACCGCGGCCATGGCTTCGGTGCCCACGCCACGCCCCACCATGATCCGGTCCACGAACTGGTAGATGGCGTTGGCTAGGAATCCCCCCACGGCGGGGAGGGAATATTGGAGGAGAAGTCGGCCCACCGGGGCGGTGCCTTGTCGCGTGACGGTTTCCATGCGGATTCTTTGGTTGGGAAGGGAAACAGGTGAAGGGGGAGGATCAGCCGGGAGCGTCGTGGTCCCAGGTCCAGTACTGGCTGCCATCCGGTTTGCGGTGAAGGTATTGGTAGTCGATCAGATAGCGGCGCGCCTTGGCGTGGTCGTCCGCGACGCTCTTCAGGAGGGTGTCCACTTCCTTTTCCGAGTAGACGCGGTCGGAACGGAACATCCCGGAGATGTGCTCGATCACCGCGATGCGCGCCTTCTCCTTGTTGGGGAACACGGACAGTCGACCCTGGGGCATGTGCTTGGCGACCAGTGCCGCACGTTCGTCCGGCGAGGTCTTGAGATGCTCGGCGGGCGAAGGTGGGTTCGCCGGCAGCTCCGGTGCCAGCGGGGTCCAGCGGAACAGTCCGCCGGGTTCCATGGTCAGGTGGCGGAATCCCACCAGACGGGCGAAGAGGTCGGTGGGTTGGCCGGTGAGGCTTGCAAGGATCCATTCCACCTGTTCGGCGGTGTAGGTCTTGCCGCGTTGGAAGGCCTTTTCCGCCTGCTGGAGGAGATCCGAAGCAGGCCGGGGAATCAGGCCGGGAAGCGGAACTTCAGGAGAAGGATCGGTGCAGGACGCGCCGAACACGGAATGGAAATGCTGGCTGGTGGATTCTTGCAGGAGCTTCATGAATTCCTCGCGGAGTCGTTCGATGTCCTGTCGGGTGGCCAAGGCGAGGGTGTCGCCCATTGTGCCGAAGGCAAGGGTGGGGATCAGGTGGAAGAAGAACATGGCGGTGACCACCCGGGGGGTGAACCGGAAGCGATATCCCTGCTTGGCGTAGTCCTCCCTGGATTCCGCCAATCCTTCCAGCCAGTGCTTCATGATGGTTCCAGGGCCGGGAGGGGCGTCATTGGAAGATTTGAGGTCTTCCATCAAGGCGATCCGCAGGATGTCCCGGTGCTGGTAGAGGAAGTCCACGTCGAAGCGCGCCACCCTTTGGGGCAGGTCCCGATCGGTGTCGTCGTCTGGAATCCGGGCGCGTGCCTGTCTGCGAGCTTCCAGGTAGCCGCGCAGGAGTTCCTGGAGGAGCTCGTTCTTGCTTTTGTAGTAGTAGTAGATCAGGGCCTTGTTGACTTCCGCCCGCTTGGCGATGGTGTCCACTCGGGCTCCGTCGAAGCCGCGTTCGGCGAACTCCGCGCGTGCCGCTTCGAGGATGCGGTTTTTCGAATCCGGGGAGCTTTGAGGCTTGTTAACCATATGGTTAGTTAATCTATGGAGGCGGGTCGGAATTGTCAAGAAGGAAGTTTTCCGTGCTACATTCCTGCGCTTGCCCCTAATACCCTACACGGGCAGTCTGTCACCCGAAGGAATTCTTGATGGCATCGCCTCGCACACTCTGGGTCCTGCTCTTCGCTCTGGGAATGGTCTCCTCCTGTCAGAGGACTTCCTCGGATTCCAGGAAGGTTTCGGGTTCCGATTCCACCACAGGAGTCGTCCGTTCCGATTCGGGAATCGCGGACGCACCTCAGGGGACGGTGCGGGATCCTTCCCAGTATTCGAAGGCCTTCCTGGCCAAACTGGATTGGGCCACCGAAGGCAAACGGTATGTCCTGGACAAGGGGATCCTGGTGATGGAGGGCAACGACACGGTGCGGTTGCCCAACGTGCCGCCGTTCGGAAAGACGCTCCGGCTGGAGCGCGACCATGAAGGGAAGGTGCTGCGGCTGGATGTGACGCGCCGCAACTGGACATCCCTGGACTACCGCCTGGAGTTGGTGGACAACGGAAAATCCCAGGTGGAAACGGGAAGCGCGGAGATACCCGCCGCGTTCTTCCTGGGAGCCGAATCCGACGAGAGCGAGACTTCGGGCGAGGCGTATTTCGTGGACGAATACACCGATCATCGTCCAGACGATTGCACGATCAGCCTGCGTCTGGGCTACGAAGCGGAGAGCGACGGAGCCTTGCTCGGACGGGTCGTGATCCACTGCCCTTCGCTGGGATGGCCGGACCTGTCCGGATTCCCGGCGCTTCTGCAGAAGTAACAAAGGGGGGACGGGCCCATTCCGGGGAACGTCCGCGTCCATCCCCGAACCGCGATCATTTGGCTTGGGTGAACTCGGAGGAAATGTCGATCTTGACCTCCTTGCCCACGGCGGGAGTGCCACCGGTCATGCCGTATTCGGTTCGATCGAGGGTGAATGCTCCTTCCAGGCCGATGCGGGTGTTCTTCCAGGGGTCTTCGGTCGGTCCGCTCAGTTCGAAGGGGATCGACACCTTCTTGGAAACGCCGTGGAGGGTGAGGGTTCCGACCATCACGTGTTTCCCTCCCTTGGATTCGACCTTGTCCGACTTGAAGGTGATTTCCGGGTACTTGGCCACATCGAAGAAGTCCTCCTTGCGGAGATGGTCGTCGCGCGAGGAATTCTTCGTGTTCACCGAGGCGGCCTGGATGGTCACTTCGGCAGCCAGGGTGGAGGGCTTCTTGGGGTCTCCGGAGAGCTTGATGGCCACGTTGTCGAACTCGCCGCGGGTGGTGCTCACCGCCAAATGCTTGATGGCGAAGTTGACGGTGGAATGGGCGGCGTCGTGGGTCCAGGTTTGGGCCTGGATGGATGCGGCAACGGCAAGTGCGGCGACGAGGCTGAGGACTTTCATGGGAGACTCCGAATGTGTTGGTGGTTGGGATAGAGAATCTATCTCATTTTAACCTACAACCTCATTGAAACTGCGTCCACCATGGTTTCAGAAAAATGTTGGTGGGGAGTCTACCGCAGAAGGATCTCCGCCTCCTGGGGGGAGGTTTCCCGGGCGAACCGCCAGAAGAGAGGATACAGGCTCGCGGCGAGGGTGCTGTCGGCGTCCAGGGAAAGGCCTCGGCTGGTGAATCCGCGCGAAGCGACCATGTCCGGCACCAGATGCACCTGGAAGCCCAGATCGTAGGCCGAGCGGACGGTGGATTGCACGCACATCCAGGCGATCATGCCACCCACCACCAGATGCTCGATCCCCCGATCGCGCAGGATGCGTTCCAGTTCGGTTTCGCGGAAGGAATCGGGATGGGCTTTGGTCACCACGAGTTCTCCTTCGATGGGCTCCAGGCGCGGATGGATCCGGGTTCCCGGCGTGCCTCTTGCCAGGAGGGACGCCATGGGAAGAGGGGATTCGTGACGGACGTGGATCACCGTGGAGCCGGTCGCACGGGCTGCTCCAAGAAGCCGTGCGGCGGTGTCCAGGGCTCGTTCGCGTTGGACCGGATCCAAGGGGAAAGCTCCCCCCTCGAAGTAGTCCAGCTGGATGTCGATGAGAAGGAGTGCGGTCTTGGATTCCATGGATTCCTCGGAGTGGTCCACAATGCCCGATCGCGGGGAATCCGCGCCGGTGAAGGAAACATCGCCGATCGGAACCGATTGCCAAATGGTCGCAAACGACAAAGATTATGCGGAATGCGAATCTGGCTTGCCGACTACCCGGGCAACTCGCGGATGTCCGTTGAAGGCCTGCGGGAGCTGTTCTCCTTCGCTGGTCGGGCCGCAGTGGCTCGCTTCGATCTGGAGGTGGGTCCCCTGGACGGCTCCGGTCGGGAGGCCCGATTTCGGTTTCTGGCCAAGGACGACCCTTGGGTGGTGGTGCCTCCCGGGGCGGATGCCGCCCTACCGTTGTTGGTCGACGGAGATCTGCCCTCCGAACTTCGGCGCCACCACGGGCGCGGCCACCGGGTGGCCGCGGTGTGCGCGGGGAACTTCGCCCTGGCGGCGGCGGGGCTGCTCCAGGGGCGGGCGGCCACCACCCACTGGAACCTGGAAGAATCATTCCGACGGATGTTTCCCAGGGAGCGGCTTTCCATGGAGCGCATCCTTCTGGACCACGGAGACGTGGTCAGTGCGGGCGGCTACACCGCCTTCGTGGACCTGGGGCTCTTCCTGGTCGGGCGGGCTGCCGGTCGGGCGGTGGCGCTGCAGGTGGCCAGGATCCTCCAGGTGGATCCTTCCAGGGAAAACCAGCTCCCTTGGCTGGGCACGAGGCCGCTGCCCGTCCTGCCGGATCCCGTCCTGGCTTCGGTGGTGCGGCGGATCGGCGCGGATCCCGGCGCTCCGTGGGACCTGGCCGGATTGGCCAAGGAATCGGGGGTGGGGATGCGCACGCTGGAGCGACGCTTCCGGGACGCTCTGGGAACCAGCCCTCGGCGATGGATCCAGGAACGCCGACTGGAGAAGGCGCGCGAACTCCTGGAAGGGGGAGCGAGTCTTGCCGACGCTTGCCAGGCTTCCGGTTGGAGCGACGTGCCCAGCTTCGTGCGGTTGTTCCGGGAGCGGGGAGGCATGACTCCCGCCCGCTACCGGGAATGGGCGAGATCGAGCTGAGGAGTCGGGTTCATTTCCGGGGTGCGACCCGTTCGGACAGGATCTGCTGGATCCGCGTGTTGTCCAGTCTTCCCTGGAAGGCTTCCGATCCCGATCCCCAGGCGTAGACCGGGACGGGGCTGGCGGTGTGGGCGCCGCTGGTCCAACCCACGCCGGCCTTGGCGGAGAGGAGCCTGGTGGCCGTGGACGCCAGGGCGGCGGCCTTGGTGCGCGTCCTGGACCGGCCCAGGGCCTCCCGGAGCGATGCGGAATCGGCGCTTCCCAGGGCCAGTCCCTTGGCGCGCCCCAGTCCGGTCCACTCCGCCAATCGCGAGAAGATCGAGGCCTCGGACCAACCCTGTCCAGCCAGGATCAGCGCGAGCGAATCCTCCATGGCTTCCTGGCTTCGCGTCTGGT
Organism: Fibrobacteria bacterium; assembly: GCA_035352895.1. GTDB lineage: Bacteria > Fibrobacterota > Fibrobacteria > UBA5070 > UBA5070 > UBA5070. The sequence goes on along the minus strand of DAOPYN010000003.1, from coordinate 92,753 downwards.
GGCGCAACAGGCCAAAATCCGTCCAGTATCCGGTGGGTCCGGAGCCCAGCGAAAGACCGCCGGTTTCGTGGTCGGCGACCACCACGATCAGAACCTGTCCCGGATGGCGCTCGGCGAAGGACATGGCCTCGCCGACGGCCGCATCCAGGTCCCACACCTCCCCGACCATGGTGCGGGCGTCGTTGCGGTGGCAGGCCCAGTCGATCTTTCCCGCTTCGGCCATCAGGAAGAACCCCTTGGGCGAGGACTTCTCCAGGATGCGCGCGCCTTCGCGCACGAGGTCGGCGAGCCCCAGGGAGGTGTCGTCGGGAGAGCGGTCCAGGGCCCAGGGAAGCGAGGGACGCGCCTTTCCCGAGGGGATGGCGAGGACATGCGGCGTGGTTCGCGCGGCCAGGGCGGAGCGGCCGCGCACCGTGTCCCAGCCGGTTTTGGGTGCCGGTTCGACGGAATCCGGCGCCAGGAAGGGGGCGCCGCCCAGGAAGTCCAGGCGCGAGACCGCGGCTTGGCGCCGGATCTGGCCGAAATCGCCGCGGTTGGCGACGTGGGCGTAGAATCCCGCCGGGGTGGCGTGGTCCACCGATACCGTGGTGGCCACTCCCGTGGCCATTCCCGCCTCGGCGGCCAGCTCGGTCAGATTCTGTTGTATCCTGCCTTCGACGTCCAGGCCCAGGCCTCCCTCGCCGGCCTTGGATCCGGTGGCCAGGGCGGTGGCCGCCGCCGCGGATTCCGTGATGCGACGGGTCGCGCAGTGGGTGGTGGCCAGGGAGACGATCGGGAATCGGGAAAATCGCGTGGGTGCGAACCCGACCGAATCGCCCTGGATGCTCGCCCGATAGGCTTCGGCGAGGGACACTTGGGCAATGCCCATGCCGTCGCCGACGAACAGGAACACGTACCGGGGGGCGGGAGATGGCTTGGCGGACAGCGAGAGGGCCAGGAGGGCGGAAAGGACCATGGTGGGAAATGGTAGGTACCTGACGTTTCGATCCGGTTGCCCTGCGTGACCCGAAACCGCTGGCCAGGAAAATACCCCGCAGCAAGCTGCGGGGTGGGTGATTGCCCGGTTCCTACATTCCATGCGACCGCGAACAGGGCGGCAAGCGCCCGCGACAAACCACGCGATAGAAAAAGGGGATCCGATGCCGAAATTCGTCCTAGGTGCAGCATCCAGGAAGGAACTCCAAGGCGTCCACGCCGATCTGGTACGTGTCGTCCACCGTGCCATCGAACTCACGGCCCAGGACTTCTCGGTCCACGACGGAATCCGGACCCTGGAAGAGCAGAAGAGGCTGGTCGCCGCGGGCGCCTCCAAGACCATGGAATCCCGCCATATCACCGGGCATGCGGTGGATCTGGTGCCGTACATCAACGGGAAGCTCCGGTGGGAGTGGGAGCCCATCTACGTGATCGCCGATGCCGTGCGGATGGCCGCCAGGGAATTCCAGGTGCCCATCCGCTGGGGCGGGTCCTGGGACGTGGCCTTCACCGATTCCACGGATTCGCCGGAACACCTGGTGGCCGCCTATGTGGAAACCTGCCGCCAGCAGGGCAAGCGCGCGTTCATCGATGGTCCCCACTTCGAGCTTCCCAAGGCCAGGTACCCGTAGGATCGCAACGACTCGAGCGGCAAACAGAAAGCCCGTCCTGGTCGGACGGGCTTTGGAAGGACGCGGTCTCGGTTGTCGAGATCAGAGGATCGCGCCGGCTCCGGCGGTTTCGATCCCCTCGAAGGCTCCTTCGAACAGGGCGCCACTGAGATAGCGCTCGCCGGAATCCGGAAGGATCACCACGATGGTCTTTCCCGCGAAGGCCGGGTCCGCCGCCAGGCGCGATGCGGCCAGGGCGGCCGCTCCGCTGGAGATTCCGGACAGGATTCCTTCCTCGGCGGTGAGACGTCGGCTGAATTCGATGGCCTCGGCGGAACTCACCAGTTCCACCCGGTCGAGGATCGTGGTGTCCAGGGTCTTGGGGACGAATCCGGCCCCGATGCCCTGGATCTTGTGCGGCCCCGGCTTGATCTCCTGTCCGGCGCGGAACTGCGTGATGACGGGGCTTTCCGCCGGCTCGACGGCCACCGACAGGATCTGTTTCCCGCGGACCTGCTTGAAGTACCGCGAGATGCCCGTGATGGTGCCGCCCGTGCCCACGCCCGCCACCAGCACATCCAATTTGCCGTCCAAGTCGTCCCAGATCTCCGGTCCGGTGGTCTTCGCGTGGATTTCCGGATTGGCCGGGTTCTCGAACTGCTGGGGCATGAAATACCGTCCCGGATCGCTGCCGGCGATCTCCTCCGCCTTGAGGATCGCGCCCTTCATGCCCTTGGGCCCTTCGGTGAGCACGATCCGCGCGCCCAGGGCCTTGAGGATCTTGCGTCGTTCGATGGACATGGTTTCCGGCATCACGATGGTGAGAGGGTATCCGCGGGATGCCGCCACGAAGGCCAGGGCGATCCCCGTGTTGCCGGAAGTGGGCTCCACGATCTCCATGCCCCGCCGGAGGAGCCCGCGCTGTTCGGCATCCCAGATCAGGGATGCGCCGACGCGGCACTTGACGGAATAGGCCGGGTTTCGACCCTCGATCTTGGCGTACACGCGGCTTCCGGCCGGAACGATCCGGTTCAGACGGACCAGTGGGGTCTTGCCGATGGAAAGGCTGTTGTCGTCGTAGGTTGCCATGAAATCCTCCTAATCATATCCCGCATACAGGAAACGTAGGAATAAGTTACCCGGCTCGAGTGAAGATGTCAAGAGCAATCGTAGTCGCTTGTGCGGAGGTACATTTCCCGCCCATGCAATCCGACACCAAGCGACTGCGGATGGATTCCCCCGAACACCCCTTGGATCGAGCCTTGCGCCTTGCCGTGCAGGTGCACGCCGGCGCCACCGACCGAGCTGGAAAGCCCTACCTTTTGCACATCCTGCAAGTCGTCAGCGCCTGCCGCGACGACCTGGAAGCGGCCACCGTGGCCGCCCTGCACGATGTGGTGGAGGATTCCGCCGTCACCTGCAAGGATCTGCGGGAGCAGGGGTTTTCCTCCGCTGTGGTCGATGCGGTGGATGCCCTCACCCGTCGCGATGGGGAATCCTACGAGGATTCCATCGAGCGGGCCTCGAAGCACCCCCTTTCCCGGCGCGTGAAGCTCGCCGACCTGGAATCGAACCTGGATGTGCGGCGTCTCAGCCAGGTCACCACGTCCGATCTGGGGCGGCTGGAGCGCTATCGCAAAGCCTGGCACCTTCTGACAGGCATGTCGCGATAGGGCGATTCCCTCGGAAGCCCGCGGGAAGTGCATCCACGCGTCCTCAGGGGCGGATCGCCTCGCGGGCGGCCCGGACCAGGCGTTCCGCCTCGTCGGCGGAGGTTGCCCAGCCGGTGATGTGGCCCATCTTCCGGCCGGGTCGGGCTTGGGCCTTCCCATACAGATGGAGGCGCACCTCGGGGAATTCGGCCAGCCGTTCCCATCGAGGTTCTCCGCCCTCCCAGGCGTCGCCGAGGAGGTTGGCCATGGCCGCGGCCTGGACGTTGAGGTCGTAGGGGAGGACCGGCCAACCGGTGACGCACCGGACGTGTTCCTCGAACTGGCTGGCCATGGCGGTGTCGATGGTGAGGTGGCCGGAATTGTGGGGGCGCGGGGCGATCTCGTTGACCAGGACCTCGCCGTCGGGAAGCACGAAGAACTCCACCGCCAGATGTCCCACGTAGTCCAGTTCCTGGGCGATGCGCGCGGTGCGGGAGCGCATGGCGCGAGCCGCCGACTCGCGGACCCTGGCGGGGCTGACGGTCACATCCAGGATGTGGCGGGAGTGCATGTTCTCGCAGACCGGATGGGTGAAGCAATTGCCTTCCACGTCGCGGGCGGCCAAAACCGAGCATTCCATGGCGAAGGGGACGATCTCCTCCAGGACGCAATCCACGCCGTTCATTCCCTTCCAAGCATCCATCGCGTCCGCAAAGCCGTCGACCTTCGCTTGGCCCTTGCCGTCGTAGCCGGAGCGGGCGGTCTTGAGGATTCCGGTTCCACCGAACTTCCCCAAGGCTTGGGCCAGATCGGCTTGGGCTCGGATGGGGGCCCATCTTGCCGTCTCGATGCCGCAGGCGTTCACCGTGGTCTTTTCCTGGATGCGATCCTGGCAGATGGCCAGGGCCCTGGCACCGGGATGGATCCGGACTCCGGCCTTCTGGAACGGTTCCAGCGATCGGGCGGGGACGTTTTCGAATTCGAAGGTCACGGCATGGCAGATTCCAGCCAGCCGATCCAATGCCTGCGGGTCGTCGTAGGCGGCCACGATCCGATGGTGGGCCACCTGATGGGCGGGAGCATCCTCCTGCGGATCCAGGACGGCCACGCGATAACCTCGCTGCTGGGCAACCAGGGCCATGTACCGCCCCAGTTGGCCTCCGCCCAGGATTCCCAGGATCGCTCCGGGGGGCAGTGGACTCACGACGGGTCCTCCTCGAGGGGGGCGTCTTCCAACACGGTGCGGGTCTGGTCGGCCCGAAACTGGTCCAGGGCCTCCCGGACGGAAGGAAGGTCGTGGGCGAGCACGGCGGCGGCGAACAGGGCCGCGTTGGCGGCTCCGGCCGGTCCGATCGCGAAGGTGGCCACGGGGACGCCCTTGGGCATCTGGACGATGGAATGGAGGGAGTCCACTCCGGAAAGGGCTTTCGACTGGACCGGGACACCCAGCACCGGAACCGGGCCGAAGGCGGCGAGCATGCCGGGGAGATGGGCCGCGCCCCCGGCGCCGGCGATGATCATCCGGAGGCCCCTTTGACGAGCGGTCTTGGCATATTCGGCCAGGAGATCCGGTGTCCGGTGGGCGGAAACCACCTTCGCTTCGTAGGGAATCCCCAGACCACGGAGCATCAGGGTGGCCTGGCGCATCGTCTCCCAATCGCTTCGCGATCCCATCACCACCCCCACCAGGGGTGCCATCCTGTCCACCATCGGTCGTTCCTCCGTGCCTGCGAATGGGGAAGTCTAATCTCGCGGATGTGGCGCGGCATCCATCGGAGGTGAGAAAATCCCCGGGTGAACAATCCGATCCTGATGGTGGCCCTCTTCCTGGGCGGATGCCTCCTGGGCGGAGTGGGAACCCAACTCTTCCTGCGCCGTCGCTGTCGGGCCTCCGAGGCGAGGTTGCAGGAGATCCTGGAGGCTTCCAAGGAGAGGGCCGAGGAGGCCGTCCGCACCAGCGCGGTGAAATCGGAGTTTTTGGCGAGCATGAGCCACGAGATCCGCACGCCTCTCAACGGAATCCTGGGGATGGCGGATCTGCTCCTGGAATCGACCTTGACTCCCGAACAGCGCCGTTACATCCGCCTGGTGCGTTCCAGCGGCCGGACGCTCCTGGCGCTTCTCAACGACATCCTGGACGTGTCCAAGATCGAGGCGGGGCGGATGGAGCTGGACGCGGTGGATTTCCACCCGGAGGACGAGGTCCGCAAGGTGGCTGAACTCCTGTCGTTGCGCGCGAGCGAAAAAGGGGTGCTGTTCACCTGCTGGATCGATCCCGCCCTGCCTCGCTGCCTGCGCGGGGACGCCGCCAGGCTGCGGCAGATTCTGTCGAATCTGGTGGGCAACGCGGTGAAGTTCACCGATCGGGGGTGGGTGAAGTTCGAGGCCCGGGCACGGCGGGAGGACTCCGGGTGGGTGTTCGAGGCGATCGTTTCGGACACGGGGATCGGGATCCCCCCCGAGAAGCTCGCGCGGTTGTTCCAGCCCTTCACCCAGGTGGATTCGGGCCTTTCGCGCAAATACGGGGGTACGGGACTTGGATTGGTGATCTCCCGTCGGCTCGCCCGGATGATGGGAGGCGACATCCGCGTGGAGAGCGAGTTCGGAAAGGGTTCACGGTTCATGGTGGAAGTCCGTATGGTCGAGCCGGGAGGCGTTGGGACCCCCGATCCTTCCGGTCTTCCCGACGGTAGCCTGGAAATGCTCGCTGGCATGGCCTCCGATTTCGCCGATCCCACGGGGGGCGCCGCCGTGGCCTCGGGAGGCGGCCAATTCCGCGCCCTGGTGGCGGAGGACAACGTCGTCAACCAGATCGTCGCACGCAAGAACCTGGAATCTCTCGGACTCGTTGTGGATCTGGCCGCCGATGGTCGGGAAGCGCTTGGCCTGCTCGCCGTGCATGCCTACGACATCGTGTTCATGGATTGCCAGATGCCGGTGATGGATGGCTTCGAGGCCACCCGGCATCTGCGCGACGGGGACGATTGCGTCGATCCGTCGGTTCCCGTGGTGGCCATGACCGCACACGCCCTCAGCGGCGACCGCGAGCGTTGTCTCCAGGCGGGGATGGACGACTACCTCTCCAAGCCGTTCGATCCCGTGCAGTTGCGCCAGAAGGTGCAGCGCTGGGTTCCTCGCATCCAGCTTCCGGCCCTGCGCGGTTCGGACTCCGAGTTGTCCGCCGGAGGGTTGGATTCGCTGTTCGACGAGGTCAGTCTGATGGGGCGGGTCCTGGGGGATGCGGAGATCGCCTATGCCACGGTCCACATGCTCCTCGTGGAGATTCCCCGCTGGATCCAGCAGCTGGAAGAGCGATTGGAGGTCCGCGCCCTGGGGTTGGTGTCGGAAACGGCCCATACCATGAAGGGGGCGTGCGCCAACGCGGGGCTTCCCGCCTTGGCCTCGGAGGCGGCCAAACTGGAGGCGTGGTCGCTCCAGAACGGGACCGAAGGGGGACGCGAGTTCCTCGAAAACATCCAGGCTCTGTGGGTGGACAGCCGAGGGCATCTCCAGCGCTTCCTCGATCGCCGCCGTCCCTGAATTCCGTCGCCGCCCATTGTTCTCGCCGATCCGCATCGCTCTTTGCGGACCGAAGCGACGCGAATGGCCGCTCGCCCATGGGAAGATCCTGGAACGCCGGCTAAGTCGTTGACTCCAAAGGAGAAAAAGGGTTCAATCATTCCCCATGACTGAATCACCCGACATCCTTGAAATCGAAGATCGCTACCAGTCCTTGCGCCGCGCTCTGATGGCGTTGGGAGATCGTTTGGTCCATGCCCGGGAGGAGAGGGAAATCCTCGATGCATTCCGTTCCGCGGGGACCCAGGCCGTGGAGTTGTTCGCCGGCGAAGAGGAAGCGATGGCAAGCTGCGATTGCCCTGCCTTGGAAATCAACCGCCAGGGACACCGGAAGTTCCTGCGCGACCTGGGCCAGGTCCTCCATCATCTGCGCGAGGATCGGTGTGGATTCCACGCCGCCAGCGTGCTGCGCCGCGACGTGATGCCCTGGCTGCACGAACACCACCGGGTGGTGGATCGACAGGTGGTCCACCAGCTGCGTCGGCGCGGGGAGCTGTCCGTGGCCTGAGGCCCGGCGTTCCCGGGGGGAGTACGGAATCGCCCCGAAGGCGTGCGCGGCGGATCCCCGCAGGGAGGCCGCGGGGTATTCTTGGATCCATGGACCGGTCCGATCCCATCCACGAATCCTCTCCTCCCTGGAGTGCCCTCATGTCTTCCCTCCGCAACGTTCTTCCCTTGGCCCTGGCGGCATTGTCGCTGGGACTGTCCGGGTGCGACCAGAAGCTTCGCACCGAGGATCCAACCAGTTCCCTCGCCCAGGAAGGAGCCGGCGGCCTGTCCTTCCGGCTCGCCGCGGCCGACCTCGCGGCCTTCCCCGTCGTCGTGGACTCCGTGCGCGTGGAAGCCGAACGCGCCGGGTTTCCCCTCCATGCCGCGGTGGGTGGCCTGGGAGAGCTCGTCGAGCTGTCCGATCTCGCCTCCGGCGATTGGACGGTGAAGGTCGCCTTCTACGATGCGAGCCAGCAGATCCAGCTCTACGGCGAGGCCGTGGTGCGGATCCTGCCCGGCCGCACGGTGGACGCGGTGGTGCATCTGCGGCGCGCGACAGGTTCCGTCCGCGTGCGCATCGTCCTGGACGATGCCGACCGCTCCAACGGAGTCGACACCCTCCTGCTGGATTGGGGCGAGAACACGCCGAGCTGGAAGCCGGTGAAGGCCTGGCGCACCGCCGATGGCATCTATCTGGTGTCGGGTCTCCAGGAACCCTGCATCACCCCCTACGTCACCTTCGTCGATCGCTCCTATGGATTGAACTCCCGGGGATCCGCCCTCGCGCGCTCGGCGCTGATCCTCTACATCCCGCCCTACCTCGTGCTGGGAACCAAGACGGATTCCGGCAGGGTCTGCGCCACGGACTACCGGGAACGCACCAAGTTCATCCCCTGGACCGCCACCGGACCCGTGACCCTCTACACTCCCGGCGATTCGATCGTGCTGGCCGGGCCTCCCGTGGACACCGCCCATCGGCGGCTGGAGGTCGGTCTGGACACGGCGCTGAACCACTTGCCCATCCTTTCCTCGTACCGCAGCGACAGCGGGATCCACATCCTGGCGGTGGTGACCAGCCAGGTTCCGCTGATCGGCTTGGTTCCCGGCGCAACCAATGTCCTGAAGTTCGGTGCCAGCCGTTCGCTGACCGTGCCCAGCATCCGGGAAGCCACCCATTACCTGCCCCCGCCGGAAGTGACCGCCTGGTACTTCGTGCGCTGGAACCCCTGTTCTCCGGTGACCCTCCTGGACGCCTCGGGCGGACAGACCTTCTTTCCCGCCAAGGGGTGCGTGCAGCCACCCCAGGTGGACACCGTGCCTGTGGCGCCCATCCCGGCTCCCGCGAACTACGACCAGATGGAGAAGCTGCCCGTGCTGGGAGCCTGGCGCGATGCGCGGGGCGTGTACATCGCCACCCGCTACGACTGCAATGCCCCGCCGCAGGTGGTGGAAACGGACATGTTCACCATGAATTCGGGTCTGGTCCAGTTCACTCCGGTCCGCCCCGGACTGCGCACCATGATCGCTTGCGGGGAGGCCAGGCATGTCCTGTTCGTGCCCACCAAATACAACGGCCCCCACCGCGTGTACGACCCGTCCAGCGGGTCCTATTTCGAGTTGCCGGGAATCGTGGTCCCAGCCTCGGATTCTTCCGCGAGCATGTATCGGCTGAACATCCTGCGGGCCGACAGCGCCGAAGTGGTCTACGAGCTGACCATGGATGGAACGTTGCGCCGGACCACCACGTATCCGCTGCAGATCCAGATCCTTCCGGCTCCGGTCGTCGTGGAAGCCGCCACGGAGCCTGCGACGGGTCCCGACACCTCCATGGTGATCGTGCGGTTGCCGCCGCCGCAGTTCACTTCGTCCACGCACCAGGAGACCATCGTGATCGGCTCCATCCTGCGCGACTCCATCCAGCGGATCCTGGATCTGCCCGCGATGCGCCTCCTTCCCCAGGGGCTGTGCCAGGTGGAATCACCGAAGCCGACCACGGATTGGGTCGCGGCGGCCCCGGCCATGATCCGGGCGATTCCCGGCCCCTACGACCTGCCCGTGCTGAACTCCCTCTTCTACAGTCGCCAGATCCGGTTCGCCGACGGTCGCATGGTGGATTGGGACCTGGGGTTCCGCCAGATCTGCCCGGATGGCGGCGGCGTGGATCGGCTCGCCCTGGTGGACCGCATCCTGGTGGATCGGCTTCCCCTCTACGAAGACAACAACTGACCAACCAGCCGGAGGGCTGCCTCCGGGTTCAGGACCCGTCGCCCATCTCCACGATCCTCATTGTTTTCCCCCCAGAAAACGTAGCCATTCAGAATGAATGACCGCTTCGGCGAAGGCGAGGTTAGAATGATCCACATTCTAACCTTTGTTCATCAAGTGCCATCGCAACGGGATCATCCACGTGACCTTTTCTTCAAGCCGCAATTGCTCTGGAACGACCGCGTCCCGCCTCTGGAGTGTGAGCGTGGTCGTCGGGGTGGTCATCCTTGTTGCGGGATGCGACCAGGAACTTTCGGTCGAACCAGGCGGTAGTTCTATCCAGTTCCTTGCTTCCGGTCTCGCTTCGGTAGCGGCTGAATGCCTGGCTGGGGCCGATTCATCCGATTGGCAGCGCAAGGATGGATTCGATCCGAATTCGAGTTCCCTTCCATTGGAGCCTTGGCTTTATCTCCGCTTCTCACGCCGGGTCGTCCTGGGGGATTCGAATGCCGTCGTCGCGGCATTCCGCAATCCCTTGGTGGATTCGGCAGCTGATCCGGTTGTGGCGTTTCGCTGGAGCATGGAAGGCAAACATCTGGGCACCGGAGATTCACTGGCCATCAAACTTCCGCATCGAAAGGAATTCGGACCGGGACTGTGGCCGAGTCCGAAATCCATCGTCTGTACCGCCTCCACGCGGAAAGGGCGTTTCTACGTGAGCTGGTTGGGATTGAATGTTCCTGCAAAATCCGTCCCACGGATCCTCCAGGCGGAAGTGATCGACTCGAATCGGCGAATACGGATGGTTCTTCCGCCTGCCGGTGGCGATTCGGTGGCGTTTGCCGCCAAGCGGTTGCGGTTGCAACGGCGTTGGCATCGGGTGGGGCCGGGAGCGCTCGATACCTTGTTCGACCTCGACCCGATGCGGCCCGGCACCGACTCGATCATCCTGGAAGCCGTTGATGAGGAGGGCGACACATCCAAGACCATCTTGGAAAGGTCGATCCCCGGCCAGATCCATCTTGGCGTGCTGCGGGCCTCGCCTCGATTCGTGGAAGTCCAGGTCCAAGGACCGTCCGCCGAGGCGACCACCCCCGGTGGGTCCGCCTGCTTGGAGCCGGGTGTTCGCTGGGATGTCCCAAACTGCGTAGGGATGGGCCAGGCACGAACCTTCCTCATCCCTCGGCTGTCAACGCGTCGGCGGGTGCTCGTGAACGCCAGCCTGAACCTGGCGTCCGAGGATACCCACAGCGGAATCACGCAGACTGTCGGTCTGCCGGATTCCATTGATCTGCCCCCACGGGTCTACCGGTGGGACGATTCGATCTCCTTCGGTGCGAGAGTGTGGGACGGATACAATGTCCTTGCGGATTCCTACTGGTGGATCGAGAGCTACAGACGAAAGGATGACGTGTCCGCTTCCATCGTCCAAAGCGAGGTCTTCGGACAGTCGGTCCTTCGGTTGGGGTGGACCTTCCTCACCGATTCCGCCCAACAGGCGACCTTTCTCATCCCTACCTCGCTGGTGGGGGCCAAGGGCGTTTCACTTTCCCTGAACCTCGTCAACAACAAGGCGTTGGTCACCCTGCGAGCCCCGAAACATCCGGCTTGGGACTCCGCTTACGCGCGCGGATGGGTGCCAGGGTATGAAATTCCCCTCCAAGGGAGGAGAGAGCCGAAGATCTTCCCTTCCCAATTCCAATGGATCATGGCCGCGGAGCGGGCGCAGTCCCTAGGAGCCCCGCCTCCAATGGATTCCACGGTATTCGCTCAAATTCTGGCAGCTTCGAGCGATCTGGTGATCCGGGTGAACTGTGGCTCTCCCACGCAAGCTTGCAAGGGGCGCGCAGGTTCGATGGAAATCCTCGAGATCGGACTATTGCCCTGATATCAATGGGCGGAATGGTCGATCCCCGCCCATCTCCACGATGCGCTGGAACTCCTCCGGAGCCAGCGGCACCACGGAGAGCCGGTTGTACTTGAGCATGGCGATCCGGGCCAGGGCGGGTTCGGCCTTGATGCTCTCCAGCGTGACGGGGTGGTCCAGGCGCCGGACGGGTTCCACCTCCACGCACGACCAATCCCCGGCTTCGGCGGTGGGATCGGGGTAGGCGGTCCGGGAGATCTGACAGATCCCGACCACGGCCTTCTCCTGGACCGAGTGGTAGAACAGGGCCGGGTCGCCCACGGACATGGCCCTCAGGTTGTTGCGGGCCATGTAGTTGCGTACCCCGTCCCAGCGTCCGGTCTTCTCGCGGACCAGCATGTCCCAGGAATAGGCGTCGGGTTCGGACTTCAGGAGCCAGTGGCGCATAGGCGCTGGAAGATACGCGTCCGGACTAGCGGCGGCGAAGGGTGGCGCGGAAGAATCCGTCCCATCCCCGCGCGCCGGGAAGGTGGAGGTCGCGTTCCAGGATCTCCACCCGGTCGGACACCGTCTCCACCACCGCGTCGCACTCCTCCTCCTCCGTGGAGCACACGGAATAGACCGCCACTCCGCCGGGTTTCAGAAGCGAGACTCCCGCGCTCAGGAGTTCGGACTGGAGCTTGCCCTGGTGGCGGGCGGATCCGGGCGTGGCGCGCCAACGGGCTTCCGGCCTCCGTCCCAGAACGCCAAGGTTGGAGCAGGGAGCGTCCAGGAGCACAGCGTCGAGCGAGCCTTCCCGCAGGGGCGGGAAGCGGCCGTCGGAGGCGGCCACCAGACCGGCGATCCCTCGTTGACGGAATCCGTCCAACGTGCGGCGCTGGCGCTGGTGGGAGCTGTCCAGGGCCACCGCCACGCGGCCTTCCAGGAGGCCCAGATCGTGGAGGCAGGCGAGTTTGCCACCCGGGGCGGCGCACAGGTCGGCGAGCGTCCCGCCGACGGGCAGGTGTCCGGACAAGGCCAGGGCCACCGCGCCGGAGGATGGGTCCTGCAAGGCGATCCGCCCGGAAGGGAAGGATGGATGCGAAAGCACCGCTTCGCGGGAGAGGGCGGGACGCACGAACAGTCCATCGTGGGCGGTGTCCAGGACCTCTTCCGCGCGCCAAGGGAGGTCGGTGGTGCCCGGCCGCACGCGCACCCACAGGACGGGTTCCTCGGATCCCGCCTGGAGCATGGCGCAGGTGGATTCCCCGCCGTGCCGTTGAAGCCAGCGCTCCACCAGCCAGGTGGGGTGCGAGTAGCGGATGGACAGGCTCTTCGCGTCGTCGCCTTGGGGCGGGTCCGGGGCCCGGTAGGCGGCGCGGCGCAGCACCGCGTTGGCGAAGCGCGATGCGCCCTGCCCGCCGGCCTCGCGGGCGAGCTCCACGCCCAGGTCCACGGCGGCGTGCACGGGAATCCGCGAAAGCAGGTGGATCTGCGCCAAGGTCAGGCGCAGGACCCACAACAGGTCGTTGGAGGTTGGCCCGCGCAGGAACGGTTCCAGGAAGTGGTCCAGAAGGGAAAGGTTCCGGATCGTGGTGGTGGCGATCTCCAGGGCCAGGCCGTGGTCGCGGGGGTCCATCCTGCCGTGGCGGGAGAGGGTTTCCGCAACGGCGTAACCGTTGCGCTCGAAGGCCAGCAGGGCCACCAGAGCGCTGCGGCGGCTGTCGTAACCGGGAAGGATCCCGTTCATGAAAGGGGAACCGGGCCAGGGGAGCGCAGTCCGTTGAACCAGTCGCGGCCGGCCTGGCGCGCGCGGCCTTCGGGTTGCACCTCCACCAGCTCCAGCGCGCCCTCGGCGCATCCGGCCACCACGCGCCCGTCGGCGATCCGCACGGCCTGGCCTGCCGGGGCTTGAACGGAATCCGTCAACACGTGCGTCTTCCAGATCTTCAGGAGCTTGCCGTCGGGACGGGTCCAGGCGCCCGGTGCGGGATTGAAGGCGCGGATCTTGTCGTGGATGCGCCGCGCGGGAAGGCTCCAGTCGATCCGGCCCTCCTCGGGGAACAGCTTGGGCGCCTTGCAGACCAAGGCCGGGTCCTGCGCGAGACCGCGGTCGTCCGGATGGCTCTCCAGGTGGTCCAGCGCCTTCAGCAGGAGATCGCCGCCCAGGGCGGCCATTCTTCCCAGGACCTCGCCGGAGGTTTCGTCGGGTCCCACCTGGACGGATTGTGTCGCGACGATCCCGCCGGTGTCCACGCCGGAGTCCAGGCGGAACACGGTGGCGCCGGTCACGGTCTCGCCGGCTTCCACCGAGCGCTGGACGGGGGCCGCGCCCCGCCAGCGGGGCAGGAGGGATCCGTGCAGGTTCACCGCGCCCAGGCGGGTGGAGGCCAGGACTTCCGGAGGCAGGATCACGAAGGCGACCACCACCAGGAGGTCCGCATCGAGGCTCCGCAGGGCCTTGGCGAAGGCCGGGTCCTTGGCGTCGGGGACCTCCACCACGGGAAGACCCAGGCGCAAGGCGGTCTCCTTCACCGCGGTGGGCAGAAGGTGCAGGCCCCGCTTCTGGGGGCGGTCGGGATGGGTGCCCACCGCCAGGATCCGGTGGCGACCGCTTTGGTGGATCGCTTCCAGGCAGGTGGCCGCGATGGCGGGAGTGCCCAGGAAGACGATCTTCACGAGCGCCGTTCCTGCGTTGTGGTTCCCGCGGGCCGGATGAGGGTCCCCTGGGTTCCCGCCAGGATCCGTCCGAGCGATCCGGGGCCAGACCAACCCGCGATCATGACCGTCCCCACGCCCGCGGCCACCGTGGCCGCGCAACCGCGCAGCTTGGGGATCATGCCGCCCTGGGCCACGCCCCGCGCGATCAGATCCTCGATCTGGGAGGGAATCAGGGACGCAATTCGTTCCTTGCGCTCGTCCAGGACGCCGGGGACATCCGAGATGTACACCAGACTCCGGGCTCCCAGGGCCTTGGCCAAAGCCGCGGCGGCGTCGTCGGCGTTGACGTTCCAGGAGTGGCCGTCCGGGCCCAGGCTCACCGGCGACACCACCGGAAGATATCCGCCCGCCCACAGGGTGCGCACCAGCGAAGGATCGCAGGAGGTCACGCTTCCCACCCGGCCCAGGGCGCCGTCCTCGCGCAGCGGCGTGGCGGAAAACATCCCGCCGTCCACTCCGGAGATCCCCGCGGCGCGTCCTTTCGCCTGCAGGACCAGCCGTACCAGGAGCTTGTTGACGCGGCCCGAAAGGGTCATCTCCACCATGTCCATGGCGGCATCGTCGGTGAAGCGCAGGCCGTCCACGAAGCGGGGTTCCTGCCCCAGCCACTGGAGGTTCCGGTTGATGTCCTTGCCGCCGCCGTGGACCAGCGCCACGGGAGCGCCCGTCGCGTGGGAGGCCACCAGGTCGGCCGCGAGCTCTTCCAGACATTTTCTGTCTTCGGCCATGGAGCCGCCGATCTTGACCACCACCGGGAGCGTCGTCACGGAGCGAGTCCCAGCGTCTCGTCCCGTCCGGACATGGCGTTCCAGTTCTGGACCGCCTGCCCCGCCGCACCCTTCAGGAGATTGTCGATCGCGCACACCACGATGGCCATCGAGTCGTCGGCGATCCCCGCGACCCCGATGTGGGCGCGGTTGGAGCCGGAAACGTGGCCGGTGGCGGGAAGTCCGTCCTTCTCGGAGAGGACCTTCACGAAGGCTTCGCCGTGGTAGGCCTCGGCAAGTGCGGATCTGGCCGAGGCGGCGGTGGCGCCGGAAGCCAGCGGCACGTACAGGGTGGTGAGGATGCCCCGCTGCATGGGAACCAGGTGCGGCGAGAAGACCAGGCGCGATGCGGCCCCCCAGGGGGCGATCTCCTGGCGCAGCTCGCCGAGATGCTGGTGGGAGTGGCCCACCTTGTAGGCGGACAGCGATTCGTTGACCTCGCAGAAGGAGTTGCCCAGGCTGGCCTTGCGACCCGCGCCGCTGACCCCGGACTTGGAATCGGCCACGATGGCACCCGCTCCGACCACGCCCGCTCGCAGGAGGGGCACCAGGGGAAGGAGCACGGAGGTGGGGTAGCAGCCCGGCGAGGCGACCAGTTTCCGTCCGGCAAGTCGGGAACGGTGGAGCTCGGGGATGCAGTAGACGGCCTGGACCAGGCTCTCCGGCTTGGGATGGGGCTTTCCATACCAGCGGGGGTAGTCCTCCGGATCGCGAAGGCGGAAATCGGCGGAGAGGTCCACCACCTGGGCGCCGCCGGTCACGAAGGGAAGGCACGCCTCCGCCGAGGCGCCGTGGGGCAGGCAGGAAAAGACCGCGTCCACGGAAACCGAGGCGCATTCCTCGGCTTTGCGGAGCGTGAGAGCGCCCACCTTGCGGCATCCCGCCAGACGAGGGAACACCGATGCCAAGCCCAGACCTGCGCTGGCCTCGCTGGAGATGAAGGCGACCTCCACGTCCGGATGCCGCTCCAGAATCATGGAAATCTCGACCCCGGTGTAACCCGTGGCTCCGAGGATGCCGATCCGCGCCATGCCGATTCCCCCTCTCCCGGATCTCCGGCGGACCTCGCCGGAAGCTCAAGGAGGGGGAAAAATAGCCTCCCACCCCCTCTTGCGGGGGCTTTTGCGCCGATCAGGCTCCGATCTGGACCAGGAAATCCACCACGAGCTTGTGGTGGCGCGGCTCGTCCAGGCTGAGCATCTGGGGTTCCACGCCGTTTTCCTCGAGCCAGAATTCCAGGTCCTGGGCCAGTTCGTCCGCCGAGGTTTCTCCCCGATGCATGTCGTCGAAGGTGCCCAGCCAGAGGATCTGTCCCTTGGACCGGGTGATGGCGTTGAAATCCTTGCGCCAGGCCTCGATGTCCTTGAGCTTCAGCTTGCGCGCCGAACGCAGCTTGGCCAGCTGCGCCGCCACTCGAGCGCGTGGCTCAATCTCGGTGGGGGCGTACCAGAGGGGAATCAGGCGTTCCTCCAGGAAGCACAGGGCCTCTTCCGGATCGGCGAACCAGGCGGTGGTCTTGGGCTGGGCCGCCGAGGGACGGTCGGGGTCCTCGAAGAGGGCCAGCACCCACGAGTCGTAGGAGATGGGTTGTTTCCGGGCCGCCTCGAAGGCGTTGTGGGCTGGGACGCGTTGCCAAGCGTAGGCCATAGTGATCCAAAAATACACCCAAACCTCCGTTCCATGGGTGGGGATGGATCCCGCGACGGGAGGCGAGGCGGGCGACCGGGCCGCGAATTTGCATGTTGGCGGACAAATGACCATGCTCAAGGACATCGAATCCGCCTTGGCGGGAGGGGATCGCCTCACCGCCGACCAGGCCATCTGGCTCTACGGGAACGCGCCCTCCGACTGGCTTCGCGAAGCGGCGGACGGAATCCGTCGCAAGCTCCACGGCGAGCGCGCCTTCTACAACCGCAACATCCACTTCGAGCCCACCAACAAGTGCGTGTACGCCTGCCGTTTCTGCGCCTTCGCCCGCACCGCCGACCAGGGACCCGCCGATGGAGCCTGGGACCACGACCTGGAGGAGTTCGAGCGGATCCTGCGCGAGAAGGCTCCCGGCACCATCACCGAGGTCCACATCACCGGGGGCGTCCACCCCGACCGCGGCTTGGACTACGGCGAGGCCCTGTGCCGCAAGGTCCACGAGATCCACCCTTCGGCCCACGTCAAGGCCTTCACCGCCGTGGAAATCTCGTTTTTCGCCCGCAAGTCCGGGCTTTCCCTGGAAGAAGCCCTGCGTCGGCTCCAGTCGGCCGGTCTGGCGAGCCTTCCCGGCGGCGGGGCGGAGATCTTCGATCCCGAAGTGCGCAGGAAGATCGCCGGGGGCAAGGCGCCCGCGCACCAGTGGCTGGAGATCCACGGCATCGCCCACGGGCTGGGACTGCGCTCCAACGCCACCATGCTCTACGGACACGTGGAGGAATACCGCCACCGGGTGGATCACATGGAGCGCCTGCGCCAGCTGCAGGATCGCACCGGAGGCTTCATGGCCTTCATTCCGCTGCGTTACCGAAACGAGAACAACGCGCTGTCGCATCTGCCGGAGGCGACTCCGGAGGAGGATCTGCGCAACTACGCGGTGGCCCGCCTGTTTCTGGACAACATCCCGCACCTGAAGGCCTACTGGGTGATGCTGGGCGTCGATCTGGCTTCCCGGGCCCTGGACTGGGGGGTGGACGACCTGGACGGAACGGTCGACGACACCACGAAGATCTATTCCATGGCCGGTGCCGAGGACCAGCATCCCGCGATGACCACCGCCCGGCTGGAATCCATCATCCGCGGACGCGGCCGGATTCCCGTGGAGCGCGACAGCCTCTACCAGGCGGTGTAGCGCGAGCCGACCGGAAGTACTTTTCGGGGCTTGAACCACTCCAGGAAACTAGGCCTTGCGGCATCGATCCAAAAGGCGGGTTTCGCCTCGCTGGCCGTGGCCAGGCGCTTGGTTTCGCAGGGGATGGTCGGTCTGAACGGCCGCATCGAGCGCGACCCCGAGTGGCTGACTTCCGAATCCGACCGGATCACGATCGACGGCCTGCCTCTGGTGGTCGCCAAGCCCGTGTACCTGATGTGCCACAAGCCGTGCGGATTGGTCACCACGGCCCACGATCCCGAGGGACGCCCCACGGTGTACCGGTGCCTGGAAGGGTTGGGCATTCCCCACGTGGGGCCTGTCGGAAGGCTGGACATGGCCAGCGAAGGGCTGCTGCTCTTCACCAACGACACGCATTGGGCCAGCGCCATCCTGGATCCGGCGCGGCACGTCCGGAAAACCTACCACGTCCAGATCGATGGAGCCATCCAGCCGGCGATGATCGATCGGATGACCATGGGTGTGATCGACGAAGGCCAACGCTTGCAGGCGATTTCCGTTCGAACCCTCCGGGTGGTCGGAAAGACGAGTTGGCTCGAGATCGTGCTCGAGGAGGGGAAGAATCGCGAGATCCGGCGCATGCTCAAGGTCTTCGGGCTGGCGGTGCTCCAGCTGATCCGCATCCGGATCGGCCCGGTGGCGTTGGGCGATCTCGCCAAGGGCGGTGTCAGATTCCTCACCGAAACGGAAATCGACGCCTTGGCCCAGGGGCGGACGGCGGGATAATCCAGGCGCGTGGAGACCCCGGCGACGACGCCACGAGGAAAAGGGCGTCTGTCGCGGCCAACTCCATTGCGGATAATTTCCGACTCATCGTCCTGGAATGGGTTCCGGGCAAGGATGCCTTGCTGCGGTTTCGGGGGAAGTGCGTTGGCGCTCGGAACTTCGCCACCGGCGTGGTGGTGGGCGTCAGCGAACCTCTGGTCTCCGGTGCCGGCCAGCCGTCCAAGGCCTCGCCGTCGGTGATCTCCACCGGTTCGGATTCCAAAGTCCTCCCGGTGATCCTCGTCCCGTAGCGTAACCAATTCGCCAACGACCGACCGGTGTTTCCGCCGATCGGATCCCGGCGAGAGCCATAGCTTACCCCCTGTTCGGTTCTTCCGCCCTTGGGGTGAAGAGATGGTATCGAAAAGCCTTTTGCCGATCTTGGTTGGCTGGACCTTCGCCCAAGCGCAGGTCGATGTTTCCGGAACGGTCAAGAGCGGCCGGGATGCTTCCGCGGTGGCCGGCGCCCAGGTGGGACTGGCTTCGCACACGGCATCCACGACCACCGACGCCGAAGGGCGCTTCCTCCTGTCCGCTTCGGGGGTGGTGAGGTCGACGCTTCCCTCCTCCGGGGCTTCCCTGGATCCGGACGGTCGGAGCATCCTCCTGAACCAGCCCCGGCCGGGTCCCATGGACATCCAGGTGGTGGATCCCGCCGGCACACAGAAGGCCGTGGTCTATTCCGGCATCCTGCCTGCCGGAAACTGGAGGGTGCCGCTACCCGCGTTGGGACAGGGGGTGTTCCTCTGCCGGTTCCAGGGGGAAGGGGCGACACGGACGATCCGCTTTCTCGGTTCGTCGGGAACCTCGGTCGCAGGTCGCATCGGAGGTTGGGGCGGCGCCATCGCTTCCGCGCGCTCGGCGGCGGCCGCGGTGGATACGCTGGTGGTGACGAAAAGCGGCTACCGGACCGGGAAGCTCGCGCTGGAAAGCCTGCAGCAGTCGGGCCTTTCCGTCGTGCTGGAAGACACCACCTCCGCCGGATCCGAGGACGCCACCATCGTTCCCGATCCCTCCTGGCCCTGCTTCATGGCCGCGGGGATTCCGCCGCCTTCCCTGGGCAAGCCCGTGTTCACCATCACCCTCCAGATCGACGCGATCCGCAAGGTGGGGCTCACCAAGTTCGGCGAACGCATCCAGTACGACATCAAGGGCGGGAGCGTGACCGGAGACAAGATCACCGCCTCGGTGGTCTCGGGTGGATTGGACTACGACCTGACCCTCTCCAACGGGTCCGTCGAGGTGGAGCAGATCGTCATCCTCAAGGCGGGCAGCACGCCCATCCTGATGCGCAACGCCGGCGTGGCGCCCATCGGTACGCGGAACGCCCGCGTGGTCCTGGACTTCGAGGCGCCCAATTCCAGTTCGTACACGTGGCTGCACACCGGCAAGTTCGCCGCCACCCGGGTGGTGGACACCGTGGCCAAGACCATCAAGATGGAGGTCTTCGACATCTCGGGGGTGACCAATCCCGCCAAGCAGGTGCAGATCAAGGATCCCGCCGGGGTGGTGAACCAGACCTGGGACTGCGTGTCGTTCACGGGGCAGAAGGGAGCCACCGTGTTCACGGAGAACGTCGCCTTGGGATCCTCCATTTCCATCGGGGCGAGCAAGCGGGGCAGCCGGAACATCATCCCCATCACCGGCGGCACCACCACCGGGAAGATCGCGGGCAAGATCCTCAACGGTGGCGCGGACTACCAGTTGGGCGGCCTGGACGCCCGCTACACCCTGGCGCCCAACGACGGCGAATACATCATCATCCGAAACTGCGGAGCCAACGGACTGGTGCCGGTCTTCGAGGCGCGGGTGGCCGGGCCGTACAACTACCTCAACGAGAACAAGTACCTGAGCTCCTCGCCGTCGGTGTCGGGAAGCTCGGTGTCCCTCACGTTCTACGAGAAGAATTGACCCTCGGATCCACCGCCGTGGGCGGTGGTCCGAAAGTTTTCCTTGGGTTACCTTGGACGGCATGACTTCCCAAGCCGCCCACAACGTCCTGGTCGTCGGCTCCGGCAAGCTGGCCAAGGAGCTTCTCCAGGACCTTTCCGGTCCCCGCATCGCCGGCGTCCGGCCGTGGAGCCGACGCGACAATCTCGCCGATCCTTCTTCCGTCGTGGTCCACGCCGGATCCGGGCGGGAGTGGAACGACGTGGTGGCCACCTGCGAAGCCGCAGGATCCCTTCTGGTGGAACTGGCCACGGGAAATCCTTTGCTCGATCGCGACTGGACGATTCCCGTCGTGGTCTGCCCCAACGTGAACCTGCTGATCCTGAAGTTCATGGCCATGGTCTCTTCGCACGGCATCGCCTTCCAGGACTGCCTGATCGACCTGGTGGAATCCCACCAGGCATCCAAGACCTCGGCGCCGGGCACCGCTTATGAACTGGCCGATGCGCTGGGACTGGATCGCCGGGACGTCCGTTCCGTGCGGGATCCGAGGGTACAGGAGGACGACCTGGGAATCCCGGCGGAGCATCTGGAACGCCATGCCTACCATCGGATTTCCATCCAGGACGGAGCCGCGAAGCTGGTGCTGGAAACCACCGTCCTCGGAGAGGCTCCCTACGCTCCCGGGTTGGCCCGGATCCTGGATGGACTCGCCTCCAGGGAGCTGGCGCCGGGCGTCCATTCCGTGGTGGACCTGGTGGGCCGAGGATGGGTCCGCTGATCCGGTCCGGATTGTCATACGGACGTTGGTGGGGGATCGTCGCTGCGGGAGGCGTCATGGCGTGTGGACAGAATTCGCAACGACCGGTTCCGGCCCGGATCGAGCCGGTCTCCGCGGGTGTGGAATCGGCGAAGGTTTCGGGCGTTCCCGCCGTCGAGGCACCCACGAGCGGAAGCACCGATCGCGGCCTCTGGTTTTCCGTGGGATCGGACACCATCCTGGTCCTCAAGGTGGCCGATGTGGACCATCCGCCCCGTGAAGGCTTCGATCGAGGGGGCGACGAATTCCGGCGTGTCCTCGCGGAGGGGCGTGTGGATCGACCTCTGCTGCTCCATCTGGTGATGTCCGATCGTCTGGCTGGAGCGGGGTTCCGGCATCGTTCGGGGGGCTCGATCCAACCATTGCCGGGGCCTTCCATGATCTTCCGGATGCCCAATTCCCCGCGATACACCTTCGCGGTGGTTCGATCGGGCTCTCCTGGCATCCTGGAAGCCGTCCTTGCGGATGGGCGCTTGGGAACGATCGATCTGGTTCGGTGGTCCCGCGAACTGGCAGGCTTGCCTCTCCAGCGGGACCCCGAATCGGGGTTCGTTTCCTACGGCAGGCTGCCCAAGTCGCTCTACGGGAAGATGCCCCCCTGAACCCTTGTCGCGTTCACCTGGCGTTCTGGAGCGCCGCAGGGGGCGGCACTCCCCGGCGACCTCATTTCACGAAGGTCAGCAGCCCCAGTCGGTACGGCTTCTCGTCGTAGGCTCCGCTGAACGAGGGGTTGTATCCCTGGTAGAGCAACTGCAGGTTGCACGCGTCCACGGTGCGTGTCTGGTCGTGGTTGCGCACCAGGTCGCCGTGGCTGATGTCGTTGGTCCAGCTGGTTCCGAAGGTGACGTTGCGCTTGCCCGCGAACGGGGAGGCCTCGGTGTTCGCTCCGGACACCGGAGTCCAGTTCCCGCCCAGGTCGGTGGCGGTGAAGGCGCGGAAGAAGCGTCCGCCGCTTCCCATGGCCTCGACGATCATCAGGAACTTGTTCTGGCCCTTGAGGGTGTACACCTCCACCGCCTCGAAGAGGTTGGCCTGGGTGTCGGACATGATCTGCTGCGAGCCGCTGAAGGTGCCGGGGAAGTTCCCGATGGGCATGGAGGCCCGGTAGATCTTCCCGTTGTCGCCGGCGTAGAACAGGTAGCACTTCGTTTCGTCGCAGATGACCACCTGGTCGATGGGGCCCGTGTTGGACTTCACGATGTCTTCGGTCAGGAGCGTCTTCCCGAAGGAGAATGGGCCTGTGGGGCTCGATGCGGTGGCGTAGGAAAACTTGGTTGGACCCCACTGGTAGGAGAGGATCCATTGGCTCTTGGGGGCGAAGTAGATGATTTCGGGAGCCACGGTGGACGTGCCCATCTTGGTCTGCGTGGTGGTGGCCGCCTGGGACCACTCCGTGAAGGGGGCCATCGTGGCAGATCCGTAGCCGCCCTTGTACATGCTCATGTACACGTAGTGCTGGCCGTTGTAGGTGACGCTGGTGAAGTCCTTGATGGAGGTCCAGCCGTTGCCGGGAGTGGCGATGGGGCCGGAGGGGTTGTCCTTCCACTTGAACGTGGTGGGCAATGGACAACCCGATCCGGATTCCGAGGCCGTCATGACGATCTGGATCCCGGATTCGGATTCGGATTTCATGGTGTAGGAGGTGTCGCGGTATCCGGTCTTCTGGAACTGCAGGACCGAGCCCACCGCAAGCGACCTGCCCGCCGAAAGATGCGAGGGGAACCGGAGGCCTTGGGCTCCCATGGTCGCGGGAAGGACATCGCTTCCGCCCTGGTGGCGCACGCGAAGGAAGAACGCGCCTGGACGCAGGGCGAAGTCCAGGTCCAGACGAGCCTCTCCCCGGACGGACTCGCCGACGGCCTTCCATAGGAGGTTGCCGGACGCGTCCACCAGCGACGCCTGCAGGCGGCCGTCGGCGGGGCCTTGGAGGACAAGCTCCTTTCCTTCCAGCCTTCCCCGGATGGACCGGTTCCGTTCCAGGTCCATGTCCACGCTGGAGATGGCGATCTGGAAGGCGCCGGAGGCGTCGGTGACCACGCTCGTCGCGGGAGAGGCATCCTTCAAGGTCACGGTGACACCGGAGAGGGCGGAACCCCCGGATTTCACTGTGCCGGAAACGGACCAGCCGAAGGCGCCGGTGCAGAGAAGGGCGGCCAGGGCGAGAGTGGCCGTCGGGAACAGGGATTTCCGCATGCTGCTTGCGGGCAACATCATGGTCGGCTCCGGGTGATGATGGAACCTCGGGTGGCCTCGGGAGGGATTTCCGCAAGTGGATGTCGGAAATCGTCCAACTCGTCTAGGCGCTCCCGGGTGGTGGAGTCAGTCTGTTGCCAGAAGATACCGGGCAGCGCCGATGGCCGCAGGGCGAACGAGTCCGGATCCTTGGTTTTTTCGACAAAGAAACGCAGGCCCCGTCGGAGGGGTCTGCGTCTGGAAGGGAAGCGTCGCCGCCACTGGGGCCTCCGGTGGCGAAGCTCGGTCCGCGCCTCAAGGAATCCGGGTGATGTGGCCCAGCTTGTAGGGAAGCTTGTTGTAGTCGCCACCGCTGGTAAGGCCCTGGTAGATCATCTGCAGGTTGCAGGGGTCGATCTCGCGGTACTCGTCGTAGCCGGTGCGGACGATCTCGCCGTGGCTGATGTCGTTGGACCAGCCGTTGGTCACATTGGCCTTGCCCGCGAAGGGAGTGGCGGAGTTGATCGTGTTGGCGATGGGAGTCCACGTGCCGCCCAGGTCGGTGGCCGTGAAGGCCCGGAAATAGCGCGGATAACCGCATTCCACGATCATCAGGTACTTCTTCTGG
Source organism: Fibrobacteria bacterium (assembly GCA_035352895.1). Classification (GTDB taxonomy): domain Bacteria; phylum Fibrobacterota; class Fibrobacteria; order UBA5070; family UBA5070; genus UBA5070. Next base: position 68,758 of record DAOPYN010000003.1, on the reverse strand, counting down.
CCCTTGAGCTTGTAGACCTCCACGGCCTCGAAGAGCTTGGCCGCGTCGGCCTCCTGCAGGATCCGCTTGGTGCCGGTGAACTTCCCGGGGAAGTTCGCCTTGGGCATGGAGCCGCGGAAGATGCCGCCCTTGTCGTCGGCGTAGAAGATGTAGCAGTTGTCGTCGTCGCAGATCAGGACCTGGTCGATGGGTGCGTTGGCGGTCACGTTCTCCGACAGGAGGGATTGCGTGGTCGCGTTGAAGGTGGTCGGCTTGGTGGGATCGCTTCCGGTGGTGTAGCAGAAGCCCCCGCCGCACCATTGGGTGGAGAAGATCCAGGTCTTTTTGGGCGTGAAGTACATGAGTTCCGGGGCCACTCCGGGCAGCTTGTTGGGCATCACGTACTGGCCGGCCGCGGCAGCGTCGGAGAATTCGGAGAACGGATCCATGTAGGCGGCCAGGAATCCGCCTGCTTGGGGGGTGTAGGTCATGTAGATGATGTACTTGTTGTTGTAGCGGACCATCGTGAAGTCCTTGATGGCCAGCCACCCGTTCTTGGGCTCGGCGATGGGCTTGCCGTCGTCTTTCCACTTGAAGGTGGTCCCCAGTTCGCAGGTCTGTGGATTGGATGCCTTCAGCGTGATGGCGATCCCCGTCTCGGAGTCGGCGGTCATGGTGTAGGTGGCCGAGTCGTAGTCCGTCTTCTTGAAGACCAGAACCGACCCCACCGCCGAGGCGCGCGCGGAAAGATGGGAGGATGTCTTCCCGCCATCCTGGCCGAAGGTCATCGGAAGCGCCACGGCTTCGCCCGATTGCTTGATCAGGAGGTAGGCCGAGCCGCTGCGCTGCGCAGCGGGCAGGCTCGCGCGGGCCACTCCCTGGGTGGCTTGGGCGGAGGCGCTCCACGACCTGCGGCCGGAACCATCCACCAGGGCGAGTTCGATCGCGCCGTCCCGGGGGCAATCCACCAGCAGCTCGCTTCCGGACGTGCGGGCGGCGTAGGAAGATTTGCCATCCAGATCCAGCCGCACACCAGCCACGCTCAGGTTGAACTCGCCGTTGGTGTTGGTGACCACGCTCACGGTGGGGTTCAGGTTCTTGACGTACACGGTGGCGCCGGACAGTGGGCCGGTGGAGGATTTGACGGTACCGGAAGCGCTCCATCCGAACGAGGCGGAGGCGATGGCGCCGGTCAGGACGACCGCCGATGCGATCATCGACCAGGCTCCCTGTCTGATTCCTTTGGACGTTCTCATGATGGGCTCCCGATGAATCGATTCTGGTACCAGGGTGGATCGCAGGACTGCCTGCGGAAGGTGGCGTCGTCGGGGGAGATGCCCTCCTCCGACACGCTTCCCCTTTCCTCCCGGAAGGGTCTCGTGATGTCCTGGAAGGTATCGGAGCGGGTGTGAGGCCGAGGGGAAAATGGGGAGGGCCGTTTTGTTGAATCCGCAAAAGTCCGCAGCGATGGCGGTCGGGTCGCGAGGCTTCAGGAGCCCGGCTTGTCTGCCTGGCAGTCCATTCCGGCCTCGGCATGGATGGGAAGGCAGACTTCGAAGCGTGCCCCGGATCCTTCGGGGGACACCAGAAGCAGGGTGCCCCGGCATTCCTCCACCAGATTCCGGCTGATATGCAAACCCAGCCCCGTTCCCTTCCCGACCGGCTTGGTGGTGAAGAAGGGCAGGAAGATGGAATCGCGTTTGTCTTCGGGGACTCCAGGGCCGGAGTCCTGGAACCGAATCCGGAGCCGATCGCCGTCCTGCTCGATGGAAATGTCCAATCGGCGGACGGGACACTCCTCCATGGCGTCGCAGGCGTTGAGGATGAGGTTCACGAACACCTGTTCCAGCTTCAACGCATCGGCCATCACCTTCGGCGTGCTCGCCGACGGAAGGACGTGGATGTCGACCATGGGCTTGGTCCGCGAGGAGCACATCCGCATCGCCTTCTGGAGGACGGTTTCGACGTCCACCGGCGAGGTTTCGCTTCCGCCCATGCGGGAGAATGCACGCAGCTCCGAAGTGATCCGGCGGATGCGTTGGACGCCCTCCTCCATCTCGTCGAGGAGTGCGGGCATTTCCTTGGAGAGCGAGTCCGCCCGCCTGCGATCCGGTTCCGTCGCGGTTTGGTCGAGCACGCGTTCCACGGATGGCCAGCACGAACGGAGGGTCTGGACGTTGATGGAGATGAAGCTTGCCGGATTGTTGATCTCGTGGGCCACGGAGGCGGAAAGGATGCCCAACGAGCTCATGCGGTCGGCGTGCACGAGCTGGGCGGCCCGGTCGGCGGCGAGGGTCTCCATCCTGTTGGCGTACTCGGCGAGGCTCTCCTGGAGGCCCAGCGTGCGCAGTCCCACTTCGAGCCTCGCCTGCAGCACGTGCGGGGAATACGGCTTGGATACGAAGTCGTCGGCTCCCGACCGCAGGGCCGAAACGACGTCCTCGTCGTCGGATTTGGAGGTGACCAGCAGCAGGTAGTAGGTGCGCTTGGGGTACTCCGAACGGAGGCGCTGGCAGGTGGCGATTCCGTCCATGTCCGGCATCACCCAATCCAGCAATGCCAGCCGGGGGCCATCGTCTTCGGAGAGGTTCCGGAAGGCGTCCTGGCCGTTGGCGTGGGCGAAGGTTTCGTAGCCCCATTTCGAGAGCATGTTGGTCAGCAACATGCGGCTGATGGGGTCGTCTTCGGCGATGCAGATCCTGGGCCTGGCGATGGTGGAAGTTTTCACTGCCACCCAGTCTATCCTTATCCCGGGGCCGCTGTCGAGGCTCGCGTTTTCCAGAACTTCCAGGTGGGGAGGTCTCGATCCAGCCACACGGCCACGCCTGCCACGGAGATGAAGACCACGTCCCGCAGGATGGTCACTGCGGAAATGGCCGAGCCCCTGCCTTCCTGGGTGAAGCATCCGCAGTGGGTGTCGATCCCGCGAGCCACTCCCTGGACCACCGCCACCAGGAACATCAGGAGCATTCCGGCCACCAGCCAGCCCGCTTCCCGGGACCAGATCCCGGACAGCAGGAGGAGGCCGCACACCAGCTCGAGGACGGGAAGCCACAGGGCGAAGAGGTTCACCGTGGGCGAGGGGAGGATGCTGTAGTTCAGGACCGTGTCGGAAAAGGGCGAGGCGTTGACGATCTTGTCCAACGATGCCCCCACGAACAGGAGCCCCAGGAAGAAACGGGCGAGGAACAGGATCCGCGTCCGATCGGGCGGGGTATGCCGTGCCGCCTCCAGGATGAGGACCACTCCCAGGCAGAATCCCGCGATCACGCCGCCTTGACCGGCCAGGGGAGCGCCACCGGGTGGCACGAGGAGCATGGCCTTGTCGAAATTCCACACAACCAGGAGGGATCCGACCAGCAATCGAAGATGGAGAAACCAGATCATGGCGAGGAATCCTTCCGGGCGGAGTCACGCTTGGTGGAATCGGGTTTCGCTGCGGGCTTCTCCGCTTTCTCCACCGGCTGGTTGGCCGCGACCCATTCGATCCAACCTCCGAAGAACAGATACACGTACGTGTAGCCCTCCTTCGCCAGCGCCTGGGCCAGGATCTCCGAGGAACGGCATTCCGCGCCGTCGCAATAGACCACCAGCGGGCGGTCCAGCGGGACCGAATCGCGGAAGGCCTTGATCCGTTCGGCGAACTCCATGTCGAAGAAGTTCGTGGAACCCGGAATGTGGGCGCGCCGGAAGACGGAGGGGTGGCGGGCGTCCAGAAACAGGAAGCGAGGGTCCTTGGCGAAGAGCGCCGCGGTGTCCAGGTGGATGGGGGTGATCCCCGACCGCAGGGCAAGCTCGGTGCGCGAGGGGCGGATCAGGGGCAGGGGGCTTTCGCGCAGCGCATTGATACCTGCGGCCAGCGCCAGGCTGCCCAGAAGCAAGGCTGCGAGCCTAGACAGATGTGTTTTGACCATGGCTCCTCCTTAGACTACAAAACTCTCGGCCATGGAGGGAAATCCAAGGCGGCGGATCCCTTCGCTAGGGAAGAGTGGGGGAGTACCCCACCACCCTCAACCGCAAGGTCTTCTGCAGTTCGTGGTTCAGATCCAGCACGATCTCGTCGGAGAGGCTCTGTCGAACCGAGCCGGGGTGCGCCTGCAAGGTGATCTGGAAGCCGGTCACCGCACCGCGGGTGTTGGAAAGCTCCCATTTGCTTCCCATCCGGACCAGTTCCACCCTGGTCCATCGGACATCCACCGCCGATCGCTCGGAGACGGCCTGTTCGATGTCGAAACTCCTTCCGGTGGTGTCCAGGATCAGCACCTGACGCGTGCCCTGGCGTCGGAAATCGCCCATGTCCACATACTGGGGGAGGGCGATCACCGAGGGGCGCACGTCGGCGGTCACCACCAGCATCTGTCGGGTGGTGTCCTTGGATCGGGTGGTGAAATCCACGGAGAATTCCACCCGATCGCCCAGAGGAGCGGTCTCCAGCGCCAAACGGAGCCGCGTTTCGCCGCCAGGTGCCACCCGCTTGTTGGCGAACTGCGCCGAAAGGCAGGTGCAACCCGTGACGGGGGGGCTCAATGTGACTTCCGATGCGCCGTGGTTGCGGCAGGTGCGCTCCAGGTGGACCACCTTCCCCTGAGGGACGATTCCCGCCGAAACCTGGATGGGACCACAATCCAAAGGACTGGCCCAGCAGGTGCCCTCGAGACCGCCCATGCCGGCGAGGCCGGCCAGTACCCAGATGTGTGTCGAACCCAATCGCATCGGGGGTGCAATATACCAGATTGCTCCCCTGCCGTGGTTTCTAGTTTCTGAATCCCATGATCGCCCAACCGAATCCGCCCTCCGCTCCGGCCAAGAAAGCCTGGGGCAAGATCCTCTTCCGCGAGATCCTCCTGCCTCTTCTGATGGCGTTGGTCGTGATCCAATTCGTGATCCAGGCGTTTCGGATCCCTTCCGGCTCCATGGAACGGTCCCTTCTGATCGGGGACTGGCTCCTTGGGCTCAAGTTCCTGTACGGATCCCCGGTTCCGTTCTCCGAAAAGCGGCTTCCCGCCCTCACCGAGCCCAAGCCGGGCGACATCATCATCTTCCATTATCCCGCCGATCCGGATGCCCCGGGGCGGGATCCCGAGCGCTTCCAATTCATTGCCCACACCCTCCTCTTCGGCGATTACTACTGGGACCGGACTCCGAACCCCGGACAGGGACGATTGGTCCGCTACGACTCCAAGGATTTCATCAAGCGGTGCGTGGCGGTGTCCGGCGACACCTTGTCGGTGCGCCGCAAGAAGCTGGTCCGCAACGGCAAGGAAGTGGAGCTTCCCGTCAACGGCCAGTACGACGACGCGAACGTGCCGCCCAGCTGGGATCTGGTGCAGGTGAGGGACTCCCTGGGGCCCCTTCGCATTCCCGCCCCCGGAGACACCATCCATCTCAACCAGGTGGGAAGCGAGGAGTTCCTCCGGATCTACCACCTGGCCATCCAGGAAAACCCGCAGTCCAAGGTGCAGTGCTCGGTGTGGGTGGAGCGCAACGGCAAGAAGGACAAGAACTGGGTGTTCCGGCAGATGTACTACAGCGACTATCCGGAATTCCGGGTTCCGCCCCAGTTCGTTCAGGCCAGCAGCCAGATGCAGGACGGGTCCATCCTGGTGGATGTGGAACAGGACTCCATGTCCAAGGCCCTCTCCATGGCCTACCAGATGGGCGAGCTGCCCGGCGGCTTCTTCCGCAACGTGGTCCACGAATCCATCGCGCCCCGGACCGGCGCGCACCTGGACCGCTCGTTCTGGTTCTGGAAGCACATGGACACCGCCACGGCCGATTCGGCGCGGAAGGATTCCCTCCAGCTCAAGCGCGCCATCAAGATCGACGGGAAGACGGACACCAACTACGTGGTGCGCCAGCAGGTGCTGTTCATGATGGGCGACAACCGCGACCACAGCGCCGATTCCCGATTCTGGGGATATCTCTCGCGGCGCAACGTGAAGGCCAAGGCGTTCATCATCTACTTCTCCATGGACAATCCGGAAGATCCGACCACACGCGAATCTCCGGTGATGCTGTCGCGTCCGCTGACCTTGCTGAAGGTGCCCTTCCTCACTCGCTGGACCCGGATCGGTCGGCTCGTGCATGACTAGGCGGATCGTTCTCGCCGCCCTGGTCGGCTCGGTTTGGATGGGGTGCGCCAGGGTGGTTCCTCCCGCGGGTGGTCCCGAGGACCTGGAGCCGCCCCGGCTGGTCGGCTCGGTGCCGGATTCCGGTGCCGTGGGCGTGTCCAGGGACGTCCAGATCCGCCTGCGCTTCACCGAATGGGTGGATCCCACGACGGCGCGTTCCGCCATCAGCGTGATGCCCGCCGGAACCAAGGCGCCGGACATCCGGGTGGATGGTCCCGAGGTCCTGGTCCGTCTGCGCGAGCCTTTGGACAGTCCCTCCACCTACGTCCTTAGGATCCAGCCCGGGCTCTCCGATTGGCGCCGCGCGGCCACCAAGGCGGTCCAGGAAATCCCCTTCTCCACCGGCACACGCATCGATTCCGGGCGCGTGGAGGTCCGCACCTGGGTGGGCTCCGACACCACCGCGCCCGTGCCCGTGAAGGCGCGGCTGGGGGCGTGGCCCCTGGACAGCGCTGCCCGCAAGGGGCTCGCCCGGCTTCTGCGGCGCAAGGATTCCACCCAGTGGCTGGCCCAGGCTCCCATGCCGTTTCGCGAACGACCCTGGCGCTGGACCTGGGCCGACACCGCATTCGTCGCCGATCTGCGCTTCCTGCCGGAAGGCGCCTGGCGCGTGATGGCCTGGGACGACAAGGATAAGGACAATTTCTGGCGCCCAGGCCAGGAGCCCATCGCCTTCCTGGGCGACGTGCGGGGCAAGGGCAATCGTTGGATGGAGTCCTTCGTGGCCAAGCTGGTCCCCGAGGACACCGGCGAGGCCGCCCCCCGCGACACCACCCTGGACAGCCTCCGTCGCAGGGACAGCGTCTCCCTGGATTCCCTGGCCGGATACTGGGATCGGCTGCCGGAGGATTCCACCGGGACCGCCTTCGTGGCGTTGGACTCCCTTCCCAAGGCGTGGAAGGGCAAGTCCGTCCGTATGCGCCTGTGGCCGGTCTTCCGCCGTGCCCGTCCCCGCCTGAGCTCCGTCGATCGCCCCGAACTGCGTCTTGCGCCGGGCCGGTGGAGCGGCGAGGTCTGGTTGGACCGCGACCTGGACGGCCGACCGTTGGCCTCGTCCTGGCGATCGGGGCGAACGGCCGAGCCCTGGTGCCACGTACCTTCCTTCAACCTCGAGAGACAGGATTCCGTGCGCGTGCGCGTGCAGTGCCTGGTCCACGACGCGATGCCCGACACCGGAAAGGTTTCTCCATGAGTTTTCGTCCCTTGACGGATTTTGTTGCGCTGGATCTCGAGACCACCGGCCTCGATTTCGCCACCGAGGAGATCCTCGAACTGGGGGGCGTGGTCTTCCAGGACGGTCGACCGGTCCGCACGTTCTCGGCGGTGCTGCGCACCCAGCGTCCCGTCACCGCCTTCATCGAGGCGCTCACGGGGATCACCCAGGCGGAGTCCACCGGGGGGCGGGAACCCGCCGAAGCCCTGGCCGAATTCGCCGCCTTCTGCGGCGCGCTTCCCGTGGTGGCCCACAACAGCCATTTCGATCTCAAGTTCCTGCGCAAGGCGTGGGATGCCGCGGGGATCGCCGAGCCTTCCCGGCCGGTGTTCGACACCCTGCTGGGGGCGCGGATCGCCTGGCCCCACTGGCCCAGCCACAAGCTGGAAAGCCTGGTGGAACGGCTGGAACTGCCCGTCCAGGCGGCCGCCCACCGCGCCCTGGACGATGCCCGTTCCGCGGGAAACCTCTTCCTCGCCATCCAGGATCGCCTCGCGCGCTACGCCTCCGAGGACGCCCCCGTGGTCGACTCCCTGGCCTGGGTCCTGCACGGATCGGAAAGCCCCTGGGAGGCGTTGTTGCCCTGGGAAGGCGGCGACGAGGCTCCGGCTCCGGCCTGGCCCGCCGATGCGACGGAATCCGTCAAATCGGGGCCGCCGCGGCAGTACGAGCTGGATGTCTCCCTGGTGGACCGCATCTTCTCCCGCAACGGGCCCTTGGCCAAGGGCCGGCCCGACTGGGAACCCCGGCCCGCCCAAGGGCAGATGGCCAGGGAGATCGCCCAGGCCCTCTCCAAGGAAGCGTTCCTTTTGTGCGAGGCGGGAACCGGCACGGGCAAGTCCCTGGCCTATCTGGTGCCTTCCGCCCAGTGGGCCGTCGAAGCCCGCGATCGCGTGGTGGTCTCCACGGCCACCAAGACCCTCCAGAACCAGCTGATCGAACGCGAGGCCCCGCTGGTGCGCGAAGCCGTGCCGGGCGCGCGCGTGGAAGTCCTCAAGGGACGTTCCAACTACCTGTGCGTGCGCCGCTTCGCCGACCATCTGGCCGATCCGCACCGGCTGGACCGCGCCGAACGCGAGGCCATCCTGCCCTTGATCCCCTGGGTCCGCTCCACCTCCACCGGCGACATCGAGGAATGCCACGGCTTCGGCCGCGACCGCAACGCCGGGCTGTGGGGCAAGCTGCAGAGCGACGGCCGGGCGAGCATCCCTCCCCGCCATCCGTTGTTCCGCATCTGCTTCCACCAGCGGGCGCGCCGCCGCGCGGAAGCCGCCCACGTGCTGGTGGTGAACCACGCCCTGCTGCTCAGCGACCTGGCCCTGGACTTCGCGATCCTTCCCACCTACGAACGGCTGGTGGTGGACGAAGCCCACCACCTGGCCGACGTCGCGCACGACCATCTGGGTCGCGCGGTGTCGCTTCCCAGGTTGCGTCGCCTGACCCATCCGCTCGCCGAATCCTCCGACAAGCGCGCCGGCACGCTCGGTGCGCTCGCCGCCAACCGGAACCTTCCCGTCGAGGCCATCGCCCTGGTGGACCTCGCCCGCGAGGAGATCCTTTCCGCCGACCGTCGCCTGCACCGCCTGTTCCAGAAGCTGGGCGAGAAGGTGGGGCGTCGCGGGGAGGAGCAGAAGCTCCGCCTCCGCGAAAGCCTGGCCGCCGAGACGGGTGTGGATCCCAGCGCGGCGCTGGGAGCCTTCGAATCCGCCGTCAGGAGCCTGTCCGACCTGCGCAAGGCCTTGGCCGATTGGAAGGAAGGCGAGGAGAAGGGCTTCCTGTCCGATCTCGGATCGGGCGAAGGCGCCCTGTCCGAATTCCGTCGCGACCTCCAGGTGCTCTGCGACGGACCCGCCATCGGCGATGTCCATTGGATCCAGGATTGGTCCAATCCCATCAAGCTGGTCCTGCGCGGATCGCCGTTGGATCCCGGCATGATCCTGGCGAAGACCTTGTATCCGGCCATGAAGACCGCCGTGTTCACCTCGGCCACGCTGGCCATCCGCGGTCGGGCGGAGCATCTGGAGTTGCGCACCGGATTGGCGCGCATCGATCGCGAGCTCCATCGGGTGCGCCATCCTTCGCCCTTCAAGCTGCGCGAGCAGGCGCGGGTGGTGGCCGCCGGGTGGCTTCCCAAGCCGGGCGAAAAGGGGTGGACCGACGCCCTGGTGCAGACCTTGCGCGAGGTGGTCCTGCCTCTGGGACGGCGTTCTCTGGTGTTGTTCACGTCCGAGCGCAGTCTTCGCGACGTGCGCGAGAAGCTGGTTGGCGACTACCGGTCCGCCGGGCGTCTGCTTCTGGCCCAGGGCGTGGACGGGAACCGCGAGGCGCTGCTTTCCATGTTCCGACGCACCGAGGGCGCCTGCCTCCTGGGCTCGGACAGTTTCTGGGAAGGCGTGGATCTTCCCGGCCGCGACCTGGAACTGGTGGTGATCGCCCGCTTGCCGTTTCCCGTCCCCAGCGATCCGCTGGTCTCCGCGCGTTCGGAGGAAGTGGAGTCGGAAGGGCGCCCGCCCTTCGCGGAGTGCTTCCTGCCCGAGGCGTGGCTCAAGCTGCGCCAGGGGATCGGCCGCCTGCTGCGTCGTTCCGACGATCGCGGAGCCATCCTGGTCCTGGACAGTCGCGTGGTGCGCGAGCGCTACGGATCGTACCTCGCCGATGCCTGGGACGGCGGACACCGCCAGGCCAAGACTCCCGAACAGGCCCACCGCGAGCTCAAGGAATGGTTCGAGAACATCTCCGCCCTTCCGGCGCCGGTCGCACCGGACCTGGGCGACGACCTGGAGGGTAGCGCATCGGAGGAGGCCGAATGAAGACGCGTCGTTTCCTGTCGTCCATCTTGTCGGGACTCGTGCTCCTCCTATCCGGGTGCTACAGCTTCAGCGGGTCGGGGTTGCCCTCGGGGCTTCGGACGGTGGAGATCTTCCAGGTGGTGGATCGCACCCGCCAGCCGGAGCTCGCGGATCGCGCCACCCAGGATATCGTGGCCGAATACCGCCGCAACGGAGCGCTGCGGCCGGTGGATCGCGATGGCCAGAGTCGGTTGGACGTGTGGATCGCCAACTACAGCCACACGCCCCAGACCTACGATCTGTCCGGGAACGTCTCGCGGTTCCGGGTGATCGTGACGTTGGAGACCAAGTTCGTGGATCTGCGCGACGAAACGGTCCTCTTCGAAGCCAAGGACATCTCCGGGGCCTACGACTACGATCCCCTCAAGGAAACCGAGTCGGACGCCAAGTTGAAGGCGTTGCAGGAGGCCGTCAGCAAACTCGTGGCCAACACCGTGAGCGGCTGGTGATCCTGTCCATGTTCGGATAGTTTGTCCAGGTAAGGGAGGAAGAGGCGATGGAATTCGTGAAGATGCACGGTACGGGCAACGACTACGTCTACGTGGACCTGTGGACCGAAACGGTTCCCGATCCGGTCCAGCTGGCCATCGACGTCTCGCACCGCCACTTCGCCATCGGTTCCGACGGACTCATCCTGGTCGCACCGCCCACCGAGCCTGGCTTCGCGGGACGGATGATCATGTACAATGCCGACGGTTCCGAAAGCGGCATGTGCGGGAACGGCCTTCGCTGCGTGGCCAAGTTCCTCTTCGATCGCGGACGCACCGCAGGCGCCACGGAGTTCCAGCTCCAGACCGGAGCCGGGCCGCGCGGGGCCAAGGTCCATCCCGGACCCGACGGCAAGGCCCAGCGGGTGACTCTTTCCATGGGGGCTCCCCTCCTCGATCCGGAGAGGATTCCCACCTCGCTTGCCGCCCGGGGAGGCGAGTTCGAGTTGGAAGTGGCCGGTCGCAAGCTCAAGGGAACGCCGGTGGGCATGGGCAATCCGCATTTCGTGGTCTTCGTGGAAGATACGGAGGTCTTCCCCGTCCACGAGCTGGGCCCCCTCGTGGAAAACCACCCCGCATTTCCAAAGCGCGTGAACGTGGAATTCGTGCAGGTGATGGGGCCCGGCCATCTGCGGCAGCGCACATGGGAGCGGGGTTCCGGCGAGACCTGGGCCTGCGGTACCGGAGCCAGCGCGGTGTGCGTCGCCAGTCGCCTGCGTGGACTCACCGACGGAAACGTGCGGATCGATCTTCTGGGGGGCACCTTGGAGCTTTCCTGGGATGGATCCGGCGAGGTTCGCATGACCGGGAACGCCGTGGAGGTCTTCCGGGGGACTTGGTGAGGCCAGGTCGGATTTGGGGCGATTCGCCTCAATCTCGCATTGACCTTGGGGCAGGAGGGATCGGAAAATGCGGGTATGTCCTCGTCCTCCTTCCAGTGCCAGGGATCGTTTGCCGATGGCATCGAGATTGCATCTTCACGGCCCGAAGGGGGAATGGAACGCCATGATGTGGATGCTCCTTGGAATCGGTTCGGCATTGGCTTCGGGAGGTTCCTCCGAGGTTCCACGGGATTCCGTGGCGAACATCGAGTTCACCCGCCAACTTCCCTCGGGCCTGCGCGACCGGGTCTTGAAGGCGCGTTCGGAGATGCATCTTCGCCAGGATTCCCTTGCGCGGATGGGACTTCCCGAACGGACCCTCTGGCTGGACAGTCTGCGCAGCGCCGCGAAGGCGCGACGTTCGCAGTCGTTGGAACGGTTGACTCCGCAGGAGCGCTCCCGGGTGGAAGAACGCCTGCGCGAGCTGGAACACAGGAACCAGACCCGCAAGCAGGGCACTTCGACTCCCGGATACCGTCAATGACGCTCCGATCGTTGTCTGGGGCGATCGTCCTTTCCTCGGCCGCCCTTGTCCAGGCGGGGCGCACCGCTCTTCCCGACATGGGCCTGTCCGTGTACGTTCCCACGGGCTGGAATTTGTCGATCCTGTCGGCTTCCGCATCGGATACAGAATCCAGCCGCACCTACGCGATGATCAACGAAGCGGCTCCGGATCGGGCGGTCTTCACCTTCGAGGCCACCAGTGGAGCGGGGGCGATGGGCGACCATTCCTGGAGCGTCCTCTCGGGATACGCCGAGTCGTTGTTCATCCAGGGATTCCCGTACAGCATCGTGTACCTGGACGACTCCATCCAGCAGGACGGTCTGTTCGCCTGGCGGGTCTACGGGCGCTATGGCGAGTTCGATGCCCAGGGATTGCCCATGGCGGTGGTGGATCGCTACTCCCGCACCTTTGCCAACGGGGACATCGGCTGGACCATCCAGTTCGAAGGCGATACCGCGGATGTCGACACCGCCGGCCCGACCTATGCCACGATCCTGGACAGCGTGACGGTGGATCGGACCTTCCAGTCCTTGCCGCTGAAGCCGCGCGACCACTCGCGAAGGGGAGCTTTCGCTGCCTCGCGGGTGGTCGGCGGTCGATTGGCCATCGAAGAGATCGAGATGCCGGTGGTGCGCGCCGTCGACGCCCACGGGCGTTCCGTCGCGGGAGATCTGGTCCGCGGCGCGGATGGTTGGATCTGGTCTCCGAAGTCGCCTCGACCAGGCCTGGTCCTGTTCCGGATCCAAGGACCGGCACGCGACGAATCCCTGCGCGCGGTCCTGAAGCCTTGATCTCCGTGCGGCGCCTGTGCGTGGCGCTGGTCGTCCTTCTGGGGGGGGCAAGGTCCTGGACCGCGACCACCCCGGTCGAGGAATGCGTGGATGTGGCGACCGCGTCGATGGACCGCCTGCGCCAGGGGGATTCCTCCGCTCCCAACCTGCTGCGGCTCTCCCAGGCGCTGGAATGCATGGGCAGGCCGGAAGACGCGTTGGGTGCCACCTACTTCGCGTCCAGGACCGATTCGACGGGTTGGACGGACCTTCTGATCTACCGTGCGTACCTCCTGCGGTCCATGCATCTGGACGACGAGGCCGTGAAGGTGGAACAGGAGCTTGGAGGGCGGTTGGACTCCCACGGCTCATCGGGATGGGTGTTCGAACCCAGGCCGCGACTTTCCTTCGCGGTTGGATGGTATCGGCAGGTCGTGACTCCCAAGGGGGCGCCTCTGGCAGCGCTCTATGCGGGCTGGAACGACGTCGATTGGATCAAGGAAAGCCGGCCCACCCGGTTGGGCAAGCTCGATTCCGTGGTGATCGAAGGAGTGCAGGTTCCGGTCTCCGCGAGCATGGACTGGGGAGCGTTTACCGACCGGTCCTCGTTCATGGCTGCCCTCACCTGGAGCACAGGTCTGTCCTCTTCGTTGGATCGATGGCGCAGCCAGGGCCTGTTCGCCATCCTGCAATTCGATCGCGACCTGACCGACTGGCTCGCCTCCAGCGTGAACGCGACCGGTTCCCGGTCCTGGTATCCGGTGGATGGCGCACCCATGGCGGTGGAAGACGAGGTCGCGGCGGGACTGAGTCTGGTGGGGAGGACACCCCCCGGAAACTGGACCTTCTCCAACACCCTCCACGCCTCGTGCCTGTCGCCTCGTTGGGTGTGGTCGGGCACCCACACCCTCGGATGGAGCCGCACGTGGCTGGAAAGGATCACGCCATCCGTGCAGGGATCCTTCGCTTGGGCCGACGACCCCAACCCCTCGGAGATGGAATCCATTCCGGCCAAGGTCCTGCTCGCCCAGGGGATCCGGGAAGGCCTGGCCGTGACCAAGGTGGTTCTCCTGGACACCGCCGGCAAACCCGTCGGCGAATGGGCCCAGATCAAGAAGAACGCCCACCCGGATTCCTCCGTCTCCCGTTTCGGCGACATCGATTATCCCCTCTCCATCCGGCAGGATTGGGTGCAGGCCGGAGTGGGGGCATCCTTGGGATTGCGTCCTTGGAAGACGCTCCAGTGCCGCCTGGCGGCCACCTGGCTGCGGACCTTCTTCCTGGAGCCCCAGTCCAACACCAACCTGGAATACGGCGACATCTACGAGGACGCCGGTCGCGCGGTGCTCTACCAGGATCCCGCCACGCGGGAACTCTACGCGACCCGATCCAACAGTCTGACCGGTCTGGTGCCGTATTCCTGGACCCGGCGCCGCCGTGACGACACCTGGACGGTTTCCGCGGGCTTGACGTGGAAGGCATTGAAATGGCTTTCTTTCCAGGGAACGTGGACCACCGCCCATACAACATCCAACGTCGAGGATTGGCTCGACGGAGCGACCAGCGACAAGGAGACGATCTCGCTGGGATCGTCCGTTTCGTGGTGAGGTCCTTGCGTCTGCCGGTGGCGGCGGGAATGCTGCTGTGGTGGACCGGATGCGGGGACGCGACGGCGCGGAAGGCCGTCGAGGCGCTGGCGGCAGGGGATGGACCACGCGCCGCCCGCGAGTATGCCAAGGCATTGGACGAATCTCCTGGCGACACGTCGTTGCGTCGAGGTCTGGGGGAAGCCCTGATCCTGGTGGCGCGCCAGAAGGCGGAGGATGGCGACGATCTTCCCTCCGACTGGTCCGGCGCCCGGCGCGAGCTGGAACGCAGCGGCCGGGATTCGTCCGTGTCCGCCCTGATCGACGAGGCGTCGCTCGCTTGGGCGCGGGCGGCTCTCCGCCGCGGCGATACCGATCTGGCGATCGTCGGGTTGGAGGAAAGGATGGATTCCGCTTCCGGCACGCGTCCGGAGCGCAATCTCCTGGCCATCCTGATGGATCACCGGGGACAGCGGGAAAAGGCCTCCGAACTGTTCCTGGAAAATGCGCGAAAGGATTCCACGGACGCCGACGCCTGGTTCAATCTGGCCATGGTGGAATGGGCAAGGGAACGTCGCATCGAAGCGGCCGAACACCTCCTGCTGGCCGCCAAGCACGCGCCGGACGATCCGGAGATCCTCCACTGGCTCGGGCGCATCACCGAGAAGGATTTCGCCCGATGAACGCCCTGCCTCCAGGGTACGCCCGGGCGGTCCCCATCGGAGCCGGTGCCTTCGGCGAGGTCTGGCGTGCACGCGAGGTGGCCACGGGCCGATGGGTCGCTCTCAAGCGCGTGGGCGGTCCGGAACGCCAGCGATCCGAGGCCGCGGTCCTGGCCTTGGGATTGCGGGCGCTTCCCCAGCTGCACGGAGCCGTATCCCACCGTGGAGCGCATTGGATCGCGATGGAGTACGTCCATGGGGTGTCCCTGCGCGACGCGATGGGGCTCGGGTTTTCGAGAGCGGAATCGGCGCAGCTTGCCGCCTGGTTGGTCCTGGCGCTTGCCGAACTCCACCAGGCGGGGCGGGCGCATGGCGATCTGAAGCCGGAAAACGTCCTGGTGGACGCCCGAGGGGGTGTGCGTCTGGTCGATCTGGAATTCTCCGGTGCTCCGGGTGCCCGGCAGGGCGGAACCGCGGGGTATTGCGCTCCCGAGGCCGGGAGTCCGGCGGCGGACCCTCGCAGGGCCGATCTGTGGAGTCTGGGGGTGATCGTCCACGAGCTCCTCTGTGGGGCCAGACCGGGAGCGGAGGATCGTTCCGGCACCTGGCCCCGCCTGCGCGGGACCGCCCCCGATTGGGTGGGCCTTGTGGATGCCCTGGTGCGCATCGACGCCTCGCGCAGACCTTCCAGCGCGGTGGAAGCCCGCGAGGACCTGCCCGGGGCGGAGCCCTCGGGCGATCTCGGGCCCCTGGTGCGCGAAGCCGCCGACCAGAAATTGGCCGGTCTTCTGTCCGCTCACGCCGAGAGGCTCGTTCGGCGGTCGCGCGGGGCGGAGGCGATGCCGCTTCTGCAGGAGGCGTTGGACCTCGATCCCGACCAGACCCAGGCGCTGGAAATCCTCCCCCGGGTGCGGGTCGCCGCGCCGAACCGATCCTGGATCCTGGTGGCGGCGACGGCGGTGGCCTGCGCGGCCGCCGTGGTGGCATGGCGATGGAGGGACCCCCCTCCGCGCACGCCCATGGTGGGTGGAACGGGGGCGGTGAGGGAACGCATCCTCGTCCCCAGGGACCGGTCCGCCGGAGAAACCCTTCCCCTGAGGCAAAGGAACGCTCGATGACGGAAAACGTCTATCCATGCCTCCGTTCCCCGGACGGGACGGACCATCCTCTCGGACGCAGGCTCGCCACCTTGGGTTCCGATCCCGACTGCCAGGTGAGGCTCGCCGACCCCTCCGTCCGTCCCCAGCATGCCTTCCTGGTCTTCCAGATGGGTGCTTGGCGGTTGCGCAGGCTGGAGACTTCGGCGATCCTGAAGTTGGACGGCGTGGACGTGGCCGAGGAGACCGAGCTGCGCCATGGCTCCGTGCTCCAGGCGGGAAGACTCGAGCTGAGGTTCCTGGAGAAGGAGCCCGAATCCCGTCCGGAGCCCGCGGATACCGACCAGGCTCCCCTGCCTTCGCTCCTGGCCGCGGTCGCGGAAATCCTCCGTGAGACGGATTCCGTCCGCGTCCTGGTGGACATGGTCCAGGCTTCGGCGCGGCTGTTGTCGTGCGACGGGGTGCGCGTTCTCCACCGGCCGGTGGGCGAAGGGCTCTGGAGGACCCTGGCGTCGTGTCCGGCGGGAGCGCCGTCGACGCGGTTTTCCAGTTCGGCGCTGGCCCGCGCGGAAGCTCTCGGCGAAGCCGTGCTCCTGGGCGAGAACGATCTCGCCCGCCTCGGAGCCGGGGAGAGCGTCCAGCTCAACGGGATCCGCTCCATCCTCTGCGCGCCCCTGTCCCTGCCCGACGGCGAGGAAGGCTTCCTCTACGCGGACAGACTGGCCGCGCATCCTCCTTTCCAGGAATCCGATCGGGGACTCTTCGAGGCGCTGCGGAAGCTGTATTCCGAGATCGCCGCCATCGCGGTGCGCAACGAACGCCAGCGTCGGGCCATCCGCAGCCTCCAGGAGGATGCCGGTCGCAAGGCCGGAGCCGCCGCGATCCTCCACGAAAGCCAGGCGATGGCCGCGGTGCTCCGGGAATCCGCCCGGGTGGCCGTCTCCGACGTGCCCGTGCACATCCACGGCGAGACGGGCACCGGCAAGGAACTGTTGGCGAGATTCGTCCACGATTCCAGTCGACGCGCCGACAAGCCCTTCGTGGCCATCAACTGCGGGGCGATTCCCGAGAACCTCATGGAAAGCGAATTGTTCGGCCACGAGAAGGGCGCATTCACGGGTGCGGCATCGCGCAAGGAGGGGTGGATCGAGAAGGCCCGGGACGGCACGCTGTTCCTGGACGAACTGGGCGAGCTGCCCCTGCCCCTGCAGGTGAAGCTCCTTCGCGTGCTGCAGCAGGGCGAACTGGTGCGCGTGGGCGGTTCGGAACCCATCCGCGTCGATTTCCGTCTGGTGACGGCCACCAACCGGAACCTCAAGGACGAGGTCGCTTCCGGACGGTTCCGCGCCGACCTCTTCTACCGCGTGGCGGTGGTGCCGCTGGTCCTGCCGCCATTGCGCGAGCGGGGGCGCGACGCGATCCTGCTGGCGGGCCATTTCTGCCGACGCTTCTGCCTGCAGTACGGCCTGGACGACAAGATCCTTTCGCGGGCCGCCGAGAAGGCCATCGTGGCCCATTCTTGGCCGGGCAACGTGCGCGAACTGGAGAACGCCATCCAGAAAGCGGTGATCCTGGGCGAATCCGACCGGATCCAACCCCGGGACCTGGGATTCGCGCAGGATCCGGAAGGCGAAGAAGACTCTCCCTCCGCGAACGCGGCGACCTCCCTCTACGCGATCCGGGACCGCGCCGAAGCCGAGGCCATCCGCCAGGCCCTGGAAAAGGCGCGCGGCAACGTGAGCCTGGTTTCACGGATGCTGGATGTGGACCGCAAGGTCCTGATCCGCACGCTCGAACGCCTGGGGATCGATCCCGACGCATTCAAGTGATCCGGGAAGCGGTCTATTTCGATTTGGATGGCTTCTGCTTGGCCGCGGGGGCGGGTGCATCCTTGGATGCGTCGGCGGCACATCGGAAACCGATGGATCCGGGGTAGCGTCCGTTGGGAGCGAATCCGTCGCGGAACGCGCTGCGCGTGGATTCGGGGGAGCCCATCCAACTGCCGCCCCGCATGGTCCTGCCGGTTCCGGACGCCGGGCCCTTGGGGTTTTCCCTGGGACTGGTCTGGTAGTAGGTGGAGGAGTACCAGTCCGCCGTCCAATGCCAGACGTTTCCCGTCATGTCCTGGAGTCCCCAGGGATTGGCCTTGTAGCTTCCCACCGCAGCGATCAGGGCGGATCCGTCGTCGCAATTGGCCACCACCCAGTTGCGGAACGCCTTGCGCAGGCTCAGGTCGGCGATGTTCGCGTGCTTGCAGCCATGGAAAAGAGTGTCGCCCCAGGGCCAGATGGTGGTGGATCCCGCGCGGGCCGCGTATTCGAATTCCGCCTCGGTGGGAAGCCGTTTGCCCACGGCCTTGCAGTAGGCGTCGGCTTCGGTCCAGGTCACGAACCAGGCGGGATGCTTCGGCGAAGGGGGAGTGCAGGTGGTACCCAGGCAAAGAAGCCATGGAGCCTCTCCTGTGAGGGCCTGGTAGGCATCCTGGGTGACGGGAACCTGGTCCAATCGGAACGCGTCCACGCAGACCTCGTGCTGGGGACGTTCGGCTTGGTTGCCGGTGCCTTCCGGACTTCCCATCAGGAAACATCCGCCCTTCACCTCCACCATCCGGGTGGCGGTCAGTTTCTGGATCTTCGCGCGTTCCTTCTTGGAAAGGCCGGAATCGCGTCGCGCCAGGGCCAGGGAGATGACGGCGGAGGAATTGGCCGAGGGAGGCGGCTTCAGGGATGGGTCCGACCATTCCACCTCGGAGGTGTCGATGGCGCCGTCGGGACCATCGGCGAAGACGCCCCGGCCAGCGCGGCCGGAGTCTTCGCCCTTGAATCTGTCGTCGTCGGGCTTGACCTTCATCCAGCCGCCGAAGGCGGGGGAGGCGAGGAAACAGCCGAAGGTGATGAGCGCGAGGACGCTGGAGCGGAACTTGCGGACGGGCGAGGGAGGCATAGGTAGGTTAAGATACGCCGTCATCGCCCGTTTCCGATGGGATCCGCCGTGTTCTTGTGTCAGATCGCCAGGTTGATCCCGATGTTCCCGCCGGGGTTGGCGGAGTACCGGCCACCCACGTCCAGGTTCAGGATGCCCAGGCGGATGCCCAGGCCGCCATTGAGATACAGGAATGCATCGCCGTCCTGCTCGATGTCGACCTTCACCGGAGGAACGCCTTCGACGCCCGCGTCGTAGGTGTAGCTGAGCTCCAGGGAGGAGCCTTCCATGCCCAGTCCCGCGTAGGGGGTGATGTTCAGGAAGCGGAAGCCCACACGACGGGAAGCCATCACGCCCAGGCTCCATCCCGACCAGCTGAATTCGTCGCCGATCGAAAAGTTGGTGTAGGTGGCCGTGACGGAACTGTTGATCCCGAAGGGCAGGTAGTTTTCCTTGTCGTTCCAGTATCCGGGGTTGTGGTTGATGCCCAAGCCCCAGAAGGAAACGTCTCCCAGGCCGTCCACCTCCAGCGATCCCGGATAGCCACGGAAGGCGATTTGCGTTCCGGCCGCCGTTCCGATGTTGATCTGGGGGTAGAGCAGGGGAATGCCCGGAAGGACCCCGCTCATTCCGGTGCCGGTGATCTCCGTCTCCACGCTACGGCCGGTGGCGTTCACCGATCCCACTCCCGGTACCGGGACATCGGGGCTGGAGGTCATCACGATCTTCACCTTGTCCTCGTCGGAGCCGACCGAGGTGGGGCCTTGGAACCGCACACCCACCCGCTTGCCCACCAGCGAGTCGGCGATTCTATCGATCAGGAGCTGCGAAGTCACGCCATTCGATGCGGCCATCTGCTTGGCCAATTCGTCGGCCATGGTCTGGTTCAGTGCGATGTTGCCATCGGCGGAGAAGGTCTTGGTGTCCGTGAAGCTGGATCCGACCATGACGATACCGGCTTGGATGTCGATTCCCCAGAGGTCGGGATTGGGGGAGTGGTTGAAGAATCCCGCGTTCAAGTCGGCGCCGACCGCGGAGGTGAGAGGGGCCATGTACGCCTTGGTGGCATCGCCGGTCATCTGTTCGATGTTCGCCTGCAGGTCGTCTGCGGCGAAGCTCGCGCCGGTCAGCAGCAACACGGTGGAGAAGAGTGATTTCTTCATGGAGTGGACTCCTTGTCCGGGAAATCTGGATGGTTCAACGGCAGACCCGAAGAGGGCTGTGTGAGCATACCATCTCCGGAAGCGAGAGCAAAGACTAGGAAACTCCCGACCCGGCCGGGCCGTCGAAACCCCGATTCCGTCAGAGTCTGTACGCCTCCGAAGTCACCGATCCCTGGAAGGATTCCGGCTTGCCGTTGGAAATCGGCAGATGGGTGCGGAACCGGAAGAAGACCATTCCGCCGGGAGGCACCGGGGAAGACAGTTCCTGGTCGATTGCCAGATCCCACCATCCATCGGGACCGATGGTGATCCACTCCACCTGGTTCTTGCGCTCCAGCTCCAGCGTATGCGTCCCCACTTCCAGTGGCAACGGAGTGATGCCTGGTTTGACCACCTGGGGCACGTAGTGGCTCAGGGCCAGCTGGATGGCATCGTCCTTGGTGGGGCTGGCGGGATGGGGGATCTTGACCGCCTGGGTGCCGTGGTTGGAAAACCGCAGGGTGGCGGTGAACCGCTTGCCATCGATCCGGGGGTCGATGGTCTCCATGGCCAGGCTCCACAGGGCGTTCTTGCATCCTGCCGCCCAGCGATCCAGGAACGGACGGAGATCGTCGAAGCCGCACGGCTTGGGAGTCTGGGGAAGACCGCGTCTGCCGATTTCCGCTTCGATGCCGTCCAGCTTCACCTGCAGGCGCTCGTAGGGTTCGCTGGGCAGGGGAGGGACGCCTCCCGCGGGAAGATCGATCCCTCCGGCTTCCAGGCGACGGACGAAGGCTTCCAGGTCGGATCGCGCGATGGTGCCGGACCACTTCCCCGGAGGTGTCCGGGGCTCTCCGCGGTCGTTGGTGCGAAGCCGCGTGACCGTGCCGTTTCCCTCCACGTGGAGGATGTCGCGCGTCTCCTCAACGTTCGAGATGAAATCGTCGGCCACGGTGGAATGGACAAGCGAGAACCCCAGGAGCGGGTCCCGCCCCGCCTGGCGGATTTCGCGGATCTTGGCGGCGAGTCTTTCCATGGAGGGGTCTCCCGCCCGCGAGGGCGTTGCGCCTAGGATGGCCATGAGGAGGATCTGGGGAAGCATGGCGCAAAGGTAGAAGACCCCGGCGGGGGATTCCCTACCTCTCCAACGTGCCTCGGGTGACTCCCAATTGGCCCAGTGCGCCCAACTCCTTCCAGAGCCCGCGTCCGTCGATCTCGCCGGCCACCAGCCGGCGGTAGCGCTCCAGGATGCGCAGGACTTCGTCGTGGTCCTCGTCCAGGAATTCCACCCGGAACCGCCGCAATCCGCTCTGGACGAATTGAGGGAAGTACTCCGCGCCGGTCTGCGCACGCGCGTTGAACACCGTGTTGCGGCACCCGGCGTCCGCCTTCACGGGGTGGGCCGCTCCCAGATGGTCGCGCAGGCGCACCTCGTGCTTCTCGCAGGGGCGGCCGCAATCCCGGAAGTCCTTGCCGTCGGAGAGGAACGCGCAGAACACGCAGTGCTCCATGTGGAACATCGGCATGTGCTGGTGGAGCGTCAATTCCAGTCGCGAGGGGTCGGAGGATGCCGCCAGGTCCAGGATCTGACGGGCGGTGAGGTCGTAGGAGCAGGTCAGACCTTCCAGGGAGAATCTCTCCAGGAACCATGAGGCGGACAGATGGTTGGCCACGTTCAGGGAAAAGTCGCCGCGGAGCCGGGTGCGGCCGGAAAACCACGAAAGGTGGTCCCAGGCCCTGGCCAGGACGCCATCCGCGCCGCCTTCCTCCACCTGCCGCAGGATCCAGTCCTCGCCGGCCTTGGCGATCCGCGGTGGTGCCGCCCAGATCTCGCGGCCCGGCGCGATCTCGCGCCACCTTTCCACGAGCTCCGGGTACTGCTTGGGAAATTCCAGCTCCAGGTAGAGCGTGCGGATCCCCGCTTGGGCCGCGGCTTCCATCTGTTCGCGGGTGCGAGCCAGGACCACCAGTTCGGGGCTGTTGGATGGATCGGCCCCCGTCGCCCTTCGAGACGTCCGCGAGGCGGACTCCTCAGGACGAACGGAAAGGAATGGCCTATCGATTTTCGACCGGATTTCGCTTGTGTCGGAAATCGTCCAGGCTTGTCCCTTCGAGAGGAGCCCGGAGAGCGCTTCCACCGCCCTGCGTCGCAGGTCGTTGAGGGCGCTCACCGGCACCATGAGATCGCCTTCCAGGGCGCAGTCGAGGTCGCCGAGCTCGAAGGGGGTTCCTCCCAGGCGGCCGATCTGCGACCGGAGGTAGGCCGCGTCCATGGGGCGGTTGCGCGCCTTCTCCAAGACGATTTCTGACACGACCCGGACGGATCTTCCGCGGGCGTCCGACAGTTCCAGCGCCAGAGGTTCGCCCGCCTTCCCGGACACCCGGGCGTGGACGGGGCGTCGGAAGGCGGGCTCCTGCACGTCCCAAGTCCTGCGGATCTCCTTTTCCAGGGCGGGGTCGGACGTCTTCCAGACCCGGGTTCCCGGTTTCACGAGCCGCAGATCCACGGTGCCCTCGCCGAAGGAGATCCACGACCGCGGGCCCTCCTGACGGACTTCCCACACGCGGCCTCCCGCTTCGCGCGATTCGGGGGCGCCCGCATCGAACACCACGCCGTCCCCGGCGCGCAGGGGCGCCTCCAGGTCCAGGGCCACTTCCCTGCCGGTCACCTTGGCCACCATCCCCAGGAAGACCCCGCGCTTCTTGGGAAACCGCCCGTGCACCAGGGCCTGGTTGTCGATCCCTCGCATCCAACCGGTGTGGATCCCGCGCGAAAAGGCCATCTCCACCCGATACCGGACCTCGGGCGTCAGGAGTCGACCATCCGCGAGTTCGCCCGGCGGGGGGGTGCAGATCTTGTCCAGGGCTTCGCGGTACACCCGCACGATCGAGGCCACGTACGAGGGCTGCTTCAGGCGCCCTTCGATCTTCAGCGAATGGATCCCCAGTTCCACCAGTCGCGGGAGCATGTCCACGCCGCAGAGGTCCTGGGGGGACAGGAGGTACTTGCGGTCGCCCAGATCCACGGCTCGCCCGTCGCGGAGAAGTTCGTAGGGCATGCGGCAGGCCTGGGCGCATTCGCCGCGGTTGGCCGAACGCCCCCCCAGCGCCTCGGAGGTCAGGCATTGACCGGAATAGGCCACGCAGAGTGCGCCGTGGACGAACACCTCCAGGGGAAGCGGGTCGTCGGCCAGCGATCGTTGGATCCGTTCCATTTCCCGGAGGGTGTTCTCGCGGGCCAGGACCGCCAGGGAACATCCCAGCTCGCGCGCGAACCGGGCTCCCTCCGGGGAGGAGATGGTCATCTGGGTGCTGGCGTGGATGGGGAAGTCCGGGCTGATGGATCGGATCATGCGACAGATCCCGACATCCTGCACGATCGCCGCGTCCACGCCCGCCTCGATCGCGCGCCGCAAGGTCCGTTCGGCGTGTTCCAGTTCGTCGGGGAACACCAGGGTGTTGAAGGTCAGGTATCCCTTGGATCCGCGAAGATGCAGGAATGCCATGAGCTCGGGCAGGTCGGCCAAGGTGAAGTTGTTGGCCCGCATGCGGGCGTTGAACACCTCCACCCCGAAATAGATGGCGTCCGCACCGTTCTCGATGGCGGCTTTCGCGCACTCCCAATCCCCGGCCGGGGCAAGCAGTTCAGGTCTGTTCACGCGGCTCAATGTAGCTGGATCGCGGGCCAGGCATCCGTCCCGGTCCCGGGCGAGGCCATTCCCGCGATCCTCCCGTGCATCGCATCCTGGAAGGCGCCCGGGGTCAGGGTGCGATGGGCAATCCCTTCAAGCTGTTCACGACACCCACGGTCCCGTTCCCGAACTCGCCATCCCAGTTGTTCCCGGTGGCACCGATCCAGCTGTCGTGCTGGAGCACGATGGAATGCCAGTATCCCGCACCCACGGATTTGACTTCGGTGATCGGTTGACCGGCCTTCAGGACCGGCAGCCAGACATCGTGATGGAGAGTGTCGCCCACCCCCAAGCCTCCGTCCAGGTTGTAGCCTGTCGCCCGCAAGGTGCCGTCGGCCATTCCGATGAAGCTGGCATCGCCTCCCGCCCAGATGGAAACCACGCTGTCGGCGACCTTGATCGGTTGGAAACGGGGGTCACGAGTGCCGGTTCCCAACTGTCCGAACTGGTTGCTGCCGGTGGCCCACACTGAGCTGTCGGCCAGCAGGAACAGGGAATGGGTGAAGCCACAGGCGATCGAGCGGATGCCGGTCAAGGGGACGGGAGCGAATCGGGGAGAGGAAACGCCTCCCGTGCCCAACTGGCCCGCGCTGTTGTCCCCGGCGGCCAGCGCCGTGCCGTCCCCCCGAAGTACCAAGGAGAAGGATGTGCCTCCGCAAGCATCCGCCGCTTTGTCCACCAGGACGCCTTCGCTGCGGGCGGAAGTCCATTCCACCAGGTCCAGGCTGTCGCCAGTGCCTGCTTGTCCCACGTTGTTGCGCCCCGAAATCATCAATGTGCTGTCGGAAAGGATCAGGAACGACTGGTAGCGACCCGCGGCCACCTTCCTCACGTTTTGGATGGTCGCCCCCCTTTTCGCCACCCGTTGGACCGACAACCGATCGACCCGTGTGCTGTCGCCGAGCTGACCGTAGGTGTTCCATCCGGTGGCCAGCACGGTTCCGTCGGCCTCCAAGAAGAGGGAGTGGCGGCTCCCGACGGCGATCTGGCGGATGCGGGTCAATGGATCGCCCGCATTGCGGACAAGAACCGGCACGGTTGAGTTGCGGTTGGTGCTGTTGCCGTATTGGCCGAAGGTGTTGTCGCCCGCACCGTACACCCGACCATCGCTGGTCAGAAACAGCGAGAATTCCGCGCCACCGGCCATCTGTCCGATCTGGTGGCGAGCGACCAGACGGCTCAGGAAGGTTTCGTAGAGCGAGTCGACGGTGCTTTGGGCAAGGTGGGCGCGGAGGACCGAGCCGCTGGCCAGGGTGCCGGAGGGGCCGGGATCACCCTTCTCTCCCTGTGGGCCCTGCGGTCCTTGCGGGCCCATCGCTCCGGAGTCCCCCTTGGGGCCCTGGAAGCCTTGAAGCCCTCGTTCGCCTTGCGGACCCTGTGCACCTTGCGGGCCGGTCGGGCCCGAGGCGCCGTCACGTCCATCCGTTCCCTTGGCCACGGCGAGCGTCCAGTGGCGGATGTCGTTGGGAGTCGCTCCCAGGACGGAATCCACGGCCACGTACATGGCTCCGGAAAAGGTGACGGCATCGTTGGCCGCGTAGGAGGTCAGGCTGCTCCACTCTCCCTTGAACGACATTCCGTTGGTGCCCAGGGGATATCCCAGCACCAGGGCAGGACCGAATCCTCCTTCCTTGGAGTCCAAGCGTGCCTTGAGGCCGTCCGAGGAGGTCAAGGCCAGACCGTGGAAGGACGGGTTGGCGGCCAGCGCGGCGAGGTCGATGCGGACGAGGCGATTCCCCTGGCTGAGGGGGATCGTGGCCAACGTGGAGGATGCGTCGTATGCGATGCCGGCCAATGGCGTGTTCTGCTCCGGGCTGGACACGGGGGAGGTCAGGCGCCGCACCTGCAGGGTTCCCGGTTGGGTGACTTCCCGCACGAACACCTCCAGGTGGAGGCTTCGGGGGGAAGACAGGTCCACTGGGGGGAAGGCCATCCAGGCGATGCTGGAAAGATTCGACGGCTCGTCGGTCACCGCGAGGGTCTTTTCCGAACCGTTGTAGGTGGAGACGCCCGCCGTACCGTCCTTCAGGACCCGCAACGAGGATTGGATGTCCTGCGACCATGCGGTCGCCGAGATCGCCAGGAAGGATGCGATGATGTGCTTCACGTGTGGTCTCCGGAATTGGTATGCGCTCATGGGTTCAATCCCCCACCAGGAGCTGGGAGGCGAGTCGTCCCCGGGGAAGGAGGATCGTCGCCAGGTAGGAGCCGGAAGCGAGGGATGCCGGCAGGACGATCCGATCTTCGCCTGCCAGGTTCCGCGACCAGTGGACTCGACCCCGGTGGTCCAGCAGCGCCAGGGAAACCGCGGCCCGAGGGACGGTCAATTCCCGTCCGACAATGGAGATGCCCACGGGGCGAGCCGATGCAGGTCGGGCGCGAAGCCACGAAATCGGATCCGGGGCCCATGTGTGGATCCAGCTCTGGGTGGGGGAGCGGTCGGCGTCGAACCAATCCTCGGAGACGCGATTGTCGTGCTCGTCGTAACCGAAGTGGATGGAATCCACGAGGGCTCCACCGGTGCCGTCGCCCTCCCAGCCAACCACCGATTGCAACCTGTAGCCGGAATAGGCCATCTTGCGTGTGCCGGTCCGGTAGCAGATGGCATCGGAGCACTGCCACGAAGCTTCGGAAGAAACGCGGCCCGAAGTCTCCAGTTTCGCGACCTTGACTTGGACTGGTGCGAGCTTGTCCGATCCATCGAGGGCGAAGAGCGAGTCCATCGTCGAGACTCCCGGGATCGAATCGAACCTGTGCAAGGAAAGGATCCTTCCCGTCGCGTTGGTGCGCCAAGTGCGCTCCAGGAAATCTCCGCGGAAGGCGTTGCTGTCCACGTACCGCAGCGCATTGTTCGCCGCGAACACCGTCGTGGCCAGGATGCGGTCCTTGGAATCCCTGGAAACGATCGCGATGGAGCTGGTGTCGCCGTTGGCCAGCACGATCGTGCGTGCGAGCCGTCCTCCCTGGTCGTATTCGAAGAAGGTTTCGCCGCCGATGGTTCCCATGGAGTCCGGCGCGTAGACCGTTTCCCGGATCCGATGGCCCGCGTTGTCGTAGCGGTAGGCGGTGAACGTGCTCGCGGACGCTCCGGCCGACTGGAGTTTCCAGGTGGAACCCACAAGATGGAATCCACCGGCATGGGCGAGTGCGCCGAGAACCAATGACAGCAGGAAAGGGGAAGGCGATGACATCGTACCTCTGTCGATTCAGGAGAGGACCCGACCAGGAAGACCAGGAACTTAGGGCGAAGAACCCGGCTTGGCTGGACGTTTCAGACGGGCGAAGACGACGGCGATGCCTCGCCGGAGAGCCTGCGCAACACGATCAGAAACTCTTCCTGCTGCCTGGATGGCGGATAGCCCGTGAGATCGGCCACCATGCGCAACGGAGGCGTCGCGGCGAGCCATTCGATGCGAGGGCGCAATCCGTTGGCACGTTCCTTGAGAAGCGAAAGCTCCGGACGCCAGGCCTCGTCGAACTCCAGGATCATCCGTCCCTTGGCGATTCCGCCCACCGCCACGCCCGATGCGCGGGCGGCGATCCGGCACTGCATCATGCGGATCACCATGTGGGCGGGCTCGGGGACGGGGCCGAAGCGTTCCCGCAGTTCCACCATCATCCGGTCGAGGTCTTGCAGCGACTTGGATCGCGAGATGCGCTGGTAGAGCTGGATGCGCAGGTGCGAGTCGGAAACGAAATCCTCGGGGAGGTAGGCGGAGCCATCCAGTTCGATGCGGGGCTCCAACGGAGACTTGGGAGGCTCCTTGCCTTGGAGCTCCTCCACGGCCTCCTTGAGGATGCGGCAATAGGTCTCGAATCCAACCGCGGCGGAGAAGCCGTGCTGCTTGTGGCCCAGCAAGTTGCCTGCACCGCGGATCTCGAGGTCGCGCATGGCGATCGCGTAGCCGGAACCCAGATCGGTGAATTGCTCCAGGGCTTGCAGTCGACGCTTGGCGTCCTGGGGCAGACGCTCCAGATCCGGCACGAAGAGATGGCAGAAGGCGTGGATGTCGGAGCGTCCCACCCGACCGCGCAGCTGGTGGAGCTGGGACAGTCCGAACTTGTGCGAATCCAGCACGCAGATGGTGTTCACGGACGGGATGTCCAGTCCGGATTCCACGATGGTGGTGGAGACCAGCACGTCGAATTCCCGCGAGAGGAAGGCCGACATCACCTGTTCCAGCTCGTCTTCGCCCATCTGGCCATGCCCGATGCACACCCGCGCCTGGGGCACCTGCTCCTCGATGGTGGCCGCCACGGATTCCAGGCCCTCGATGCGTGGAAGCACGACGAACACCTGGCCTCCGCGATCGATCTCGTCCCTCACCGCATCGGCCAGCGATTCGTCGTGGTAGTTGCGGACCCGGGTCTCCACCGGCAGGCGGTTGCGGGGCGGAGTGGAGATGATGGAAATGTCGCGGGCGCCGGCCAGGGCCATGTGGAGCGTGCGCGGAATGGGGGTGGCGGTCAGGGTGAGCACGTCCACCTCGTGGCGCATCTCCTTGAGGCGTTCCTTCTGCTTGACCCCGAACTTCTGCTCCTCGTCCAGCACCAGCAGGCCCAGGTCGCGGAATTTCACGTCCTTGGCCAGGATGCGGTGGGTGCCGACGATCACGTCGACCTTGCCGTCCTCCAGATCCTTGAGGATCCGCTTCTGGTCCTTGGCCGACACGAATCGGTTCAGCAGCTCCACCCGGATGGGCCATTCGGAGAAGCGGTCCTGCAGGGTCTGCGCATGCTGGCTGGCCAACAGCGTGGTGGGTGCGAGCACGGCGGCCTGGCGGCGACCCATGGCGATCTTGAACAGGGCGCGCACGGCGACTTCCGTCTTTCCGAATCCCACGTCGCCGCACACCAGCCGATCCATGGGCGAGGCTCCCTGGAGGTCGCCCTTGGCGTCCTCCACCGCGCGGGCCTGGTCCGGGGTGAGGTCCCAAGGGAAGGAATCCTCGAATTCCCTCTGGAAGTGGTCGTCCAGCGGATAGGGATCGCGCGTGGCCACCGATCGCTTGGCGTAGAGCTCCACCAGTTCCCGGGCCATCTCCTGGACGGCCTTCTTCGTCTTTTCCTGGAGGACTTCCCAGGTCCGGCCTCCCAGCTTGTGCAGCTGCGGAGCCTCGCCTTCGCGGGAGCCGTAGCGGGCCAGCCGGGCCATTTCGGCGACCGGCACGCGCAGCCTGTCCTTGCCCTCGTACTGGATCACCAGCACGTCGACTTCCTGGTCGCCGGCCTTGATGCGCTCGATGCCCAGGTACTTGCCGATGCCGTGGACCTCGTGGACCACGAAGTCGCCCTTCTGGAGCGACTCCACGTCCGGAAGGCTCGCGCCCGAGCGGGAGCGTCCGCGGCGCAGGCGCCTGGCGAAGCGATGGAAGATCTGGTGGTCGGTCCACCAGGCCTGGCCGTCGGCGACCATGGTGAAGCCCGCCGACAGGTGGCCCACCGCGATCCGCTCCACCGGAAGATCCTCGGACAGTTCCGCGAGGCGGGACGCCTGCCCCTGGTTCACGGAAAGGAGCGTCAGACGGATTCCGTCGCGAGCCAGGTCCTTGATCCGGGAGGCCGCCTCGGCCATTCCCGTGCCCACCCTCTCCTGGACCCGGCAGTCGACGCGCGAGGCGCCGGTGTCGCCGGAAAACGGCACGAAGCGGGTGCATGGGACCCGCGACATCCGCTCGGCGAGCGAGGCCGGGTCGAACCATATCCTCTCCGGAGCGTCCACGAGATGGCCGGTTTCGCGCGCCGATCCCCACGCCTTCCCCGCCTGCGCCAGGAGATCGGCGACGATCCCTTCGGGTGGTGCGGTCAAGAAGAGTTCGGCACCCTCTCCCAGGTGGTCCAGGAGGGTCCAGTCCAGGGTCGCGAAGAACGAACGCTGCCAGGCCCAGCCGGTGCGGTCGCCTTCGTCCTCCAGGCGCTGGCGTTCCAGCTCGAAGCGCCGGTCCTCCCCGGGGAATGTTTCCAACAGCCGAAGCAGCCCGTCCTGCAGCGCGTCGTGGCCGGGCAGACCCTCGTCCAGGGGGAGGATCTCGATCTCCTCCAGCGCGTCGGTGTTGCGTTGGGTGAACAGATCGAAGGCGCGGAGCGATTCGACCTCGTCTCCCCACAATTCGGCGCGGACGGGGTTCTCCATGCCGTAACCGAAGACGTCCAGGATCCCCCCGCGGACGGAGAACGTCCCCATCTCCTCGCAAAGCGGTTCTTCGCGGTAGCCCAGCCGCGAGAGCTCGCGGCGCAGTTCCTTGAGGTCGGCGAGATCGCCCTTGCGGAGCACCACGGCCTCGCGGGCGATGGCTCCAGGTTCGGACAATTTCTGTGCGAACGCGGCGGCGGTGGCCACCACCAGGCGCGCTCCGGGGCGCCGCAGCGCATCCAGGGTGGTGAGGCGGCTTTCCAGCGCGGCCCCGAACGGGCGTCGCCACTCGTAGGGCTTGAGCTCCAGGGTGGGGAACGGCAGGACCATCTCGTCGCCCAGCAGGGCTCCCAGATCGTCGCGCAGGCGTTCCATTTCGCGGGCGTCGGAAGCCACCACCAGGGTGCGCGCCTGTTCTCCACGGGCCAGGTGTCGCAAGGCGATGGCCACCGAAGGCGCGGAGCCGTCGAGTCCAGCCACTTCCCGCGCCGGGCGGGAAGGTACCAGCGAGCGCAGGGTGGGAAAGAGTTCCGGCTCCGTCAGGAGCTCTCGGACGGTCCGCATGGTATGACTCGGGAGGGACTTGAACCCTCGACCCACGGCTTAAAAGGCCGCTGCTCTACCGACTGAGCTACCGAATCGACTCCGGAACCGGGCGAAACCCGCATTCCAGAAGAGTGGGGAAATGTACTTCCTCCCGTCTCAAATGAAAATGGCTCAAGGGCGGGGTGGTTCTGTCCGATGACTCTCCCAGAGAGATCCATTCAACCAGGAAAGGGACCAACCACCCCACCACGCCTGGAGGCCAGCCATGTCCACACCACTTTCCAACATCAGTTCCGTAGGACCAGGCGTCCCGAACGCTTCTCGTATCCAGGGCGTGGCGCCCGAACCGGCACCCGTTGTGTTGCCGGGAAGTTCTCCCAACCAGGACTCGCCGTTCGGTCCCGACTACATCCTCCAGGCATCCGTCCGACCCGAGGTCCGGACGGACGCGGTCGATGCGCCCAAACAGCCGGAACCGGTCGAGCGGGTGCAGAAGAAGGTCGTCGCCGGCGTGGTTCCGTTCGCGAGCGCCTCCGGTCCCGCCACCGACCTCGCCGCCTTGCCGCCCCTGGAGCCTCTCGGCACGGAAGCCCTCACCGAGCTGTCCCTGAACAAGTTGATGCAGCCCTCGAACAAACTGGGGATGGTCTAGCGAGCGCGCACCATGGGTGCGTGATTCCATCTCCCGAAGCGACCGGTCCGGAATTTGCAAAGATCAAGGATCGGGCGCTCCTTCCTGCGCCCGATCACCGTAGTTGGGGAGGGCGGTCATGGTCGTTGTCGAGCGATTGTCCGGCGCGGAGGAGTTCTTCCGCGAGGGCGAGGGGTATTTCAAGGCGGTGTTGGGGGGGGCGAAGCGGCCGGCCGTGTTCACCGAAGAGCTGGTCCACGATCTTCTCTGCATGGCCTTGGAGAAGTACTGCATGGCCATCCTCGCGGGGCTGGGTGAGCTTCCCTTGAACCACACCTTCGCCGACCTCGCCTGGGCCTTGAAGCATTGCGTGCCGGTGTCCGCCAGGTTGGAGTCCGCGTTGCTCCTCCTGGACGAGCGATCGGACCTTTGCTCCCTGGAGATCCGCAAGCGGTGCATCCCCACTCGGGAAGAATTGGCTCGGCTCGTCGAAGTCGGAAGGCGCTTCCAGTCGGCTGCCAGGGAAGTGGTGTTGGAGGGGGAGAGGTTTCCGTTGGCGCTGGAAGCGGAGTTCGTCACGGCATGACATTGGCAAGGGTTGGGAGTGACGAAGTTCGACGTATTGCGCCCAAAAGCGATTTCCGGATGCGATGATCTGGCGGCCCGGACTTTGCAACAGGTGTCCGGGCAGGAGGTGCGTCATGAGGAACATCGCTTTTTGCGTCGACGAAGCGGACCGCGTGAGTTCTCTCGAGTCGGCGGTCCTCGTGCGGGTGTACGAACGTTGCCGGGATACGTGGCTCGTTGTCCGCGAATTCGCTCTGCTTCCCGACCTGGGCTCGGTGGTCGGCGCGCTGGACGATTGCTTCGCGCTGGTCTGCGGAGAACTCGGCGAGGCCGACGAATGGCTCGAACGGTCCGGGGTGTGGGTCTGGGAGCTTCGTGGCGATCCCGAGGAACTCGCCGAGGTGGTCTGGCGGGAGAATCTCGCCGCCTGATTCCGTCGCGGAACGCGATGTACGTTTGGTCATCGACGTCCCAACGGAAAGGAAGCCCGCCGATGTCCAAGATCCTCTGCGTACCCGTGGTCAACGACGACGGCTGGAACGCCGCCATCACCTCTTCCCTCCACGAGGCCGCGCTGTGGGCTCTGGTGGACGAATCCGACGAGGTGGGTTTCGTGGAGAATCCCATGCGCGGCCAAGCCTTCGATCCGGATCGCCTCGTGGCTTCCGTCTGGATGCTGGGGGCCGTGGGCGTGGTGGAGCCCCAGGCCGACGACGATCTCCAGGAGAAGTTCGTGCGCATGGGCATCGTGGTGGTGGCCCTCCCGCGTGCCGTGACGGTCCGCCAGGTGCGTGGCCCCTGGCTTGCCCTGGAGCTTCCCGAGTTCGCCAGCCAGGATTCCGAGAACAGCCGCGGCGACGGCGATTCCGTGGCCTGAAGGACGGTTCCGTTCGGGCATTCCGTTCTTTCGGTTTGGTGGTCGGGCGAGGCGAGGTGGATCCATTGGCTGATCGGCGGACGGACATCGAGGGACTGCGCGCGGTGGCGGTGGTGGCGGTGGTCCTGTTCCACGCTTTTCCCGGAGTCCTCCCCGGAGGATTCGTCGGAGTGGATGTCTTCTTCGTGATCTCGGGTTTCCTGATCACGGGGATCCTCGGGAGCCGTCTTCTGGAAGGGACGTTGTCCTACCGCGATTTCTACGCGCGTCGCGTCCGGCGACTGGCTCCGGCGCTGCTTGCGGTGCTGCCGGCGATCGCCGCGGCCGGCTGGCTGGTGCTGTTCCCCCGGGAATTCGGATCTCTGGGACGGCACATCGCCGCGGCCTGCGTGTGGCTCTCGAACCTGGTCCTGTGGCGCGAGAGCGGGTATTTCGAGGCGGCCGCGGAGACCATCCCCATGCTCCATTTCTGGAGCCTGGCCGTGGAGATCCAGTTCTACCTGGGATGGCCGCTGGTGCTGGCCCTTCTCTGGAAGTTCCAAAGGAGATGGATGCTTCCCGCGATCGTCCTGGCGATCGCGGCCTCCTTCGCCGCGGGAGTCCATCTGGCCGCGGCCAACCCCTCCATGGCCTACTATCTGCCGATATCCAGGTTCTGGGAGCTTCTGGCCGGCGCAGCGCTGGCCGTGCCCTTGGGGGGCGGGAACGATTCCGCCGTTCCGGCCTGGCGGAAGGAGGCCGCATCCACCGCGGGTGCGTTCCTGTTGGCGGTGGGGTTTGCCGTCGTCGACAGGAATTGCACCTACCCGGGCTGGTGGGCGCTGCTGCCCGTCTGCGCCACCGTGCTCCTGGTGGGGCCGGGGCGGGGCGGCTGGTTCCACCGGATGGTCCTGGAAAGGCCTCGGCTGGTCTGGCTGGGCGGGATCAGCTATCCCCTGTACCTGTGGCACTGGCCGATCCTCGCCTTCGTCCGGATCGAGGCGGGGGCGGCGGTTTCCGTACCCGCCAGGCTCGTGGCCGTCTCCGTCGCCATGGTTCTAGCGTGGCTCACCTGGAGGTGGGTGGAGCGTCCCCTGCGTTCCCGCCCGGGCCCTCGGGTGGTCGGAGGCCTGCTGACGGGAATCGTCTGCTGTGGAGGGCTCGGCCTCGCGGTGTCGTCTGGTCGGATCCCCGCGCGCGAGGATCGGGCGGAGGTGGTCCGGATCGAGGAAGCCAAGGCCGACTGGAGCTTTCCCGGCGAGTTGGTCCGCGTCGCCGGCCGGACGGGATACCACGGAATCGACTCGAGGCGATCGGAGGTCACCCAGTTCCTGGGAGATTCGCACATCCAGCAGTACGCCGGGCGGATCGCCAAGGTGGCCACGGAAAACGCGGAAGGATCCAATCGCGTCCTGATGACCTCCCGCGGCGCCTGTCCCCCCATTCCGGGAACCACCAAGCCGACGGACCTCGGTTGCGGAGACGCGATCGACGGGTTCTACGCGGCGGCGGAGGATCCCGGTGTCCGGACGGTGGTGGTGGGCGCCTGCTGGAACTGCTATCTGGCCGTTTCCGCTCCGGACGCGGGAGGCTTCCTGGTGAGGGATTCCGCGGGTCGCTTCCATCCCTACGCGAGCGAGACGGGCCGCAGGATCGCCTTGGCGAATCTGGAGGATGCCCTGCGGAGGCTGGGAAAGACCCGGAAGGTGTACCTGCTCCTGGACAATCCGGGCACGATCGCGAACGATCCGTTCCAACGATTGCGGGGGGGGAGGTTGTTCGCCCTGGAGGTTCTTCCCGCTCCGGACAGCCTGGCGCCCGCGGCGGACCAGGCCGGGTTGCGCGACCATCTGCTGGAAATGGCCCGTCGCCTGGGGGTGGAGGTCCTCGATCCGTGGGAGATGCTCTGCGACGCGGATCGCTGCCTCAACGCCCTGCCCGACGGGACGCCCGTCTACAAGGACGACAACCACCTGCGCGGGTCGTTCCTCGCGGAACGGGCGACCTTCATCGATCGGGTCCTGACGGAGCGTTGACGGATTCCGGTCGCCAGGGGCCCTCCGTGGCGACGGCGCGCGTCATCCCTCCCCGGACATCTTCAAGGCCAGTTCCTTGGCCTTGCCGTAGTCGGCCTTGCCGGTGCCCAGGCGGGGGATGGCGTCCACCTTGATGCAGACGGAAGGTTGCGACAGGGGAGGCACCCCGGATTGACGGATCCTGTCGCGGATGGCCTCCGGTTCCGGGGCGGTCTCGCCCTGCGGGGCGGAGTAGAGCAGCGCGATGCGCTCGCCCTTGCCCGGATCGGGGATGGCCACGGCCAGGTAGTCGCAGGGCGCCACGCAGCCGGCGTCCGCCAGGGCGGATTCCACGGACCCCAGGGAGACCATCTCGCCGCCCACCTTGGCGAAGCGCGAGTAGCGGTCCAGGATCTGGAGGAAACCGTCGGCGTCGATGCGGCCCTTGTCGCCGGTGCGGTACCAGCGCGTGCCCTCCAGCTCCACCACCGCGGCGGCGGTCCTCTGGGGGTCGTCCAGGTAGCCCTTCATGATCTGGGTGCCGCCGATCAGCACCAGACCGGCCTCCCCCACGGGCAGGGTGGCCAGGGTGTCCGGATCGACGATGCGGAAGTGGCTTCCGGGCAGGCACAGGCCCACGGTCCCGTGCTTGTTGCCCACCTGCACGGTGGAATAGTCGCCCAGGAGGGCGTCGGGGATGTTCACGGACGCCACCGGGGTGGTTTCCGTGGTGCCGTAGCCCTCGTAGATGTCCAGACCGAACTTCTCCCGGAAGCCCTGGCGGACTTCGGGGCGGAGGCGTTCGGCTCCGGCCACCACCATGCGGACGCTGCTCAGCATGAGCGGATGGAAGGCCTTGGCCTGGGTGTAGATGCGCAGGAACGTGGAGGTGCCGCACAGGATGGTGACCTTGTGCTTGGCGCAGGCCTTTCCGATCGAGCGGGCGTCGGTGGGGTCGGGCTGGGCCACCAGGGGGATCCCCTCCACCAGGGGCATCAGGGTGGTCGTGGTCAGGCCGAACGCGTGGAACAGCGGGAGGGTGGAGAGGATCACGTCGTCGCCCTCCGGGTTCAACACCGTGGACGTCTGGCGGATGTTGCCCACCATGTTCGCGTGCGAAAGTTCCACGCCCTTGGGGGTGCCTTCCGATCCCGAACTGAACAGGATGGCCGCGGTGTCCGTGAGCTTGGTACGCTTGAAGGACACGAGCTCCAACCAGAAGGCCGGCAGGATCCTGGCGCGCACCAGCTGTCTCAGGAACTGGAATTTGGAGATCGATTCCCGAAGGTCCTCCATGCGTACGATCTCGCAGACCTGGCCCAGGCTGGAGACGTCGAATCCCTTGGCGGCTAGCTTGGTCTCGAACTGTCGGGAAGTGACGATGGTCTTGAGGCCGGCGCGCTTGGCGCAGGCCACCAGGACCTCCGGCGGCTGGGTGTAGTTGAGGTTCACCACCGTCCGGCCCCGGGCGAGCGCGGCGAGGTTGGCGATGATGCCCGCCGACGAAGGCGGCAGCAGGATGCCCACCCGCTCCTGGCGCGGGGCGAGCTTCTCCAGCTTGTCGGCGAAGGCGAGCACGACGGCCAGGAGGCGGGTTCCGGACATGTCCTGTCCGTCGTGGGAGTACACGGACGGTTCCGAGCCCACCCGCTTGGCGGTGCGCAGCCAGCTGGAGGCGATGGGACGCATTCCCACGACGTGTGCTTTCCACGCCTCGATGGACAGTTCCTGCACGACCTGCTTGACCTGGACCGCATCCGCGGTGTCGGGGAGGGTGGCGCCGAAGGCCACGGTGATGGTGCGCGAGTCCAGGCTGCGCAGGATCTGGCGGTAGCCCGCCGAGGCGTGGCTGTACATGGATCCCCAGAGCCCCTGGATGTAGAACGGGACCACGCGGGCGCCCGTGCCGGCCAGCGCCTTCTCGAAGCCCGATCGGAAGCTGGAGAGGTGGCCGTTGCGCGTGAGATGTCCTTCCGGGAACAGGGCCACCGCGTCGCCGGCTTCCAGGGCCTTCTTCACCGCGGAAAGCGCCGAGGCCGCGCCGCCCGACGAGATGGGGATCACGCCCAGGCTGTTGA
Organism: Fibrobacteria bacterium; assembly: GCA_035352895.1. GTDB lineage: Bacteria > Fibrobacterota > Fibrobacteria > UBA5070 > UBA5070 > UBA5070. Next base: position 32,015 of record DAOPYN010000003.1, on the reverse strand, counting down.
GCAGCCACTTGAGGTACCACTTCTCGTAGTAGCTGCGCTCCATGACGAAGCGGACGGGACGGGGCGAGGCCATCTGCAGGAAGGCCCAGTCCAGGAAGGAGATGTGGTTGCCCAGGAGGAGCACGCCACCTTCCGAGGGGAGGTTGTCCAGGCCCATCACCTGCATCCGGTAGCGGCTGTAGAACATGCCGCGCACCAGGGTGCGGATGAGGGATTGGGGCAGGAGGCGCACGGCCCACACGGTTCCGATGGCCGTGATGACCGCCAAGCCGGTGAACACCGCCCGCTGGGGGACGCCCCGGCTGGCGAGCCAGACGGGAACCGCCAGGAAGATCAGCATCAGGACGTTCTGCCAGAGATTGTTCGCCGCCACGATGTGGCCGGCGGTGTTCTCGCGGGTATGGTACTGGATCAGGGCGTTCAAGGGGATCAGGAACATGCCGCCGAAGAACCCGAACCCGAAGAACAGGGCGCCCAGCGCGGGCGGATAGGTGATGCCGGGAAGCACGAACAGGAGCGCCGCTATCCCTGCGGCACCGGCGGGAACCAGTCCGGTCTCGATGAAGTTGCGGGACATGCGCGCGGCGTAGAAGGCGCCCGCCGCCATGCCGATCGCCGCCGCGGCGAGGATGGCCGAGATCACCACGGTGTTCTCCTGGCCCGAGGTCTCCTTCATGTAGGAGCCGAGGTTGGCGATCAGGACCTGGTTGACCGCGAAGAACACCGACAACCCGATGATCGACTGGCGGACGGTCACGTTGTTCCACGCGTCGGCGAGGTTCTCGCGCAGGTAGCCGGTGGACAGGTACTTGCCCCACGAGAACTTCAGGTCGGGGTCGGTCTTGCCGATGCGCGGGACCCGGAAGGCCAATACCCACTCCAGCACGAAGCCGGCCAGGATGATCCACGAGACCCATCTGTTCTGGTACAGGATCTGTCCAAGATCCTTGGTGCCGGCGACGTAGTTGTGCTCGAAGGCGATGGAGAACGCGAACGTGGACAGGAGGATGGCCACGATGGTCAGGCCCTGGATCACCGCGTTGGCCTGGGCCAGGTTGTGGCTGCCCACGATCTCCTTGACGAAGCCGTACTTGGATGGCGAGTAGAGTGCCGCCTGGGTGGCGATGGCCAGGAGGAGCCAGAAGGCGATGTCCCAATGCCCGATGTGGAAGGCGGCCACCAAGGCGCCGGCCAACGGCAGGGCCAGGAAGGTGCACCAGCGGATCACCTTGTCCTTGGCGAACTTGTCGGAGAAGAAGCCTGCCGGAGTGAAGAAGGCCACGAACGGAATCAGCACCAGGGCCTGCAGCACGGACTGGTACATGACCAGTTCGGGTCCCGGAGGAAGGGCCTTCTGGACGGCGTCGTAGAGGAGGGTCTTGAGCCCGATGTCGTTGAACGCATTGAGGAAGCCGATCCCGAAGAACGGAACGATTCCCTGGATGGACCAAAGCGGTTTTGGCAAGGACGAATTGGACATGCTGGTCTCCGTGCGGATGTGCACGGCAGAAAGGATATGCATCCATCGTGCCAATGCGTTGAAAGGATGGGAATCCTTCGATGGTGAGGAGCCCTCCTTGGTCGGGTGCAGTGGCGGCACTGCGGGATTGGCCTACCTTTCCATCCATGGCGCGAATCCTCGAAGCGACATTCCTGGCCTTGTCCGTGGTTGCGGTGGTTTCCTGCGATCGCGGAGCCTCCCGTACGGGCTCCTCTCCGGAAAAGCCCTCGCTCTGGTCGGTCGATTCCGAGTTGGCGAGCCTCTACGGACCCCTTCCGGGGAGCGGGAAGGCGTCCAGGCCCGACAGTCTGGAGACCCGGGTGGAGGTCTGCCTCCGGAAGACGGTCCGTGCGGGCGTGTCCTCCCAGACATGGGTGGCGGTCTGCGGCAACGTGCTGGAGGCTCCCCATGCCCAGACAGGGTGGGTCGATCTTCTCGTGTTCTCCGATTCGGCGGGTTCGGATCGTCTTGTCGGCCAAGTGAAGGGGCTGGAGAGCGGTTCCTTCGGAGTGCCGGGCGAGGTTTCCCTGGTGCGGATCGGAGCCCATCGCCATGCGTTCGCCTTGTCCAGCTCCTACATGGGCATGGGATCCATGATCGAGACGGTGGACTGGTATGGATGGGAATCCCCGAGGTTGCGCCCCATCCTCTCCACCCGATTGCAGGTCAGCAACGAGGGAGAGATCCCTTGCGAGGAGGATTCCCTGGAATGCCGTTGGGAACACCGCAGGTTGGTCGTCGATTCCTCCGACCCGCGTGCGGGCTATTTCCCGATCGTCGTGGAGGATTCCGCCCGCAGCGACGGAGCGTTCCTGGTCGCCGGGGCCAAGGTCGCCTTCCAGGAGGATTCCGCACGGTACCCCCTTCCCGAGCCATTGGTTCCCGACTTCTGGGAACGTTGAGCTAGAGGTTGTACTTGCGCATCGGCTCCACCGCCGACGGCGAGATGTGGATGCGTTCCAGGACGGACTTGAGGTAGTCCTGCGGGCGGATGACCACCTGGTGGCGCAGGCCTCCCAGGAACGCCTGCCGGGTCGGGACGATTCCCATGACGGGTCGCAGGCAGCGGTAGGCGTGCGCGACGTATTCCGTGCAGCTCAAACGGTTTCCGTCCTCGAACTTGAACGCGAAGTCGTACTGGGTGCCCAGCTTCCCCATGCCCACCTCGCGGGCCAGGGGCCAAACCTCCTCGAACGCGACTTCGCCGCCACCGACGAGCCGTTCGTAGATCTCCTGCTCCTTGGGGTGCCAGGAGGCGAGATCCGTCGGGACCGGGTAGTCCTCCTTGCAGCGGTGCAGGATCTTGGGCAGGCGAAGCACCGCCACGCCATCGCAGCGCAGGAAGGTGAGGATGTCCTCCAGGTGCACTCCTTCGGCGGTGGAGTGGGAGACCATTTCCGGTCCGGTCTCGAAGTAGCGGCTGGTGCGGCCTTCGGGAGGGGCTTCGGCCTTGTCGGCTTCCGAGACCTGTCCCACGTAGAGGGCGGCGTGCGAGAAGGCTCCACCGATGATCCGTCCGTCCAGGTAGCCGTCGTAGCGGCGCAGAAGGATGTCGCCGGGCTGCAGCAGGCTCTGGACCAGGCGGGATTCCGGCCCCTTGATCTTGTAGGAGCCCGGATCGTACACCATCCAGAACGGATAGCGGAAGATCTTGATGTCGCCGAGGATGGTCACCAGCTGGTCGTAGAGTTTGGACATGGATCCAACCTAGCCTTGATCCGCGGAAATTGGCAATCGGCTTGCTGAGCTAGAATTCCGCCGATGCTGCTTGCCGCCATCCTGAGCGCCTGGTCCGCCATTTCCGACTCCTCGTCCTGGACGTTTTCCGCGAGCCCGGCGTTCGAACTCGCGGCCGAGCCGTCCCGCGGTGGCGGACCCGTGTTCACCGGATTGGCGGAGTCCTACGGGTCGCAGTGGCGCGCCCTGCGGGCGGATCCCGAACAGGCCCGGCTCTGGGAGCGATCCCCCTCCCTTGCCCAACTGTCGCTGGACGCGAAGGCCGATTCGTTCGAACTCCGCGTGGTGCTGCCGCTGCGGCGCGACCTGATGGCCTGGTCCAGGGATCCGTGGGGATCGAACGTCCCCGACGGCCCCGACGAGGTGGACATCAACGTGCCCTACGAGGGTTGGGTCCGGATGTCCGGCCGGATGGGCGCGCTCCAGGCGGGGCGTTTCCGCAAGAGCTTCTCGGAGTCCCCCCATGGCGTGATCCTGGGCTCGGACCTCGTCCACGACGCGTTCTGGTGGACCCTGCCCATGGGACCGTGGAATTTCCAATGGTTCGCATCGTCCCTCAATCCCTGGCTGTTGGGGACCGACGACGCGGGGAGTGTCCAGCCCGGGTCGGAAGCCGACATCCAGGCCCACCGCACCGTCCTCAACCAACGGGGACGCCACTACGCCGAGCCATGGAAGACCCTCTTCCTGCACCGGTTGTCCTGGTCGCGCCAAGGGTGGGAATTGGCGGCGGTGGAACAGTTGATGGTGGGTGGGAAGGTTCCGGCGATGCGCGATTTCCTGCCGCTGGTGGCCTGGCACGACAACTACGGCGACGGGTATTCCAAGATCTCCACCGCCCTGGAGGTGTCGTGCCGCCGTCCCCGCGCGGGGGATTTCCACCTGCAGGCCCTGGTGGAGGAGATGCGCAGTCCCGTGGGAGAGGATTCGGGAACCGAGCGGCGCGTGGTGTTCGCGGTCAACGCGGGCTGGCTGGGGCGGATCCGCACCTCGGCAGGAGGATGGACGCTGCGTCTGGATGCGACCACCACCTCGCCCACCCTGAACAACCACGAGTTGCCGTTGCTGAAGGGCGTCTCCCGCAGGCTGTACCGCTCCAACTACTTCGAGCAGGCCGATCCCGCCTACGCCGACACCTGGGTGGTGGATCAGCCCCTCGCCTACCATCGGGGACCGGATGCGTTGGATTTCTGGAGCCTTTGGCGATGGGATGCGCCGGACAGCTCCCTGGGGGCCTATCTGGAGTTGGATTGGTTGTCGCAGGGGGATGCGGATCTGGGTGCGGATCCCATCGGGCTCCAATCGCGCGTCTGGCCGCTTTCCGGAGTGGTGGAAACGCGCCTTCGCATGGGCGGAGGCGGTTGGATGGAGTGGAATACGCTTCGGTTCGCCGCCGGCGTGGAACTCGAACGGATCGGCGACGCCGACCACCGCCGGGGCGAGGATCTGTGGGAGACCCGCCTCCACGGTTCCGTGGGGCGCTCCTGGTAGTGCCCGCGGTCGGGCGCGTTCGATCGGGTCGCTGGAGGTCATGGCCACGGCGCAGGGATGGAGCCCGTGCCCGATCCGGCCACGATTGGATACTTTGGGGGCTCCGCGAATCCATGTCCGATCCCACCAAGGAAGTTCCATGTCCGAACGTACCTCGAACGTCGCCCTCTACTGGGACTTCGAGAACATCCAGGCCAGCCTCGTCGAAAAGAAGGGCGGCCGCGAGGCCTACGGCCGCACCAAGTACCAGCAGCAGGAGACGCTGATCGACATCGACAGCGTCATGGAATTCGCCGCCACCTTCGGCGTGGTGTCCATCAACCGCGCCTACTGCAACTGGCAATGGTACGGAAAGTACCGCGAATCGCTCCTGCGCAACGGCCTGGAGCTGATCCAGCTGTTCCATCCCGGGGCTTCGGCGAAGAACGGGGGAGACATCAAGCTCGCATTGGATTGCACGGAGGACCTGCTTCGTTTTCCCCACGTGGACGTGGTGGTGATCGTGGGCGGCGACAGCGATTACCTGCCGCTGGCCCAGAAGGTCAAGGCGCTGGGGAAGACGCTGGTGGGCATCGGGACCCAGGCGAACACCAACCGCCATTGGGCCCGCTCGTGCCACGAATTCAAGTTCTACGAGACTCTCATCCTGGAAGAGGAGACTCCCTCCCCCGCGCCGACCGGGCCGTCTGGACAGATTCCGACTCCACCTGCGCCTGTCGAGCCCCATCCGGACAACGTCGTGACGACGCCTCCCGACGAACTCCTGCGACGGGCCATCCTGCGCCTTTCCGGCAAGGGAGGGGACTCCTGGGTGCTCAAGGGCGCCATCCGCCCGATGATGAAGCGTCTGGATCCCACCTTCGACGAGGAGCAGCACGGCGCCCGCAGTTTCGGCGCGTTCATCCGCAAGTTCGAGCACCTTCTGGAAGTCCGGGCGGGCCGCAACGACCAGGAGATCCGCCTGCGCGGAGCCGGAGGCTCACGTCCAGGCGAGGGGGCTTCCGAGGATGCGTCGGAGCGTTCCCGATCCGAGTCCGGACGCGACCGCCATCGCAGGGATCGCCGCCGGGAGGAGCCGGCCGACCGCACTGCCGGCAGGGTGGCCGAACGCATCGCGCTGGCGCTGGGAACCCCCGGGGAGGAAACCCTCGCCGAGGGCGAAGCGTTCGGGCTGGACGTTCCCGAGGGGATCGGAGACCCGACGTCGGTCTCCGATCCATCCCCGTCGACCCAGGCCGCTTCCGAGCCGATCGCCGCGGCTCCAACGCCGGATCCCCAGGAAGGGACGGGCGTTCCTCCGATGCCCGCGGCGGACGTGACGGAAGACTCCAAGCCCAAGGGGCGTGCCCACAACGGGCGGCGAGGGGGAAAGTCTCCCAGCGGTCCCGGCGCCAAGGCCGCGGTCAAGGAGCGTGCTCCGCAATCGAAGCCGGCCTCGCCAAGGAAGAATTCGGGCAGGAAGTCTCCCCAGGTGTAACGGAATCCGTCGGGCGGGTGTCCGCCCGACGGAGGGGGCTAGCGGACCACTCCGAATCGGAACCAGGCTTCGTCCTTGCCTCCGGAGGTCCACTGGACCTCCAGGCGGGCGGCGTACACCCCCGAGCCCCAAGGGAGGTCGGAATAGGCGATTTCGCGGCGTCCGGCGACTCCCGGAAGATCCGAACGCTGGAAGGCCTTGGCGCCGGTCTGCTCCCACACGGTGAGCGTCACGGACTTGGCGTCCTTGCCCAGCACGTAGCGGAAGGTGGCGCGGCCGTCGCGGACGGGGCTGGGAAACAGGTGGAACTCGGAGATTCCATCGGGACGGGGCTTGACGGTGCCCAGGAGGGAATCCGGCAGGTAGCCGGAACGCCCCGCGTCGCCCAGGGTCCAGCCCCACACGGTCCGGACCTTGCCAAGACGGAACGCGTCCAACGTGCTGCGCGACGAGACGGCCACCAGTCGCGAGGTCCCGCCGACATCGAGCAGCGCCATCGGCACGAAGGGAGGACGGAGCGTGTCGAAGGTGGGGCTGGCCACGGCAAGCGGCCACGTGCCCTGGGAATAGGAGGGGCCGGCTGCCGCGCCGGGCGTGGGCTGGAGCACGGGGCCGGTCCAGGCGCTGCCGAGGCCGGAAAAGGCCCTGGCTTGGCCATCCACGCCGGAGAGGACGATCTCGTTGGAGCCGTTGGCGTCCAGGTCGGCCACCAGCGGAGAGGCTCCCACCAGTCCCGCCGGCCAGCGCCGCGAGGAGGTCACCTGGGCCACCGTTTCCGTGCGGGAGAGGTCCACCGGCCATCCGGGGAGGGTGGTTCCCGATCCGTCCACGGCCCAGACGCGGTTGGCTCCCGCGAAGATCAACTCGGGGCGGCCGTCGCCGTCCAGATCGCCCAGGGATGGGCTGGAGGGCTCGCCGGATTCGGAAGCCGAGCGGGGGAATTTCTTGGGCCATCCCTCCATGGGCGACCGTGTGGCGCCGGAGAGGATGCTCGCGTTTCCGTGGGAGCCCAGCACCGCGACATCGGCGGTTCCGTCGCGATCGAAGTCGGAGGACAGGATCTGGAAGGTCTCCCCCTTCTCGCGTCCCATCGCGGAATTGGACCACTTCTCCACCGATCCCGACGGGAGCAGCGCGGCCACCTGGCCCCGGCTGTCCACCGCGCCCACCTTGGCGGAGCCGCCCGATCCGATCGCGCAGATCGAGCCGATGCGTCCGAGCCCCGTGGCGGTCCTCGTTCCCGGTCCCAGCCGGGACACGGAAAGGAGGGTGTCGGCCTTGGCCATCCAGAATCCGTCGGCCACCACCGCGGGGCCGGCGGTGGCGCCGTCCAGGACCTTGGAGAGGAAGAATCGCGCCGAATCGCGGCGTGAGGGATCGAAGGCGTCCGCGGCGGGCTGAAGGATGGTGGTGGTGCCGTCTTCCAGACGCAGGGCCAGGAGGTCGGCGCGGGCGGCCGTGGTGGCGGGGCGTCCCGCCTGGTGGGGAATGCCGGGCCAAGCAAGACGTAGCGTGTCCAGCGAGGGACGCGTGGGGAAGGCCGATGGCGTGGAATCGAAGGGCCAGACCAGCTTCAGCGTGTCCTTCCCGGAAAACCACGGCACTCCGGTGGAGTCCAACAGCTGCGGGGCGCCGGAGGTGTCCACCACCCAGAGCGAGCCAGCGAGGCTCTGCGGCCCCGGCAGGAAGAGGTTCCCTCCCCAGACGGGAGGAAGACGGACAGGGAAGTTCGCATCCTCCAGCCGGTAGGGGCCGAATCCGATCTTCAACTGGATGGAGGTCGTGCCCGGCGTCCAGACGCTGTCGCGTTCCAGGGTGGTGACGCCGGCCTGCGGCTTGGCGTCCGAGGGCCAGGTGGCGGAAAGCGAAGTGAGGCTGCGCGCGCCCAGCAAGGCTCCGGTGGACGTCCAGCCCTCGGGACCGATGGCGCGGATGGTGTCCACCCGTCCGCCGGAACGACGCGCATGGGGCAGCATGTCCGATCCCGATCCCAGATCGGAGATCGCTCCCGCGATGCTCTGGAACGCCTGTCCCAGGCTGGGCTTTCCGGATGCCTGCACCAGCGTGACGGCGCGGTAGCGGTCGCGGAGGGTGTCGCCCAGCCAACTGTTGGGCGAGCCCCAGCGGAGGGTTTCCCGCAGGAGCCATTCGTTCACGTGCCACACCAGGAGGCCCGATCCGGGGAGCATCGCGTCGGGCGAGGCGCCGTAGACGTACCCCCGCGACCGTTTGGGATCCTTCAGCACGGCCAGGAGCGAGTCCGGGGGAAGGGCCAGCTCGACGGAGTCCAGCCCGTTGATCCCGCCGACGCGGAAGCGGGCCGTGTTGTCGGATTCCGTCCGCTGCCGGTTCTCCACCAGGAGGTATTCGCCCTCCGCGATGGGCACCACCAGGACCGTGTCCCTGCCCGGGCGCACGGCGTCCAGACGGAAGGAGGCGGGACCTTCCGGCGAAGCGAACACGGGAGTGGCCCATCCCATGTACAGGCGGGGCCAGGCGGAGGGGAGCGGCGGCAGGAAGCCGTTGGCCAGGTTGGTGCCCGCGGCGTCCATCAGACAGAATTTGCCGGCGACCGCCAGCCCCTTGGACGCGTCCCACAGGTCCGGCAGGCCCAGGGCGCGCCCCACCAGGTAGGTCGCCGAACCCCGCACGCCGAACACGCTCCCGTCCTGGCTTCCGGTCTCGGCCATGACCATGATGTTCCGCAGGGTGTCCGCTCCGGGCAGGTGCAGCGCCACGCCGCTGGAATCCTTCAGGTAGGAGGTGTCGGCGATGGTGCGCCGATAGGCCAGCACGCCGAAGTCCCACGGGCCCAGGGCGAAGTCGCGCAGGTCCTGCGGGGTGTTTGCCGCACCGGCGCCCTTTTCGCCACCATCGAAGTCGGCGTTGGCGCCGGCGTGGATCATCATGTAGGCGCGTTGCCTGCTCTTGCGCGAGGGCAACGGGACGGAAAAGGGGCCCGCGGGGTCCTTGGCGGCCGCGCGGATGGCGTCCGAGGTCATTTCCAGGTAGCGGGTGGCGTAGAGGCTGTCGAAGTACTTGTACTGGTTGGGATCGGAGGGAAGCTCCGGGCTGTACTGGCCCATGAAGCGGGGCAGATGGTAGGGAGCCGCGGAGTTGGATTCCGGGAACACCCGGAACACGACCGTCAGGCGACCTCCCGAGGCGTCGCGCCAGTAGGAGCTCACCCCCTGGAACACGCGCAGGAAGTGTTCGCGCGTGGAGTCGCGCCGGGCGCGCCAGGACTCCAGGTTGGTCGCCGTGGAGGAGTCGGAGCCGAAGGTGCCGTTGCCCGTGGTCTTGTCGTTGGGCGCGACCTCCTTGGCGAAGTCCACCAAAAACGCGTGGACCTCCAACGTGTCGGCGATCGAAGGGAAGCTGGAGGCGGCGCTGCGTGCGGACAGGAGTCCGGATCGCAGCGAGAAGGTCTCGGTGCGGGGGGAGGGGCCCACGAAACGGTGGGCGGACCAGGCGGGGGCGGCCGCGCACCAGAGCGCCAGGGCCAGTGTCGAAGGACGGGCAGAACGATGCATGCCGAGAAGGTACACACCCGGCTCCCCTGGGGTAATGGGGATCTGTCAGGGTTTGGTGGTCTTGCGGGTCCAGGCGGGGAACTTCGCGAGATCCGCCGCGTGGAAGGACAGGTCGTGGTCGGCGACGGGATCCGCATGGGTTTCCAGCTTCCACCCGGCCTGGCCCAGCACGGCCCAGTATTCCTGGATCCGGCTCAGGGGGTAGAGCCGGTCGCGTCCTCCCGCGGTCCAGCGGACGGGCAAGCCTTCCAGGGGCACTGCGGGAAGGGCCAGCCCCTGCATGGAAAGGACGTCCGGATTGCACGACCACACCGCCACCGCCTTGAGCCTTTTGCCCAGTTCGGGGCGGAGCTTGGCGGCGATCCAGAGGGCGCCCGTGCCTCCGTCGGAGGCTCCGGCCAGGATCACCCGGGATGCGTCCACGCCCTTGCGCATTGAGGCCAGCTGGATAGCCACCCGGGTGCGCGCGACGGCTTCGTCCGACCACCAGGGCGAGGCGGGCCAGGCGGATGGGGCCACCATGGCGAAGGCGGCGGAATCGCGCCAGAGGGCGGCCATGTTCCGGGCGGCGGGAACTCCCTTCGCGTGGTCGTTGGCGCCGATCCCTCCGTGGAACCACACCACCAGGGGAACCTTGGCCCGGGCCTTGGGTACCCAGATCCCGGCCTTGGAGCCATCGGGGAGATCGGTCTCGCCCATGTTTTCGGGGATGGGGCGCTTGGCCACGACGAGCGATGCAGCCACCAGGACGATGCGGACGAGGTTATTCATTCCAGCTGATTCCCCATTGGAAGGACGGTGAGAATTCCGCGGAGCGTCCGGGACGGTCCAGGATCGCGAAACCGACCGCGGCCTGCGAACGCGCCGCGCGGGCGAAACGGCGTTCGATCCCCGCTTCCACCTGAAGGCGGCGGAAGAGCGCTCCATCCAGCCAGGACTTGGTGGTGCGGGCCACCGCCCAGGTGCCGGAAGAGTCGTGCCAATTCCTGTCAAGGAAGGACGATCCCGTGTCGGCCCCCTTCCAGCTGGCCCGGATCTGGGACGTCCAGCTCCAGCGTTCCGACAGATCCTGGCTGTGCCGCCACTGGAGCGCGGCGCTGTTGGGGCCGTCGGCCCAGCCCAGCGGCTTCCCGAAGTGGACGGGGGCGTTGGAGGGTTTCCCGGGAAGCACCGCCGAGGAGGGTGTTCCCGCCCAGGGCTCCATCCGAGTGGCCTGCAGCTGGTCCAGCGAGCCTTGACCCAGCATGTCGGCGGCCGCCAAGCCCAGTCCCAGCCCCCACTTGTTCCCCCAGCCGCTCGAGAAGAACCCCAGGTAGTTCTGGAGGTCGTCCAGGAACAGTTCCGCCGAAAGCTCCAGTCCCGGCGCGGGTCGCCACGTCGCGTCGAAGTCCATCTGCTTGTTGTCGGGGTCTCCCAGGACATGTTCGGCCATCATGTAGGGGAACACCGGAACCAGGTACAGGGGTTGGAGCCCCCGCTCCACCGTGATGGCCATCTCCGAGAATCCGACGGACCACGTCCGTCCATTGGCGCCCCAGCGGTGGGCGTACACGGCCCGGTCTTCGCTCCAGGTGGACCCGATCGGTCGGGCGAACAGCAAGGTGGCTTCCAGGGGACCGATGGATTTGGTGACCTGGGCTCCGGGTAGCGGCAGGGCGTTCCCGGAAAACATCAGGGGCTCCAAGGGAAGGCTTCCCCAGCGGGGCGTGCTCACTCCCGCCCAGGCGCGGCCCCAGGCTCCGCGGGATTCGACGGCACCTTCCAGCCAGTCGGTGGTGCGCCCTCGCGAGGCTTCGCCCACCGGAACGAACAGGGCGGTCTGGTACACCCCGACGTCGGGGTCGGAACGTTTTCTCCAGCGCTTGTCCGGCGAGAACTCCACGATCTGCAGGGGCCTGGCCCACAGGGCGAGGTCCTTCCCCAGGAGCACATCCACCCTGGGGCGCACCCGCAAGCCCATGCGGAAGTCGCCATCCAGGGTGTCGCGGGAACCGATGTCGGCGAGGGTGGGGTCCGCGCTGGCCTGCAGATGGAGCGTGGCTCCGAAATCCAGTCCCACCCGATCGCCCTCGGACCCCCACGAGAGAAGCCTCCATCCGATCGAGTCCGGAGACAGCCGCAGGGCCAGGGCCCGGGCCCTGGCGCGATCCCCCTCGGTCAGTCCGGAATCCGATTGGATCCGTTCCAGGCAGGAAAGGACGGACTCGCCCGGCCACGGACGCTGCGAGGGGAGACGGCAGTCGTGGGCGAGGGCCAATCTCGACACCAGGGCGATTGAGGGATCGTCCAGCGCCAGGGGGGGCTGGAGGATCGCCCCCGAGGACAGGCCGGAAAGGAGGATCGCCAGGATCGACATCGTGTTCTTGAAGTTAGCTTGCCAGGACCACGCCAAGTGGGGTGGGGCTTGACCGACGATGGTCTCGCTTGTATTGATATGCCCGAAGCATCGACCGACACGAAACCCATTTGGCAACGGCGCCGAGCGCGACCCTAGCCTTATCCGGAGGATCATCCATGGCCAAGAGATTCCTGCTCTTCATCGTCACCAACATGCTGGTGATGGTCGCCATCACAGTGGTGTTCCTGGTGGTGTCCCTTCTGTTTCCGGGTTTGGGACTGGGATCCAGCATGGGGCGCGGCGGCTCCTTGAACATCGCCGGCCTCGCCGTCATGTCCCTGATCTGGGGCTCGGTGGGCTCCTTCATCAGCTTGCAGATCTCGCGGTGGATGGCCAAGAAGTCCATGGGGATCCAGCTTCTGGATGGCAACACGGGCAACCCCGAGCTGGATTGGCTCCACGGCACCGTGCGGCGCTACGCCCTGGAAGCCGGGCTGCCCATGCCGGAAGTGGGCATCTACGATTCGGCCGAGCTCAACGCTTTCGCCACCGGGCCTTCCAAGAGCCGGTCGCTGGTGGCCGTTTCCACCGGCCTTCTGGACACCATGGAGCACCACGAGATCGAAGGCGTGATCGCCCACGAGGTGTCCCACATCCAGAACGGCGACATGGTCACCATGGCGCTCATCCAGGGAGTGGTGAACTCCTTCGTGATCTTCTTCTCCCGGATCATCGGCTGGGCCGTGGGGCAGGTGGTGGATCGCGATCGCGAGGATGGACAGTCCGCCTTGGCCTACGGGGCCCAGTGGGTCACCACCCTGGTCATGGAAATCCTCCTGGGCTTCTTGGCCAGCATGATCACCGCCTGGTTCTCGCGCAAGCGTGAATTCCGCGCCGACGCCGGTGGCGCCTTCCTGGCCGGCCGCGACAAGATGATCGCCGCCCTGAGCCGCCTCCAGCGGAGCCAGGAGGTGTTGGATCCGCGGGGTCCGGAACTGGCCACCGCCCGCATTTCCGGCAAGTCCTGGATGGCCATGTTCTCCACCCATCCTCCGCTGGAAGTGCGCATCGAGGCTCTCCGCCAGGCCCGCTGAGATGGGGGATCTGGTCTGGTCGGACGATCCTGCCCTGCGGTCGCAGGTCAGTTCCAAGGGTTCCATGGGCGGGAGCCGCGAGCGCAACGCGAAGCCTCAGGCCTCCGTCGGGCCCGTGCGCAAGCACCTTCCCAAGGGCCCCTGCGTCTCCTTGGAGACGTCGGGGCGCAACGGGAAAGGGGTGACCCTGGTGACGGGGCTGGCCTTGGGTGAAGCGCAACTGGAAGATCTGGGAAAGAAGCTGCGCCAGGCCTGCGGCACCGGCGGCACGGTCAAGGATGGGGTCATCGAGATCCAGGGCGACCATCGCGACAAGCTCGTGGTGGCCCTGGGCAAGGCGGGAATCACCGCGCGCCGGATCTGAGGGCACGGGACCCTACGGCTCGGTGGAACTCTTGCGCGGACGTTCCCGCGCAGGGTTGTTAAAATGGCAGCACATGGACGCCATCCTCCTGACCGACCAAGCGAAGCTTCCTCTGGCCCTTGGGCTGTCCGCCTTGATCGGACTGGAGCGGGAGAGGTCGCGGGCCGGAGGCAATCCCCACGCCGCGGGAGTCCGCACCCACATGCTGGTGGCGCTCTTCGGGTTCTTGATGGCCGAACTCCACCAGGCCTCCGTGCCCTTCGCGATCCTCGGGGGCCTGGGTGTGGTGGGGCTCATCCAGGTGGTGTCCTTCTGGCGTCGTGTCCAGGCCGACCTGTTCGGATGGTCCAGCGAGATGTCCGTGCTGTTGTCGTATTCCGTCGGCGCCTTGAGCCTTCTGGGGCCGATGTGGGCGCCCACGGCCGCGGCCGTCCTGGGAACCCTGATCCTCACGGAGAAGTCCGAGATCGAGCATTACGTGGACCGCCTGGACCAGGCGGAATTCCTGGGGGTCCTGAAGTTCCTCCTGGTGACCACCATCGTCCTGCCCATGCTGCCCAACGAAGGCTACACGCAATGGGATCTCAATCCCGCGCGGACCTGGAAGATCGTGGTCCTGGTCTCGTCGGTGGGATTCGTGGGGTACTTCCTCACGCGCAAGCTCGGCGGCAAGGTGGGGCTGTGGGTGTCCGGTCTGGTGGGTGGGGTGGTGTCCAGCACGGCGGTGGCCGTGTCCACCGGTAGACTCGCCTCGCGGGAACCAGACAAGGCCGGGGTGGCTCTCCAGGCCGCTCTGCTGGCGAGTTCCGTCATGTATCTGCGGATTCTGGTCCTGATCTGGCTCGTTTCCCCCGCATTCGCCTGGGCGCTGGCCTGGAAACTGCCGCTGCTATCGGGAATCGGGGTCCTCCTGGCCTTGACTGTTCCTCGCCGGGCCTCGTCGCAGGAGGGCGTGGACAGCCTGAAGAATCCCTTCGAAATCCTGCCCGCCCTTCTGTTCGCCGGCTTCTTCACCCTGTTCTGGGTGGGTACCGCGGTGGTGCGCCAATGGCTGGGAGGTTCCGGCCTGGTGGTCCTGGCGTTGATCGTGGGTGCGGTGGACATCGACCCCTTCATCCTTTCCGTGGCCAAGGGCGGTGTGGTGGAGCCGATCCTCCTGGCGGCCATCCTGATGTCCATGCTTTCCAACACCGTGGCCAAGGGCGCGTACTTCGGATCGTTGGCCGCTCCCGTGCGCAAGCAGGCATTCCTGCGGTACTTCGGGTGGGCGCTGCTCCACATCCCGCTGGCATTGATCTGATTTCCGGATCGATGAAGAAATCGCGGAAAACAGGAAAGTTTTCTGCATAGATGAAACTTTTCATAAAAATTCTATTGTTTTCTATATGAGTGAATCTTTGGTTCATCGGGAGCATTACTTGGCGGAAATCCGCCGCTGGAAGGGTGCTCCGGTGGTGAAGGTGCTGGCTGGCTTGCGGCGGGTGGGAAAGAGCGTGCTGCTTCGCCAATGGCGGGACAGGTTGTGCCAGGAGCAAGGGATGGCACCGGAGTCCGTCCGTCTGCTGGAGCGGGACTCCTTGGAGTGGCTGCACCTGGAAAGCTGGGAGGCGCTGCGCGATGCGGTGGTCCCGTGGGTGGATACCGTTCCCGGCCCCAAGGTGTTGATGATCGACGAGGTCCAGTTGATCGACGGATGGGAAAAGGTGGTCAACGCCTTGCACAAGCGAGGGGATGTCGATCTGTACCTGACCGGCTCCAACGCGAGGTTGTTGTCGTCGGACCTGTCCACGTTGCTGAGCGGTCGATGGGTGGGGATTCCTGTCCTGCCGTTGTCGTACCCAGAAACCCTCGCGATTCGGGGCAAATCGGAACATTCGGCCTCGGAGTTCGAACGGTGGCTGCGCTGGGGGGGCTTGCCGGGTCTGCACCAGCTTCCGGACGATCGGCGCACGCTGGAACAGGCGTTGGACGCGATCTATTCCACGGTGATCCTCCACGACGTGGTGCATCGCCACGCGGTGCGCAATGTCGCGCTTCTGGAGAGGGTCGCGCGTTACCTGTTCGATCAGGTGGGGAACCTCGTGAGCGCCAAGCGGATTTCGGATTTCTGCAAGTCGCAGCGGATTTCCGTGGGAGTGGAGACCATCCAGAACTACGCCTCCCACCTGGAGGGGGCCTACGCGGTCCATCGCGTGAAACGCTGGGACCTGAAGGGTCGCAGGCATCTGGAGATGGCGGAGAAGTTCTACGCCGGCGATCTGGGGATCCGCAACGCCCTTCTGGGGCGCGATGCGATGTCCGACGTGGGGGCGCTTCTGGAGAACGCGGTCTTCCTGGAGCTGGTGCGGCGCGGCTACGCCGTGAGCGTGGGAAAGCTGGGCGACCGCGAGATCGATTTCGTCGCCGAGCGGGGCGGGACGCGGGAGTATTTCCAGGTCTGCTACCTGATGGCCGATCCGGCCACGCGCGAGCGCGAGTTCCGGTCGCTTCTGGACATCGACGACAACCTGCCCAAGACGATCCTTTCCATGGATCCACTGGACCTATCGCGTGACGGAATCCGTCACGTCCACCTGCCGACATGGCTCCTCGAAGGCGACCTACCGTGAAGCTGGACCATCTGGAAGTCGTGCTGGTGCGCCCGGAAACCCCGCGCAACGTGGGGTCGGTGGCCCGCGCGTGCCGGAACTTCGGGGTGGAGCGCATCTGCGTGGTGGGTTCGGCGGGCATCTTGGCCGACGGGTCCGCTCGATCCACCGCGCACGCCTGCGAGGACATCCTGGACCGGATCCGCTTCGTGGAAAGCATCCAGGAAGCCTTGGCACCGCATTCCTTCGCGGTGGGCACGGCCAACCGCGTGCGCAAAGGCAAGCTCCCGCCGCTGGAGCTTCCCCATCAGGTGATTCCAGATTTGGCCGCCGCGACGCTGGCTGGAAGTGGTGCCTTGGTGTTCGGTCCGGAATCCCGGGGGCTCACGGATGTGGAACTGGCCTTCTGCACGCGCCTTCTGCGGGTGCCCACCCAGGTGGACCAGCCGTCCTTGAACCTGTCCCAGGCCGTGCTGGTGGTGCTCCAGGAATGCTGGCGCCACGCCCAGGGCTGGAGCGCGGCCATCCCTCCCGTTGCGGCGATCGGAGCTTCGGAAACAGCCACGGTGGCCTCCGACCCGGCCACATACGCGGAGTTCGACCTGGTCCTGGCCCATCTGGAGGCGCTCATGACCCGGGCCGGATTCCGGCCCTACGCGGAAGATCCGGAATCCTTCCGCCTGGCCGCCCGCCGGAGCCTCGCCCGCGGCCGCTTCGAGCGCCGCGACCTGCGGACGCTGCTGACCATCGCCAAGACGTTGGGGAAGTTGGGCTGAAGCTCGCAATCCGGCCACCTCAGGCGCCTCCCGGGAATCTATCTTGGGCCGTTCGATCTGTTTTCGCGAGAATGGCGGAATTGGCAGACGCGCCAGACTTAGGATCTGGTACCGAAAGGTATGGGGGTTCAACTCCCCCTTCTCGCACTTCGTCACCTACCCACACTGCCCAAGGAGAAGCGAGTGAACATCGTCGTGGCCGAACGCGGCGCCACCGAGCGCGAACTGGAACTTGAGATCCCCGCCGCGGATCTCACCCAGCTGGTCGAATCCAAGATCGAAACCTACCGCAAGAAGATCAGCCTCCAGGGCTTCCGTCCCGGCAAGCTCCCTCGCGAGGTGGTGAAGAAGCGCTTCGGGGCCAGCATCCGCGCCGAAGCCGTGGAAGAATTGGTGGAAACCTCCGTGCGCAAGGCGCTTTCCGAGAAGAAGCTCCTTCCCGCCGGCCCCGGACAGATCCAGGACCTCCAGGCTCCCGAAGGCGGAGACCTCAAGGTGAAGTTCCTGTTCGAGGTGGACCCCCAGATCGAACTCAAGGACTACAAGGGACTGGGCGTCACCGTGGTGGAGCCCCAGGTCACCCAGGCCGAGGTGGACGCGCGCATCGAGCAGATCCGCCAGCAGACCGCCCGCATCCAGAAGCCCGAGCGTCCCTCGCAGACGGGCGATCTGGTGACCGCCCGCTACCTCAAGGTGTTCGTCGACGGCGTGGAAACCGCCGCCCCGGTGCCCGTGTTCCAGGCCGAACTCGGCAAGGGCATTCCTGAAGTCGACGCCGCCATGACCGGCGTCGAAGTGGGTGCGGAGCTGGCCATCGACTTCCAGTTCCCCGCCGATTACGCCGACGCCGCCCAGGCCGGCAAGAAGGCCCGCTACGAGATCAAGGTGGAAGGCGTGTTCGAGCGCATCCTGCCGGAGCTGAACGACGAGTGGGCCAAGCTGCTCGGGCCTTTCCAGACCGTCTCCGACCTCGTCGAGCGCGTGCGCAAGGACATGCAGGAAGCCGCCACCGGCGAAGCCCGCCAGAAGGCCCACGACGAGGCCATCGACATCGTGATCAGCCGCAATCCCTTCCAGGTGCCCAAGGCCCGCGTGGAGGCCCTGGTGGAATGGCAGCGCGACCGCATGGCCAAGCAGGGCCAGCCGGTGCCCACCCTCCAGGAAATGGTGCAGATCCTGGGCGACCAGGCCGAGCAGCAGATCAAGCGCCAGCGCGCCCTGGAGTGGATCGCCGAGAAGGAAGGCGTGAAGGCCACCACCGAGGAGGTGGACGCCCGCATCAAGGAAATGGCCGAACAGGCCGGCATCACCGCCGAGGATGCCCGCGAGGAGCTGCGCAAGTCGGGCCGCCTGATGGAAGTCCGCGAGAGCATCCGCATCGAGAAGACGCTGGACTGGCTCCTGAGCGCCTGATCGGGGATCCTCCCGACAGGGGAAACCTCGGGCCCTGGATCGACGCGCTCGATCCAGGGCCCTTTTCGTTGTTTTTCGTATCGTTCTACCATCGGCCCGCACGGGCCTCCGCATTCGACCTCGAGGAGCCTCCATGTACCTGCCAACGATCATCGAGACCACGGGACGCGGGGAGCGCGTCTACGACATCTATTCGCGTCTTCTCAAGGAACGGATCATCTTCATCGGAACGGAAATCAACGACGCGGTGGCCAACGCCGTGATCGCCCAGATGATCTTCCTGGAGTACGAGGATCCGGAAAAGGACATCATCCTCTACATCAACAGCCCCGGCGGCCTGGTCTCGGCCGGATTGGCCATCTACGACACCATGCAGCACGTGAAGTGCGACGTCTCCACCATCTGCATCGGATCGGCCGCCAGCATGGGCGCCATCCTCTTGACCGCCGGCACCAAGGGCAAGCGGTTCATCCTGCCGCATTCGCGCGTGATGATCCACCAGCCCATGGGGGGGGCTTCCGGCCAGGCTTCCGACATCCAGATCACCGCCAAGGAGATCCTGAAGATCAAGGGGCAGCTCACGGACATCGTCGCCAAGCACGCCGGCCGGGACCGCGTCGCGGTGGAGAAGGACATGGACCGCAACTACTACATGAGCGCGCCCGAGGCGATCGAATACGGCCTCGTGGACAGCGTCCTCTCCCGCGTGGAGGCGAAGGCCGCTCCATGAACTCCCGCGACCGGCGCGGCCCCGCGCTGGGGCGAGTGAAGTGTTCGTTCTGCGGCAAGGCCTCGGAGGAGGTGGCCCGGATGGTCACGGGCCCCGGGGTCAACATCTGCAACGAGTGCATCGGGATGTGCAACGAGATCCTCGAGGAGGATCGTTCCAAGGCTCCGCTGGCCAAGCCCGGCGTGAAGTTGGCCACCCCGGCCCAGATCAAGGCGCACCTGGACGAATACGTGATCGGACAGGAACGCGCCAAGCGGACCCTGTCGGTGGCGGTGTACAACCACTACAAGCGCATCGGCCATGCCGGAGGCGGGCGGGATGTCCATGTGGACAAGAGCAACGTCCTGCTGCTGGGGCCCACCGGCTCCGGGAAGACGCTGCTCGCGCAGACCATCGCCCGTCAGCTCAACGTACCCTTCACCATCGCCGACGCGACCATCCTTACCGAGGCCGGCTACGTGGGCGAGGATGTGGAGAACATCCTCGTGCGGCTGTTGCAGGCCGCCGATTACGACGTGGAAGCCGCCCAGCGGGGAATCGTCTACCTGGACGAGGTGGACAAGATTTCGCGCAAGTCCGCCAATCCTTCCATCACCCGGGACGTGTCCGGCGAAGGAGTCCAGCAGGCCCTCCTGAAGATCCTGGAAGGGACCGTGGCTTCCATCCCCCCCAAGGGCGGGCGCAAGCATCCGGAACAGAATCTGGTCCAGATCGACACCCGCAACATCCTGTTCATCTGCGGAGGCGCCTTCGAAGGTCTGGAAAAGACCGTCTCCGCCCGGGTGAACACCACCCAGTTGGGATTGTCCGCCGACCCCCGCTCCAAGCGTTCCCGGGAGACGTCCGAACTCCTGCAGCAATGCGAACCGGAAGACCTGGTGGCCTACGGGATCATCCCCGAGCTGGTGGGACGGCTTCCCCAGATCGTGGCGCTCCAGGAACTGGACGAGGAAGCCCTCCTGAAGATCCTCACCGAGCCCAAGAACGCCCTGGTGCGCCAGTACCAGCATCTGCTGAGCCTGGACGGGATCGAATTGGAGTTCGAGCCGGATGCGCTCCGCGAGGCGGTGCGCATCGCCAAGAGCCGCAAGACCGGAGCTCGCGGCCTGCGCTCGGTCCTGGAATCGGCCCTCACCGACACCATGTTCGACGCCCCCGGCTGGAAGGGCGTCGAGAAGGTGGTGGTGACCCGCGAATCCATCCTGCGCCAATCTCCGCCCA
Source organism: Fibrobacteria bacterium (assembly GCA_035352895.1). Lineage (GTDB taxonomy): Bacteria > Fibrobacterota > Fibrobacteria > UBA5070 > UBA5070 > UBA5070. The sequence continues at coordinate 11,752 of DAOPYN010000003.1, read as the reverse complement.
GACGCGTGTCGTCCGCTTCCCGCCATTCCTCGGCGGCTTGAGGAGGCTTCCTTGAATCTCGCATCCATCCTGGTCTCGAAGTCGGCGACGTGCGCCATCGACGGCCTCTCCCGCGAAGTCGGACTCCGTTCCCGGACCGCTATTCCATGGTGACCCGGGGCTTTCCGGAGATCCTCGCCGAGCTCCATCCGTTCCACGCCGCCGCGAGGCTGAATCTGGCCGATCTGATCGCCTCCCGATCCTTCAAGAAGGCCGCCGAGCCGGTGAGCGATCGGGTGGAATCGGCCGGCCCCTTCCTGGCGCGCGCCACTCCGGTGACGGAAGTCGAGAACACCGGCCCCGCCCAGCACATCCTGATCCACGGACCGGCAGGTTCCGGCAAGCGAAGCCTCGCCAAGGCCGTCCAGCAGGCCCTTCAGGGGCAGATTCCGGTCATGATCATGGAAGCGGACAAGGAATGCACCTCCGATCGGGGCGTGGTTCTCTGGATCGTGCGGGACGGCAAGCTTCCCAAGAACGTGCCGGCCCGCACGCCCCGGGTGCGCGTGCGGAGTCTTTCGTCTTCGGAGAAGCGTCGGCTCCTGTCCATCCAGGTGCAGGAAACCTGTTCGGCATTCGGACTGGATGCCTACGACTTCCTTCGCGAGGACCTCCTGAACGTGCTCCTCTACGGCGGAATGCCGGAGTCGGGCGTGCTGGGGGCCGTGCAGCGCCTGGAACGCCTCTGTCGGCGCAGGGCCCGCGAGCAGGCGGAAGGCTACCTGCCTCCCGTGGACATCGCTTGGGCCGCCTCCGTCCTGGGGCCCGACGCCCAGCCCCAGCTGTGTCTGGCGGAGCATCTGTCGCCGGGCGCGGTCCACTCTCCTCTGGTGTCCAGCTTGGGAGGGGCCTTGGCCCAGATCGAGGCATTTTCCACCCCGGGCAAGGGGCGGACCCTGCTGACCGGAGCCGGACAGCGGGCGGAGGAAGCCGTGCGGGTCGCCCGTTCCCGCTGCTTGGCCTTTGCCGATCAGCTGGGAATGACCACCGAGCAGTTGCGTGATCTGGACTGGCACGTGCACGTGTCCGGGCCGGAAGGCCCCAAGGACGGCATCTCCTTGGGCTGGCCCGTGCTGGTGGCCATGGTTTCCCATCTGTCGGGAGTGCCGGTGGATGCTCGCTACGGGTTCACCGGCGAGATCACCCTCAACGGCGGTCTGCGGCCGGTGGGCTACGTGGACGAGAAGTTCCTCTCCTGCGAGCGGCAGGGGTTCCGGCGCCTGTTCATGCCCGCCGCCAACCTGATGGATCTTTCCGACATGGAGCCGGAAGCCATCGGCGCCTGCGAGCCCACGCCCACCCACGACGACCTGGGGATCCTGAGGGGATTGGGACTTCTGGCGGCGGAGGCGGATTGATGGGGCTCGCACAGCGGTTGTCCGCGCTGGAGGAGCGCATCCAGGTGGCATGTCTCCAGGCGGGACGGCCCCGCGAGGAGGTCGGATTGGTGGCGGTATCCAAGCGCCATCCCGCCGAGGCCATCGACGAGGCCTTGTCCCTGGGGTTGACGGAATTTGGCGAAAACTACGTGCAGGAAGCGCTGGAGAAGTTCCCCCGTCCAGGTGCGCACCTCCATTTCATCGGGCACCTGCAGCGCAACAAGGTCCGCAAGATCCTGGGTGTGGCCAGTCTGGTCCACGGGGTGGGAAACCTTTCGGTGCTGGATGCGGTGGACCGGATTTCCGGCGAGGAGGGAGTGTCCGCGGCGTTCCTGGTCCAGCTGCACCTGACCGGCGAGCCCACCAAGACGGGATTTTCCCCCGAGGAGATCCCCCAGGCCCTGGAGGCCTGCCACCGACTGGCCCATGCGAAGCTGGCCGGGTTCATGGCCATGGCGCCCCTGGAAGGCAGTCTGGACGAGGCCCGGGCCACGTTCGCGAAGGCGCGCGAGGTGGCTTTCCGCGCCCGTGCGGAGTTTCCCGGCGCGTCCCATCTGTCGATGGGCATGTCCCACGACCTGGAGGCGGCCATCCAGGAGGGGGCCACGTTGGTCCGCGTGGGGACCGCCCTGTTCGGGGAGCGGATCTCCGGGTGAGCTCGACGGGATTCTTCTCCGATCTGGTTTCCGCCCTCGGACTCACGGCCATCTTCGCCATCCTGCTGCGCCAGGTCCTGTCCTTTCGCAACTACAGTTCCAGCACCACGTTGTTTCGGGCGTTGGAATCCCTCACCGAGCCGTGGTTTTCGGTGATCCGCCGCCAGATCCCCCAGTGGAGGGGAATAGATTTGTCTCCTTGGGTCGCCTTGGCGGTGGCCGCCGGCCTGACCCTCTTCCTTCGACTTCTCCTTTCGCGAGGCACTGCGTGAACATCACCCCCCTGGACATCCGCAAGCAGGAATTCAACCGCAAGATGCGCGGGTACGACCCCGAGGAGGTCCAAGGGTTCCTGGATCAGGTGGCCACGGCGCTGGAGGCCGCGAACGCCTCCGTGTCCGAACTGGAGGAACGCCTGAAGGATGCGGAAGGCAAGCTGGGCCAATACCGGCTCATCGAACAGAACCTCCAGGACGCGGCCTTGACCGTGCAACGGTCGCTGGACGAAACCAAGCGGTTGGCGGAGAAGGAAGCCGAGCTGATCGTTCGCGAGGCCCATTCCCGCGCCGAGCGCGAGGCCGAATCCCTCAAGGATCGGGTGGTGCGCCTGCAGACCGACATCGCCACCCTGGAGATGCAACGGGCCAATTTTCTGGTCCGCCTCAAGGCCGTGGTACGCTCCCAGGGCGACCTGATCGAGGCCATGGAGCTGGAAGCCAGCCTGGGTAAGTCCGCTCCGGCCCGCGACGAATTCTGACCGGGATGCGGCTCCCGTGAGCGAACTCCGCCTTCTGGAACCCGGGGAGTTCCTGGCCCTTTCGCGGAAGGTCGCCTGGGATTTCACCGACCTCGAACGCATGCACGCGGCGGTCGAACGCAGGGCCTCCCTCCAGGAGGAGCTTCCAGGGGTCTCCTGCCGCCGGGGTTGCCACCACTGCTGTCGACGGATCCCGTCCCTCTTGCCGGTGGAGTTCGCCTACCTGTCCGGCGATGTCGCCGACGGGGCATCCGGTCTGGAGTCGGAATTCCATCCGGGCGAACCGCTCTGTGGCCTTCTGGACCCCCAGGGAGCCTGCCGGGACTACCCGCGTCGACCCTTGGTTTGCCGCACCCACGGCTGGCTGATCCTTTCCGGCGAGGGAATGGACCACTGTCCGTGGAATTTCCAGGACCTGGAGGAGGTCGACGAATCGCTGCCCTTTTCCCTGGAGGCGCTGCACGAGACGGCCCTGCGGGTGAACCTGGCCTTCCTGCAACGCTCCTACCCGGACGCCTGGCGCACGCTGGCGGCGGTCCGGGTCCGGTTCCAGGACTGACCCCTAGTCTTCCGTCACCAGGAACTTGTAGGGGCCGTTGGAGGCGGGAACCACCCAGCTCGAGTTGTCCTTGCTGATCTTCAGGTAGGCGAAGCCACTGTATTTGGACGTCAAGGTCTTCGTCGCGTTGGGCATGGGGAAGTGCCCTGCCAGAACCAGCTGGCCGGAGGGGAGCTTGTTGCCCGCCTCGTCGTACCACTCCAGACCCACCCGGGTGGGACCCCACAGGAGGACGAAGTAGCCCTTCCCGGAATCCACCGGGACCTTCCAGAAATCCTCGTCGTGGACCGTCAGGTCCCCGCGGCTGGTGTCGGTGGCCGAGACCTTGATGGGCTGTGCCAGGGAGATCGAACCGTTTGGAGTCTCCGGATCGCTGGCGGGGACGTAGGGGTGGATCTGGATGCGGTAGGCCACGCCGGCTCCAGGGGCTCCGGACAGGGAAATGGCCATCTTCCCAGATTCCTTGGGCTTGAACCACATCGAGTCGGAATTGCGGAAGATGCCCCCCCAGCCGGTGGGGGACTTGGTCGTGTCCGCAGCCCAGTAGGTGCGCAGATCGACGTATCCATCGCCTTCCAGGCGAAGCACGTAGGAGGTGTCCTTCGAAACCTCGGCGGTCCACCAGTCGGCATCGCCCGCGGGCAGTCTGGCATCGATCCATCGGCCCGGGACGAGCGCGCGGGCGCCCTCCGGACGGTCGTCGGCGGGATCGCTCGCGTCCAGGGTGACGGGATTGGACCGCAGGCGCACGGTGTAGACGCCGGTATCCTCCATGCGACCCATGGCGATCTCGACGTAGTGGTATCCGGTGGATTTGCAGAGGAACCGGATGATCCCTTCGGTGAGGGCGTCCTCGCCGTCGTAGGCGAGACGGCTCCCGGCGGGACCGTAGAGCTCCAGGCGCAAGGGAAGCCTGGAGCTCGCCTCGATCTGGTAGACCTTGCCGGAATCCGCCCAAAAAATCGGGAAGTCGAGGTCGTTTCTGGTCAGGGTCCGCCATTGGGCGGAAGCATCGGGTTTCAGCGTGTCGGTGGCCTTGCGGGATTCGGACCGGGAACCATCCGGATCCCAACGGTCCGGAGGCAGAAGGTCGGCCTTGCGCGCCACCAGGGTGTAGGTCCCCTTGCCCGTGGATCCGGAGACGATGCGGACCCGCACGGACGGGCTCAGACAGGGGCGCAGCAGGCTGCGATGGACCTTCCCTCCGGCGGAGTCGCCCAGCGATCCGCCTTGCAGCCTGGCGCCATCCTCGGCGATCCAGTCGATGGTGGCTCCCTTGCCGTCGGTGACCCGCAGATCGTACGAGAGCGAATCCCCTTCGGGAAGCAGGAACCAGTCCGTGTCGTTGGCCGTCAGGGTGCGCGTCACCAGCGAATCGAAGGGAATGCGCATGGCAGCGGAGCCGTCGGAATCCGGTTCCTGGCCGTCCATGGGGATGCCGTCGATCTCGGCGCGTCCATGGAGTCCGATCCGCCCCACGCTGTCGCGGATCTCCAGCGGGATGCGGATCGTCTGGTTCGCTTCGCTCGCCCAGATCCACACGGAATCGCCCTTGCCGGGTATCTGGCGACCGACCGCCGACTTCCCATCGGATCCGGTGGGGGAGCCGATCCGGACCGCGGAAAGCTTCGCGCCTTCCACGGAGAGGGTGAAGCGGTAGGTCAGACGGTCCTTGGCGGCCAATTCCACCCAAACGGTGTCCGCGTCGGCGGCGGGCCGGATCCAGACCAGGGAGTCGTTGACGGGAAGTCCGGTGGGTGGCGGTGCCGTGGGCTCCGTGGGTCCCGTGGGTTCCGTCGTGGGCGGCTCCGTCGGCTTCCCGGAGTCGCAGGCCCAGAGGAACGCGACCAGGGAGAGTGCGGTAAGCACGGATTCGAGGGACGGCTTCATGGAATGCAATCGCTTTCTGCGGGGGCTGTACAAGGTAAAACCCATCCTCCTGATTTCCCGCGGATGCTGACACAACGCCGGATCGGAAGCATTTTCCGAAGCATGAGTCTCGTGCTGGAATTTCTCACCGTCGGTGGAGTGCGCCCGGACCTCGAATCCTTCGAGACCTGGGTGGCGGAAATCGCGCCGTTCCAGGTTCCCGTCGAGCAGGAGGGCCACCGCGTCTGGTGGTATCGCAATCCTCTCACCAACGTCTACTTCTCCATCGCCTACCGGCATGTGGATCCGCTCGCCGAGGAGATCTGGGCCCCTTGCGGCCTGGAAGCCACCATCAACCATCTGCGGCCCTCCTACTTCGCCCGCGAGGCGGCGCCGTTTTTGGCCCAGATGGTGCGGGAATTCGGGATGCTCGCCCGCGACGCGGATACGGGACAACTTCTGTCCATGGATCCGGAGCCCGAGCACGTGGAGCGGCTCTGGGAACTGGGGAACCGGCAGGTGCGGCAGGATGCCCTGGCCCAGGGGCGCAAGCCCCACACCGTGGCCCGCGAAGCCAACCTCCGCTGGTGGGAGTACTCCCGTCGCCGCGACGATCTCCTGGCCCGCCTGCGCACCGAGGATCCCGCCATCGTCGTTCCGGAAGTCCACTTCCTGCACAGCCGCACCCTGGGGCGCGTCCTCACCGCCTTTTCCTGGAAGGACGGAGTCGGGACCGTGTTCCCTCCGTGCGACCTCGTCATCATCGAACGCAACGAGAAGCATCTCCTGGGCTTCCGCAAGGAGCGCAAGCTCACCTACGTCTCCTACGACGCGCTCATCCGGCAGATCGTGGGTGCCCTCAAGACGGTGGAGGTGGATGGGCAACCCTTCCGCTACCTCACCGGAGACAATGCTTGGCGGGCCTTGGAGAGAATGCCCTCCATTCCACAGAACGAGGACCTGGAATCCTATTCCCATGTGGATTCCGCCCGCGTGACCGACGATGCTTGAGGAGCTCGCCTCCGAATTCCTCGGATTCCTGGGGGCTTCCCCCTCGCCTTGGCACGCTGCTGACCAAATCGCCGCCCGACTCGACCGGGCCGGATTCCGGAGGATCTCCCGCACGGAGCCATTCCCGGGCGACCGTTCCAGGGGTTATCTCGTCGACGGAGGGGCCGTCGTCGCCTGGGTACCTCCCCGCCAGGTTCCCCGGGCATTCGCTCTGGGCCTGGCGCACACCGACAGCCCCTGCTTGCGCTTGCGCCCCCACGCCGAGTCCATTTCCTACGGCTGCCGGCGCCTTTCCGTGGAAACCTACGGCGGCTTGCTGAACCATTCCTGGCTGGATCGCGAATTGTCGGTGGCCGGCCGGGTCTGCGTGGAAGGTCCCGACGGTGTCCACGAGGTCCTCGTCGAGGTGGAAGGACTCCGCCCCGTGGCGCCCTCCCTGGCCATCCACCTGGACCGGCAGGTGAACGAACGGGGCCTGGTGGTCGACCGCGAGCGCCATCTGGCGCCGCTGGCGGGTCTGGTGGAAGGGACCGCCTTCCTGGCTCTGCTGGCGCGTTCGGCCGGAGCGCACCCGGAACAGGTCCTGTCGTGGGACCTTTGCCTTGCCGACGCGGCACCGCCCTCCCTGGCCGGCACGGGCGATCTGGTGGTTTCGCCGCGGCTGGACAACCTCTCCTCGTGCTTCGCGCTGGTCCGGGCCCTGGAAACCGCCTCGACACGGGAAGAGTCGGCCATGGTGGTGGCCTTCCTGGACGCCGAGGAGGTGGGCTCCGGTACCGCACAGGGTGCGGATTCCGGGTTCCTCGCCCAGATCCTGGAACGGTTGGCGCATTCGTGGGGATTGGATCGCGAGGGATTCCACGCCTGGTGCGCGCGGGGGATCGCTCTTTCCGCCGACATGGCCCACGCCGTCCACCCAGGCCATCCGGAGCGCCACAGCCCGCACCATGCTCCCGTCCTGGGCCAGGGGCCGGTCCTGAAGTGGAACGCCGGGCTCCGCTACAGCACCGTGGCCTCCACCGCGGCGGTCCTGCGCAGCCTGGCCCGTTCCCAGTCCATCCCCCTCCAGACTTTCGCCATGCGTGCGGATCTGGGGTGTGGATCCACCGTGGGACCGCTGGTGTCCAGCCAACTGGCCATTCCCGCCGTCGATTGCGGTGCGCCCATGCTGGCCATGCACAGCGCCCGCGAAACCATGGCCCTGGTGGACCAGCTCCTTTCCGAACGTCTCTACCGGGCCTTCCTGGAAAACGCATAACGCTGCAGGAACGGGAACGCGCGCAATTGCGTAGATTCCTCCTCCATGCGCAAGATCCTGCTGGTCGCCCTCGCCTTGGCGTCTTTCCCCCAGGCCGGAGCCTTCAAGGCCACGTTGGCCATCGCTCCCGCCCTGGTCCGGGGGGGCGATCTCCCTACCGACCTGATCCCGCCCTTCCAGAAGGCGGTGGCGGAAATCCTTTCCTGGGAAGCCTCCCTGATTCCGGGCCTGAAGGTGGTGGACCCCGCCAACCTGGATGGGTTGCTGGAAAGCCGCGGGTGGAGCCAGCGATCCGATCTCAACGACGCCGAGGTGGAGGAGGCCCGCTCGGCGGGACGGGAATTGGATGCCACGGCTTCGTTGGCGGTCAGGATCCAGCACCTGGGGCCTTCGGTGGATTGGAAGGTGGCCCTCGCCTACCGGGCGGGAACCGTGGACCGGACCATCAAGATGTCCGGCCGATCGCGGGAAGACGAACTCCTCCTGGACATCCGCACCCGCACCCTCCAATGCATGGATTCCCTGGGGCTGTCCGTTCCCGCGTCGGCGCGCCAGATGGTGGCCACGCGCGGGAAGGTGCCCTGGGAGGCCCTGATGGAATACGCCACCGGCATCCGCGATCAGGCCGCATCCCGCCCGGACGACGCGTTGCGGCACCTGCGCGAGGCCCAGAGGAAGGCGCCGTTCCTGCCCGCGTTGCAGGTGCGGCTGAAGACCCTGGAGCGGGAGAATCCCGGCAAATGATCCGCGTGACGGATCTTGTCTTCCGTTACCCTTCGCACCTGGCCCTGGACGGCGTCTCCTTCGAGTTGCCCCGGGGCAGCATCGGCGCGCTGGTGGGGCCCAACGGCGCCGGGAAGACCACCCTCATGAGGTGCCTGGCCGGGCTGGCCAGGCCATGGCGGGGGAGCATCGAACTGTCGGGAATCGACGTGGTGGCCTCTCCCCGGGAGGCCCATCGCCGGTTGGGTTTCCTGCAGGACTTCTTCGGGGTGTGGTCGGACATGACCGTGGAACACTGCCTGCTGCACTTCGCGCGCGCCCAGCATGTGCCCCGCGAGCGGATCTCGCGGAGCATCGAACAGACGCTGGCCCTCCTGGGGCTCGCGGACAAGGCCTCCGCGCTCTCCAGCCACCTTTCCCGCGGACAACGGCAACGGCTGGCGATCGGCCAGGCGATCATCCACCGTCCGGAATTCCTGATCCTCGACGAACCCGCGTCCGGTCTGGATCCCGAGGCGCGCATCGAGCTGGGACGCGCCTTCCTCCGTCTGCGCGAGGAGGGAATGACCCTTCTGGTGTCCTCCCACATCCTCGCCGAGCTGGACCAGTACGCGGATCGACTGCTGGTGATCCAGGCCGGGAAGCTCCTGCAGTCCGAGCGGCTGATGGGAGCGGCGGCGAAGATCGCAGCCCATCGCGATCTGGACATCCTCCTTGCCGATGCGACCGCTTCCTGGGTGGAGCGACTCTCCGGCTGGGAAGGGGTCGAGTCGGTGCGCGAACACCAGGGATGCATCCAGGTGCGCCTGGAAGGCGGTGACGCCGAACAGTCCGGGCTCCTCGCCAGGCTGGTATCCGAGGGGGCTCCCGTGCTCGAATTCCGGTTGCGGGAGGATTCCCTCCAGGACCGTTACCTCCAATTGGTGCGGGGGCGGGCATGAACCTCTCCGAACTCTTCCCGAACAATCCCGAGTTGAGGCGGAATCTGTCCCTGGAGCTCACCTCCGGTCGCCTGCTGTGGACTCCCGTCTTCCTCCTGATCGCCGTGGGGTTGTGCTTCCTGCCCGATGCTCCCATGGCCGACCTGACCCGGATCGCCCAATGGGTGGTGGTCGTCGTCTGGTTGGCCGGGGGCGTGGTGTGGGGAGGGCTGCGCGCCGCCCAATCGGTGCGCACGGAACGGATGGAGCGGACCTGGGACTCCCAACGGCTGACGGCGATGAGTGCCGGGCAGCTGGCGGTGGGCAAGGTCTTCGGGGCCACGGCCCACAACCTGTACCTGCAGGCGGTCCTCCTGCCGATCTGGGGCGGGCTATTCCTGCTGCGTCTCCAGGACGCACCTCTCGAAACGTCCCTGCGCACGGCCCTGGTGGTGCCGGCGACCCTGCTCGCGGGGTCGGCGACCCTTTACGCGCTCATGGTGGCCCAGTCGTTCCTCGAGACGGATCCTGTCCGATCGGCGAGGTCCACCCTGTTCTCCTTCGGGGTGCCGCTGGTCTCCGCGGTCTATCTCGCCTCCCATTTCTGGCGGGATCTGCTGGTGGATCCGGATGGCCTCCGCTCGCTGATTCCCGGAGGGGAAGATGTCTCCTGGTGGGGGATCGAGATCGCGGGTCCGGAGTTCCAGCTGGCCTCGGTGTGCATGTTCCTTCCCTGGGCCATGTTCGGCTTGTGGAGAGCTCTGCGGAGGGATCTGCAGGAGGCGGATTTCCCATGGGCGTGGCCGGTGTTCCTGCTGTTTTTGGGCGTGTACGTACAGGGGTTCGCCGGATGGCCCGGCGATTCCTCGAAGGCGGTCGCCCCCGTCGGTCTGATCCCCTTGGCCCTTCTGGGGTGGGGGTTCCTTCTGACGGAGAATCTCGATCCCATGGGGCTTCGGAGGCTCCTGGACGCATCGGGATCCTGGCTGGAAAGGCTGCGGTCGGGGCTGCCCCTGTCCTGGCTCACCCTGGCAACGCTTGCGGTGCTGGGGCTCTTCGCCTGCGGTGGATACATGCTTTCGGGAAGTCGTGGCGCGAGCGAGATCGCCGTCTTCCTGGCGGGATCGTCCTTGCTGGCGTTGCGCGACCTGGCGTTGTTTTCCTGGATCTCGTGCCGCGTGGCGGTTGGACGCCAAGGTCTGTCCAGGATGGCGTTGGCCGTGGGCGTCCATGTGTTCCTGCCGGTGATGCTCCTTCTGGTGGTCGGCGATACCCGCTTGGTCTGGCCGTCCACCCTGGATCCGGAGGCGCTGAACGGATCCTCGAAGATCCTGTTGAACCTGGGCAGCCTGGGACTCCAGGCGGTGCTGGCCTGGGCGATCCTGGTCCCGGCCTCCTGGAAACGCGTCCGCGAGGCGTGAGGGAGCGCATTTCCGCGTCAGGGAACGAAAAAGCCCTTGCCTCGGATCCGTCGAGGCGAAGGGCTTTGGGTTCGAGGATGCAAAGATGCGTGGCTAGGCCACGACGCTTTCGTCCACCGCGCTTTCCGGTGCGCCGAAGGAGCTCGCCATGTCTTCCTGGACGGTGTTGATGCCCTTGAGCCCGAAGGTGTCCACCAGCACGCCCGCCACGCCGGGGGAAAGGAAGGCGGGGAGGGTGGGTCCGAGCCGGATGTTCTTCACGCCAAGGTGCAGGAGAGCCAACAGGACGATCACGGCTTTCTGTTCGTACCAGGCGATGTTGTACTCGATGGGAAGTTCGTTGATGTCGTCCAGGCCGAACACCTCCTTGAGCTTGAGGGCGGTCACCGCCAGGCTGTAGGAGTCGTTGCACTGGCCCGCGTCCAGGACGCGCGGGATTCCGCCGATGTCGCCCAGGTCCAGCTTGTTGTAGCGGTACTTGGCGCATCCGGCGGTGAGGATGATCGCGTCCGAGGGGAGGTTCGCCGCGTAGTCGGTGTAGTAGGAACGCTCCTTCTGGCGGGCGTCGCAGCCGGCCATCACCACGAACTTCCGCACCGCGCCGCTCTTGACGGCCTCCACCACGGGGCCGGCCAGCTTCAGGATCTGGTCGTGCGCGAATCCGCCCAGGATTTCGCCCTTTTCCAGCTCCAGCGGTGGCGGACAGTTCTTGGCGAAGGCGATGATCTCGGAGAAGTCCTTGGATCCGGTGCCCTGCTTGGGGATGTGGCGGAAGCCGGGGAATCCGGCCGCCCCCGTGGTCCAGACCTTGTCGGCGTAGGATGCCGACTTGGGCGGGGGGACGATGCAATTGGTGGTGAACAGGATGGGGCCGCGGAAGCTCTCGAACTCGCGGTTCTGCCGCCACCAGGCGTTGCCGTAGTTGCCGAACAGGTGGCCGTGCTTCTTGAGGCCGGGATAGCTGTGGGCCGGGAGCATCTCGCTGTGGGTGTAGATGTCGATTCCCGCGTCCTTCGATTGCTCCAGGAGCTGTTCCAGATCGGACAGATCGTGTCCGGACACCAGGATGCCCGGGCGCGATCCCACTCCGATCTTCACCTTGGTGATCTCGGGGTTGCCGAAGCGCCCGGTGTTGGCGCCATCCAGCAGGGCCATCGCGG
>DAOPYN010000002.1:0-170121 GCA_035352895.1 Fibrobacteria bacterium | reverse complement strand
ATTCGTGGGCCGGTTCAAAATGGTGACCGCGAAATGGATCAACGCCCTACGCGGAACACCGGGATCGCCGGTGTGGCAACGGAACTACCACGACCGCATCATCCGAGACCTGCACGAATTTCATCGCATCGCCGATTACATCACCGCCAATCCTTCGCGATGGGATGATCGCAGCAAGGCGTAACGCAATAGCAGCAGGGGCATTGCATGAATCGACCCTGCGGCGGATAGCCAAGGCTACCTTTGTGGCAAAATTACCCTCCCCCGGAGCCGCCACGATGGGTGAATGCCTGCCAAGCCAAGAATTGACAAACCAGCGACTGAAGCGAACGGTGCCGTTGCGCGATGCGCGCTCGGGAGGGTGGAGATGAGCGATGCCAATATCGGCACAACGGAAGATCTGGATCAGTGGCGAGACAATCTTCGAAAACGGCTAGAAAAGGTTTTTTTTAAGAAGGGTAAGAGGTTGGTAGTTGCCTTTGCATGGAGGCAATCGGTGAAAATCTTTCCGCTCTTGGCTGCTCAAGGAAATTTTGACTACTGGAATCCAGAGGATCGAGCGCGTCATCTGCTCGCCATTCACTTGGTCCAATCCAGTGTCTTTTCTTGGTTTGCGACTGGAAAGTTCGGCGCCGCCGCCGCCTACGCCGACGCCTACGCCGCCGCCGCCGACGACGCCGCTGTCGCCGTCGTCGCCGTCGCCGCCGCCGCCAGAGCCGCCGCCGCCGCCGCCGCCGCCAACGACGCCTACGCCTTCGCCAGAGCCGCCGCCATCGTCGCCGCCGCCGCCGCCAGAGCCGCCGCCTTCGCCGCCGCCGACGCCGCCAAAGCGGCAATAGAGTCAGAAATTGTCTTAATTGAGTCTAGCGAATTATCTGTCGAAGATTATCTCGCCAAACCCATTTGGCTGGAGTCATCCCAACTCTCCCAGCGAGTGTTGGAAATCTGGGAATCCTCGTTCAAGCCAGCGGTGGAGCGCCTCAAGGCAGATAGGCAAGAGGCGAGAACACAAGCGGCCCTAGATCAAATGGTTGGAACATACGGCTCTTGGGTGTCGGTGTCTGTCATCCAGCATGTTCCTTCAGGCGATATGTTTGCGGAATCAGTCGCAGTCCGGACCGACAAGCTGGGGCGTACGAGCTTGGTCAAAGCGTTGAGCGATTTGATCACACATCCCAGCAACAATGAACATTTCACCGTGGGATTGTTGGGGCATTGGGGGGTTGGAAAAAGTAGTGTTTTGACGCTATTAGGAGATGATCTGCGCACTCAAGATCATATCCAAGTTTTGTTTGGTACCTTCAATGCCTGGGTCTATGAGCATTGCGGAAATCTCCAGGCAGGATTGGCCCAAGAAGCGATTTCGGCGCTCAGCTCGCCGTTCTTGAGCAACCCGAAAGGCTTTTTTGGAAAAGCCAAGCGAGCCCTGGCTAACAAGCTGGCTCGACTTGCCTTGGTCGTGAAGTTTGCGTTTGCCCTGCATGGCTGGCGTGCGGCATGGCTGGCGGCCCAGGTGAGCGCAGCCATGGGGGGAGCCATCTGGGGGGTGTACAAATCCTGGCCGGGAGTTGGCAAAGCCTTGAGTGGAGGGGATGCTTCGCTACCGGCGATCATGAGTCAACCCCTTCCCTTATTGAGCATTGCCGGCGCGATGGCGTTTTTGGCGCTCCTGAAGAAACCTGTTTCCGAGGTGCTGGCCCAAGCACGCACCAAGGAACTGCGGACCTACCTGAAACTTCCGGACTACCAGAAGGATTTGGGGACACTTCCCGTCATGCAAAAACAGATCCGCAAGCTGTGCGCGGTGCGGCTGGGCGATGGGAAAGTGCCAAAGCGATCCAAGGAACGGCGCTTCGTGTTCGTGGTCGACGACCTGGATCGCTGCGAGCCCGAAGGGATCGTGAAGACCTTCGAGGCGGTGCGGTTGGTGATGGACATCCCACGGGTCACGGTGATCATCGCCGTGGACCAGCGGGTGGCGTTGGCCGCCTTGGCCTTGCACTACAAGGATCTGGCGACCTATCGCAACGGGGAAAGCCCTTTGTGCATCGCACGCGATTACCTGGCCAAGGTGTTGCATCTGCCCCTTCGACTGGAGAACCCCGACGAAGAATCGAGCAAGCAGTACCTGCATCACTTGTGGAACAAGAAGGATTGGCTTGAGTATGGTACGCTGGGCACCACGCCTTCGCGGAACTCGGTCGAAGGTACCCAACAGGCAGATGCATTCTCGCCAACCGCGTCAGAACATGCGCCAGAAAGCAGGACGCTTTCCGGACGCGAAGTGGTTGACCTGGTTTTATCAAATTCTGCCGAACTGCCAAAGCCCTCGGTGGAGGAACTGGGTCTTTCGGACGCGCAAATGTTCGCGTATTACCACTGGACCCGCGAATACAAGCTGCGCAATCCCCGCCAGATGAAGCGTTTGCTGAACAGCTACAACCTGATCCGTTTGCTTCTGCGCAAGGTCACCGACGGCCCCAACGATGACCCAAAGACAGATGGATTTGTTGTCATTGGGGGCGTCAGGGTGCCCGTTTTCCCGGTCATGCTGGCCTTGGTGATCCTGGAATACCTATACGACATTCCCATATTTGAAAAGCGGGATTCCCTGCGCAAATCGCTGCTTGGCGCTGGTACGGAAAACAATTGCTGGAAGCATGGAGAGCTGGGGCATTTGGCGCGAGGGGCCAAGCGTTTTGGACTGTGCGACCCAAACGCTACAGACGACATCGCCGCGCAAGCCATGTTGGAGTTTGTGGACCCCTACGTGATGCCGGCGCTGGAGCGCGCGTAATAAACCACCCCGTAGCAAGCGCATTCGGTGCCACCCATCCGTAGGGGCGATTCCATTTGTAGTAGGGGCGATTCATGAATCGCCCCTACCGACCGAATCGCCCCTACGGACAGGGGTCAACGCAGGTGAACGACGGAAAATGACGATATCGCGATTCGTGGGCCGGTTCAAGATGGTGACCGCGAAACGGATCAATGGCATGCGCGGAACCCCTGGGGTATCAGTGTGGCAACGGAACGACCACGACCACATCATCCTGGATCATCCGAGACTTGCACGAATTCCATCGCATCGCGGATTGCCTTGCCGCCAATCCATCGCGACGGACCCTCACTGGGCATATGTTGTAGAACAGGGCTATCGAGGGTGGGGCTGATCCGACTCCGGGATAGATTGATGGAATGACCTTCCTTGCCTTGGTCTTGGGTGCTGCGCTCCAATACTCGGTTTCCCCGGACTCCGCCTTCGAACTGCCACCGCCCAGCGCCGTGCCTGAACCTCAGACCCAAGCGTATCCGGATTATCCGCCAGCAGTGTTGGATGGGACTTCCGGAATGGGTGGCGGTCGCTGGAGCCGAGCTTCCCGGCAGGCCTACGATGGGGCGGTCTATGGAACAGCTGGAGGCGCTCTTGGTGTCGGAATCGGTTTCGTCGCCGGAGTGATCTACGGCGCCAAGGAGGAAACGCCCTGTGGAGCAGCCGACGGAAGTTGCGGGTTGGGGAAGATCATTACGGGGTTCGTTGGTGCGGGAATTGGTGGCGCAGCAGGAATGGTCATCGGAACGGGAATAGGCGTATCCAGGTCACCCCCGCCTTCCTATCCATCCAGGACTCCAATTCCCGGGGTCCTGGGGGCCACCGCTGGATTGATGATTGGAGTTGGCATCGCCTACGGAGCAGAAAGCCCCGCCTTGGCTCCTGCGGCTGTGCTGGCCGGAGTTGAGATGGGAGCGCTGGTGCTTGATAGAACACTGGCTCGAAACAACACCAGTCCGTCCCTAGAGGTAGGTTGCCTTCGTCCAGGCCTTCCTGGAGCACGGTTCAGCGTGGCGTTCTAGAGGTCATGCGGATTTGCAATCACTTTGCAAATCTGCATGGGTTGATCCGGGTCACCTGGGGCGGCCAGGGGATCGAGGAGGTCCTGAGCTTCCGGGAGTGAAACCCGGTACTGGACCCCGAGCTCCGGTTTGAATGCCTTGGGTTTCTACCTTTGCGCCTCTGTCACCGCGACCGGGGGGATAGCCCGCGGCGCACGCATCCAGCAACCATCCGGAGTCCTGAATGACCCAGCTGTCCGCTCTTCAGACCGCCCGCAAGGCCTACCAGCCCAAGCTTCCGCCCGTGCTCCGCAAGGGGCCCGGCGCCGTCGAGCTCAAGTTCGGAGCCGCCACCCAGTCGGTGGCCGACCAGGACAAGGTCAAGGCCCTGTTCCCCAAGACCTACGGCCAGCCCGTGGCGGAATTGGTGCCCGGCACCGCAAAGCTCGCCGGTCCTCTGGTGGTGGGCGTGGTCCTTTCCGGCGGCCAGGCTCCCGGCGGCCACAACGTGATCGCCGGCATCTTCGACGGCCTCAAGGCCATCGACGCCGGATCCAAGGTGATCGGCTTCCTGGGCGGCCCCTCGGGACTCGAGGAAGGCAAGTACATCGAGATCACGTCCTCGCTCATGGATGCCTACCGCAACACCGGCGGCTTCGACATCATCGGTTCCGGTCGCACCAAGCTGGAAACCGAGGAGCAGTTCAAGAAGTGCAAGGCCGTCCTGGAGGGCCTCAAGGCCAACGCCGTGGTGATCATCGGCGGCGACGACTCCAACACCAACGCCGCCGTGCTGGCCGAGTGGTTCAAGGCCCAGGGATCGTCCATCGTGGTCGTGGGCTGCCCCAAGACCATCGACGGCGACCTGAAGAACGCCCAGATCCCCACCTCCTTCGGCTTCGACACCGCCGCCAAGACCTACGCCGAGCTCATCGGCAACATCCAGCGCGACTGTCTTTCCGCCAAGAAGTACTGGCACTTCATCAAGATCATGGGCCGCTCCGCCAGCCACCTGGCCCTGGAAGCCGGCCTCCAGACCCAGCCCAACCTGACCCTCATCTCCGAGGAGATCGAGAAGAAGGGCGAAACCCTCGCGCAGGTCGTGGCGTCCATCGCCGACCTCGTCGACGGACGCTCCAAGGCCGGCAAGAACTTCGGCGTGGCCGTGATCCCCGAAGGCCTCGTGGAATTCATGCCCGACGTCAAGAAGCTGATCAGCACCCTCAACGACCTGATGGCCCACGAAGCCGCCGCGTTCGAGGCCGCCGCCGACCAGGCCGCCAAGGAAGAGCTCCTGAAGAAGCATCTGCCCGCCGACGTCGCCGCCACCTACTTCTCGCTGCCTTTCGGCATCCGCGGACAACTCCTGCTGGACCGCGATCCCCACGGCAACGTGCAGGTGAGCCGCATCGAGACCGAAAAGCTCCTGGGCGAGATGGTCGCTGCCGAGCTGAAGAAGCGCGGCTCCAAGGCCAAGTTCAGCTTCCTCACGCACTTCTTCGGCTACGAAGGCCGTTGCGCGGCTCCCTCGAACTTCGACGCCGACTACTGCTACAGCCTCGGCTATGTGGCGGCCCTCCTGGTGAACGGCGGCAAGACCGGCTACATGGCCACCTGCTCCAACCTGACCAAGGGCATCGAGAAGTGGGTTCCCGGCGGCACCCCCATCACCCAGATGATGAACATCGAGCGTCGCCACGGCCACGACAAGCCCGTGATCCGCAAGGCTCTGGTGGAGTTGAATGGCGCTCCCTTCAAGAAGCTGGAGGCCAACCGCAAGGTGTGGGCGGAAACGGAAGCCTACGTGTACCCCGGCCCCATCCAGTACTGGGGACCCACCGAGGTCTGCGACGCGACCACCAAGACGCTGGAACTGGAACAGGGCTGAGACCCGTCTCGCGGCGCATTCTTGCTCCCGGGCCCCTCGGATCCCTCTCGACGTCCCGACGCGGACGCCTTCGAGGGATCCGCCTCCCGGTCGCTGCGACTGCATCCGCGATCCGAGCCTCAGCAAGCTGACTCGGTCCGGAGGGCGCATATTAGTCTGCATCCCTCCTGACTCTCGTCAGATTCTGATTTATTATGGACAATTTATGACCTTGCCGGCTTTGCTGGCGAGGTCGTTTTGTCTGCACTCGACAGGACAGCGCGATTCTTCCTGTTGCCACGCTGTTCGGCTCCGATGATGTGCTTGCAGGGCGCGAGTCGAGTCGCCGAGCCACGCCCAGAACCCCGCGACTCGGGATTGGTAATCGGCGTTCTTGTGGGAGCAGAGCGAACCCTCGGCCCCGCGTCCTTCCGATCCACTCGCCAAATAGGTCGGATCCGTGTCGGGCGATCTGCCCAGTTCGATCCAAGCCGCGCTGCGTGCTTGGAACATTCCGAAGAGTTCGAGGGCCTGTGGCAAGTGGTTCGGATCGAAGGAAGTCGATTCGGGAAGCCATTGGATGGCCTCTTGGGGATTCGATTGCGAGAGCAGGTGGATGCCTCTGATCATGCGGAATCCGGGCTCGTCGGGCCAACGCGCCAAGCAGCGGTCGATTTCCGGAATGATTTCGGAAGTGCGTTGATGGAATCGGATCCAGGAGAGCAGAACAGTGGCGTGGCAAATGGGTTTCGCGTCCGCGGTGGAATCGAGATCCGCCGATGCTTCGGCCAAGGTGCGCAGGAAATCGGCATCCTGCGGGCCGGACAAAATTTGATTGAAGTGCAATGTGCACGATCGAAGGGCGTCGGTTGTTCTCTGAAGGCGTCCTTCCAGTTGGGCTTGATCCCTCGGCTCCAATCCCGAGGTGGAGTCGGGCTGGTGAATCAGGGAGTCGTAGATCTTCGCTGCGGAATCCAAGGACCAGCGATCGATCAACCGACCCACTCGGTCGGCGTTCCGCTGGTGAAGGGCAAGTTTCTCTTTCTGGTGCTCGGCCTGCTGGAACCTGATCCAGACGAAGGCTCCCACGGCAGAACCGATTGCACCTAGGGTTACGGCTATACGCAATGCGGGTGTCATATTCTTGAATATACCCGTGGCGAGATCCAGCTACAGCCGGTTTCGAGGAAAGCTTGTTCTCGCCTCGGCAGCTTCGGCCTCGTCGGTTTTCTGGCGGGGTCGCCTGGACGCCGGCCTGGCACCAGAGATCCGGATGGTGGATGCCGCGGGATGCCAACTTCTGTCCAGGAATCAGGAGGGGCAGGCCGGGTGGAACGGGATCCGGCTTCCGCGATCGGGCTCGATGTGCTGGATCCTGCTGGACGGTCCGGAATCCCGGCGGATCCCCGTTCCTCCCAGGTGAAAGCAACTGGCCGGGACATTGCCAAAGGCGTCGCGCATGACGAACATTCCCTCGACAGGCGCGACCTCCGCCGAGGGGGCCGCCAAGCCATCCGCCTTTCCAGGAATGCAATGAACACCCAGGAGGGGACTCCAATCCCATGATCCACATCCGGGTCTTGCGTCCCGAAGACCATCGCGAAGTCGAGGATATGGCCCGCGATGCTCTGGAGCGCCACCTCGAAGCTGCCCCCCCCGCTCCCGCGCCTCGCCTTCGCCTATGCCGGACAGCCGTTTTCTTGCCTTGGGTTCGCTCGCGCGAGCCATCTGATCATGGAGGTTCCGCACATTTCCTGCCTCCAGTGGTCCAAGGGGCGATGTCGCTATTTCTCCTTTTGCGGAGAGCGAGAATTTCTAACGTCAGCTTGTTTGGTGGAAGTTCCCTGCTAGGAAAACCCGGGTACCGGGCTCACGGTTGGAAAACTTCAATTCGCAAAGCCAGCACGGCATTCAACGATCTTCCCTACGCAAGGATTGGAGAGCAAATGTCAAATTTCAGCTACCAGAAATACATGAATGGAGCTAGAGAGACTCGGATCTATTGGGAAAGCTCCAAACACCATCACAAGAAGGAAGCACATCTTCCCTATTCCGATGCTGTGATCAGTGCTTTGGATGCAGCAGCAGGTGCTGGATGGACGGCCGACGGAAGTTACCAGTCCCATCAGAGCCATGTTCCTTCGGGTTACTGGTTTTGGGACGGTCAAAGGCTGAAGGAAACCTGAGCTTTCGCTTGCCTTCGTTTGTGCGATTTGTCGGCTGGTGAAGTCCATTCAGGGGTGACCCGTTTGGATTAAACGTCTTCGTTCAGATAAGAGGCGCATCCCACCAGAAGTGCCTAGAACTGCGTGATGAATTTCCAGGCTTCGGCGGGATTCCAGCTGGTGCTCTGGCCCGGATCGTTCGGTTCCCATCCGTGGGGGCCGTTGAAGACGCAGTAGACGGTGGGGTAGCCTGCCTTGCAGTTCGTGTAGACGGTGCAGGTATGGGCTTGGCCGGCGGCGGGGAAGACGATCGCCTTGGAGTCGGCGGTGCACCCGTTGACGGCGGCAAATTGGGCCTGCTTGGTCCGGCCGCTGGTGGGCGATGGCGTGCCGCTGGCGTCGCCGCTGGCCTGCGAGGCGTAGTAGGCGATGGGCTTGGTCAGAGTGGTGGGGCAGGAGCCGGTCAGGTCGGCGCCGGAGAAGAACGCCACGCCGCGAAAGACGTCCGCCCGCGTGCAGGCGATGGCGATGGACATGGCGCCGCCGAAGCTGAACCCCGTCGCGAAGATCCGGCTCTTGTCGATGCACAGGTCTCCTTCCACTTGCGCGAGGATGTCGTCCGTGAAGGCGACGTCGGTCTTGCTCCAGGTGCCCGCGCCGTTTTCGGCATCGGGTGCCACGAAGATGGTGTTCTTGGGGTCGAAGCCGGCCATCCGGAAGTAGTTGCGGTTGGCCACCGACTGCGCCGAGGATCCCGATTCGGCGTAGGCCACCACCAGACGGTAGGCCTTCGACTGGTCGTAGGAGGTGGGTACTCCCAGGATGAATTTGCGGGTCTTGCCGCCGCTTTGGAGGGATCGCGTCCCGTTGGCGAGAGTCCGGGTCTTGTCGCAGCCCGCGCTGCGCACGGCACCGGTCGCCGAATCCATCACCACTTCCACCGCCGTGGCGTAGGAGGCGATCGGGGTCCGGACGGTGGCCAAGCCGGTCTTCCGCGCCACCAGCGTGTCCGGAGTCGCCGCTTGGCGGGGACTTGCCGATTCCGTCCCCTTCCAGCCGGGAAAGGAGACGGCCGGGGCCATCCAGTCGCTTCCGGTGTGGATCAGTGGGGCCGCCCCCGGAAAGGCTGCCTTCCAGTGGATCAGGTAGACACCGGGTTCCAGATCGGGAAGGGCGTAGGACCACGATCCTTCTTCGCGCGAGGTGGGAGCGGCGCTCCAGAGACTCCTGCCCGCCGTGGACACCAGGGTCGCCCGGCCGGGATGTTCCTTCCAGGCGATGGACACCGCCGCGCGCCCCTCGCGATGGTCGATGTGGAGGCTTCCCGAATTCCAAGTCCCCGGGTTCCTTGGCCGGGCACCGCTGGTTTCCAAGGTGAAGGAGCCCGCCGCGTCGGTGGTGGTCGTCTTGCCGGGAGCCGACACCAGGTGCAGGGTGGCTCCGGCGATCGCGGATCCCTTCCGATCCTTCACGGTGCCGCTCAGGGCGAAGGCCCAGGTGCTGGCCATGAGGACACTCAAGCTGCAAGCGATGGACCGCATGGATTTCCCTTCCTTGGGCATACCAGGTCTGGCCCGCCCTTGGGGGAAGATCGGTCCAGGGACGGGCCGGTTCGGTGCCGATTCGATCGCCGAGCATTGTCGGAATAGCAAAGCGGAAGTGTTCCTCGAGTTTCGACGGCGGCGGTGGATGCCTTGCCGAGGTGGAGATTTCCGTTGGTTCTGCAAGGCGTCCGATTGCATTTTATAGCCATGTCGTCGGGACGATTCGCCATGGCGTTGCACGCGCTCGCGGTGCTGGGGGCTTGTCCCGAGGGGGCCACCAGCGCCTGGATCGCTTCCAGCGTGAACACCCACGCGGTGTTTCTGCGCAAGATCCTGCGGACGCTGGTGGAAGCGGGGCTGGTGGAGGTGCGGGAGGGTCGGGGGGGCAAGTACTGGCTTTCGCGGCCGGCGGGCATGATCCGGCTTTCGGAGGTGTACCAGGCCGTGGAGCCCGATGGGCCGTTGTCGCCCAGCGAAGCGGAACCCAACCCCAGGTGTCCGGTGGGTTGTCGGATGCGGGAATCCTTCGCCGAGGTGGCCGGAGCCGCCAAGGAAGGAATCCTCAAGCAATTGCACCGACGGACGGTGGCCGACCTTCTGGCTGGACTTCCTTCGGGAAATTGATCGATCCTGGCAGGCGAGGTTTCCAGGGCTTGACTTTTACTGCAACTATCTGTATTCTAGTTAATAACTGAAACCACTTCACCTTCAGTAAAGGGAGCATCCATGAAGATCCTGGTCACCACCCCCACCGGCAAGGTTGGGTCCGAAGTCGTCCGCGCCTTGGCCGCGCGCAACGTTTCCCGCCGCCTGGCGTTGCGGGATCCTTCCAGGGCCCCTGCGGGCGAGGAGGCCGTCGCGTTCGACTACCTGAAGCCGGAAACCTGGGGCCCCGCGCTGGAAGGGATCGATCGGGTGTATCTGGCTTCGGTCGGCGATCAGCCTGCCGGACCCGAAAAGGCCTTCGTGGATCTGGCCGTCTCCAAGGGCGTCGGGCGGATCGTGAAGCTGGGGGCGGCGGGCATCGAGAACACGGATGTGCCTCTGCGCCAGGTGGAAAGACACATCGAGAGCGCCGGGGTGGAGTGGACGTTCGTGCATCCGACGTGGTTCTGGCAGAACTTCTCCACGGCGATGGCCGGGAGCATCAAGGCGGGGGTCCTGGTCGAACCGGTGGGAGACCGCTGGACCGCCTTCGTGGATGCCCGCGACATCGCGGCGGTGGCCGTGGAAGCGCTGGCGACGGATTCCTGGACTGGACAGATCCTGACGATCACGGGCCCGGACAGGACCACCCGCGCGCAGTTCGTGGCCGAGGTGTCGCGGCAGCTGGGCCGGGAGGTGCGCTTCCAGGACGTCACCGACGCCCGGTTCCGGGAGGCCTTCGAGGCCTACCTGACCCCGTCCTATCTGGAAACACTGTCCGCCCTCTACGGTTGGGTGCGCGCTGGCGCCACCGAATTCTCCACCGACATCGTCGAAAAGGTGATTGGACGCAAGCCCATCGGACTGGAGCGATTCGTGTCCGACCATCTCGAGGTCTGGCGTTAGCCGGGACCGGCCTGCTTGGAGCGGGGCGGATGACGATCACCCGCCGAGGGAATCCCGCCATGGAACGAGGTCCGGATCGAGCCGCGAGAGGAATCCTCGGTCCACGGCGATCGCGGTTCCGTCGATTTCCGTCACCGGGACCACGCCCATCAGAGCGTTGGTCAGGTAGACCGATTCCGCCTGCTTCAGTTCGTCGGACGAGATGCGGCGGTGCTCCACCGGAACCCCTTGCGCGGCGAGGTGGTCCAGCACCGCGCCGAGCATCGTGCCGGGTAGTGCGTGTTCGGAGACCGGCACGCGGAACTTCCCGTCCATCTTGCAGAGGATGTTCGCGGTGTTCGTTTCCGACACCGTGCCGTCGGCGTTCAACAGGATGGCTTCGTCGGCGCCATGCTCCTTGGCCCAATCGGCGGCCAGGCGGGAAAGCATGTAGTTCATGGTCTTGTGGTCGGACAGCGGCGATTGCCGTGCCTGGGGCCAGGTGGCCAGACGCAAACCCTCGCGGCCGCTTGCGGCCAGGCGATGGATGTACGGGCGCGCCGTGACCATCAGGCGGATGCCGCGCTCGAGCGAACCAGGCTTTCCGGCCGACGCCGAAAGCTTCACCGCCGCGACGGTTCCCGACAAGCCGTTCTTCTCGAGCACCAGGTCGATCACGTCCTTCCAGGTGATGTCCGGGAACGGCGAGGCGAAGAAGCGTTCCCACGCCCTGCGGAACCGGGCCACATGGGCGTCCAGGCGCAGGATCCTTCCCTCCTGGACGCGGATCGTCTCGAAGAATCCGAAGCCGTAGGCGAATCCCTCCTCTTCGACGGAAACCGTCATCTCACCGACCGGCAGGAACCTGCCGTCCATCCATCCGACGCGCGCGTCGGGCGCCGTGGCGGTCCCGTCGCCCATCTTGTCCAGGGTGTCGGAGAGCGTGCGTCCCTTGTGGAGGGTCTCGTCGTATTCGTCGGCGGGACTGGAGTCGTAGACCACGCCTCCGCCCACCGAGTACACGAGTCTTCCGAAGGCGATGGTGGCGGTCCGGATGGCGATGGAGAGATCCATCGTGCCACGGAAGCCCAGGTAGCCGATGGATCCCGTGTACAGGTGCCGTCTGACCGGCTCCAGTTCGTCGATGACTTCCATGGCCCGGATCTTGGGACATCCCGTGATGGATCCGCCGGGGAAGGTGGCGCGGATCAGGTCCACGGCGTTCCTGCCGGAGTCCAGGCGTCCTTCCACCACGCTGACCAGGTGGTAGACGTTCTCGTAGGCTTCCACCCGCTTGTGCTCGACCACCTTCACGGATCCCGCGGCGCACACCTTGCCGATGTCGTTGCGCAGCAGGTCCACGATCATGGACAGTTCCGAGTCGTCCTTGCGGCTGGTTTCCAGGTCGCGACGGAAGGCGAGATCGTCCTGTGGGGTCCGGCCCCGCGGCCGCGTCCCCTTGATGGGGCGCGTCTCCACCTTGTCGCCGCGCAGTTCCACGAAGCGTTCGGGCGAAGTGGAGACGATCCGGTGGTCGCCCGCGTTCAGGTAGGCGAAGAAGGGTGCGGGATTGGCGCGGAAAAGGTCGGCGAACAGCGCGAAGGCGTCGCCTTCGTAGGCCGTCTCGAACCTCTGGGACATGTTCACCTGGTAGACGTGCCCCCGGGCGATGTAGTCGCGGATGGCCTCCACCGAACGCATGTATTCGTCGCGGGTCAGCCCCGACGCCACGGTTCCGGTCTTCGCCCGGGACCGTCGGACAGGCGCAGGGAGGGACAGCTCCGAGACGAATTCCGACAATTTGCGTCCGGTGTTCTCCTCGCCGTCAAGGACGGGCGCGATGATCCGGGCGCTCCCGTCCAACCGGTCGTGGACCACCAGGAGGGAGGGGGCCGACATGAACAGCCGCGGGAGATGCAGATCTTCGCGGGATGTGCGCGGCAGGACTTCCAATGCGTCCTTGAGGTCGTAGGCGAGGTAGCCGAGCAGACCCGTGGAGATCGGCAGGGAATCGTCGATGCCCTCGAGGCGGTAGCGGGCCATCAGGCCGTCCAGCGCGAGGAAGGGATCCAGTCGGGCCACGGTGGTTCCGGCGGCCGATTCGACATCGACCCTGCCGTCGCGTTCGCGGATGGAAAGCCAGGGGCGGATCCCCAGGATGTCCCAGCGTGCGGAATCGTGGCCGCCTCCGCTGAGGAGCGCCACCGTGCCCGGTTCGTCGGCGAAGCGCGATGCGAGGTCCACGAATGGCTCCGCGAGGTGGAAAGCCACCTCCATGGTCGTGGAGAACGGTGCGGGAAGGCTCGCGAGGAACGCGTCCAGGGATGTCGGGTCGCTCATGGAAGGACGCTCCGGAGGGGGCCGAGTTTCAGGAAGTTCTCGATCATGCCGAATCCGTGTTCGGTCAGGAAGCTTTCCGGATGGAACTGCACTCCGTGGAGGGGGTGCTCGCGATGGGAAAGGCCCATGACCACTCCGTCGGAAGTCGTCGCGGTCACCTCGAGGCAGGGGTCGATGTCCGTCACCGCCAGGGAATGGTAGCGTGCGATCCGGCATGGATTCGGGATGCCCTGGAAGATCCCGCGCCCTTCGTGACGGATTTCGTCCGTCTTCCCGTGCATGGGAAGCGGAGCGCGGATGGTGGTTCCTCCGAACGCCTCGTTCATGGACTGCATGCCCAGGCACACGCCCAGGATGGGAACGCTCGCGTGCAACCTGCGGATGAGCGGCACCGAGATGCCCGCCGCCTGGGGATCCTTGGGGCCGGGGCTCACGACCACGTAGTCCGGTCGCATCGCCTCCACGCCTTCCACATCGATCTTGTCGGAGCGGACCACCACGACATCCAACGGGTACACCCGGAACATCTGCACCAGGTTGAAGGTGAAGGAATCGTAGTTGTCGAGCATGAACAGCCTGGCGGTCATCTGCGGGATCTCCTCGATGGGATCGGAGCGGCCGGAAAGGGCGTGCGGGGGCGGTCGGTCACAGCATGGTCATTCCGCCGTCCACCGGCTGGTAGCTTCCGGTGACGAAGCGGGAGAGGTCGCTGGCGTAGTAGAGGAGCGCTCCCGCGACGTCGCGAGCCACGCCGTTGCGGCGCAGCGGAGTCCATGCGGCGGCCGATTCCTTCACCGAAGGAGGAAGGTTGGCCGTGGCGTCGGTGATGATCAATCCCGGGGCCACCGTGTTCACGCGGATGCCGCTGGGTCCCAGTTCGGCGGCCAGGGACCGGACGAAGGCGTCGATGGCCGCCTTGGCGGCGCTGTGGGAAATGAATCCCTCCCCGTGCGATTTGGACATGGAGCTGGATACCGAGACGATGCTGCCCTCGCCCCGTTCGATCATCACTGGCAGGACCGCCTTGCACAGGAAGAACAGCTGGGCGACCTCGTCGTTGACCTTGCGCTGGAAGTCCGGCCACTCGAATTCGAGGAAGCTCTTGAACTTGAAGCCGATCGCCGCGTTGGAGACCAGGACGTCGATCTTCCCGTATTCGGCGATCACCCGGGCCACCATCCGCTCCACGGCGGCGCGGTCGGTGACGTCGGCCGGGCAGAGCAGAGCCTCGCCTCCGTCGGCTTCGATCAGTTCCTTGACGCGCTTCGCGCGGTCCTCGCTCTTGCGGTAGTTGATCGCCACCTTGGCGCCATGGCTGGCCATGAGGAGAGCGGCGGTGCTTCCGATCCCTCGGCTGGCACCCGTGATCAGCACCACCTTGCCGGTCAGCAGTCCTTCGCCGCGGGAGGGGCGCAGGGAGGGGTCCAGCGGCTGGAGTCCGAGGTCGTCGCCGGAGGCCTCGTCGGACCATCCGAATTCCTTGCCCAGCTTCGCGACCACTGCTCCCAGCTCGGAGAGACGGGCGTGCTCGAAGAGCTGGGACATGCCCACCTCGGCGCCCAGCTTCTCGTGGATGTGGCCCATCACGCGGGCCGCCGCCAGCGAATCGCCGCCGATCTCGAAGAAATGGGTGTGCCTGCCGATCTCCTCCACGGAGAAGTTGAGGACCTCCGCCCAGATGGCGGCGATGGCGCGTTCCGCCTTGCCCACGGGCGCCTCGTAGGTCCGGCTCTGCTGGACCATGCCGGCGGTCGGCTTGAGGGCGCGGCGATCGAGCTTGCCGTTGGGGAGCTTGGGCATGGCTTCCAGGGCCACGAACGCGGCCGGAACCATGAACACGGGAAGCCGTTCGGACAGGAAACGGCGCAAGCCTTCCAGATCCAGGCCCTTGCGGTGGGATGCGGGCACGAAATAGGCGGTGAGCTGGGTGCCGTCGCTGACGACCGCGCGGGGGCCCATCCCCTCGAATTCGCCCATGATCTTCTCGACGTGCCGCACGTCCACGCGCTGTCCGCGCACCTTCACCTGGAAGTCGCGGCGTCCGATGTACTCGATGTTGCCGTCGGGCAGGCGGCGGGCCAGGTCGCCCGTGTTGAACAGGCGGGTTCCGATGCTGTCGCGGAAGACGTTGGGGATGAACTGGGCCTGGTCCAGCTCGGGTCGGTTGTGGTAGCCTTCGGGCATCCCCACGGTGGCCACGTGGAGCTCGCCGGGAACACCGTCGGGGACCAGCCGCTTGCGCGGATCCAGGAGGTACACCATGGTGTTCTGGATGGGTCGACCGGCCGGGACGAAGCCCTCGGGATCGACGAAATCCGCGGTGTCGTAGTAGGTGATGTCGTTGAGTTCGGTGCATCCGTAGTTGTTGATCAGCCGTACACCCGGCAGGACCCTGCGGAAGCGGGAGACGAGTTCGGCCGAAAGCGGCTCGCCGGCGGTGATGACCATCCGTAGCGAGGGGAGGGCGGCGTTCTCCCGCTCCAGGTGGCCCAGGATGGCGTCCAGATGGGAAGGCACCAGGTTCAGGCGGGTGATCCGGTGGAGCGAAAGCGCCCCGACGAACGCGCCGTTGTCCAGCATGGTCGTGGGATCCATGAATACAAGCGGGACGGCGTTGAGCAGGCCCGCGAAGATCTCCTTCACGGACGGGGCGAACGCAGCGGTGGTCTTCTGGCCCACCACGTCCGTTTCGTCGAACGGCCAGTTCGCCTCGATGCCGCCCAGCCAGTTGACCAGCTGGCGGTGCTTCACGCGCACGCCCTTGGGTGTTCCCGTCGAGCCCGACGTGTACATGATGTAGGCCAGATCCTCGGGATCCGGGACGTGGGCGGGCGCACGATCCGGGAGATCGGCAATGCCGCTGTCGGCCTTGTCCAGCGCCAAGGTCCTGGCTTCCGGGAGGGACAGTCCCGCCAGGGTCGAGGCGGTTCCCACCACCAGCCTGGGATCGGCGTCGGACAGGATCTGGGACCGGTAGGAATCCGGATAGGATGGATCCACGGGGACGTAGGACGCGCCTGTCCTCCAGACGGCCAGGAGGGTGGCCAGAAACGAGGTGTCGCGGGGCAGGCAGACTCCCACCACCCGGCCCGGTCCGGCGCCCCCGGCCAGAAGCGCGTTGGCGATCCGATGGGAGCGGGAGGAGAGTTCGCGATAGCTCGCGCTCGTGGTGGAGTCGATGCTGGCGATCTTGTCCGGCAGGCGTGCCGCGATGTCGTCGAAGCGTTCCACGAAGGTCCGCAGGTCGTCGCTTCCGGGCAGGCCCAGGTTGGATTCCACGGCGAGGCGATGGATCTCGTCGGTGTCCATCATGGCCAGTTCGCCCACCGGACGGGAATCGTCCTCGAACATGGAACGCAGGATCCGTTCGTGGTGGGCCAGGATCCGCTCGACGGTCCGCCGACTGTACAGGTCGGAAGCGTAGACCGCCTCCACCTTGAGCCCATCGCGGTTGCCCGTGTAGGAAAGCTCCAGTTCGCATCGCGCCTGGGCGGTGCCTCCGGCGGGGGAGTCGCCTCCCTGGGCGTAGGCGCTGAACCGGACCCCTCCGGGCAGCGGCTTGTCCATCTTCGTGTGCGGGAAGTTCTGGTGCCGCACCACCACGGGAACGAGGTCGGCGCCCCGCACCCGCTGGGCCGTGTCCAGCGACTGCAGGATCTTCTCGAAGGGCGCTGCCTGGTGCTCGAATCCGGAGACGGCGAGTTGCCGCACACGGCCCATGAATTCGGAGACGGTCGTTTCCTGGTCCACCTGGATGCGCAGAGGCAGGATGTTGATGAAGAAGCCGATCAGCCCCTCCAGTTCGGGGAAGGGACGCCCCGAAGTGGTGGTCCCGATGCAGAGGTCGTCGGTTCCGGTGTAGCGCTGTGCCATCAAGGCGAAGCCCGCGAAGAGCGACATGAACAAGGTGGCGTTGTGGCGCTTGGAGAAGCGGTCCAGTTCCTGGCAGAACGCGTCGTCGTAGGTGCGTGCGAGCAATGCGCTCCGCAGGAGCGAATCGGCGCGCCGCATCCCGTCGGTGGGAAGTTCCACCACGCCGTCGTATCCCTGGAGGCTTTCCCGCCACCAGGCCAGGTGCCGACTGAGGTCCTGCTTGCGTTGCCAGGCGGAGAAATCCCCGTACTGGATGGGCAGCGGGGGCAGGTCCGGTTCCCTTCCCTCGCCGTAGGCTTCGTAGCACTTCTGGAGTTCCGAGAAGAGGATCCCCTCGATGGACCACCCATCCGCGACGATGTGGTGGATCACCACCAGAAGCAGGTGCTTTTCCTGGGAGACGCGCACGAGCCTGTGGACGAACACAGGCCCCTTCTCGAGGTCGAACAGGTGTTCGGCGTTGGCCTTCACGAGAGCGTCCAGATCCTCTTCCCTGGCGTCCTGGACTTCCAGGACGATCCGTCCGGGAGTGGATGGGATCTGCCTCGGCTCCCCTCCGGGCGTGGACACGAACCGGGCGCGCAGGTTCTCGTGGCGGCGCAGGATCGCCTCCAGGCTCCTTTCCAAGGCTCCGATGTCCAGGTGCCCCTCGATCTGGAACACGAAGGGAATGTTCCAGCTGGTGTCCTTGGGATTCATCCGCTGGAGGATCCACAGGCGTTCCTGCAGAAGGGAGATCGGCGAGCCTTCGCTGGTCCGGCCGAGGGGTTGGATGTGGAGGGTTGGTTTCATCGAAGACGCCTTCTGTCGTTCTTGGAGCTGTGGATCCGAAGATCCATAGTTGGCAGCCCATGCCGGGTGGCCACTGGACGGCTGTTGACTCGGGCAAGAAAACTAGAACATTTCGGGGGGGCGGGAATTTCCCTCCGTTGGGCTGTCGAGGCGCTGGAGCAACCGCTTCGAGTCATTTTCCGGAAGGGTCCATGATGGGTGTGGTCGATGTAATTTTCCGTCGATGCGCCGAGCCTTCTGGATCGCTTCGTTCTCCTTGCTGGTTTCCTGCAAGGAGGAAGCACAGCCCCCCTTCCTTCGAGTGGAGCTTCCGCGTCCTGTGGTCGAGATGCCCGGCGAATCGGCGGAGGATTCCGCGATGGACACGACGGCATCCGCGGATTCCGCTCCCTCCCCTGACGTTCCCCGCCTCCCCATCGAGCGGATCGACAGCGCCTTGGGGGCCTACGATGGTGGCGACACCCTCTCCCGGAAGGTTGTGGGCCACAACGACTGCGCCGACCACGATCTCTACCGCTACCGATTGTCCAACCATCTGGTCCTGGAAGGGAACGCGTACAGCATGTACGCGATGGAGTGGAAGTTCGAGGGCGAATTCCACCCGGTGATGGGCCTCGTTCCGGGAATGGGCATGGACCAGGTGGAAGCCGTCCTGGGCAAGCCCGTCCTGCGCCGATCCGACAGGATGGTGTACTGGTCGATGAAGCCCGACGATTACGAAGCCGAGTACTTCGACAGCCGCTGGAAGATCCGTCTCGGGTTCTCCGGCGATTCGCTGAGGACCGTGCGCTTCCAGCCCTTCTGGGACGATTGCTGATCCGTCCGCGGTCGGCGCGAGCGCGGCGCCTGATTCCACTAACGGAGGGTCGGAAAGCGTCGGAAAGCGGAACCTGACTCCGGGGACCTTTGTCCGTCGTTTTCCGTCGGTATCCGGGAGATATTTGTCTGCGTGGATCCGCCGCCGGGCGATGTGGCCTGGAGACCGGATCCGCTCGGAACCCGCACGAAGCCCCGCTGGCAGCGGAGGCGGTGCCAGAACACAGGAGCAGCACATGAGACGAACCAGATTCCTGCAACGCGCGTTCCTCGCCGGATGCGCGGCCGGATGGATCCCGGCCTCCAACGCGGCGGCGGCGTCATTCGTGGACGAACACTCCGACGGCAGCCTTTCCGGCTGGACGAGCCAGGGACGCTCGTGGACGGAATCCGGAGGGAAGGCCGGCCCGATCTGCTGCACGTCCAATTCGGGCTTCCTCATGAACAACAACACGGTCTCTTCGGACGGCACCCTGGAGGTGAAGCTCGTCGCCGACCAGTGGAACGGGCAGAAGGGAGGCGTCGTGTTCCGGTGGTCCTCCGCCGCCAACTTCTTCATGGTGGCTCTCCAGCCGGGCAACTCGAGCTCCAATTCGCTGCGCTTCTGCAGGAACACCCTCGACGCGTCCCAGGGACAGGTGGTGGCCCAGGCGTTCCCGGTGGGGACCACGGCCACACTGAAGATCGTGATGAAGGGCTCGCGCTTCGACATCTACGTGGACGGCGTCCTGCGCGGAACCGTGAACGACGCATCCAACCCAACGGGTCGGATCGGCTACGGATACGCCGGCGAATGGAACGACTACATCGACTTCGACAGGATCTCGTGGACGGAATCCGTCGGAGCGCTTCCGGCCGACCCCTCGGGACTGACCGTCGCGGTCGCGTCGGCGTCGCGGATCGATCTCTCCTGGAAGGACATGGCGTCCAACGAGACGGGGTACTCCGTGGAGCGCAAGATCGGCTCGGGCGCCTTCACGGAGGTCGCGAGGCTTTCGGCCAACGCCACCGGGTATTCCAGCACGGGCCTCTCCGAGAACACGCTGTACACCTACCGCGTGCGCGCGTTCAACGCCTCTGGGTATTCCGGGTATTCCACCCAGGCTTACGGAAGGACCCCCCTGGCTCCGCTGGTCCAGCGCACCCGCTACCGGGCTCTGGTGCTGGTCTACGATCCCATCCTGGGAGCGCGCTACGGCAACAAGAGGGTTTCCGAGCACTACGGATACCGCAACGTGGACACCCTCTGCAAGCAGTACATCGACATGATGTACAAGGCTTCCGGCGGCCAGGTGCAGTTCGAGATCGCACAGAAGCACGTCCTCGACGAGCTTCCCCCCGAAGTCGATCCGAATGTGCAATTCACCCGCGACAGCTGCATCCAGCAATGGGACGCCAGGAAGGAAGTGGAGCTGGGCAAGGCCGACTACAAGACCATCGCCGAGGATCCCCGCATGCGCATCATCGAGCGGGTGAATTCCGGCGACGTGGACTTCGTGTGGGTGTTCGGCACTCCGGGCTCCGGGTTCTGGGAGGCCAGCATGGCGGGTCCGGGGGCCTTCTGGGTCAACGGCGGCGAGCATCCGGAAATCGGCACCAACCGCAAGTTCGTGTTCTTCGGCTTCGGACGCGAATCGCACCAGGGAGTCGGCTTCATGGCCGAGAACACGGCGCACATGATGGAGAACATCATGGGACGCCATCTGGCGCCGAATCTACCCAAGCGCCACGCCGTCCCGGTGTGGAACACCTTCGACATCGCCAATGCCACCCGTTCCCAGCAGTCGACCTTCCTTGACGACTGGAACTACTTCATCCTGTCCGACGCGGCGAACTTCGATCCGAAGCGGACCTCCCGGGGCAACGCCCAGTTGGGCCTGTCGCACTATCCGCCCACGGCCATCCACAACTACGACTGGGGGCAGCAACACGACCTGGGGTGGCACATGTTCAAGTCCTACGGCGGGACCTGGACGGAAGGGGGCCTTGGGGTCTCGGTGGCTTCCGGAGCCGCCAACCGCGCCTTCGCCTTCGACGGAACCCGCAACGAGGTCGATTGGGATCCTTCCACGGAATACCCGATGCCCGTGCTCGCTTCCGACTTCCAGTGCGTGGCGCGTGTCTCGGTGTCCAACGGGGCAGCCCGTTCCAGCGCGGGTTTCCTCCTGCGCGGATCCAACCAGAACAAGACACTCGCCGAGCTTCGCGGATACTACGTGGGGATCGACGCGTTCTCCGACCGGATCCGGATCTCGAAGTTCGACAACGGAGAGCAGATCCTGGGAGAGGCCTCGCTCCCCATCTGGACCGGAAGGGCCTACGAACTGGTGATCCGAGCCGTCGGCGACACCATCTCGGTGGACACCGCCGGTGGAACCGGCAAGCTGGTGTCGGTGGTCGACGGATCCTTCAAGAGCGGTGGATTCGGCTACGCCTCCTTCGGGACCGCGGCGTCCTTCGGTCGGCCGACCATCAAGGCCCTCGTGCTCTCGGGAGCCGATTCCTGGTACTCCTATCCCGACCTGTCCGGTCCTGCGCGCAGGATCTCGGCCGAGATGGAGTACGAAGGCCAGATGGACGAATTCGGTTCGATGGACCACTACTACGCCTGGATGTACGAACACCTGCCCAAGCTTCCCGCGCTCCTGCAGTACGCGGATGCCGAGACCGGCAAGCGTGTCGGCAAGTACCTGGGAACCTGGTGGCCCTACCTCTTCGACTTCAACCAGTTCACGGGCGACACCATCTCCCGCGAAGTGGTGTTCGCATCCAGGGACATGCAGGCTCCCGCCTCGGTCACCGGTCTGAAGGCATCCATTGCCAGAGGGTTCGTGCGGCTCGATTGGGCGAAGGCCTCCGACAACGTGGGCACCACCCGCTACGAGATCAAACGCAACGGGGTCGTCGTCAAGAACGTCCGCGATGGTCTGGCCTTCGTCGACCGCGACGTGGTGGACGAAACCGAGTACACCTACTCGGTTGTGGCCGTCGACGGTTCCGGGAACCGTTCCGCGGCCGCCAACGTCACCGTGGCCTACGTGCTGTCCGAGCTGATCAACGGCGACTTCGAGAGGTCCAACATCATGTGGGGGCGCACGATGTGGAACACCGCCAACTCCACCCTGGCCTACGTGCCGCAGGTGGGCGTTGGCGGATCCCAGGCCGTGGAGATCCGCAACGACCTGGCCAACGACGCCGCCTGGACCCAGGAAGTCCAAGGATTGGAGCCGGGTGCCTGGTACCGGCTTTCCGGCTGGATCAAGGGCCAAGGCATCGTCAATCGTGAAAACGGCACCAGGGGCGCGAGCCTTTCCGTGATGGACACGTGGACCTCCACGGAAGACCTCGTCGGGACCTTCGATTGGACGAAGGTTTCCGTGACCTTCCAGGCTCCCCAGAGCGGCGAGGTCGTCGTGGGGTGCCGTCTGGGCCACTGGTCCAACACGGTCACCGGCAAGGCTTGGTTCGACAACGTGATCCTGGCCCGGGAATAACCCCTCCTCGAGCTTCGGGATTCCCCGCATTCCCCGCCAGGCCCCCGTCGGATCCGTCCGGCGGGGGCCTTCCATTTTGGACGTCTTGGCGTCCTTCCCCGTGCGCAACCAAGCCCGCGTGCCTCAGGGCAGGCAGAAGCTCCTCTCCAGCCGCCCGCTTGGGCTCGATGCTTGCGCGATCCAGCATCCTCCGGGAAGCGCTCCCAGATCCAGTCCCGTCTCTCCCGTGCCGGAAGCGCCAAGGTGGATGTCGCGGCCATGCAGGTCCACGATCCGCAGGTGGAC
Source organism: Fibrobacteria bacterium (assembly GCA_035352895.1). Classification (GTDB taxonomy): domain Bacteria; phylum Fibrobacterota; class Fibrobacteria; order UBA5070; family UBA5070; genus UBA5070. The sequence goes on along the minus strand of DAOPYN010000002.1, from coordinate 147,581 downwards.
GCGCTCGGTCCGCGAGCCCTCCAGTCGAGCCACGAGCCTGCGCGACCGCAGCAGGATGCGCAGCGCTCCGGACCCTGTTCGCGGAGCGAGGGAGGTGGCGCGTGGTTTCATCTCGAAGCTGTCCAGCACTCCCAGGGAACGCCCATCGGAATCGAAGGCGTGCATGCGTGCGATCGCGCGCGTCGAGTCGGCCTCGACGGTCACCAGTTCGTTCACCAGCCCGAAATTGGCGGGGGATGCCTCGAACGCGCCCACCGTGATGAACGGATAGTCCGATCCCACGGCCTCGGAGACGTCCAGGTAGCTGGAACCTCCGTTGGTGCAGTAGAAGGTCCCGTTGCGGAAGCCGCGTTCGTATCCGTGCATGTGGCCGGAGAAGCTCGCCTGGACGCCGTGGCCTTCCACCACGGGGGGATAGGTCTCCCGCAGGACGGCGTTCTCCCCGGAGGCCTGCCAACGCTCGTAGAACGGCGCGCGGTGGATGAAGGTGAACACGTAGGGGAACGAGTTGACGAATTCCGACTCCAACTGTTCCTGTAGCCAGCCCGGGATGTCCGTTCCCATGCGGTTCCAGTCCAGGAAGAGCATGGCCACCGGGCCCCAGGCGGCCACGTAGCTCCCATCCAAGCCACGGGGATCCGAATTGCGGCCGCCCACCTGATCCAGGTACCGACGGATCCTCGGGCTCGTGTAGCCACCCACGTCGTGGTTTCCCAGCGCGGCGAAGAACGGGACTCGGCTTCCGACGGTCTCCAGGGCCAGGGGCGCGAACACCGAGGCGAGGTCGGATGGGTCGTTGCCGTCGTTGGAGAGGTCGCCGGTGGTCGCCGCGAAGTCCACCTTCAGGGAGTCCACCATGTAGCCCAGCATCTCCTTGGCCGGATGGAGACGATGGCTGTCGCCCCAGATCCCGAACCGCACCCGCGCCGAGCGCCTGGAGGATGCGGTGCGGAAGGTGCGGATCTCCGAACGGAACGTGTCGGAGACGATCCGGAAAAAGTATGTGGTCCCCGCGTCCAGATCGCGCAACCGCGCGATCCGGATCGCGGTGGACGATCCGGAGGTCGCGAGGATGGACTCCGCACTGTGGCCCAGGGTGGAATCGACACCGTACTCGAGGCGAGCGTTTTCCGGCGAGGAAGTCTCCCAGAAGACGCTGATGGATGTGTCCGTGGCCGCTTGCAGCCAGGGAGTGCGGAGGAAGGCGAAGGAAGACGGCGACGCGAATCCTCCGAGGGCTGCGACTTCGGAGGAGTCCAGGGCATGGTCGTGGAAGGTCGCCCGAGCCAGGTCGGTCGCGTCGGTCTCGCCATCGTTGTCCGCGAAGAGAAGCAGGGTGTCGGAAAGGGCGAATCTGCCCCCGGTGGGCTGGGGGACTCCGTCCAGGATCCGCCGCCCGTCCAGGTAGATGCGGTGGGAGGATCCTCCGTCCACGGACACCACCAGGCGGTGCCAGGCGCCCGCGAACACGGAGGCGGAGGAATATCCCGTGGCTTTCACGCCCACCGCGCCGTCGGGACGCACGAAGCATTCGGCGTCGTCGACGTTGCGCGGATCCGTCTGGAAGAGGCTCCGCCAGGTCCCGTTGCCGGTGATGCGCAGATCCAGCGACACCGTGTAGGAGTGGACGGGAGCTGTCCTTCCGTGGGCCAGGGCCAGCTGCGCCCCCTTGGCCAGTCGCAGGGCCCTGTCCGAGGGGGATGGGCCTTCGATGGATTCGACGGAGCCTCTCACCGCAAGCGGAAGGCCCGTGGTGGCCGCACCCGGGAAAAGAGCGTCCTCGAAGTCCCAGCGGCCCGTGGGGGTGGGATCCGCCGCGATGGATCCGGCAAGCGTCAGGATCAGGGAGGTGGCGTTGCGCATCGGGTGGGAACCTCGGTTGCGGTCGTTCGCGGGAACGGGTGGCGAGGGTCAGTCTTCCTGGAGCATCTCCACCAGGAGCCGCGCGGCATTGTGGGCGGCGCGTTCCAGGAACACCGGGAAATCCAGGTGGTTCTCCTCTCCGGCGGCGGGGACGTCCGATAGGCTGCGCACGATCAGGCAGGGCACGCCGAAATGGAGGCAGACCTGGGCCAACGCGGCGCCTTCCATCTCCACGCAGGCCACCCGGTCGCGCCCGAACCGCTCGCGGATCTGCTCCACTTGCCGGGGCTTGTTCACGAAGGTGTCGCCGGTGCCCACAGCCCCGCGGTGCACCGCGGGCATGTCGGGCCATGCGCGCGCGACCCGGTCGAACCGCTTGCGGAGGGTCGGGTCGGTGAAGAACACCGGGGGGCCTCCCAGGATCTGTCCGTAGGCGAATCCCAGCGGAGTCACGTCCACGTCCACGGCCAGGACCTCTTCCGGCACAACCAGGTCCAGGATCTTCTGGTCCTGCCTCAGCCCTCCCGCGGTGCCCACGTTCAGCACCGCGTCCACTTTCCGGTGGGCGAGCACGATCGTCGCGTTCATGGCTGTGTTCACCTTGCCCACACCGCTCCTGGCCAGCACCAGGTGTTTTCCGTGGAATTCGGTTTCCAGGATCTCCAGGCCGGGCAGGGATCGTGGAACGGTGGGAGGGAGGAGGGCCAGGAGGGCGTCGAGCTCCTCCTTCATCGGTGCGAAGATGGCGATCGTGGGCATTGGGGCAAATCTATCCTCGCGAGGGGGAGGCCATCTTGGCGCCAGTGAGTAGCTTTGGAAGTCCACTCTGAGTCTCGGAGTCCATCGATGTCAAATTCCCAAGCCGATCCCAGTCGTCCGAGCGAACCGGAATTGATGCGCCTTTCCAAGGCGCGCCCTCCGTCGGGGGATCTGGACTACTCCAAGTTCGCCCCGAAAAAAGCCGGTGTAGCTCCCGCGAACACGGCCCACTACGACACCAGCAAGTACTTGACGCAGCTGCGGGAGGAAGATCCCTGGCCGGACGAGGACGCATTCCAGCGACCCAGCGCCATCAACATCCGGATCGACAGCTGCACGATCACGACCTTGCCGGCGAACCTCGCGTTCGACAAACCCGTCTCGGTCGAAGCCAAAATCACGATCCTGAATCCTCCCGACGATCTGACCGTCCGCTTGCGGCTGCAGTTCGGCCCGAGCGCCACGGGCCCTTGGACGGATCTGAAGGAGGTGGTCTCCCACCAGATCACCGCAGCTCCCGCCGCACAGACCTTCACTCTCGAACTCGAGCTTTCCACCCCGGTCCAGATCCCTCCCGCCAAGCCGCCATTCCCCGCCTCGGGGCAGGATGTGTATTACCGTGCCGTGGCATCCAACAACCAGGCGACCACGGTCGAGAGCGGTCCCGTCAAGATCAAGTACGTTCGATTGACGGAATACGTCGGATCCCCGGATGTCTCGTTCCCGGATCATTCCTTCGTTCCCGCTCTGGGGGCGGATGGCGTGTTCATCCGGGCGTTGGCTGCGTTCTTGGCCAAGGTGGCGGCTCGACCTCCCAAAACCGCGGACAAGGCGGTGGCTTTCGGATTTTCCCACCAGGAAGCCGATATCAAATCGAACCGGAAGTTGTCGCTGCAACGCGCGGAAATCCTGAAATCCCTCCTGGATCGCGATTCGAAGCTCTGGGAAAAGCATTTCGCCGAAGTCACGATCAAGGACCGCCAACAGATCCTGTCCGACCTGAAGACCGCGTTCGGATGGACCTGCGATCCAGGGGCCGTCAACGGTACGGACGGAGCGGATCTCGAGGCCGGGATCCTGGGGTTCCAGAAGGAATACAACACCAGGTTCGCCCCCAATCCCAAGGACCCCAAGCTTCCCGAAAAGGGGAAGTGGGAGAAGAACACCTGGAAAGGCCTGCATCGAGCGCTCTGCTCCCTGGTGGCGAAGTCCCTCGATGCGGCCTTCGCCGATCCGGCCAAACCCGCCTGGCAGATCCCGGATTGGCACTATCCCAAAGGGAAAGGCGCCTATCCCAACGGGGCCGATTTCCCGCCTCCTACCCGCAGTGCGGAAGTGAATCTGTTCCACCCCTCGGATGCCCCCACCTTGGGGCAACCAACGGACAAGGCGGCGTTGACCATCGCCGAAAACCCGGTCGAGGATCCGGTCAAGTTCAAGAAGGAACCGATCCCCATCGCCGCGGTGGGTGTCGCGGCCACCGTGGACCGCAGCCGAGCGGAAATCGTCATCGAGACGTACGATCCGACCGAGGAGGTGAGCGAATCCAAGGACAACAAGAAGCGGATCGAACGTTCGGGAGATGCGGTGGAAATCCGCCAGTGGGTGAACCTGACCACCAAGGATTCGGGGCGCGACGGCAAGGGAACGAAGCTCAAGCTGCGCATTCGCTCCGCCGATTCGCTGAGAGACGAGGCGGGAGCGAAGGCGTTGCCCAACCAGGTATTCCTGAAAGTGATCTTTTCGGCGGATGGCGGCCCGGCGAATCGCTCGCCCCGCTCGGACAAGGACAACAAGTTCGGTCTCGTGACCACCGCGAACCTGGCGGCCATCGTCGCTCCGGGCGCGCCGAGTCTGGCCCGAGCAGCGGGAGGTGGATGGCAAACGGTTCCTGCCGCACCATGGGAATACACCGCCACCATCAATACCAACGGGAAGAAGACGGCCGAGATCGAAATCGATCTCGGGCTGTGCGGCGGAGACACCTGCGAGGTCCAGGTAGGAAGCACGAACGCCTGCGGCGATGCGAAAGTGCGGTTCGTGAACTGGCGGCGCCTGGATTACGAGCTCATGGTGCCCGAATGCCAGCAATCGATCATGAACACGGCCAACCCGGCTCGATGGGATTTCGGCAACGCTCTCAAGAAATTCCTGCAGGACCGACTCGGCGCCGGGTTCGTCGCCTACGAGCCCAAGGCCACCCATGTGTACACCAAAGCCCAGGCGGATGCCAAGCAGTGGGTCACCTCGGCGTATCTCCTCCAGGCCGGCCCGGAGGATCGGGTGGTCCGTGCTTGGAAATGGCCCGGACCCAAGGGCGTGTCCTTCGGAGCGGCCGACAAGCGAACGATCCGCATGTACACGAGCGACTTGCTGGTCAACTATACTCCCACGACCTTCACCTCTCCCTTGCAGCAGACCGATCAGGTCACCACCGTCGTGGACAACGCGGATCTCATCCTCGACCCGGGCTCGAAGCACATCAACCTGATGCTCCCTCAGTATCCCGGCCAATCGAAACCGTCCATTTCCGTGAAGGGTTTCAAATGGAAGGCCTTGGTGAATGTCGCCGGGGTCGCGGCCGCAACGCCAACGCTGACCATGGTCGATGTCGACGAAGCCACCCTCGGCGGAAACGAGTTCCGATTGGATCTTTTCCAGCCCGACGGAACGACCGTCGCATCGACCCATACCGTGAAATTCGCCTCCGGGGACCAGACGCTTTCGAAAGCCGGGGACGCGGTGTGCGTCCAGACCATCCAGGCGGCATTGGTCGCGGATTTCGTCTATCGATGCGCACTCAAGTCGAACATCCGGATTCGATTCAAGGCCGGCACCCCGGATGCGGCCACCAGACTCCTGGCGGTCCGGACAAAACTCGATGCCGAATACAACGCCAGGAGAGTCGCCGTGTCGTACCACCCGGGCCTCTCGAGCAAGGGAGCTGCTCTCCAAGGAAACCTCGACCAGAAATGGTTCAGCCATCCCAACATCAACCAGGTCAAGATGGACCTGCCGAAACGGGCCAACGCGAACGCTCCATTCCTTCCAGGAGACATCGTCGGCGCCCTCTCCGGGACGAATTGCCCGATCGAATGGCAGGTGAAGATTTCCAGCACCAACGAATTGAACGGGAGCGCGTTGAACGGAACGCAGGAAATGGCGCTTCGGCGCAATTCCGGCCCGCTGTCCTCCACCCTGTGCCATGAATTGGGCCATGACATGGGCTTGTCTCCCTTCCGCAACGGGGCGCAGGACGAGTGCGGGCTGGCGCCGGGAATGCCAGAACCGGGCCATGTCGACTCGGTGCCTCCGGGGATGCCGTATCTGGATTGCAAGGTGTTCAAGCTCCTTCCCGGCAACGGATTGCGCGACATCCATCGCGGACCGCACTGCTCGACGGGCCTCACCGCGATCCAGCGGGCGGACGATCGACTCGGGGGCGGGCAGGGCTCCTGCATCATGTTCGGCTCTTCCCATGCAGGGGATGCGGATGGACGCACGGGATACTGCGACGTCTGCATGCTCCAATTGAAATCGCGCACCCTGAAGGACTTGCGGACGACCTGGTCCGCGAGATTCTGAGGCTCCCAAGGAACGCCTCGAAAGGAATCCGATCATGGACGAATCCATGGATGACAAATTTTGGACAGACCCGGACGAGGTCGCCGAAGCCTTCGACCGGCGCTTCGAGGACGGCGAACCGTTCCTGGCCGTGATCGGACCGACCCGGTTCGATCCGTCCCTCCACGAGGATCTTCCGATCCAACTTGCCCAGGCGGGAAGGGTCCGCGATTTCGTGGAGCGAAACCTGCTCCGCAACGGCCGGATCGTCCTGGTCGACCTGGATCGCAATTCCGTGCGGATCTGCGATGTGGACGTTCCCCAGGGAGAGCAGCCGGACCGCCCCCCAGTCAAGCCTCCCGATCTCGACGCACCCCAGGTGGGGATGCAATCCATACAGCTGGATCTCTGCACGGACAGATTCCCCGAATTGCACGAGGAGATCGGCAGATACCGATTGATGGCGATCCTGCCCCATGTCCAGACGGATCCGATCGATTTCAAGGTTGGACCGGACGAGCCGGCATTCGGCAAGGCTCTGCGGGAATCCCTCGCCGAGATGCCTCGCCGTAACGCGGTTCCCGAATCCATCTTCGCCGAGAACAAGCCGTGGAAGGCCGTCGCGATGCCCCAGGGATTGCCGGAGGGCATCGCCTTGGAACTTGGCGTCGAGGGAGAACGCCTCCACGCCGCCGTATCGACAGCCATCCAGGAAATGCCCAACGAGAGACTCGTGCTGGAGCCGGGAGCCATCCTCCCCAACGGAACCAGGCCTCCCGATGCTCTGCGACGCCTCCACCTGGTGGCCTTGTCCGATCGCTCCGCCTATGCGATCTCCTTGGAAGTGCCGGTCAATGGGGATGCTAGCGGCGGCTTGCTTCGGGGATGCGTATCGATCGATCTGGAGCGTGCTTTTCCCGGTTGGCGCAAGGCGGAATTGCGGAGTTTGCGCGTCTTCTGCGGATCCTGGATGGCCGGTCCCGTATCCTTCCCGGGAATTCCGTGAATCTCGGACCTCTCCACGGCTTCCTGGCCTTGACTCTCGCGGCAGGCGTTTCCTTGGCCTTAGCGGCGGGGAAGAGCCGAAGATCTCCTGGTCCGTCCGGAGAATTCTCCTCAGTCAATTTCTGGTCCGACAATGCCGAGGAGGCCATCGACGCGGCCCAGCGGCGTCGCGATGGGACTCCGTACGCGTTTGTCGCAGGGCCATCCTGGGTGGATCGGAGGCGGCGCAAGTCGATTCCCGTCTTCGCTTGCCAAGGCGGCACCTCGGCGGACTACCGTCGGGGAAGCCTGGGGCGCGACGGCATGATCGTGTTGGTGGACCTGGATCGCCAGCGATTGCTCATCGCGTCGGTCGACCACAAGGAATACTCCTACGAGCCCGCCCCCGAGCCTGCCCTCGAGCCTGCGAAGGTGGTTTCGGATTCTGACGATCAAAGGTTCGGGTCTTCCTGCACGCCTTTGGATCTGGCCAAGTTGTTCCCGCATCTTCTGCAGGGCGGAGGCCTGTACCGTGTACTTGCGCTGCATCCGGGCGGATTGGCGGAAGGCTTCGAACTCGAGGTGGGCAAGTCCCGCGGGGAGTACGAGAAGGCTCCCGGAAACGCGCCTCCGCTCGTCGGACAGGGCAACCCGATGCCCGCGGAGGCCTGGACCGCGGAAACCCGGAACGAATCGGGAGCGACCGCTTTCGACTTGACCTTGGATCCCGCCTCCGACCGCAGGACATTGCTCGCCTCCATGCCGGTCGCCTCCCCTCGGGCCGTGCGAACCCTCCATCTCCTCGGCATCAGCCCCAAGTGGAGCCTTGTGGCCTGGTCCTTGGTCCTGCCGATCGACCACGGTGCCACCCGATTCCGATTGGATCTGGGACGCCTCTTCCCGGCTCTCGATTCCTCGGGAGGCCTGCTGGTGGGGATCGACGGAAATGGCGGCGTGGCGGTGGTGGCGGTCGGTCGTGAAGGAGGCGCCCCGAAGGCTCGCTGAAACCTTGTCGGCCCTCGCTTGCGGATGAATATGAGTATCTTGGGGGGTACCGATCCGCAGCTCCCCTTCCGAGGACCGAACTCGCATGCCTAATTCCTCCTTCGAGTCCAGTCGAGCCGACGAACCTGAATTGATGAAGAAGTCCAAGGCCCGCCCGCCTTCGGGCGACTTGGACTATTCGAAATTCGCTCCACGCAAAGGCGGGAGCGCTCCAGACAAGAAACCGGTCTACGACACCAGTACCTACCTGGAGAAGACCAGGGAAGAGGATCCTTGGCCGGACCAGGCCAAGGAAGAGGCGATCGATCGGAAGGTGGAGATCGTTTCCGTCGAATTCCCCACCAAGGAAGAGGAGGCTGCCTTCGATCATCCGATCAAGGTCCGGTGCGTGGCCAAGGTCACCAAATCCCCGCCGGCTCCCGGGTTGAAGATTTCGCTGCAATGGAGGGCCGTCGCGACCGATCCCTGGAAGGAATTGGGTGCACCGAAGACGGTCACCATCGAAGACAAGACCGGCGAACAGACATTCGAGGTGGAGCTGGACCTGACCACTCCCGACCCGACTCCGGAATTCGGCCAGAAGATCTTCTACGGTGCCAAGGCGTCCCACGACCAGGCCGAAGCCAAGGAGGCTTCCCCGCGCGAGATCGCCTACAAGGCGTCGACGGATTTCGTTGGATCTCCGGACATCGTGTTTCCCAAGGATTCCCTCCTGCCGCGCCTGGACAAGGACGCCACTTTCGCGAGGGCCTTGGCGGCTTTCCTCAAGCAGGTGGCATCCAAGGGCAAAGGCGCCGGCGACGTGGCGGTGGTGTTCGGCTTTTCCCAGGACGGAAAGGGTGCGGCGGCCAATCGGGAGATTTCCGACAAGCGAGCGAAACTCGTGAAGGCCTTGCTCGATCGCGACGAACGACTCTGGGAGTCCGTGCGTCGCAACGTTTCGATCGGACAGATCCAGCAGGTCTTGAAGGACCTGGCGGACAATTTCGGCTTGAACTGCGATCCCGGGGCGCTGGACGGAAAGAACTCGAATCCCACCAAGCGGGCGGTCATCGGGTTCCAGAACGAATGCAACGCACGACTCAGGATGAAGCTCTCGACGGACGGGGACTTCGGGAAGAACAGCTGGAATGGCATGCTCCGGATGCTGTCGTGGCTTCTGCAGCTCACGCTGAAGAAGCCCGGCACCGAGGAGCCCGCATGGCAGACTCCGGACTACCACCCCAAATGGACCGACGGCACCTATCCCAACGGCGAGGACTTCCCGGACGGCGGCCGTTCCATGGAGCTGAACCTGTTCCATCCGTCGGATCCGTTGGTCATCAAGGCTCCCGTCTCCGGAACGCCTCTGACCAACGCGGAAAACCCGGTGGAAGATCCTGCGAAGTTCCGGAAGGTCCGGATCCCGTTGGAGGAGGCCCCGAAGATTCCCGCGATCAACACCGAGATCGCCATCGAGACCTACGATCCGAAGGATTCCAAGAAGGTCATCGAGGTCTCGGGGCCGGTGGTGGAGGTCAAGCAGTACGTGAACCGCATTTCGCGGCCTGGATTCGAGGGGCGCGACGGCTGGGGGGACACGGTCAAGCTGCGGATCGTCTCCAAGGGATTCGGCACGGATCCGGTGACGGCCAAGCCACTGCCCGCGCAGATCTTCGTCAAGGCCATCTTCTCCGCGGAAGGAGGCCATGCCAAGCGGTCCAAGCGCAACAATCCCGCCTGGCTTCTGGTGAAGGACTCCAGCATGGAGGCGGTCGTCGAACCGGCATCCAAGAACGTGAAGTCCCCACCCGCCGACGGCTGGGTGTACTCCGCCACCGTCAACGTCCCGGAAGGACAGAAATCGGTTCTCGTGGAACTCCGGCTGGGGCTGGCGGGCGGAGACAACTGCGAATTCCAGGTGGGGGCCACCAACGCCTGCGACGCGGCGCGCATCAAGCTGGTGAACTGGCGAAAGCTCTGGTACCAGCTCACCTACCGCGACGGCATCGTGCCGCCGTCCATGACCAAGGCGGAGGACAAGGCCAAGCCGGTGTTCATCGAGTTCAGCAAGCAGCCGGTGGTCAAGCACCACAAGCAGACCGCGGGCAAGGTGGTGGTGGGAAACCACAACGCCGCGGAATACCACGCGCTCCTGAAGACCGACCATCCCGGGCAGTGCGTCAACATCATCCTTTGCGACGAGCAGATCGACGGGCTATCCGGCGGGGTCAACCGGACCTTGACCAGGGCATGGGACTTCTCCGGGGTCACCGGGAACGTGAACATGAACGATCCCGCCAACACCATCATCGTCCGCAATCCGCCGGTCCAGGCCGGGGCGAACCTGCTCGTGTCCGGAACGTGGAGCAATCCCGCCACCGGAAAGGCCGGGAATCTGACGCTGGACCCGGCAGCGGTCACCGCCGACGTGGGTTTGGTCGTGGCGGGTGCCAACGGCAACTGGACCATCACCCTTCCCGCCAACGCCACCCCTTCCAATGCCCACAAGGTCCGGGTGACGGTCGTGGCCACGGCGGCGAGCGGACCTTGGGGCGGGGACGGCGGTACACCGCCGCACAACCTCATCGTGATCGATGCCGACAACACCATCCACACCATGTGCGTGCTCCACGAACTGGGCCACCTGATGAACATGACCCCGTACCCGGGGTCCTACAAGGCGCCTCCCGGGCTCACCCTCGCAGAACACACCGATGCCTACGTGGCGCACGGCGGAGCGGGCTCGCACTGCAAGTGGGAGATCGAAAGCACCATCCCCGACGCGGCTCTCGGCGGGATCTACCAGGACGGGCACTGCATCATGTTCCACCAGCTCACCACCAAGACCAAGTTGGTGTTCTGCCCGAAGTGCGCTCCCTTCGTCAAGGCGCAGGCGCTCCGCACCTTCGGTGACTTGAAAGGATGACCCCGATGACCATGAGTCCCCCTTCGCTGCGCGATGCGCAGGATGCGTCGTTCTTCCGGATGGCACCGTTCGATGGTCTGTCGCTGGAAGTGCTGGGCGAAGCGGCCCCCACGGGAGTGGTGATCGGTGGCGCCAAGCGATGGGATCCATCCCTCGAAGCATCCTATCCCGTGGTGGCGGCCATCAAGGGGGTTCGCCCCCACCCGACGGGCTTCCTGCTCAAACGCTACGGGAACGTGTTGGTGCGCAACGTCTCCAGCGGATCGCTGACCGTGCGCCAGGCATGGTCGGACGAGGGCAAGATGCCCTTGTACGTACCGCCTTCCCAGGACGATTCCACCACCGAGGTCGAGGAGATGGAATCCACGATCGTGATCCAGGAGTGGGTGGTCCTGGGGGCGGAACACGCCCAGGTTCCACCCTCCGACCTCGAGATCACGCTGATGTTCGGCGATGTCCTGTCGAATTCCGTCATGGTCTCGACGGGTTCCCCCGGCCTGCGTTGGGAGGAGACCGTCGGGTGGCACGCGGCGCGTTCGCCTTTGACCCCCGCGGAACGTGTCGATCCCCGCTTCGCCCCCGACGTGGCATGCCCGGCCCCGGCAGCCGCGGGAATCGCATGGGAGCTCCTTGCCGAGCACGACCATCGCCACGGCCGCTGGCCGCTGGCACTGGGTTTCTGCGTGCGGGAGTCCGATGTGCAGGCGGGTGCCCTGCGGATCCCCTTGCATCTGGTCTTCGCCTGGCTGGCCTCGGACCAGGCCCTGCATGTGGAACTCCAGGTTCCGGTGGAACGCACGCGCGTGGAGGCGGGGCTGCGCCGCGGGAGCGTCCTGTTGGACGTGCACCCGCTGTTCCAGGATCCCCGCGGCGGCGAGGAGATCGTGCCGAACCACCTGCATCTGCTCGCCATCTGCGGGTCGGTTCGGCAAGGGCCGGAGCCGTTGCCGGTGGGAATCGCGCCGAGCGTCTGAGATTCAGGGCTTGCCGGAAAGCATGCCTTGGATCGTCTTCTTGCGCGAGTGGGGCAGGCACGCGTCGTTGGCGACCAGGGGATGCTCTCCGCGATCGTTCGCGCCTTCCAGGAACAGGATCAAGGTGTCGCGGGATTCCAGAAGGTTCTTCCCAGCGCTGAAGTACTCCGAAAAGAAGGACTTGGACAGCGAGTTCCTTTCCAGGAACAGAAGCGTTCCCAGATCGGAAGCGACCACGTCGATCTTGTCGGGTGCGGTTGGCGTCGCGCTCCCGCGGAGCGTCTCCAGGATGCGGAATCTGATCGCGTTGTAGGGGTACTTCTGGCGGCCGGCACCGAGGTCCGCCAACTTCGGCGCGACCGAAGGGGTGTCGCGCACGGCCACCACGACCAGCGAGGCTTGCTCGACCACCTGTTCCAGGCTCAACTCCTTGGGCCTGGACATTCCGGCGTTGGCGAAGGTGGCGATCGAGAGGGCGAAGAGAATGCTGCGTTTCAAAGGAGGCTCCAGGGAGGGAGGCGAGTGGGAACTCCCAATAGAATACATCGGAACGGCCGGAGCGTTGGCGACCCCAATGCCGGTCTTCCGGCCGCTAGAGGATCCCGTCCCAGTCGTCCGGATCCACTTCGCGCAGGAATTGTTCCAAGGCGCCCGGATAGCTCCACAGGGACAGGAGCTCGCGGACCGCTTCCAGCTCCTCGCGCGGTCCGGCCTTGACCCGTCTAAGGAGCTTCTCTTGCAGCTTCCGGTCGCACAGGACCACCAGCCAGTCCTTGACGCCGGCGAAGGTGTTGCCGTGGCGGAGGTTCTTCACCCGTCTCTGGAGTTCGGCGAGGGTCTGTTCCACCCCCTGGAGACAGGCTTGCAGGGTGGCCTCGTCCATGGCCTGGGCGCGCGCGTCCTCGCTGCCGTGCGCGGCGAGGAGTTTCAGGAGAGCTCCCAGGTCGCGGTCCTGCCAGGCGCGGGTGATGCGCTGCATCAGTTCCGTGCGCCGTTGGCGCTCCTCTTCGTCGCGGGTCTTGTCCGGATGGAGCTCGCGGGCCAGGCTCCGGTAGATCCCCTTCGCGGCATCCTGCGGATCGAGCGTGGTCCGACGCGGCTTGGGAGGATTCCCGGGTGCGCCATGGGGTGGTTGCCCGGAGTCGCGATGCGATCCGCCGGATGCCCAGGAGCAGTCGTCGCCGTCGTCCTCGTCCTCGTCGGGGGAGGGCAGATCGGGGAGCAGACCACGAACGTCCACCCCGAACCGCTCGTCCAGATCGCGGGCGATGTGCCAGATCAGATCGGGTCCCTCGCGGCGCAGCACGCCGCGTCGAGGAGAGGATTCCACCAGGCGGCGCACCAGCAGGACCAGGCTCTTGCGGGTTTCCACGACTTCCTTGACGATCGCTTCCTGCGCCGCGAAGAGCTTCGCCTGCAACGGAGGGAGTTCGCGTTCCAGCAACTGCGCTTCCGCTTCGAGCTCGGCCAGGCGATCCATCGTGCGGGCCAGGCGTGTCGGGAGGTCGTCGGCGTTGGATCCGGCCCCGGGAGACGGCAGGACGGCCCGGGTCGGAATGTTTCGAAGGTCCTTGTTCATGCTGGCGGGGGTCAAGCTAGTTCCCCGAACGCACTCCGGGCGCGTCGGGGAGAAGGGGATGGACGCGAGCGGATCAGATGCGGATCCCCATGAACACGCCGGGCCACAGACGGGTTTCCCTGGAGGGATTCCATTCGGGGCCTTCGTTGCGCGAGAGGTACTTCTCGTCGTCGCGGGCCTGGCTGGACACCAGGAGGTTTCCGGACAGACCGCCGTAGACCGTCAGGTGGCTGAACATCCTCCAGCCGGCGCTGGCACGCAGGCCCATCAAGTCGTTGGCTTCCACGTCGTGATCGTGGTGGTGGTGCCCGTGGTGGGAGGTGGTTGACTCGGAGATGTCGTGGAACAGGTGGGTGGACACGGCGTCCAGCGCGATCCAGCTGTGCCGCCACTGGAGGCGTCCGCCCAGACCCCAGGTGAATCCAAACGCTCTCACGTCGTCCGGGTGCGTGGCCGACAGCGCCAGGATGGTGTAGAAGTGTTCGGTTCCGGTGAGCAGTCCGAAGTTGGTGATGCCGGATTCCGTCAGCCAGAGGTCGGCCTGGTGCTCGATGTTCTTCGCGAAGCTCAGGAGTCCGATGGACGCGCCGTCCACGGAATCGGCCACGTTGATCCATCCGATCTGGACGCCGCGCACCTTGTCGGCGATGTTGACCCCGCCCATCTGGATGCCCTTGACCCCTCCGGCGATGTTCACGAGGCCCCATTGGCCGCCCGAAAGGGTCCCCGCGTGGTTGACCGCCGCCGACCACTGGAAGCCGTCCATCGAGTCGGTGGCCAGGTTGACCACGCCCGACATCTGCAGGCCCTGCGCCGTTCCCCGGGAGAGGTTGGCCACCGCCGCGGCCTGCACGCCTTGGGTGCGGCCCATCACCAGGTTGGCGGTGGATGCCTGGAAGCCCGACGCGTCCCCTTCGGCGAGGTTGGCGCCCGCGCTGGCCTGGAAGCCGCGCATGGACCGGCGGGTGCGGGTCAGGCCCAGAGCGGCGTCGAAGCCGTCGACGGCACCCGCGTCGTTCATGACCAGATTCAGGGCGAAATGGTTCTGGACCTCCTCGGGGTGGTCGCCGTTGGCGTTGAAGCCGGGCGCCAGACCCATGTTGAAAGCGACCTCCCGAAGGGATCGTGCGGAGTCCCGGCGGAGGGAATCGATCCCGACCTGGGAATCCACGGGGGAGGTCGCAGGGGAGGCCGAGGCGAGAAGGGAAGCGGTCAATAGGGCGATCGAGCTGGACATGGGAAGACTCCTGGTGGGGCGGACCTCGCCCCTTGCCTCCCATTGGACACCGCGTCGGTGCGCAAGTGTCACCGTCGCGTCGAGGAAGGGGCGGATCCGTCGCTCACCAGGCCGGGGCCAGGATCATCGAGCTCAGGTCCTTCCCGGGGCGCACCACCGGCCAGACCTTTTCTTCGGACCCGATCGGGCAGCGGATCAGGGCCGGGCCATCCGCGGCGGCCAGCTCCCGCCATTCGTCCGGACCGCCTCCGGGGGAGATCTCGCCGCAGGGGATCCCGAACCCCTCCGCGATTCGCGCGAAGTCCACCACCCCCGCGAAGTCCGATGCCGAACGGCGTCGACCGTAGAACAGATCCTGCTGCTGGCGCACCATCCCCAGGCCGCCGTTCTCGAAGAGGAAGATCTTCACCGGGAGGTCCAGCTCGGCCAGGGTGGCCAGTTCCTGGATGTTCATCAGGATGGAACCATCCCCGGCGATGCATCCGACCCGGTTTCCGGTGGCCAGACCGGCCCCGATGGCCGCGGGGAGCCCGAATCCCATGGTCCCGAATCCGCCGGAAGTCAGGAACTGGCGCGAACGCGAGATGGGCAGGAAACGGGCGGCCCACATCTGGTGCTGCCCCACGTCGGTGGTCCAGGTCGTATCGTCTCCCATGGCCTCGGCGATGTCCTCCAGCAGCCGGCGGGCGGGCTCGTCGCCCGACCGGGACGCTTCCTCTTCCCGTCGCCGGAGCGGATTCCGGCGCGGGTAGCCGAATTCCCGCATCGCTTCCAGGATCGTTTCCAGCGCCGAGGCGGCGTCGGCGGCGATGGCCAGATCGGCCCGATGCAGGCGCATCTGCCGAGGGTCCGCGTCCAGACGCACGATCTTGGCGCCAGGTGCGAAACCATGACCTTCGCCGGTGGCCCGCTCTTCCAGGCGTGCGCCCGCCACGATCAGGAGGTCGCATCGGGCCAGGGCTCGGTTGGCCCTCGGATCCCCGTGCATGCCGATCATGCCCAGGCCCGACGGGTGGATGCTGGGGATGGCTCCCAGCCCGTGCAACGTCCAGGCCACGGGGATGCCCGTCGCCTCGGAAAACCGTCTGGCGATGTCGGAGCCATTGCGGGCGAGTCCTCCCCCCGCCAGCAAGACTGGATCCTTCGCCTCCCCCAGAAGCGCCAACGCGTCCGTGATGGAATCCGCCGGGATGGCCTGCGGCGGGGAGGTGTCGGTGGCGCGCGCGATCCAGGGCGTGGCGGATTCCGTGAACACGTCCTTGGGGATGTCCACCAACACCGGGCCCTGCCTGCCGCCGATGGCGGTCGCGAAGGCCAGCGGCAGGATGGCGTCCAGATCGGCGGCCTGCCGGATCTTCCAGGTGGCCTTCACGCAAGGGCGGGCGATGGACACCATGTCCGCTTCCTGGAAGGAGCGCAGGCCTTCGCGTTCGCGCGGCACGGCTCCGGTGATCGCCACCAGGGGCACCGCGTCGTGTTCGGCGTCGGCCAGCGCGGTCAGGAGGTTGGTGGCGCCGGGGCCGGAGGTGGCCAGGCACACCGCGGGTCTGCCCGTGGCGCGCGCCATGCCCTGCGCGATGAAGCCCGCGCCCTGCTCGTGGCGGGCCAGGATGTGGCGCAGGGGCGAACCGTGGAGGGCGTCGTACAGGGGCAGGATGTTGCCGCCGGGGATGCCCACGACGGTGCGCACGCCCTGGGCCAGGATGTGGTCGATGATGCGTTGGGCGCCGTTGGTGGTCATGGGTTCCTCGGTGGTTGGAAGGAACCGGCATGGGTCGCGGCGAAGGTCTCGAAACGAAAGACCCCCACGCGGCCGATGCCGGTGGGGGTCCTGGGAAAAGGGTTTTGGAGTCTTTTCCGATCAGCCCGCGCCGGCGAACGTGTGGACGACGACGACCACGACGACCGAGACGAGCTGTAGGAGGGACGACTTCATGCTCAAAGCATACTGCAAAAGCAGGGAGAATCAAAGTGGGATGCCGCACTTCCAGGCAGGTCATCGATCCACCGGGGATCCACTTGCGGGGATCGAGGAACGTCGGAATGACAATTGGCGTGGACAATGTCTGCCATTGTCTACAAAAGTGGAAAAGTGGGTCTAGTTTTTCGTTGCAGTCAATTACGTTGCCCGGATTTTCACGTGTGCGCGCAACGGCTTGATCGTCAACCTCCATCAAGGAATCATCGATGTTTGAATGGCCCAAGCAAAATGATGTTCTCGGAACCGCCAATCGTGGCAATCCTTGCGAGTCCGGCCTGTGCACCTTGTGCCGCGCCGACTGCAAGGGCAAGTGCGAGACGTGGACCTCCTCGCTCGCCGGACGCAAGCTCCTCTATCCTCGGGACTTCGGCACCATCACCAGCGGCTCGGGGAACACCTTCGCGTTGGGCGTCGGCTACCACAGCCTTCGCATCCAGGGGTACGCCTTCGGCGCCCATGGAGTGAAGAACCCCACGGAAGACAACTGCATCTTCCCTAACGTCTCGTTGGAAACCTCGTTCGGCAACGAGGTCATCACCAAGTGCCGCGTCCCGATGATGACCGGAGCCCTGGGTTCCACCTTCATCGCCGCGAAGTACTGGAGTTCCTTCGCCACCGGCGCGGCCCTGTGCGGCTACCCCGTCGTGGTCGGCGAGAACGTCGTCGGCGTCGACAAGCAGTCCTTGTTCAAGGACGGCAAGATCACCTCCGCTCCCGAGCTGGAACGTCGCGTCGACGTCTACAAGCGCTACCACGACGGCTACGGCGCCATGATCATCCAGATGAACGTCGAAGACGCCCGCAACGGCGTCGCCGAGTACGTGATCCAGAAGTACGGCAACGACATGATCATCGAGCTCAAGTGGGGCCAGGGCGCCAAGGACATCGGCGGCGAGATCCAAGTCAAGGACATCGAATACGCCGAATTCCTGAAGAACCGCGGCTACGTGGTCGATCCGGATCCGACCGATCCGATCGTCAAGGAGTCCTACAAGGACGGCTCCATCCGCGGCTTCGCCCGCCACAGCCGTCTGGGCAACCCCAGCCTTCCCAACGCCGAAGTGGTTCGCGAGCAGTTCATGCTGGCCGTGGCCTACCTGCGCAAGATCGGCTTCCGTCGCATTTCGCTCAAGACCGGCGCGTACGGCATGGAAGCCCTCGCCCTGGCGATCCGCGTGGCGGTCGACGCCAAGCTCGATCTCCTCACCATCGACGGCGCCGGCGGCGGCACCGGCATGAGCCCCTGGAACATGATGGAACACTGGGGTGTTCCCGGCCTGGAGCTGCATGCCAAGGCCTACGAGTACTGCAAGCTCCTGGCCGACCAGGGCAAGAAGATCCCCGCCATCTCCTTCGGCGGCGGATTGGCCCGCGAAGACCACATCTTCAAGGCGCTCTCGCTGGGCGCTCCGTTCACCAAGCTCGTGTGCATGGGTCGCGCACCCATGATTCCGGCCTTCCTGGGCAGCAACATCCAGGGCGTCCTGCAGCCGGAGAAGCGCGCCGAGGTCAACGGCAACTGGGATTCCCTGCCCTCCAGCGTGACCGCCTTCGGCGAGAAGCCCGAGGAGATCTTCGCGGCCTGGGAGAACGTCAAGGCCCGCGTGGGTGCCAACGAGATGAAGAACATCCCCTGGGGTGCCATCGGCGTCTACGCTTGGGCCGACAAGGTCGCCTGCGGTCTGCAGCAGTTCATGGCGGGCGCGCGTCGATTCAACATCGACAGCATGAGCCGCGACGATCTGATGTCGGCCAACGAGGAGACCGCCCGCGTGACCAAGATCCCGCACATGACCGAAGCCTTGGGCGACAAGGCGAAGGCCATCCTGCTGGCTCCTTGATCGTCCGGCGAGCTTCGCTCGTCCGACCGGTTCCGACAAGTGCGGAACCGGTCAGGGCAGCCCAGGCTCGCTCGATCGGGAAAGGGTGTTTCGGATCCAGTCCATCTCCGCGTCCAGTTCCCTCAGGAACTTGGCGCGGATGGATTGGTTTTCTCCACGGCGGTAGAAGGAGCACAACCGCCAAAGGGCCACGTTCGCGTAGTGGAGAAGCGAAACGAACCGGAGTCGATCCGGGTCCGGGGCGGTGCCGTACGCGTCCAGCAGCGCATCGCGCGCCCGGGGCGCGAACACGAAGGACTTGAGGGCCGAGCACAGGTCCCATTCGGGAGCGTCGATCCGCGCAAGTTCCCAGTCGATGATGCGACACCGGTCCGCCTGGAAGATCACGTTGAGTGGAATGATGTCGGTGTGCACGAGCGCGGACCGTCCATGGAGCGATCGCGTGTCGAGCTCCTGTCCCAAGCGGCGGATGCGCTCCAGGAAAACCTGGAGCTCCCGGATCTGGGGGGAAGGAGCCACCTCGCGGGCCTCTTCGAGTTGGGGGATCAATCGATCCTGGAAATAGTCCTGCCAGGAAGGCTTCTCCAGGAAATCCGCCAGGGAGGCGAGGTCCGTCCGGTGGATCGCCGCCAGGGCGGCTCCCAGGAGCCGGGCGGAGCGGACGTCCAGTTCGAAGCGGTGTTCCCCCTCGATGTGCTCCATGAAAAGGCGCGAGCCGCCTTCGGATGCGTCGAGGAAGGTCCCGTCCACCAATGCCGGGGCGATCCCGCCGGCCAGGAGGGAAAGAACCCGCGTCTCGGTGGCCAGGCGATCCGGGGCCGATGGCCTGGCCCGCTTCATGACCACCTTGCGATCGGGACATTCCATCAGGGTGATGTCGTTGTTGGCTCCGGAGGCGAGGTGGGTCCGCGACGGTGGACGATGGAGGTCGGGAATCGGGGAATGCATGGATGGATCAGGCAAGGGGGAGGCCGGATCCGCAGTTGCAGATTCTGTCATGGAATGCGATCGCGGGATCGGAAGAAAAGTCCGCCCCCGCGCTTTCCAGGAGCCGGGCGACGCGGAAGGATTTCGATTTCGATGCGTATCCCTTTTTCCAGTCCCGGTACGCCTCGGTCTCGCAATCCAATGGCGAGCGGATGCGGATGGCGGGCTGGTGGATGCGGTAGGGCTTGGGTGTGAGCCGTGCCCTGTAGCAATCCTGCTTCATGCAAAGCCACGCGTAGATGCTGTCGACATGGAACCGGGCCATGGACTTCTGGAAGCTCTTGGTCCGAGGGGTGAGGTATTCCTTCGCGATGATGCGCAATCCCTTGGTGGTCTCGTAGATCCTCAGGTCGGGCCCGAAGGGGTTCTGCTTCGCGAGTCGCTTCTTGAAGCGTTCTAGGATCAGACTCTTGCGGTCGCGCCCCTTGGTCCGACCGAACAGGTCCATGAACTCGAAGGGGATGTCGTCCAGGTCCAGGATGGTGTACTGCATCGTGTTGAGGACCAGGGCGCCATACCGGTTCACCGTCACGATGTTCTTCTCGTCGAGGGTTTCCTCCACCCACTCCTTGATGACGGGTTCGTAGTCTTGGGGTTTGCGACGATGGTCGATTCTTTCCTGGATGATCCGGGCGAGGTGGTCGGCGGATTTCTCCGCGTCGGCCTTGGAAACATCCGAACCGGCGAGGATGGGGACTTCCTTGGTCTCCTTCCCGATGGTGATGCGGCGTCTGGCTTGGATCCAGTGGCGGTAGGTCTTCATGGCATCTCCCTGGAAGCCGGCCTCGGAGGCGCCTCCTGGCGGAACCGATCCGCAGGAGGCTGGTGTCGGGCGTCGGGAATCGCTATCCCCTGGCGTACTCGAGGTTCATCACCTTGCCCTTGAGCCCGAACTTGGAGGCGGCGTACACCACTGTAATATGCTCGTTCGCGTCGGCACCGATGGTGTCGCGATCCTGGATGACCCTGCCGTTGAGGATCACGTAGTGGGCCAGGTTCTGCAGACGCTCGCGCAGGGAGGCGGGATCCTCGGGACTTCGGGACGTCTCGAATTCCATGTGGCCCAAGGCGGCCAGGCCCGTGGTGAAGCCCGCGCTCGAGCGGTCGTCCACGCGACCCACCCGGAAATCCACCCAGATGTCCAGCGGAGGTCCGTAGGGGAGGACTTCCGAGGCGAATTCCTGGAACAGCTTGCGGGGCACCAGCAGGGTGGCGTTGCTCCAGTACACGCCCAGCGCCTCCCTGGATTGGTCCAGCACCGCGGCGACCACCTTGGTGAGCAGCGTGGAGGCTTCCAGCGCCGGGATCTCGCCGATGGTGGAAACGATCGTGTGCGATCGATGCTCCTTGAGATCGGCCGCGGCCTGGGGCCACAGGATGCTGGTGGAGCAGGGGCCCTCGAGATCCGTCCACGGGTAGGGTGCGGGCATGTTGGCGATCGCCACCAGGGTGCGATCCACATGGAAGGTGAGCACGGATTCCTTGGTGGTGGGATTGGCGAACTCGGTCAGTTCCGGGAACCGGGAGGCCAGCGCGGAGCGGATCTGTTCGAAGGAAAAACGCTCGGGATCTTGTTGCAAGACGAATGCAACGGTGACGGCCATGCTCGGTTCCTTTGTCGCGAAGAATTGGGTGCCCCGGCTGAAGGGGTCGATCAAATTTAGAACCTCTCCGGCCGCATCACTTGATGGGGCAGGCCTTGGCCGCGAGCGACGCTTCGATCTCCGACTTGCGGATGGTCATCACGTCGCGGATCGCCTTGGTCTGCTGGGCCTGCTGCGGGAAGGCGGCGACCATGGTCGCGTACTTGTCCACCTTCGCCTGGAAGTTGGCCACTCCCGCCGGTCCTGTGGGCGCGATGGCCTGGGTCATGCGGGAGCGGTAGAGCTCGCAGTAGGACTTGTCGGCCAGCAGGTTCTTGATGAGCGGGAAACCACCCCCGAATCCACCGAACCCACCGGAGCCGTCGTACCAGATGGAGGTTCGCGACATCTGGTTCTGGGCCAGGTTGAAGCTGAAGGAGATGTCGTAGGCGATCCAGCGGAAGCGTCCCTGGTCGTTGTACAGGTAGTAGTTGTGCCCCAGGGCTCCGTAGGTGTCCCAGTTGTAGATCGCGGTGTTCACGGCCAACCAGTTGAGGAAGCCGTCGACGTCGATGACCTTCTCCAGGGTCCGGTGCCACGCGGCGGTGTCGGTGGTGCGGTTGGATGCGTTGATGGCGTCGATCAGCGCCTTCGCATCGGCGTAGTCGGTCTCGATGTCCTCGTCCTCCCACTCGCTCCGGGTGAACCGGGACAGGTTGGATTCCGGCTTGTAGAGATGGCCCGTGTCGTTGCCGTACAGGCGGTTCAGCATCGGGTTGTCGGGGACCTCCACGAGTTCGTACAGACCCAGGTCGGAGACGTTCCCGTCGCCGCGGTCCAGAAGGACGTGCGCCGGTGTGGTGATGGGACAGCCCGCGCCCGCCTCGCGGAAGATCTCGCTGGCGATGGGGCTTCTCACGGACGACGAGTCCTGGTCCGGGGTGTAGAAGCTCAGCTTCTTGAAGCCGTGGAAGCGCTGGTTCTTGGTCTGCGGGTAGGCGTCCTCGAACTTGTCCATGTTGATGCGGAACGGCAGGACGTACGATCCCTTGGTCCACGCCGTGCGCAGGGAGGCGTTCCCCTTCAGGCGGAAGGCGATGTTCTTCCACACCTGGCCGTCGGCGTGCAGGTCGGCGGGAACCCAGATGGTCGCCGACGACTCCACCATGTCCAGCCCGTTGCCGCAATTGAGCTGGCCGGAGCCGAACTTCCCGCAGGAGTCCGCCATGGCCTTCATGAGACTGTCCCAGCGCGCCTTGGTGATGCGGAAGGTGAAGGTGCGGACGGTGTCCGGAAAGGCGTCGGCGGTGTCGGGCTTGAAGCCGTTCGAATGGCTCGAGTCCACCCAGCCGTCGTAGCGGATGCGGCGGAGGCTGTCGACCATGCTGACGATCACCGAGCTGGACAGGGGGACTCGCTTTTGCATGAAGCCGTCGCGGGTGTAGATCAGCGTGTCGGAGACCGCGTCCATGCTGCGCGCGGAAATCGCGGCGGGAGGGGCGATGGATGCGATCATGCGCCTCCCCAGGAGATCGGTGCCGTCCAACCGAAGCGTCAGGCGGCCGCCTTCCAGATGCAGGAAGTTCTCCGATCGCGAGGTCCCGGAGGGACGATGCCCGACTCCGGAATTGCTGGAAAGGATCCATGTGCCGTTCTTGGCCGTGGTGGTCCGCAGGCCCGCCTTGGCCAGCGAGACGTCCACGGCGTTCAGCCCGTTGCCTTCCTCCGCATCGACGATCTTGCCGGAAAGGGACCAGTTGGTCTGGGCGCTGGCGAGACCAGCGAGGAGGGTCAGCGGGAGAATCGAGAAACGTTTCATGGGACCAGGATCCCTTTCCGAGGGAAGACGAAGGAACGGAATCGTCGAATAGGGAAGCTACGGGCGCCTCCCGGGTTCCGATGCGGATTTGGGGCCACATCTGGTGACGAAAGTTCCCCAACGTCCACGTTTCCCAAAGCCCGGGTGGAAACGGACGATCGCGCTCGGCGACCGGGGAGCGCTGCCACCCCCCCTGACGAATCATTTCCCGATGTAGTGCCGGAGCCCGGCCGAGAGCACGGTCCCGCCCTGGTAGGCGCCGGTGCGGTGGGTGAAGGCGCCTCCCGTTCCCGCTTCCACATGGAACGCGTATTCGCCGCGATCGGGCCGGAATTCGCATCCGGCCAGGAACACCATGGAGACGGCGTGGCCTTCGAAGCTTTCGTGGATGCCGGTCTGGTCGGTGATCGTGATTCCTTCGTAGATCGCGATGGGGGAGGCGAGATCGTGCTTCCAGAACCATCCGCCGGTCAGGTCCAGGTTGATGGGTCCGTGGCTGTCCAGGCCGTCCTCCATCAGGCCCACATCGAAGCGGGTGGCCCACTTGGTTCCGCTCCAACCCAGGCCGATCGCGGCGACGGAATGGGATTCCTTGAGGGAGAAGGGGGTGGACAGGAACACCCGCGTGCAGGTGCGGCGGAGGGTATCCGACGTCGCGCCGCCGCTGGGGATCCCGAGGGTGTCCGACGAGCGGGAATCCGAGGCTGCGACAAGAAACGGCACGACGATCGCCGCCATGAACTTGGGGAAGGGAATCGCTTTCCCCGCCCACGATGGAGCCTGGGGAGTGGGCGTGGGTTCGCCGATGCGCCAGGTCGCGGCGGCGATCGCCACCACCAGCGCGCCCACGATCTGCACCACGCTGAAGAAGACGTAGTGGAGTGTGGAGGGCTCGCCCATCCCGAAGCTGCCGACCTGGATGGCGATCATCGCCAGGGCGGCGAGGAGGCTGGTGCAGCGCCGCGGCCGCAGGGGAAGCAGGCGGGACAGGACGATCATCGCGATGGGGATCTCCAGGACCAGGCCGCTCAGGAGCAGGAACTTCTGGTCGATCCGGAGGCTGGCGGGGCCTCCGTCGACGAGCATCCGGATCATCCGGGGATCCATCAGGGAAAGGATGTCGCAGCACAGCCAATTGGCCGCGAGGAAGATCCACATCGTGGACAGCAACGAGGTCCGGTCGAAGGTGCGGAAGTCTGGATTCATGGGGGAGGGCTCCTTGGTTGGATGGATGGGAGGGATGGAGGACGAACGCCCGGTTCCGGGCGGGAGATGGCATGCCTCCGGCACCGGGAGGGATCGCGGAGGATCCCTCCCCCGGAAGGGAGGACGCGCACGACGGAATCCGCCTCCATTGCCTGGAGACGGCGGTGCGCGCGGAGGTGGTAGGGGCGGCGGGGGTGGCTAGTCGGTGTCGGGAGGTCCGGGGACGTGCTCGAACAGGTCTCCCGGTTGGCAGTCCAGTTCCCGGCAGATGGCGTCCAGGGTGGCGATCCGCACCGCGCGGGCCTTGCCGGTCTTGAGGATGGACAGGTTGGTGTCGGTCAGCCCGATGCGCCGCGCCAGCTCGTTGAGCGGCATCTTCCGGTCGGCCATGACCCGGTCGAGTCTGAAGATGATGGGCATGGTCAGACCGTCATGTCGTGCTCTTCCTGGAGCACGGAGCCGGAGCGGAGGATCTCCGCCACCAGAAGGAGGATGAGACTCACGAGGAGGCTCGGGAAGTTGGCCGTGAGGACGGAGAAGGGGATCAGGAGGAAGAGGATGGAACGCAGGTTGGTGGAATTTTCCGGAAGGAAGACCCGGTTTTCGCGGAAGTTCCCGAAGAGCTTGCGCGTCTTGTGGAGGATGGCCAGCAGCAGGAACACCACCAGGGCGAAATAGGGGAGCACCAGGGCCCGCACGTAGGCGGGCATGGCGACAAGATTGGCCCAATCGGGATCGGAAAGGGCTTCGGCCGAGCGCGAGCATTCCGCGATTCCCCGCGTGACGGGATCGCCCCACGAACAGGGGAACAGGGCCAGGGACAAGAGGACGGTGAAGACCAGCCACACCAGGAAGACGCCCACCGAAGCGAACGGGAGCAGTCGGTGGAGGACCGAAGAAAGGGAGGATTCGCCGAAATAGCGCATAGGTGCACGATCCTTGGGTTGACCTCCAGAAGATACGCCGAATTCCGCGAAAAACAACATGGAATTATCGAGAAACGATGATTTTGGCCCCGGTGTGGGGCGCTGGGTGTGGGGCGATGCGGTGGAACAGGTGTCACGGCACCCGGTGCCTCCGCGACTAGATTGGCCACAGCGATCCTCCCCATTTGCGCGGGCGGGCGGATAAACCAAAGAAGGCTCCTGGCATGCGACCTCTGTCCCCGTTGTCCGCGAAGTTCTCGGCGATCCTCATGGGTACCTTCCTGGGGGCCCAGGTCGCCTGGGCAGTCGAGGAGGTGGGGTACCGCAAGCCTCCGCGCGAGATGCTGGAGGTGCTGCACGCCCCGGAGCCTCCGGATGGGAGCCTCTCACCGGCAAACAACGCGATGATGCTGATGACCCCGGTGCGCTTTCCGCCCATCGCCGAGCTCGCCCAACCCTGGCTTTCCCTGGCGGGAACGCGGGTGGCCCCGCGCAACCGGAGTATCGGGGAAGTCTACCAGAACGGCGAGACCTACTGGAGCGGCTACACCCAGTTGGATCTTGCTTCCGGAAAGACGACCGCGGTGGACCTTCCGGTGCCGGCCAAGGTGGGATCGCCCGTGTGGAGCGCCGATGGCAGACGCTACGCCTTCGCCCGCATCGCCGAGCGGTCCATCGAGCTGTGGTTGGGCGAGATGGGAAGCGCCAAGGTGCGGCGCGTGGAGGGTGTGGCCCTCAACCGCATGCTGGGAGATGCTATCCTGTGGATGCCCGACCAGAAGACCCTGCTGGTGAAGGCCGTTGCGGATTCGCAGGGCGAACCACCCGCCACCGATGGACCTCCCGTGGGGCCGGGGGTGCAGGAAACCTCCGGCGAAGGGAGCGCCAGCAGCACCTACGAGGCCATGAGCGTCCTGCGGACTCCCGCCGACGAAAAGGCCTTCGAATACTTCGCCCTGGCCCAGCCCAAGCTGGTGGATTTCGCGACAGGAAATGTCACGCTCTGGGGGCGGCCGGATCTGTACGCGGATCTTTCCGTGTCGCCCGACGGCTCCCTGGTGCTCGCCGAGGTGGTCCATCGCCCCTTCTCCCACGCGACCGCCTGGGATCGCTTCCCGCGACGCATCGAGGTCCGCGATCGCAAGGGGGCCATGGTCCGCCAGGTGGTGGATCTGCCCATGGCGGAATCCGTTCCCATCGGCGGCGTGCCCTCGGGGCCGCGCGACGTGCGCTGGCGTCCCACCGCGCCGGCCACGCTGGTCTGGACGGAAGCCCTGGACGGGGGAGACCTGGGGGTGAAGGTGCCGCGCCGCGACCGGCTGATGGCCTGGGAGTTCCCTTTTTCCGCCAAGCCCCGCGCGTTCGCGAGCACCGAGCACCGCCTGTGGAGCCTGGACTTCTTCGCCAAGGACGGGGGGATTCTGGTGGTGGAGTTCGATCCCATCCGCCACTGGACCCGCTCCTGGATCCACAACGCCGACCGCCCCGCCAAACCGCGCCTGATCCGCGACATCAGCTCCGACGAACGCTATGCGGATCCCGGCTTGCCCCTGATGCAGGTGCGACCGGACGGCACCTCGGTGCTTCTGCAGGACGGCGACCACCTGTTCCTGCGCGGCCTGGGATCCACGCCGCGAGGCGATCGCCCTTTCCTGGACATGCTGGATCTGGGCACCCTAAAGGCCAAGCGCCTGTTCCGTTGCGACACGGCGAGCTACGAGTACCCCTTCGCGATCCTGGATCTTCCCGGTAGACGCTTTTTGACGCGGCGCGAATCGCTCCGGGATCCTCCCGACTTCTTCGCGCGATCTTTGGGAAAGCCCATGGCCGCCTCGCCGGGAGAAGCGGATTGGACCTCCGACACCATCCGGCTCACGCGCACCGAGGATCCCACCCCCATCCTGCGCCAAGTGGAGAAGCGCCTGGTCACCTACAAGCGCGACGACGGCCTGGAGCTTTCCTTCAAGCTGCATCTGCCTCCGGGATACCAGGAAGGACGGAAACTGCCCGCGGTGATGAACGCCTATCCGCTGGACTACACGGAAGCGCGGACCGCGGGCCAGGTGGCCGGTTCCACCCGTCGCTTCGCCAGGCTGGGTCGCTCCAGCCAGCTCTACTTCCTGCTTGCCGGATACGCCGTGATGGACGAGGTCCAGATGCCGGTGGTGGGGAACGCCCGGCGCATGTACGACACCTACCTCGAGCAGATCCTGTCCGACGCGCGGGCCGCATTGGCCGCGGCCGACCGTACCGGCGCGGTGGACACGCGTCGGGTGGGGGTGATGGGCCACAGCCACGGCGGCCTGATGGTGGCGAACCTCCTGGCCCACAGCCGCCTGTTCAAGGCCGGGATCGCCCGCAGCGGCGGCTACAACAAGACCCTCACGGCCTTCGGGTTCCAGCGCGAGGAGCGCACCCTCTGGCAGGCGCCCCAGGTGTACACCCAGGTTTCACCGCTGTTTGCGGCCGATTCCATTCGCGACCCCCTCCTTCTGATCCACGGCGAGGCCGACGCCAATCCCGGCACCCTGCCCATCCAATCCGAACACCTCTACCAGGCGATCCGCGGCAACGGCGGCACCGCCCGGCTGGTGATGCTGCCGTTGGAAGCCCACGGCTACCGGGCCATGGAATCCAACGAACACGTGCTGCGCGAACAGCTGGACTGGTTCGATCGGTACGTGAAGGGGCGGTGAGGGGGTCAGGAA
Organism: Fibrobacteria bacterium; assembly: GCA_035352895.1. Lineage (GTDB taxonomy): Bacteria > Fibrobacterota > Fibrobacteria > UBA5070 > UBA5070 > UBA5070. The sequence continues at coordinate 119,657 of DAOPYN010000002.1, read as the reverse complement.
TTTTCGGGGGGCGCCTCCAGGCGGGCTTCCCGGGGGTTGTAGATCTTCCCGGTGATCGATCCGTCGCGAATGCACCGGATCGCCTCGTCGATCACCTGGAGGGGCACCAGGAACCACTCGCGAGCTTTGACAAGACGCCCGAAACGGTCTTCGATCTCGATCTCGATCTTGGCCGGTGCGAAGATGCGGTGCAGCAGGTTTTCCAGCTTGGTGCGATCGATGTCCACGAGCGCATAGGTGGCCACGATCTCGACTTCGGCCAGCAAATAGGTGGAATCGTTGACGGCACTTGCGATGCGGGTTTCGACCTTGCCTCCGGTCACGCCGATCTTGTGGATCAGCTCCCGGTGCGCGGACACGAAGGGATGGGTTGACTTGCTGCGCAGCACGTAGATCGTGCCGCTTTCGACATCACCTTCTTCGCGGGCTTCCAGGAAGAGCGGTCCCAGATCGGGTTTGACCACGCGGCGACCCGTCTCGTCCTTGTAGAGGGCGCGTTGGAGGGATCGGATGAGAATGTTGCTCTGTGTGCCATTGTCGTAGATGGTCCTGAGGCGTCCATTCTGTTCGCCATTGGGTGTGCGGGTGACTTCTCCGACCTCCGCCACGAAAACGATCTGACCTTCCAGGATGAAAACATCACCTTGCGAGATCAAGGCGCTCTTGTTGTCGATCAGATCCTTTCGGGCGCCGAATGTCTGGCCATCTCCCGCCATTTCCTTGCCGCCAAACCGCACCGCATGTCGGATGCCGGTCTTGAGGTCCTTGCGGACCTGTTCGAAAACGGGCTTGAATGTCTCGAAGTCCTCGCACTTTTCGCGGTTGGCGATCTCCTCGGCGGTCTGGATCTCGGCGCGGGAGCGCACGTGCTTCAGTTCGGTCAGAGGTCCGGTCTGGTCGATTCCTACCAGTTCTGCCATCAGTTCGTCGTCGTCCAGTTCGTCCGGCGACGGGGCGTATTCCCCGTTCAGCAAACCTTGCGCGTCCAGCGGAGCCAGCAGGGTGCGGCACTCTTCCAGGGCGCGCAGGCGGTCCAGGCGCACGGCATAGAGGCGTTCGAAGATGTCGCCCGATTCGCCGTGCTGCGGCACACGCTTGTGGGTCTCCACGAATTTCTGGATTTCTTCGAAGCCCGCGATGATGCGTTCTTCTCGCGCGGAACGCCCGCCCTTCTTCTCGGGTGGCGCGAAATCCGCCAATTCGGCGGCGAGGGTGTCGTCGTCGAAATCGATCATTTCGCTCCCTGCTCGTAGCGGCCTTCGGCCTTGAAGCGCATGTACGCGGTGGCCCCTTCGGCCATCCGGCGCTCCCACGGATCGGAAGAGGTCGCCGAAGGCAGACGCTCTCGGTCTTTCTTGAACATCACGGCACGGCGCGCTAGTTCCTTGGCTTCGTCGGGATCGATGGGGGCCTTCTTGGCCGAGATGACCGCGGCCACCTGCTGCAGGCTTTCTTCGGTCATGGCCTTGGACAGGATGGCGTAGGCTTCCTCGAACGGATTCACGCGGTCGATCATGTCGATGTCCAGCTCGCGCACGTCGGCGAACTTGCGGACGCCGTCGATCAGCGCCGTGTTCAGGGATGGCTCGCTCGCGTCGAGGGTGGCCCCTTCCGTGCCGCCCAGCACGAGCTTCTTGGCCTGTTGCGTGATGTTGAGCGCCGCGATGGCGTGCTGGCGCACGGCCTCCTGGTCGTGGACATCCAGTTCGGGAAAACGCTGCTGGACGATCTTGCCCATGCGGATCTGCGTCAGTTCCTCGGGGACCAGTTCGGAATCGAACAGGCCGCGCTCCAGCGAGGTCTTGTCCTGCACGAAGGTGGCGATGACTTCGTTCAGGTCCTCGCGGCAGATACGCGCCGCCTCGGGGCTCTTGGGCTCGGCGAGTCCCTTGATCTCGATCTGGAACTTCCCCGTCGCGGGATTGAAACCCACGTTGCACTTGTCCGGCTTGTAGCCCCCGTCGCCGTAATCGAAGCCTTCCACCGGGCCGCTCTGGGGCTGCTTGGCCCTGAACTCGAAGCGCGGCGCCAGCACCTGTTCCATGAGCAGACTCGCCGCGATGGCCTTGAGCGTGTCGTTCACGGCTTCGATCACCAACTGTTGCGAGGCGTCGGGCTCGGCGATCAGGTTTGTGAAGCGGGCGGATGTTTTCCCCCGCGCGTCGCGGGTGGCGCGCCCGATGATCTGGACGATCTCCGTCAGGCTGGAGCGGTACCCCACCGTGAGGGCGTGCTCGCACCAGATCCAATCGAATCCTTCCTTGGCCATCCCCAGGGCGATGATGATGTCGACATGGTCGCGATCGTCCTTGTGGAGCGGATCCTTGAGGGATGCCGAGACCTTGTCGCGCTTGGAGGCCTCGTCGTCCACCAGGTCGGCGACCTTGAGCACGCGGCCGTCGGCGGTCTTCACGAGTTGGAAACCCGTGGCGGGATCGACGCCCTGCCATTCGCCCAGCTCCGAAAGGATGTGACCCACTTCCTTGATCTTGTCGCCGGTGCTTTCGCGGGAATTGACAGAGGGGATGTGGACGATGGTCTTGAGCGAAGGATCCAACACCTTGAGGATGGCGTCGGTCCAGGGGCCGGAATAGAAGTAGTAGCCCAGATCGAGCCGTTTGAGGTACGTGTAGCCGTTGAGCTGCTCGTAGTAGGTGTACGTGACGGTCTCGAACTTCGCCTCGTGCTCCGGCGCCAGCACGGGCACGGCATCGCCGCGGAAATAGGAACCGGTCATGGCCACGATGTGGACCCGGCCGCGTTCGATGAGCCCGACTAGATGGTTGCCCAGGATGCTTTCGGTGTCGGCCGAGACGTGGTGGAACTCGTCGACGGCGATCAGGCGGTCGTCGAAGGCCTCGATCCCGAAGCGGTCCACGGCGAAGCGGAAGGTCGCGTGGGTGCAGACCAGGACCAAACTGTCGCTCTCCAGGAATGCCTTGACCGAGTTGACCTTGCCGCCGTCCTCGCCGGGGGCGTCGCACAGGTTCCAGCGCGGCTCCACGGTCCAGTCGGCCCAGAAGCCGAATCTTGTCAGAGGCTCGTCGTGGAAGCTCGACCCGATGGATCGTTCGGGAACCACGATGATCGCCTGCTTGCGCCCCTGGTTGCGGAGCTTGTCCAAGGCGACGAACATGAGGGCGCGGCTCTTGCCCGATGCCGGCGGCGACTTGATGAGCAGGTACGGTTCGCCGCGGCGTTCGTACACGCGCTCCTGCATGGGGCGCATCCCGAACTCGTTGGCCTTGGTGGAACGCCCGTCGGCGGCGTAGGCCATGGAGACGGACGGGACGGCGGTGGTCTTGCTGGAGTCGGTCATGCGGTGGAGCCTTTTCCGCAGGTGAACGCCGAACCATTTCCATTCTGGAAACAGTTCCTCGCTGGGGCAGTTCTTTCCAAAATGGAAACAGCTGGAACCTGGCGACTCATGTCTTCTTGCCTCGCGGCTTGGCATCCAACGTCTGCCGCACGACGGACGCAAGCTGGGACGCGGTGGGCAGCCTGCCTTTGAACCCGGCTGGCAATTTCGGACTGAGTTGGTACTCGGCGACTCCGATCGGGTTGGTCTTGCTTTTCAGCGCGAACTCCACCTCGATGTCGTCCTTCTCGGCGCACAGGATGATGCCGATCGATGGCTGGTCGCCTTCCCCGCGCTCCTTCTCGTTCAGCAGGTTCAGGTAGAAGTCCAACTGGCCCGCGTGCTCGGGCTCGAAGGCGCCGACCTTCAGCTCGAAGGCGACCAACGCCTTCAGGTGCCGGTGGTAGAACAGCAGGTCGACGAAGTACTCCTTGCGTCCCAAGACCAGCTTGTGCTGCCTCCCCACGAAGCAGAAGCCGTACCCCAGTTCCAACAGGAAGCGCTGCAGGTTGCTGACAAGTCGGTCTTCGAGTTCGCGCTCCTTGATCGCCTTCGCCAGTCCCACGAATTCCAGGTTGTACCGGCTTTTCATCATCTCGTCGGCCTGTTCGGCCAGATGCTCCGGAAGAGCCACGGGAAAGTTGTGGGTCTTGGTTTCGAGAGCGGTTCGTTGGTAGGCGCCCGCCTTGATCTGGTTGGCCAGGACATTGCGTGTCCATCCAAAACGGGCGACGGCTCGCAGATAGAAAAGCTGGGCGGTGGGGTCGTCGATCCGCCCCATCAATAGCACCAGATGGCCCCAAGGGATGCTCGTGATCAATTCTCGCGCAGCCTGTGCGAGATGTTCGGCGTTCTTCCCCGTCCCCTTCGGGGAAGTCGATTCTCGCGCGACTTGTGCGAGAAATCCGGGAGTGCCGAAGGTCTGGAACATCTGACGCATGCGCCAAATATTGGCTGTCGAGAATCCGCTCATGTCGGGGAAGGCTTGGCGCAGGTCGGAGGCGAGTCGTTCCACGACCGAATCGCCCCAGTCGGCATCCTTCTGCTTTTGGAGGATGATCTGTCCGATGTCCCAGTACAGCCCGATCAATTCGCGGTTGACCGCACGCGAAGCCGAAATGTGCGCTTGGACGATCCGCGATTTCAAGTTCGCGAGCACGGTCCCGTATTCGGCAGGCTCGGCGGGGCGTGTGATGCCGACGGGAACAGGGAGATCGGAGGTTCGTTTCTTCATGCCTTCGTACCCCGAGATTCAATTTTTGGTGCGAAAAAGGAATTACCTCGTCCGGCCGTCTCTGATACAGCAGCAGTAGCACCTTGCGGTGCTACACCACCCCGTCCGGCTTCGCCGCTTAGTGCGGAGCGAAGACCACCCCGTCCGGCTTCGCCGTCCACCCCTCCACGGGAGGGGAATGGAGCGCACGGGTGCAAAAATTCCCCTCCTCTGGAGGGGTGCCCCGCAGGGGCGGGGTGGTCTGCGCTTACGCCCGCCGCCAGTACATGCTCCAGCGTTTCCATGACCGCATCAAGGTTGCGCATCACATCCTTGGCGGGAACATGGATCACCTTCAACCCGAGACCGATCAAAAAGGCATCTCGTTGCGCATCGTATTCCACCTTGTCGTCATGGCTCCTACCATCGACCTCGACGACCGTTCGCTTATCGGCACAGAAGAAATCCACGATGAAATCGCCGATGATCTTCTGGCGATCAAAGTCGAGTCCCATGAGCTGGCCTCTCTTGAGGCGGTTCCAGAGTAGGACTTCCGATAGATTCCCAGCTTTTCGCAATTCCCTCGCTCGCTCTCTGAGCTTGGGGTTGTAAGGCAGGGAGAGATACGTGGCGGTGTCCCTTGTGCCTGTTCGATTGGCTGAATCCGAGGAAGCAGCAGTCGCAACCCACGAGTGCGACGCTACACCACCCCGTCCGGCTTCGCCGCTTAGTGCGGAGCGAAGACCACCCCGTCCGGCTTTGCCGTCCACCCCTCCACTGGAGGGGAATGGAGCGCACGGGTGTAAAAATTCCCCTCCCGTGGAGGGGTGCCCCGTAAGGGGTGGGGTGGTCTGTTGCTTCGCTGCTCCCTGAAGGGCGGCACGGAGGTCGCTCATGCCTTCTTCCCCCGTGGCTTGGCGGCGGCTTTGGCCTTGGCGGGCTTGCTGGAGGAGGCGGTCATTTTGATGTAAAGGTCGAACAGCTTTTCCAGGCGCTCGGTGTCGTTCTTGAAGCGGCGACCGATGTAGATGCGCTCCAGCGTCTCGTCGTTGCGCTCGTGCGCCTCGCGCAGGTTGGCGGGCATCGTCTCGGGGTCGTACAGATCGGCGATGGTGGCCGGAAAATGGGCCTCGCGGGCCAACAGGATATCTTCCGCGCACCGGGTCAGGTCGGCCTTGTTCTTCTCGGTGAGGAACGGGACCGGGAAGGTGTTCCAGCCGAGGGTGTTGGAGTAGGAGAAATCGGTGCGCATCCGCACACACACTGTGCCGATCCAGACCCAATGGAGACGGGAGGCGATGAGGGCCATATTCCAGAGGGGGGCGTCGTAGAGGGCGAAGTTTCGGTCGCCGACCACATAGTCCGAGGTCAAATAATCGACTGGGAGAAATGGCCGATTTTCCGAGGATACGCGCGGAACCACAATAACCGTTTGCTTAGCAGAACCTGCAATTTGTACGAAACGGTGAGGCTGTTTTGAAAACTGGCGAGTTGAATCCGCATCGGAGGCCATGCGATTATCAGTAACGGCACGAAGTCGCTGTTGTATGAATTGGCTCTTTTGGGCGGCTTGAACTTGATCGTCGTCAATCCAAAGACAATACCTCAACTTGCCATTGATCAATTCATCTGAGCCAACGAATCGCTTTATGAACGGCTTTGCAGACGAATCTTCGGAGGAAATGCGAAAAGCAAGATCGGCATCCAAGAATAGATGCCCACCATCTCTCGGCATGTTTCCAAAAAGCATAGGAGCCTGTTCGCCAATTGGGTCATTTGATTTCTGGACGTATGAAAGATTGTCTGGAACCAAATAGGGGCTGATCCCCGCCAGCGGCAGGAAGAACCCGAAGTGGTCGGGGAAGTCGCCATACGCGCAGGCGACGGTCTCGCCCGTCTCCAGGTCTTCGGCTTCGAAGGTCAGGCCATCGGTGGCCAGCAGGAAGCGCACCTTCCAGCGCTCGTTCCGCTCGCTTGCGCGCAGTCGGTCCATCGCCCCGCCGACATCGCCGGAAGACGCGACCAGGAGGTGGATGTTCTTCTGCTGAAGCACCCCGCCGACGTCGGACCTGTTCATGTCCCCCGCGCGCAACCGCTTGATCGTCGCATCCTTGTTCCCGAACGCCTCCAGAAAGGCATACGGAAACTCCGCCCCGTCGAAGGGTTGCTCCGCCAGGTCCGAGACGGCCTTTTCGATCTCAACGGCGTTCATGGATGCTCTGGAAACAGACCATTTCGGAAAGAGAAGTCGCGTGCCGTGATGTGTAAACGCCTGGGCAGGAACAAAGTCCAGATGAGGGAGGCGAGTCTTCCTCCCAAGAGGGATCCGGAACGCTGCATTCCCGGGAATGCTCAAATGGATTGATCTTTCCCTGTTCCACCCGGAAACGTGCCGGACGACTCCGCCAGGAAGAGCATCGATGCCCGAATCCATCGGCCCCAGCCAGCCACCCTACTCGAAATTGCGCGATCCCGCGCTCGTCGATCTGGATTCGTTTCCCAATTGGAAACGGAACGAGAAGGTGTCGGGTCGTGTGCACGAATGCCTGACGCGGTCCAGCGTGGCCAGGATCGTGATCCTGCGCGGGGTTTCCAGCGCGACCCCGGATGTCTGGCGCGGAGCCATCCTCCGCGAACTCGACGCGGCCACTGATTTCATCGAGATCGAGAAGCCTCCGAAGGACTACTGGCTCGAGGCGGTCCTGGAAACGAACGATCGCCTCTGCTACAAGATCCAGCTTTCCAGGGAGGTGGTCCGCCTGACCGGCCAGACCTTCCACGGCCATTTCGCCTGCGAACGCCGGTCCATGGACTGACGGGTGAGCATGGCGAAACGGTCAGGAAATGACGGAAAAGATGTCGGCGGCGGAGGTCAACGGATCTGGATCTCGATCCGACCGCCTGGCCCACCGGAGCTTGGAACGGCGACGTACAGGCCCGGGTGCATCCAAGTCCGAGCGGACCGGAAATCCGCTCCGGAAAAGGTCCCGATCCGTGTTCCGGTCAAATCGAAGAGTTTGTATCGGTGTGAAAACGGGTGCGGTTCTTGAGGGAAATCCGGTAGGACTTCAGGACCACCATGCCTACGCCGTCGCGGACTTCGTTCCCGAGGCTGATGTTGGCCAGGTACAGGTTCCTGTCCACCAAACCTCGGTTGGCGAGGGTGTCGTAGAAGGCCTTGATGTCGAGGCGGCCTTTCGCGAACGGTTCGGTGCGCGCGAACGAGAGGTAGGTCCACGAGAGCCTGGGTTTGAGGTTCGGGTCGCCATGGTTTTGCATGCGGCTGACGATGTACTTGGATCCGGAAACCTCCATCTGGGCGTGGAACGGCGCGAGCGGCAGATCGTCGTTTCGGATCCAGATCATGATCTCGTGGGTGATGTGCTGGGGAAGAGCGGCGGAATCGTTGGTGAGCCACATCTGGAAGGAGGTGTTGCGATGCCCTTCGCCTTCGTGGAGCAGGTCCAAGTCGACATGTAGGGAATCGATGTCGGAGAGCCGGGCCGGAAGCTTGGGACAGGTGGAGGCCGGGGCCCAAGGGTTCTTCCCGAAGATCACGTCGGGGAATGCGACGATGCTCCAGCTGGTCGGCCATTCCCAAGTCCATCCAGCGGAGATCGCGCCATCGGTCAATTTCCGGATTCCCACGCTCTGCCGGTAGTCCTTGGCGTCGCCCTTGTTCCACACGTTGTTTTCCACGTAGTACTCGCCCGCCGTCTGTTGGGCCCAGTCGGCGGATGCCGGAGTGAACGTCCTCCACAACGCCTGTAGGGAATCGGAGAATGGCGAAGAAACAGCTGGTGGCGACGAGGTGGAAGCCTTGCTGGCGGAACAGGCATGCAGAGACAGCGCCAGAAGGCCGCATGCGTAGGGGGCGATGTTCATGGTTCGTGGAATGTAGGTAACGGGGTTGTGCTCGCCTGGATCCCTCGCCGCACGGTGCGTGGTCCTTCCTCGCAGGGGGCGCTCAGCTTGGCGCGGAGCAGGGCTGTTCAATTGCCTGAGCTTTCAGCGCGGCATGTCCTGGTCGCAGGGGTGTTCGCCCCAGGAGAAGATCCTACCTGCGGGATCCAGGGTCAAACGGCAGGTGAACAGTCCGGAGGAGATGTCGCGGACCCCGACGGTGTTTCCTATCCTTCGGGTTTCTCCCCTGGTGGCCTCTTCGGCCCGTTTCCCAAGCGAAATCCCATGGCTATGCATTCCACAGAATCTGCGTCCGACGCGATGGCGTCGCTCCCATGATCGCCGGTGCCGTGCTGATCGCGAATCTGCTCGTCGGGGCGGGTTTCGAGTGTTCGAAAGCTGCGCATCCCGTCGAGACCCGGATCTGCTCCGATTCGATCCTCTCCAAACTCGACGACAGTCTCACGCTCGCCTGGAAGTCCACCTTGAAGGTTTTCGATCCCAATGGCCAACAAGCGCTTCGCCGGGAGCAGAAGGCGTGGATGTCCGAAATCCGACGCGAAGCCTCCCAAGTGTCAGAACTGCGCAAGGCCTGGCGGCATCGTCTGCGGGAATTGGCGCTCAAGCGTTCCACCAAGGACCTCCGCGTGTTGGTCGGCGCCCTTTCCACGGTGGGGGTGGTCCGGTTGGAAAACGCCGGAGGGTGTGCACGGATGGACTTCGAGACGGGCGAGCCGATCCAGAGTGCCGCCGAGGACATCCTGGAGCTCTCGATCCAGCCTGGCTCCGGGCGCCTGCATTTCCGATTGATCGCGGGAATGAATCAGCCGCAGTGCCACAGCTGCGAAGTGGAATCCGATGTTCCCGCCGCGAAATCTTCGCGCCGTCCCTGGTCCAGCGGCACGGACGAGAGCCGTGCAGCAGGTGCGATTTCGGTCGCCGCCGACAGCATCGTTCTGGATGTCTCCGACCACAACCAAACCTACCACTGCGGCATGGGTGCTTTCCTGGGAGGGGCCTACACCTTCCATCGCCACGGTTTGCGCCTGGCCTCGACTCCGGAGGATCCCTGACGAGCGACGCCTCGCGGTGTCCGATGGGGAATCGAGCGTGGACGGATCACAGGTTCCTTTTGCATCTCCTGATGGCAAGGAAGGTCAGGAGCGGCATCAAGAAGAGGAGGAATCCTCCGATCAGGCTCGCATCTTCGGGGGAATGGCTCATCTCGAAGCACCTCCTCCAGGGGGGCGATGGCCTACACCCAACGCCTCACCTTGCGCATGTAGTCGCCGTAGGGCTCGCCGAACTTGGCCAGGAGCATCTCCTCTTCCGGCCGGATCTGGAAGGCGTTCATGTGCCAGACGAAGAGGGGAAGGAAGATCAGGGTGGCGGGCGCCTGGACCGCGATCGCCGTGGCCAGCAGCAGCAACAGCGCGCCGACGTACATGGGGTTGCGGGTGTAGCGGTAGATGCCGGAGCACACCAGGATGGAAGCCTTTTCCGGGTAGCGGGGATCCACCGTCGTCTTCCGGCGGCGGAACTCGAGGATTCCACAGGCGATGCAGAGGGCGCCGGGGGCGAAGATCATGGCCAACAGGGTGTTCCGGACAGACCCCGGCATGGGGAACCGGGGAGTGATCCTGGACAGCCCGAACATCGCCAAGGCGAAGAGAACCATGAGGACCATGGGGGGATTCGCAAGGTCAGGAAGGTTTTCAGGGTGCGCATGGGAACTTTCGGAGGGGGGTGGGTGGTGGGGGCACGAGGTACACAAGGAGATAAAAATGGATTCACAAGTCCATCAATGCCCTCTGTTTAGTCATCAGTACACACTTAATCTGCTTGATATCCAGTGAAATAGCGGTTTGATGGGTATATCATGGGTGTATGACGCCCAGGAACGAAGGCACAATTAGTACACGGAAGGAGGCCAATCCCCGCCTGCCGGTCACCGTGTTCGACTACCTGGATTACCGGGCCTATCTGCGGGACCTCTACCACATCCGCAAGGCCCAGGATGCCCGCTTCTCCTGCCGGTACATCGCCCAGAAGGTGGGGTTCCGCTCGGCGAGCTACTTCACCCACGTGATCAGCGGTCGCAGCACGATGTCCTCCGAGATGGCGTTGCGCTTTGCCGCCTTCCTGCGGCTGGACCCCCGCGAAGCGGATTATCTGGAGCTTCTGGTGCTCCACGAGAAGGCCAAGAGCCTGAAGGAGCGCCGCCGGATCCTGGAACGGCTGTCGACCTTCCGCGAGGCCATGGCGGTCCGGGTTCCGCCGGAGCATTTCGAGTTCTACCGCTGCTGGCACCACACCGCCATCCGGGAACTCCTGTTCCTGGAGCCCTTCGCGGGCGATCACGCGGCCCTGGGCAAGCGCCTGCGGCCGGCCATTTCGGCGGCCAAGGCCAAGGCGTCCATCGATCTTCTGCTGAAGCTGGGAATGGCCCGCGAGGAAAACGGCAAGGTGGTGCGCGCGCATGGACACAGCACCACCACGGGCGAGGCCGTGCAGGCGGTGGAGGTGGACGGGTTCCACGATTCCACCCTGCAGCTGGCGCGCGATTCCATCGACGGCATGCCGCGCGGCGATCGCGCCCTGTCCAGTCTCACCGTCACCTTGTCCCGCGAAGGCCGCGCGCGGGTGGAATCCGAGATCGTGGAATTCCGCAGGCGCATCCTGGCCATCGCGGAGGCCGACTCCAGGGAGATCGGGGTGTATCATCTGGGGATCCAATTGTTTCCGATGACCCGGGAGGCGACACCGTGAGAAGGGCGCTTCGCATCCTTGCGCTTTCGCTTCTGGTCGCCTGTTCCCGCGAAGGTGGGCAGGTGGCCATGGGGCCCGGCTCGGAAACCTCGGGCGTTTCCGCGCGCGTGGTGGACCAGAACGGCGCCGCGGTGGCGGGAGTTTCCGTCCGCATGGTGGCCCTGGACGGCGCCTGGCAGTCCAGGGTGGCTTCGGCGAGCGGATCGGTGCTGGACCGGAAGACCACCGACGCCCAGGGGTGGGTGCGCTTCGGGAACGTCTCCGACGCGCGCGTGGCCCTGGAACTGGAGGATTCCGTCCGCACCGCACGGGGCGAGATCGATCTTTCGCAGGGACGCACGGCCGAGCTGCGGATGGCCGACGGAGGAAGCCAGCGCCTTTCGGCCCACGTTTCCGGCGAGACCGTGCAGGAGGTGGTCCTGGCGGGGACGGCCTACGCCGCGCGCCAGGCCGTCGACGGCGCCTGGGTCTTCCAGGGGCTGCCGGAGGGGGACTTCGCGGTGGTGGCCATGACGGATTCCGGCATGGCGTTGCTGGGACGCGTGGCGCTGGCCGCGGGAGGAGCCCTGGACACCGTCCTGGGCGCGGACGTCGATTCCGTCCTCCTGGAGGATTTCGCCTTCGATCCGGTGCGAAACCGCTACGGGTGGCTTTTGGGAGCGGGCTGGTGGTACACCACCACCGACCTCATCTACGGCGATTCCTCCACGGTGACCCCGGACGATCCCGCCCGGATGCGGATCTCCTGCCCGTACGGCAATTGCATCGCGGCGACCTTCAAGATGGACCCGGAGTCCGACGAGCGGTTCGCGGTGGTGGGCATGGACGTGGACCATCCGTGGAACGAGGAGGCGCCCGCCTCGAGCGTGGCCGATCTGTCCGCCGTCGAGGCCATCCGCTTCCCCGTGTCGGGACAGGGGAACATCCAATTCCAGATCCACTTCCGCGATCCCGACGGGACGAGCTCGACCTGCCGCCAGTCGTTGGTCCTGGCTTCCACCTGGAAGGTGCAGGAAGTGCCGCTGGCTTCCATGAAGTGCGATGCGGCCGTGGTCGCGGGGCGGCGCGCGGTGGGAATGACGTGGCTCGCCACCGAGGACGCCCAATTGAATCTGGGACCCGTGACTCTCGCGGGGGCGGGTCCGCGCCAGGTGTTCGCGAAACTCCGAAAGGGAGGTGTTCCATGATCGCCATATTGATGGCCGCGCCGCTGTGGACGGCCGCGGTGCAAATTTCCGTAGATGCCGATTCCGGACGGATCCCGATCCACCCGGCGATCCTGGGGAAGAACAACGATCTGTCGGATTCCGACTTCACGGTGTACCGCGAGGCCGGTCTCAAGCTGCTGCGCGCTTCGGCGGGCAACAACGCGACCAAGTACAACTGGCGCAACGGGCTCTCGTGCCATCCCGACTGGTACAACAACGTCTACGCCAACGACTGGGACGCCAAGGCCAAGTCCATCCAATCCAAGCTGCCAGGAGGTCAGGGGATGTTCGCCTTCCAGCTCCTGGGCTGGGTGGCGGCCAACGACAAGAACAACTTCAACGACTGGAACTACAACCAGTCGGCCTGGTGGGACGGCACGGTGCAGAATCTGGCCGGTGGCGGCACTCCCAATTCCTCCGGTGGCGGCAAGGCTTCGGTGGAGGGCGATCCGCGCAAGTACCTGACCGCCTGGGGGCCGGATTCCACCGCGGGAATCCTGGACCACTGGTTCCAATCGGGAGGGCTGGGCCTGGATTCGGCGCGATTCCGCTACTGGGGCATGGACAACGAGCCCGACGGCTGGGTGGGCACCCACGACGACGTGGTCCCGGCCCTGACCGGAGCGATCGATGCGGAGGACTACGTGCAGCGCTGGGTGGCCGTGGCCAAGGCGGTGCGCAAGAAGATGCCCCATGCGCGGCTGGTGGGGCCCGCCACCATGACCGAATGGCAGTGGTACACCTGGAACGACGAGTCGGTGACCTACCGGGGCCGCTCCATGAGCTTTCCGGAATACTTCATCCTGCGTCTTGCCGACATCCAGGACTCCACGGGGATCCGGATGATCGACGTCTACGACGTGCACCTGTACCTGAACATCCCCGGTTCGGCCACCATGGCCCAGAACCTGCAGACCCACCGGATCCTGTACGACACCACCTACGTGTTCCCCTGGGCCAACGGGGTGAAGACGGTGGACGGCGGTTGGGACGAATCGATCAAGCGCGAGTACATCTTCCTGCGCCTGCGCCGCTGGCTGGACACGTACTTCGGGCCGGACAACGGCATCGGGATCGGATCGACGGAATCCGGCATCGGGTCGTCGGTGTCGGACAACGCCTCGGCGACGGCGGTCTGGCACGCTTCCATGCTGGGAACGATGGCCGACCACGGCACGGAGCTCTACACGCCCTGGTTCTGGTATCCCGGCATGTGGGAATCCACCCACCTGTTCGGCAGGGTGGCCAAGTCCGTGCGGGTGCGGAGCCGCTCGTCGCTGGACACCCTGGTCAGCGCCTACGGTTCCATCTCCGTCGACGGCGATTCCCTGGTGGTGATCCTGGTCAACCGCGCTTCCGACGCATCCAGGGACGTGGTGGTGAGCCTGGGGGGATTTTCCGCGAACGCCGAGGCATCCACGCTCCAGCTCTCCAAGCTGTCGGGCGAGACCTTCGTGTCGCATGCCGCGAACGGCCTGAAGGCCGGGACCGTGGCGGTTTCCGCCAACACCCTGAACCTTGCCCTGCCGACCCTGTCCGTGACCGCCGTGGTCCTGACCGGCAAGGGGAGCGGGGTGTCCGGTTCCCTGCGGCGGGCTTCCGCGCGGTTTGGGATGGAACACGGGGTGGCGAGGCTGGAGGGTTCCGCCGACGGTTGGTTGGAGCTGTTTTCCCACGACGGTTCGCTGGAACGCAGGGTTCCCGTCCGGGAGGGGCGGGCCTCCTTGGATCTTACCAACGAACGGGGCGGACTGAAGCTCCTGCGTTGGCCCGGCGCGTCCAAGGCGGTGTTCCTGGCGCCTTGAGGGGAACACCGGACCGCGCGACGGTGGGCCGACCGACCGCGAAGGCGGCACGGCTCCGCCTACCCGGCGGTGATGCTCTCGATCGAGGCGTACACCAGGGTCTGGTTCAGGAGCTGGCAGGCGATCTCCCCGAAGGTGACGGGACCTGTCATCGATTCCGTGACCTTCCCTTCCAGGCCGGAATACAGGAAGTTCAGGATGCAGTTGCACGAGAACGCCGCGCGGACGTCCGTGGGCAGCTTCCTGCGGAACTCCTCCATGTAGTCTCCCACGGGGCGCGCGAGGCGGTAGTCCACTCCGGGGAACACCGGCGCGTAGAGCTTCACGATGCCGTTGGGGAAGTCCACGTCCTTGAAGCTCACGTTCACCATGGCGCCCGAGTAGTCCGCCACCAACGGGAGCCTGGTATCCACCTTGCGTTCCAGGAGGTAGTCCGCGAAGACCCGTTCCACTCCGTCCACCAGGCACCGTCCCACCTGGAATCCGCCTTCCGGGAAGGTGATCACCGCCCCGTCGCCGGGGGCGAACAGGTTCACGATCCCCAGGCGCGCCACCAGATTCGGAGGAAGGCCGCAGTGCAGGGCCGCTCCCGCGTCGGCGTGGACGGTCAGATTCCGTCCGTCCACCACCTTGGGCGGGCGTCTGCCGAGGTCGTCCAGGTGCACTCCGGAAATCCATCCGACCAGGGGCTTGAGGTACATGCCCTCGTAGTCCGGCGCTTTCTGGGCGAATTCCATGTGGATGCGGCTCGCCGAGGGAAGGATCAGGAAGGTCAGTCCGTTGTCCGGCGCATCCTGGCAGATCCGGTGGATCCGATCGGTGGTGTAGGTGCGTATCTCCAGCGAGGTGCACTCTGCCGGGGCGGGGGTCGCGAAGACCATCTCGCGCGAGACCGTGCCGCCGGAGTCGGCCATGAAGTAGGGGATGGTCCCCCCGATCCAATTGCCCGCGGGAAGGGACCGGAGGACTTCCTCCTGGGCGGCCAGAAGGAGGGTTTCTCCCGAGCGGATGCGATTGGAGATGTCGATCGGGTCGGAAAGCATGGTCCCTCCTTCAGCCGAAGATGTCCTTGAGGTCGTCGGCCATGATGGGCTCGTACTTGGCGAAGAACTCGTGGACATCCTCGATCGCCTGCTGCACGACCTCGGGCTGGCCTCCTTCGATCCTGATGGCCCGGAGATTCCTGGTGACGCACATTCCGGCCGGCATGAGACGGAACGAATGGCTGAACGAACCCGTGACGAGCTCTCGATAGCGCGGGTGAGATTTCGGTGGCACCATGTAGCGATCCTCCCGATGGAACCTCCGCCGGGAGATCGGTCGCGATGCCGCCCAACCCGTCGCGGAGGTGAGCAACAGCCTACCACCTTCCCACGGTGATGGCCATGCTTTCCGGTGGATCAGGGGAGCGCCAGGGTGGTCTTCAGGAAGGCTTGCAAGGATTGGGCCACTTGCGGCTGATTGGCGCCCAGGACTCCGGACGTGTGGGTCATGCCGGTCACGGACTGGTAGTCCACGCGGGAGTCGGCGGCCTTGAGGGCGATGGTCTGGTCGGGATGCACCACCGAGTCGGCGGTGCCGTGCACGGCCACGGTGGCGGGCAGGAGTCCCGAGATGGCCAGACGTGCGGCGGACCGGGCCAGAAGGACGGTGCGCAGCGAATCCGCCGAGATCGTGCCGTTGCGGAAGGGCGCCAGGTAGCGCGATTCGATGGCATCCAGGCCGGGCAGGTCGATGGACGCCCCGGCGGCCAAGGCTTTGGACAGATTCTGAATGGACGGGGCGAAGAAGTCGGTGGGGCCGGCGATCTCGTACACGCCCTTGATCCTCCGCTCGCGCAGGGCGGAAAGGAGCGCCACACCCGCCCCGCGGGAGTAGCCCACGGCCGCGATCCTGGATGCGTCCGCCTGGGGATTCCGGGACAGGACCGCCTGGAGCATGGCCAGGCCGTCGTCGACGTCGCGGTCCCAGGGGCTGGCCTTGGTCGCGTCGCCGGCGATGGCCACGCCGGAAAGCGAGGCGTCCTCGCCGCGGAAGGCGGGCATCACCACGATGCATCGTCCCCAGGTGGATCCCATCAGGAAGGACAGGACTCCCGCGAAATTGTCGTCGACGCCGTTGTCGCCGGGGTGGCCGAACAGGACGACGGGCTTGGGCCCGGTGACGGAAGGCGTCCAGATCAACCCGCCTTGGGCCACCCCGTCCACGGAGAAGGCCACCATGTGGGTGGTCCCGTTGCTCTGGGCCACGGATTTGATCGTGTCCCAATCGGCCGCGGCGGGCTTTCGCGCGTTCCACTCGGCGAAGATCCCGGCCAGGTCCTTCCGGACCTCGGCTTGGTACCGCGCCAGGTTGGCCACGCTGTCCCAGCGCGCCCCCAGCGAAGCGATTTCCACGACCGCGTCTCCCGGCAGGGAGGGCGTCGCGTCGGGAGCCCAGGAAGAGAGCGATTCGGGGGTGGACTTGGCTGGTGGGGTGGCATCGGGCGACGTGGAACTGTCCGAACAACCGAGAACGATGCCCATCGACAGGGCGAGCAGGGCGAACCTGGGATTCATGGGATGCCTTCGTGGAGGGAGGAGGTCTGCGGGACGAGCCTTCAGAGGAGGATCTCGTCCTCGAACAGGAGTTGGATGTCGTCCAGCTGGATGACGGCGGTGTCCAGGGCGGGAGTTCCCGCCGAGGCGGATGGAGTCACCATGTAGACCTGGAACGCGCGCAGACGGGACACCACCTGGGAGAGGGTGGCGCGGCACAGGGAAGGGTCTCCCGTGGAGGCGCAGGGACCACCGGTCTGCCAGAGCCGCGGCGAATAGGAGAACTGGCTGAAGTACACGAAATAATCGCTGGTGGTCGCGGCCAGGTTCACCGTGAGCGCGTGGCGGGCGGTGGTCGATGGGTAGGCGTCCGAATCCAGCATCAAGGTGAGGGTCCTCGCGAGGTTGCTCCTGGCCTTGAATCGAAATCCGATCGCCTTGGTGGCGTCCATCGCCTGGCTGTCCCACAGC
Source organism: Fibrobacteria bacterium (assembly GCA_035352895.1). Classification (GTDB taxonomy): domain Bacteria; phylum Fibrobacterota; class Fibrobacteria; order UBA5070; family UBA5070; genus UBA5070. Next base: position 102,393 of record DAOPYN010000002.1, on the reverse strand, counting down.
GGCATCCACAGACACGCCCAACCGGGGTTGTCGGAAGAGCGCAGGATCGCCGAGACCAACAGGTCCCGCTTCCCGGAAATGGGGCGCAGCTCGTTGATGGCGGTCTTGCCCTCCCGGGTGGAAGCGGAGCCATCCAAACGCAGGAAGGAGGGGAGGCCGGATTCGAAATCCTGCCTCCAGGTCAGCGGAACCGGGGTGGCATCGTCCTGCCTGGATGTCTTGGGTTCGCCGGCAGCCGAGGTCGCGATCGCATCGCAACCCGCTAGCGCCGGTCCCAGGAGGCCGGCGACGAATGGAATGAGGGATCGGTTCATGTGGGAAGGCGGTCGGCCGGTGGAGCGCAGTCGATCGCTCCTCAGGGACTCCGTGGGGCAAATAGTACCACTTGCGGGATCGGGAATTCCACAGGAGGTACTTTTCCCTCCATGAAACCGACTCTCGAAGACCTCGAAGATCTTGCCGCCGTCGTCCTGGTACCCACCGAAGCCTTCCGTCAGGCCCTGGTGGAAGCCGATCCATCCCTCGCCGAGGACCTCGCGGAGGCTTTCGGGGAACCGGATTCCCGCACGGTGATCCTGATCCCGTCGCCGGAAGACGACACCGAACTCGAGCAGTTCCTGAGCCCCCACCGCAAGGCGCTGGCCATCAAGGAATTGGAGTTCTGGATTCCCGACGCCGCGCGCCGACCCAAGGTGGACGAATCCTGCTTCGACAATTGGTTCGAGGTGGAGTTCCACTCGGTGGTGGTGAGCCTGGGCGAGGAGGACTGATTGGACGGGTCGCCTCGGCTCGAGGCGCTGGTCCGCGAGCTCTCGCGTCTGCCCGGCGTCGGGAGGCGTTCGGCCCAGCGGCTGGCCCACCATCTGCTGCGGTGCCCGGAAGACCAGGCCCGGTCGTTGGCGCGGGCCATCGAGGAGGCCCGCGACCGGATCCGTCCCTGCGCGCGGTGCGGCAACTACGCCGAGGAGGAGCTGTGTCCCTTGTGCGTGGATCCGCGCCGCGACCATGGTATCCTGCTGGTCGTGGAAAAGCCTTCGGACATTTCGGCCTTCGAATCCACCGGCCGGTATCGGGGCGTGTACCACGTCCTGGGGGGGCTCCTGTCCCCGCTGGACGGAGTCGGACCCGATCGATTGAACATCGCCGCCTTGCGGCAACGACTCGCTCCAGGTGCGGTCCGCGAGATCGTCCTGGCCACTCCCGCTTCCACCGAAGGGGACTCCACCGCCATGTACCTGCAGAGGATGGTGCCATCCGGCACGAAGGTCACGCGCCTGGCGCGTGGACTTCCGGCCGGGGGCGAACTGGAGTATTCAGACAGTCTCACGGTCCTGCAGGCATTCGAAGGGCGCATCCCGGCATGAAGAAGAATCCAGATTTCGTCCACCCGATGGTCCAGTTGGGGCAGAAGGCCGAATTCCGCCTTGGCGCGGTGGCTCCCGACCAGTTCGTCGGGGGCGACCTTCCGCAGATCGCCTTCGCGGGGCGCTCCAACGTGGGCAAGTCCAGCCTCCAGAACGCGCTTCTGGGCCGACAGGGCCTAGTGCGCACCTCCCGCACCCCGGGACGCACCCGCGAGATCAACTTCTTCGAGGTTCCCGACCACTTCTGGTTCGTGGATCTTCCCGGGTTCGGATACGCGCGCGGCGGGAGCCAGGCCAGCGGGCAGTTCGCCGACCTGGTGGGCAAGTACCTCTCGCAGGACGCCCAGCCCGACATCGTGGTGTACGTGCTGGACGCCGAGGTTCCGGAGAGCGACGTGGACGGAACCTGTCTGGGGCGCATCCTGGAGGCGGGGGTTCCCTGCATGGTGGTGATGAACAAGGCCGATCGCCTCGACCAGTCCCGGCGCGTGCAGCATCCGCGCATGGTGATCGAACGGTTCGATCTGTCCGAGCCGCCGCTTCTGCTTTCGGCGCGCACCGGGCACAACCTGGACAAGCTCCGCGACCGCCTGATGGCGCGGGTCCGCTCGGGGAAACTGGAGTGATTTCCGGGCCTTCCGTGCCCGCCAGGATCCTCGCGTGGATCGGTGGTGCGTGGTCGGCCTCCCTGCCAGGACAAGTCGTTTCCCTTGGTTGGCGGGTCGCCGTCAGTCCGTTCCGGGGAAGACGCTCCACCTTCCGCCAGCTGGTGGACATGTTCCTCCAGCAGACCTACTTCACCGCCGTGGAGCCCGTCGTCATCGTGCTCCTCCTGGCGGTCCTGATCGGCGGGGTCACGCTGGTGGAGTTCACCACCCTCCTTCCCCGGCTGGGGACGTCCAACGTCCTCGGCGAGGTCATGGTGCTGGCCATCGTGCGCGAACTGGGCCCCCTGTTCACCGCGTTTTTGGTGGCGGGGAGATCGGGTTCGGCCCTGGCCACCTACATCGGCAACATGAAGGTGGCGGGGGAAGTGGATTCCCTGGAGGCGATGGGGATCGACCCGGTCCGATTCCTGGTCCTCCCCGCGGTCCTGGGGTGCACGGTGGGACTCGCCTGCCTTTCCCTGGTGTTCACGGCCGCGGCCCTGTTCGGAGGGTTCTTCCTGGCGCAGATGCTGGTGCTCCTGTTTCCAGGATCGCTCGGATTGGAGACGGGATTCCTGCCCTACCTGGACCGGATCTCCTCGGCCCTGAGCGCGACGGATCTGGTCCTGATCGTGTTCAAGCCCGCGGTGTTCGGGTTGGTGGTGGCCCTGCTGGCGAGCCTTTCCGGGTTGAGCCTGGAAAAAAGTCCCCACGAAGTCCCCCAAGGGACGCGATCGGCGGTGGTACAATCGTTCGTGTCGATCGTCCTTCTCGATGGAATCTTCGCGACCATGTTCGTGATCCCGGGTCTCGCGGGAGTCCTGCCGTGAGCGAGGTGCTCTCGGAGGCTTGCGGCCTGCGGTTTTCCTACCTGGACGGCGCTCCCATCCTGGACGGGGTGGATCTGGAGGTCCGCCGCGGAGAGGTGCTCCTGGTGGGAGGGGAATCGGGGAAGGGCAAGAGCACGCTTCTGCGGTTGCTCCTGGGGCTGGAAAAACCCCTTCCGGACATCACGGGGTCCTGCCGGGGGCAGGTGTTCCTGTTCGGCGAGGATTGTTGGGATGTCCCGGTCTCGCGGTTGCGCGAACTGCGGCAGAGGACGGGATTCGTCTTCCAGGGGAACGCGTTGATCTCGCACATGACGGTGGAGGAGAACATCGCGGTGCCGCTGCACTACCACACCAGCCTGTCGGAGGTGCAGATCCGCGACACCGTCCAGCGCTGGGTGGACAACCTCCTCCTGACCGGGCACGAGCGGAAACGACCGGCCCACCTTTCCCTGGGCATGCAGCGGCGCGCCGCCATGGCGCGGGCCATGGTGATGAATCCGGAAATCCTCTTCCTGGACGAGCCCACCGCCGGGCTGGACGTGAAGAACTCGGAGATCTTCCTCTCGCTGGTGGGCAACCTCCGCGCGCTCTCCAACGTGGCCATCCTGATGGTTTCCCACGATCTGGCCTCGGCGCGATTCCTGGACGGCAAGATCCAGCTTCTGATGGACGGCGTTCTGCGGGAGCCCAAGACCTACGACGCCATCTCCGATTCCGACGATCCCCGCGAGCGCGAGCTGGTGCGGGACGACGATGACACGAGGTTCCAGTGAAGGGGTTTTCCTGGAAGGAGGTGCTCCAGCAGCGAGAGGTGCGCCACCTGCTCACCGGCGCGCTCCTGGTGGGAAGCCTCGTGATCCTCGCCGGGGCGTTCGTGGCCTACGCGCTTCGCAACGAACTGTTTCCCGACAACTTCACCGTGTACGCGGTGTACGAGGACGGAACCGGCATGTCCAGCGGGGCCAAGGTGCTCCTCAACGGGGTGCAAGTGGGTACCGTGGACAGCGTCTCCCTTTCGCTTTCGGACGCCCGGGTGATCCTCCGCTTGTCCTTGAAGCGCCAGTACAGGCCCCTCCTGCGCCGCGATGCGGTGGCCTACTTCATGCGCGACCGCAACATGGTCTCCGATCGGGCCTTGAACATCGAACGGGGCGATCCCTCCAAGCCGCCCCTGGAGGACGGAGACACCCTGAGCCTGGGAGCCCCGCAGGACATCGAGACGGCGCTCGGTTCGCTGGCCGATCTCACCGTGCAGTTCCGCCAGACCCTCCGTCGGGTGGATTCCCTCCTGCTTCTGGTGTCCGACACCAACACCACCATCGGCGCGGTGCTGGTGAAGGACGACCTGTACCGCAAGACCATCGCCACCGTGGACCATTTCGATCAGGCGGCGCAGGGCTCCAGGCAGGTGCTCGAACGCGTCGACCGACTGGGAGGCGTCGCCGAGGCCACCATCCCCCGCATCCTCCAGGAGTCCGACACCCTGGCCATCAACCTGCGCAGAAGCTCCGTCTACGCGGAGTCCTTGGGGGTTTCGGGGATGGAGCTCCTTCACTCCACGCACGACCTCACGTTGCGCACCCAGGGGCTCCTCTCCGGGGGCGACTCCCTGCTGGGCAAGGGCAACCGGTTCATGAACGGCGTGGAACGCTCCTGGCTGCTGGGACGCTTCATGAAGGAGTCCGCCAAGCCCGCGCCCAAGGATTCCGCTCCGAAGTAGCCCTCCACTCGGTGTGGTCGCGGGTGATCCCCGGTCGCCGGGTTTGCATCTTGGTGCCATGAATCCTTCGATCCGATCCCGCATCCCTTCGTGCCGGGCGAAGTCCGTCCTGGTCCTTGCCGGAATCTGCGCGGCGACGGCGGCAACGCAGGTTCCGGTCCACCTGGGGGACCCGCGACCGGTGGGCGCATCGGGAGTCCCGGTGGGGATCGCGGGGTCGGCGTTCGAGGTGTGGGTGGCCTATCCGCGCTCCATGGCGTTGTTTCCGCGCATGGGCAGGTCCGCTCCCCGCTGGTTCGGCGTCGCCGACGGGCTGCCCGCCGAAGGGATCGCCAGGATCTGCTACGACGAATCCACCCAGGGTCTGTGGATCTCCTCCGTGGGAGGGCGGTCGCTGCGGTGGTCCCAGGGCCTGGAGAGCGCCCAGGAATCCTCTCCGCCTCCGGGAGGGTGCCAGAGTCGCATCTCCCGCCCGACCACCGTCCAGGAGCTTCCCGGATTGCGTCCCGGAGCGGCCGGTTGGGTGCAGATCGGCGGCGAGCTGTCCCCTCCGGACGGAAAACGTCAGCGCATCCTGTGGGCCGTGGTCCTGGACGGACGGGACCTGTGGCTGGCCACCGACGCAGGGGTGTGGACTGGCAACGCCGCGACGGGCCGGATCGAACCGCTTCCCCTGGGGCCTGTGGAAACCTGCGTGCGCGGGGCGCTGGTGGACTCGGCGGGCGATTTCTGGCTTTCGGGGTGCCGCGGATCGGTTTCGCTGGTGGATGCCTCCGGGCAATTCCGCGCGGCCTTCTCCACCGACGATTCCCGGTTTTCCGATCTCCGCGAAGCACGCGTATTGGGATCGGCCGGCAGGGGCGGGGGAATGTGGGTGGGGGTCGTGGACGGCCTGGTGCGGCTGGACCGCACCGGGGTGCGCGAGCGATGGATGGGGCGCAAGGCCCCGTTCGGGGGGCGGGTGACCGCTCTGTCCAGATGGTCGGACACCCTCTGGGTGGCGACCGAAGGCGCGCTGCTTTGCAAGAAGGACGGCGAAAAGGCATTTCGCGTGGTTTCTCCGCCCTGGTCGGTGGCCGGCGGTGTTCGACGGATCCTGACCTCGCCGGCCGGTGTGATGGTCGCCACCACCAACGGCTGGTGGTGGAAAGGCTCCCGCGGGTGGGTCCGTCCGCCGTGGGTGGACACCATCTTTCCCCAGCCCGCGTGGATGGCCGCCCAGGAGAGGTCGGCGCCTTGGCGGGTGGCCTGGTCGGACGGGCGAGGCGTGCGGGTGGACACCATCCCGGGGTTCGGCGGGTCGCCCGGAGCCTGGACCACCGCGCTTCCCGTCCACGATATCGCCTTCGACGCGGCCGGGGCGGTGCATCTGGCCATCGACGGCGGGTGGTCGGTGTGGAACCCACGAAGCGACGAACACCGCGATTGGGGCGGCAAGCTGGGCCTGTCGGGGCCGGTGCGGGTGGCGGCACCTTCCGGGGAACGGATCCTGTTGGCGGGCGAGGGTGGCGCCGCGACGCTGCGGATCGCGCCGTTCGCGCCTCCTGTGGAGGGCGCCTCGAGGCGCTAGGAGTCGGTGGCCAGCGTCAGGTACAGGGCGGCGATCTTCTTCCAGGTGAAGTCGCGGCCTGCCGCGCGCGAGCACAGGGCGGTCCAGTCGGACTTGTTGTGGCGGATCTGCAACGCCTTGCGGAGGTTGCGTAGCAGCGTGTCCGGAGCGAGGTCGTCGAACAGGAATCCGTCGGCGATGGACTTGGGCCAGGAGATGATCTTGTCGGCGGCCGCTCCCACCCGGTGGGCGAGGGTGGGCGTGCCCAAGGCCATCGCCCTGGCGAACAGCACGCCTCCCGGCTGGTGGGCCACCGGCAGGAGAAGGAGGTCGGCGGCGGCCAGGACCTGGTAGAGGACGCTGTCGTCCTTGGGGTAGAGTCGGATCCTGTCGGGGTGGTTCCTGGCGACCAGTTCCAGGTGCTTGTGCTCGTCGGTGCCGTGGCCACCCACCACGCCCACCCGCAGGTCCATCTTCAGGAGGTCCGGCATGAGGGTCAGGACGTGGTCGATCCCCTTGCCCGGACGGAACGAGGAGGCGAACACGATGAGCGGTTCGTCGCTGCCGGTCAAGTCCCGCCGCATCCGGTTCTTCCAATCCACCAGGTTCTCCGGGCTCTGGCGGACTTCCTGCGGGATCGTCCAGACGTCGCCGTCCACCCCGGGGTTCACCGCGGCCACCTTGTGGCCCAGCGATCGGAACAGGCCCTCGAGACCGTATCCATGGCTGTCGCTCAGGAGCTCCTGCATGTACTGGAGGCTGGGCAGGGTGGCGCGGTGCGAGCAGAGCAGGCCCGCCTTCAGGAGATTGAGCCTGCCCCAGAATTCCAGCTTGTCGGGTCGCATCCACTCGGGGCCCAGACCCAGCTCCGGAGCCCACTGGGCGTCGCAGAGACCCTGGTAGGCGGCGTCCTGGAAGCTGAACAGGAGACGGGTGGAGGCGAAGATCGACTTGAAGTGCACCGAGGCGTAGAGCATGGACAGCCCGGTCTGCCATTCGTGGGCGTGGATCAGGTCGGGGATCCAGCCTTCGGCGGCGCAGTCCATGAGCGCGGCGGCGGAAAACAGGGCGAAGCGAAGGGCATTGTCCTCGTGGTCGCAGCCGCGGTCGTCCAGGTAGGGGTGGTTGCGCACCAGTACGGGGTGGGACACCAGCCGCAGATACGGCCACTGCGGATCGCCGGCCAGGATCTGGGCTTCTTCCGCCTTCAGGAACGATGCGCGGACCGTCGCCACGCGCTGCCACGGACTGTCCGGGGCCGGAGGCTGGTAGAGCGGCGTGCACACGCGGACCTCGTGGCCCAACCGGAGGTACGACTGGGCGAGCGCTTCCACGTCCCGTCCGACGAGGGACCCCGACCCCTTCGTGTTCTGGGCCGGATGCTCTGGTGAGAGGAGAAGGATCCGCATTTGGACGATGAGAGTCCTTGGATTCTACCCTCTTTGGAGGGATCGAACAAGCGATTCCGGGATCAGGTCCTGGAATTCACCCTCTCCCGCTCCCAGCGGAGGATGGGATCGCACTTGCCAGGGAACTTCGCCGTGACGGGATCCTGGCACCCGGAGGCGCCACCGGCCTTGGAGCAGGTGGAACACACCTGATCGAACCATTCCTGGGTGATGCCGTGGGGCGGGGCTCCGGGGGCCGCCGAGGAGCCCCCCACCTGGTCGAGTTTCTTGAGGATCCCCTTGATCACCGGAATCAGGGCCTGCATTTCCTGCGGACCGTACTGGTTTCCCACCATCTGGGCGTACAGCTGCAGACCGCGGGCGACAAGTTCTTTCTCTTCCTGTAGGAGTGCCATGCCTGCCAAGGTAGTGTCTGGCCGGGGGGGAGGCAACCGTCCGAGGTGCGGTCAGGCCGTCTCCGACGGGGTGCGCGGACGGTCCACCAACCATTTCTCCAGCATCGCCCCCAGGGACTCCGGGGCGAACGGCTTGGGGAGATAGTCGTCCATTCCGGCCTCCAGGCACAGGTCGCGGTCGTCGTCCAGCGCGTTGGCGGTGAGGGCCACGATGGGGATCCCGGGTTCGATCGCACGGGAGTCCGGGGACCGGATCCGGCGCGTTGCCTCGAATCCGTTCAATCGCGGCATCTGGCAGTCCATCAGCACCAGATCGAAGGGTTCGGATTCGAGCGCCTGGATGGCCTGGACTCCGTCGGTCACCAGTCGGACCTCGTACCCCATGCTGGAGAGGATTCCCTCGACCACCAGCTGGTTGATCGCGTTGTCCTCCGCCACCAGGATCCGTCGTCGCGGTGCCGTGGCGGCGTCTTCCGCCCGGGGGGCGACGGGCTCGGTCTTCCTCGCCCCCAGAAGCGCCACCATCGCCTCCCGGAAGTCGCTGGAACGCACGGGTTTGGACAAGCGCATCCGGATTCCGGCCCGGGACAGGCGGTCCGTCGATTCCATGGAAGCCAGGGAGGTCAGAAGCAGGATGGGCAGGTTCCCGCACTCGGGGCGCTCGTGGATGCGCCGTGCCAGTTCCTCGCCGTCGACGCCGGGCATCTTCATGTCCAGGATGGCGGCATCCAGATGGACATTTTCCGGCATCATCTGGTCCATCATTTCCAGCGCCTCCTCCGCCGAAGCGGCGGTGTGGACCTCCGTCCCCCACGAAGCCAGCTGCCACAGCAGGATCTCGCGGTTGGTGGCGTTGTCGTCCACCACCAGCACCTGGCGCCCGGCCAGGAGTTCCAGACCCTCCCATGGCGGATCGCCTTCGATCGCGCGGGTCGAAATCGAGAACCAGAACGTGCTGCCCTTCCCGGGTTCGCTCTCCACTCCGATGCGACCGCCCATCAGCTCGGACAGTTGCTTGGAGATGGCCAACCCGAGGCCCGTCCCCCCGAACTTGCGCGAGGTGCTGGCGTCGACCTGCGAGAAGCTCTGGAACAGCTCGGAGAGCTTGGCGTCGGGGATCCCGATCCCCGTGTCCTTGACGGTGAACAGGAGCCGGAGTTCCTCGCCCATGCGCGATTCGATGGAAACACGCACGGAAACCTCGCCCGACAGCGTGAACTTCAGCGCGTTGCCGGCCAGGTTCAGAAGGATCTGCCGCAGACGGACCGGATCGCCTTCGATGCGTTCGGGAACCTCGGGATCGGCGGCGCAGACGAACTCGAGCCCCCGCTCCTGGGAGTACAGGGCCAGCGTGGAGGCCACGTCGTCCAGCGTGGAGCGCAGTTCGAACGGGATCTTCTCCAGTTCCAGCTTCCCCGATTCGATCTTGGAGAAGTCCAGGATGTCGTTGATGATGGAGAGCAGGGATTCGGCGCTGGCCTTGACGATCGTTGCGAACCTCCTCTGGTCGTCGGACAGCGGGGTTTCCAGCAGAAGCCCGATCATGCCCAGCACGCCGTTCATGGGCGTGCGGATCTCGTGGCTCATGTTCGCCAGGAACTGGCTCTTCGATCGGCTCGCCTGCTGGGCTTCGGCAGCCAGACGATGCGCCTCCTGGCGGGAGCGTCCCAGCTCCCGGTTCATCTCCAGGAGACGGTCGGCCGCCTCCCGGCGATCGGTCACGTCCGAAATCGTGGCCAGGATGGTCTCCGAGCCGCCTTGGGTTTCGGAGAGGAACCGCCCTTGCATCTGGATCCACCGCTCCCCATCGGTTCCACGTTCGAGGCGGAACTCCAGGAAGAACGGATGCTGGTCGGTTCGTGCCGCTTCCAGACCTTCCGAGACCAGTCGCGCCTCTTCGCGGGGCAGTGCGCCCAGGAACGATTCCAGCGAATGCTCCTCGCTTCGGTCGTCGGGCAATCCCAGGATCCTGGACCACACCAGGTTGTGGTGGATGGTCCGCCGGTAAAGGTCGATTTCGCACATGCCCTCGCTCACCACCTCCAGGGTGAGCGAGAGCCTCCGCTCGCTTCGGTGGGCGGCTTCGCGCTGGTGGGCCACTTCCGCGAGCGCGGCCATGGTGCGGGCGTTCGACTCGCGGAGGTCCCGGGTGCGGTGGATCACCAGGATCTCCGAGCGGAGTCTCTGCAGGTACAACCACGACACCATCTGGGCCAGAAGCAGAGAAACGAACAGCCCGATCGGCAGGATCCACTGGTGCTGGCGGTTCCAGAAACGCTTCTGGAACTCGAGTCCGGGACTCGTGGTGATCTTCCAGGGGCGTCCCCCGGCGTCCAGGACATGCGAGAACTTCCAGCGTCCGGAGGTGGCCGAATCCAGGACGGAGGACTCCCGGTGGTCCAGGATCGGGCCGGTCCCGGGCGGTGCGTCCATGTCTTCCACCACCAGGTCCAATCCCATGGGAGGGGTGGTCCGCAACCGGGTTTTCAGGAATTGTCCCATCTCGAAGGTGGCGATGGCGTAGCCTCGGATGGCGTCTTCGCGTTCGGCTCGGGTGCGCAGGGGGAGGGCGGGATTGAACGCGGTGGACACCAGACGCACCAGGACGCTGTCCTGGTGCGTGCGCACGGGGCCGCTCAGGAAGGCCCGGCCTTCCGACCGGGCATTGTCCCAGACGCGACGCGATTCGGTGCGGGTGGCGAGATCCCAGCCCACCAGGGCCTGGGATTGCGATTTCGGCACCACTTGGGCGATCGGGTAGTGGATTGCGCGGGGCATGGCCTTGGAGCGGTGGCCGTCGTGGATCTCGAACAGCTCCACCTTTCGCTTCTCCGCCTGCGAAACCTGCTCCAGGAAGCGATCCATGTGCTCCTGCCGGAGCATCGGGACCCACACGACGCTGCGTGCCCCTGCCGCCTCCATGACCTGGTTGGCCATGAGCCACCATCCTTCGGGGCGGATGGAATCCTGCGCGACTTCCACATGGTGCGCCAGAAGTTCCATGCTCTCGCGCAACAGCAGGATTCCACTGCGCAGGGCCTCCACCCTGACTCCGGATTCATGGCGCAGGGCGTGTTCGAACTGGTCGGCGGCGCGCCGGTCGGCCTCGAAGAAGGTCCCGAGGGTCAGGCCGATGCCCATGAAGGTGACGACCAGTCCGGGGCCCCAGTGCAGGGTCGGGCTGGGAGGATACCTGGGTGGATCTTCCGCCAAGGCCTGGCGCCAACGCCGACGGAAGATGGGCATGGCCGCCCAACCCAGGGCCAGGAGCACTCCCAGGCCAGCGCCCCGAAGCCGGGCATCGCGGACGGAGCGAGCCACGTCCGTGGCGGAAACATCCATCCCGAGGACCGCCGTGATGCGACCGTCGGAAGGGTCGCGGATGGGTTGGATTCCGGAAACCCACGTTCCCCAGCGATCCCGGTAGGGGCCGCCGAACACCGGTGTCGGAGATTCGAACGCATCCAGCATGATCGACGAGATTTCCGAGTATTCCTGGCCGGGAGGCGATTCGTCCTGGCTACCCGGTTCCTCGGAATCGCACAGGAAGACGACCTTTCCGTCGGCGGTGCGCCGCATCAGGTACAGGAAGCGGATTTCGGGGGCGTTGGCTCGCTGCGCCATCATGTGGCGCTTCAGATGGATGTATTCGGGGAATTCCAGGTCCGTGGAATCCCCTTTGAGCTTGGACAGGTTGGACGCATCCAAGCGTGTGGCGACCTCGGAAACGGCCAGGAGGATCCGTTCCTGCTGTCGACGCGTTTCGCTCCATCCCAGGAGGAACGTGGCCGCGACACCCGTGGCGATGGCCAAGACCAGACCCGCCACGCCGTTGACGGCGCGTCCCAACAGCCACCCTGGGCGATGGCGCATTGGCGATGCCGGTTCTTCCATCCAAGGCACAGCCTACCATCCGCGCTGCGGGGATGGGAAGGTCTCCACCCTTCAGTTCGGCTCGGCCGAGGGCCTTTCCACCGCCAGGAGTTCTTCCACGAGATCCAGCAGGGCGGGGTGCCCGCCGCGTTCCAGGAGGGTCTCCCGAAGGATGCGCAACCCCGGCTCCAGGAACTGGGAAAACCAGGGAAGCTCCTTGTGGCGGGATAGGAATCCGTAGGCCCCCAACGCTTGCATCACCCGCTGCAGGGCCGCGTCCAGAAGATCGGTCCACGAAGTTCCGGGAGCGCCGTCCCCCGCCAATTCCAGGAAGTCGGCGAACAGCCTTGCGCGCAGGGCCATGGGCATGTCGACGTACGGATCCCAAAGGAGCGAGGCCAGATCGTACCAGCGACTTCCCCCGCGAGCTCCCTGGTAGTCGATGAACCAGATTCCATCCGTGCGGCGCATCAGGTTCTGCGATTGGAAATCGCGATGCATCAGGTTGCGGGGGTGGGCTTCCACGCGCAAGGCCAGATGGGCGAACTCGGCGAGCAGGGCGGGTTCGGCGAGCCGCTGGGAAGGCAGCCCAAAGCATTCCTCCGCGCAACGGCGGGCGAAATAACTGGTTTCCCAAAGCAGGGGCCCTAGATCGAACACCCGGTCGGAAAGGAATGTGCATCCCTCCATGGCTCGAGGGCCCACCGCTTGCCACCGGGCCAGCGCCTCCAAGGCCGGGAGGTACACCCCGCGCAGGGACTCGGGATCTCCGCTTCCGGGGAAGCCCAGCGCATGCGCCTGGCTCAAAAGCAGGGTGGAGCCCAGATCCTCCAGCACCACCTGGCGGGCGGGATCGTCGGAGCCGAAAACCATGGGGACGCGCAGTCCCAGGTCGCGCAGGTGGCGAGTGATGGACAGGAATCGGTCGTAATCGGCGTCCTGTTCGTGGCTCTGCAGCACGATGTGGGTGAGATCGCCCGTGGCGATGCGCCAATAGGCGCGGCCCGACCCCGCGGATCCGGCGATCGTGGGAGAAAGCGGCCCTCGGTGTCCCAACCGTTCCAGGAGGGAGGCGATGACGGGGGTTACCACCACGGGTGCGACCGTACTCATGTCCGACCTGCGGGCAGATCCCCACCGGGGTTGCGGAGGATTCCTTCCAGGGTCCGACCGGCTTCGAGCGAGGCTCCCGGGAACAGGATCCCCGACTCCAGTCGCGATTCCGCTCCCAGATGGGCTCCGAATTCCACCGCGCAGCCAGCCCCGACACGCGCACCCTCGCCGACGACCGCCGTGGGATCGATCCAGCACCGCAGTTCGCGGGAGGCGAGCTCCCGGCGCAATTCGCGGAGAAACTCGGCCGGATGGCCAAGGTCCGCCCAATGCGATCCTTGGGGAGCCTGCCAAGCCAGGACGGTCTTCCCCGCCTCGAGGAGGTCGTGCCAGAGTTCCTTGACGCTCCAGGGGCGGTGAGGGTCGCCGCCCAAGGCGGACTTGCGGTAGAAGGCGATCCCGGAAAACGTCCGCGCTTCCAGCTGCGGGGAGGCGATGGGACCTCGGGGGTGCCCGAACACTCCGCGGAAGCGGCCATCGGACACCGCGACGTTGGGGTTGACCTCGGGGCGGTCCAGCACCACCAGGGTGGCGTCCGCGCCGCGTTCCAGATGCGTGCGCCAGGGAACGGAGAGATCGATCGAGTGGACCAGATCGCCGTTGTGCACCAGCAGGTGATCGGAACCCAGTTCTCCTTCGTGCAACAGACAGGCGAGTGCGCCTCCGGTGTCCAGGAGCACGGGCTCCACCTGGACGTGGTCCAGGGAGCGCGCCTCGGCCCAGGAAAGGATCTGATCGGGCAGGTGGTGCGCGTTGGCCATGCGTCGCACGGGCGAAAGCGCCTCGCAGGCGGCCAGGGCGCGGTCGGCCAAGGTCACCCCCGCCAAGGGAAGCAACGGCTTGGGGCAGACGTCGGTGAGGGGGCGCAGTCGTTCACCCCGACCGGCGCAGAGGATCAGGGCATCCAGGGACACAGGAGCCATCTACCGGGCCAGACGAGGAACGAGCTCGGCGACGGCCTCGTCCAGGCTCACGGGGAGCGCCACGTTGCCCAGCACGCCCTGCGAACGCAGGCGATGGAAGAGCTCGGCCGCCGGTGGCAGCACGAGCCCCGCTTCCTGCAAGGTGTCGGGCTTCTCCAGGATCTGCTGGGGAGTTCCCTGGGCCACGATCTCGCCCTGGTCCAGGACCACCACCTTGTCTGTCAATTGCAGCGACGGGTCCAATCGATGGCTGGTGAACACGACCGCCAACCCGCGTTTGGCCAGTTCCCGCAGGATCCTGCCGACCACTCTCACCCCGGCGGCATCGAGGTCGGCCAGGGGCTCGTCCATCAGCACCACGCGCGGCTTGCCGATGAGACTCGAGGCCAGCGCGATGCGGCGTCGCTCGCCCACGGAGATTTCATCCAGGTACCACTGGCGGGAGTCGCGAAGCCGCACCACCTCGAGCGCCTGTCCCACGCGATGGGGAATGGCGGGACCGGACAGGCCGGCCAAGCGGCACCCCCTTGAGAGTTCGTCCTCCACCGTGGGACCGACCAGCGCCTTCTCCGATTCCGTGCGGATGAAGGAGACCCATTCGTCCACCTTCTCCGGGGGAAGGTCTTCCAGATCCACCTTTCCAAGGCGCACGTTGCCTTCGGAGGGCAGGAGAAAGCCCCCCAGGAGTTTCAGGCAGGTGGTCTTTCCGGATCCGTTCGCACCAGCGACCAGCAGCACCTCACCGGCGCGAACATCCAAAGTCAGGCCATAGACGGCCGTGTTGCCGGCTTCGTAGGCGAAGCCGACACCCTCAACCTGTAAAAGAACGCTATCATCGCTCATGGATTCCGGATCCTTCCGGGTGCTTTAGGTAAATTGGACTCAAACCATACGACAATCGCAAGGGGGAATCGCCACGCTGTTCGTGAAGGTCTGTGGAATCAGAGAGGAAAGTGGGGCCATGGCATGCCTCCACGAGGGGGTGGACCACCTCGGTTTGAACTTCGTTCCGCAGAGCAAACGATACATCGATCCCGAAGCGGCCCAGATTCTGGCCAACAAGCTGGGACGGCGATGCTCCCTGGTGGGCGTCTTCATGGATCAGCCCCTGGACTTCATCGAGGAGGTCCTGCGCAAGGTCCCCCTGGATGCCGTACAGCTCCACGGCAGCGAAAGTCCGGAATTCTGTTCCCGGGTGAGGGTCCCCGTCTGGAAGGTGTTCGCGGTGGGCCCCGGATGGGATCCCCGGATCGTTTCCGAGTACCCGGACGTGGCCGTGCGCCTGTTCGACACGGCCAATGTTTCCGGAAGCTCCGGTGGGGTGGGCAAGCCCTTCGATTGGAGCCTTCTCCCCTCCAACATCCTCCATCCCTGGGTGCTGGCCGGGGGATTGGGGCCGGAGAACCTGGCCCAGGCGATCACCCTCCACAGACCCGACGGTGTGGACCTGAACAGTGGCGTGGAGTCCGCGCCAGGGGTGAAGGATCCGGAAAAGTTGTCCAAGGCGATGGGCCTGGTGGCGGCTTGGCGCACCCAGACGGTGGGAACCGTTCTTCCCGGCACCACCGGGGGGTCCATGTGTCTGGACGGCAAATCGTGGGCGGTGTGGGTGCTGGATGCCGCGGCGAAGGCTCCCGAGCTGGAATTCCAGGGGCTCAAGGAGCTTCTGAGCGCGCACCCCAGACTCATCCTGGACTTCCGTGCCCGCGATGTATCCACCCATGCATTGGGGTCCGAGCTTCTGGCCTGGGAGATGGCCGCCCGCGAGAACGGCGGGGAAATCCGCTTCCGCTTCAACGAGGCGACCCTGGGGCGATTGATGCGGGTCTCCTTGGGGGCGTTGCTTCCCGTGATCGAGGACGCATGAACCGATCCGCCCGGAAATCCCACTCAAGTCTCGTGCGCAGTCTTGTCCTCATCGGGGTGTTGGTTGCATCCTCCGTCCGGGCCGATCTGGTCGTGGATTTCTCCAAACCCAACACGCGTCCCGGCAACGTGGGCGGGGTGTTCGGTTTCGCCTACCCCGATTCCAACACGCGGCACAGTCCCAGCCATCGAGCTGAACTTGCCTGGGACGCCCGGACTCCAGGCGCTCTCCTGCGCTACGAATTGGATGGCCCCAAATACGCGTCGGCGGGCTTCGGCGCCATGCTCGCCGAGGAATCCCAGGCGCTGGACCTGCGCGAGCTCAAGGGGATCCGCGTTCGGTTGTGGTCCAGTGTCCAGCGGACCGTGCGGGTGACGGTGGTCTCCAACCTGCGCGAATACGCCCGCGCCTCGGATACCGGGGTGGCCTTCGGCTACGACCTGGACGTGGGGCCCGCGCCCATGGACACCGTGATCGGCGTCGAGGACCTGGCCTTGCCCCTCTGGCTGGTGGGGTCTCCTCCGCTCTACTCCAGCGAAGCCCTGGCCACCGCAACGGCCATCCAGTTCAACGTCAGCTGCGAAACCGCCACGGGATCGTGCAAATCCGACACCGGCAGCCTGCATGTGGAGACGTTGGAGCTCAAGGGTGTGGGCGGAGGCTGGCCCGAGCCTCCTGCGGGAAATTGTTCCGGAGAGAAGGCGCTCCTGTCCGATTTCCATGGGGAAAACGCCAAGCGCAACGGATGGGGCGGCTGGTGGTACGTGTACACCGATGCCAATTCCGACAGCTCCAGCCTTTCGCGAGGTCGTTCCCAGATCCTTTCCGCAGAAGACACCTCCAACCTCCAGACCTGGAAGCCGGATTCGGCCAGCAGCGAAGCTCGGGTGCGTTTCCGGTTGACGCGCGACCAGGCCTACAGCGGTTGGGCGGCGCTGGAAACCCAGGCAGGCCCACCCGACTCCAAGACCAGCCAGCCGGTTCCCGTCGATCGGCCGGGTATTTCCGCCGTCTCCTTCCGCCTTGCCTTCGATTCGGCGTTTCCCGCCTCGGTGGGAGGGGTGGTCTTCAAGGTCAAGCGTGCCGGTGTCGCCTTCGCGGATGGTCGGGATCTCCAGATCCGCATTCCCCACGCCGATACCGCGCGGACCTGGTGCATCGACCTGGCCGCCTTGCGGCAGCCGAACTGGACCGGATCCGACCGGATCTTCCGGCCGGACTCCCTTCTGGCCGTGACCTGGGAAGTCAAGTTGGGTGGGGTGGAAAACCAGGCCGAAGGTGGATTCCGTCTTTCGAACGTGGAAATCTGGTCGGCAGGCACGGCCCTCCGGCCGCGATCCGGTCGCGTGGGTGGAGTCCGCAGGATGGGTGGCGAGATCGAATTCACCCGGGAAGGCTTCGCGGGCGCGGCCGATCTTCGCGTGGTGGACGCGCGTGGACGGATTCTGGCAAGGGCGACCCTCGGCGCGAAGGATGCTTCGGTCCGTCTGGCGATTCCCACGGGCGGAGCCTCGTGGCTGCAGGTCGCGGGCGCCTCGGTGCGCGGGACCTTCCCCCTGGCGCCTCTGCGCTAGGTCGGCACCCCGGTTCCCGGCCGGGACAACGGCTCGAACGAGCGGTAGTCCGAAATGTCGGGATCGCCGAGCAGCCCCAGCACATGGCGGTGCAGGGCTTCCCAGGGAGAATGCGCCTTCATGGAGACCGAACCGTACGACCCGCGGATCATCGCCGCCACGATGCCGTGCCTGCCGTCCCACGCGCGCAGGTAGGCGCGACCGTCAGGTTCATGCGTCGCCTCCCTTCAGGTGGTTCCCCTCCCGCAACCAGTCCTCCATCGCCGCGTCGTCGGGTCTGGCCTGCCGCGCGTAGAGGTACCAGCAGACGCCGAACCGGTCGACGAGGTCGGTCGACAACGGCGACCAGGGAAGCGGGCCCAACGGCCGCAGCACCCTTCCCCCCACGCTCAGCAAGCGGCAGGCGTGCCGCACTTCGTCCTCGTCGGCCAGTTCCACGCCCAGGCTGGTCGTCGGTCGACCGGACGTCGGCATCGCCGCGTCGGCCGATTCGCTCACGGCGAATCCGGCCCCGCCGTCGCGGTCCAGTTCGGCGTGCAGGAACGAGCCGTCGTCGTAGCGCACATGGTACCCCAGCGCCATCCCGAAGGCTTCGCGATAGACCTCCACCGCCTCGGCACTCCCCCGCACGTACAAGGTCGCTCCCACACTCATGGCCGTTCCTTTCCTCGATGTTCCGCGGCACGCATTCCCTGCATGCCTTCCGGGCCCGTCGGGGCGACCGCGAGCGGATCGCCAGCATTCCGGGAGGAATCCGCCAGGACCGCCCGCACCTCCGGTGGCGGACGGCGGGGCTTGCCCAGCGCATCCATGCACACGTGGACCGTCCAGCCGGTGGCCAGAAGTTCCCCTTGGGGAGAGCCGCGGAAGGTCCGGTAGTCGAAGCGGATGCGCAGGCCGTCCAGCGATCGCGCGGAAAGCTCCACGGCCAGGAGGTCGCCGTAGCGGGCGGGAGACAGGTACTGGCAGTGCGCTTCCAGCACCGGGATCGCGAAGCCCTGGGCTTCCATCTGGTCGTAGGGCAGCACCTTGGCGGCGAGCCACTCCGTGCGCGCCACCTCGTAGTACACGAAATGGTGGGCGTAGTACACGAAGCGCATCTGGTCGGTCTCGCTGTAGCGGACCCTCACCAGGGTCAGGTGCGGAGTCCCGTTCACTCCGCCACGTCCGATCGAGCCATTCCCAGGTCCTTCATCTTCTGCTGCAGGCTCTGGCGATGCATGTCCAGGGCCAGGGCCGCCTTGGAGACGTTGCCGCCGCAGGCTTCCAGATGGTGGCTGATGAACTTCCTCTCGAATTCCTCCAGTACCTGCTGCTTGGCCTCGCGGAAGGGAAGATCCACGGACACCGGCGACACCGACAGCCATCCAGGGGTGTCGGCGTCCGCACGGGGAGCCTCCCCCGCGGATGCGGACTCCGGGATCGTCCCCAGCAGGTCGGGGGTGATCTGGCGTCCGCGGACGAGCACGCAGGCCCGCTCCACGGCGTTGCGCAGCTCACGCACGTTCCCCGGCCAGAGGCCGCGCGAGATGGCCGATTCCGTTGTGGGGGAGAATTCCAGCTGGCGGTTCCCCGCGTAGTGGCGCAGGAACTGTCGGGCCAGCAGAAGGGCGTCGCCCGGGCGTTCGCGCAGGGGGGGGATCCTCACCGGAAGGACGTCCAGGCGATACAGAAGATCTTGACGGAATTTGCCTTCGGCGACCAGGGCCTGCAGGTCGCGGTGGGTGGCCGCCACCACCCGGATGTCCACCTCCACCGTGCGATCGGATCCCAGCGGTTCCACGATCCGCTCCTCCAGCACCCGCAGGAGCCGCACCTGCGCCTCCCAGGGCATGTCCCCGATCTCGTCCAGGAAAAGCGTGCCCTGGTGCGCCTGCCGGATGCGGCCGGGTCGCGCGGAGGCGGCTCCGGTGAATGCGCCCTTCTCGTGCCCGAACAGCTCGGCTTCCACCAGGGTGCTGGGAAGCGCTCCGCAGTTGACGGCCACGAAGGGGCCGCTCCGTCCGGAGCGTTCGTGCAGGAACCGCGCGATCATCTCCTTGCCCGTTCCGGACTCGCCCAGAAGCAGCACGCTGGAGGTGGTGGGCGCCATCAAGGCCAGATCCTCGCGCATCGACCTCATGGCCGGGGCGTCGCCCAGAAGCTCCCGCGCGGGGCGGGCGGATTCCGTCTCGCGTCGCAGGATGTCCAGCGCGGTGCGCTCGCGACCCAGGCCCGCGGCGCGTTCCAGGACCATCACCAGCTCGTCGGCGTCGGCGGGCTTGGTGAGGTAGTCGGTGGCCCCCTTGCGCATGGCCTCCACGGCGATGCGCTCGGATCCTTGCGCGGTGAAGAACACCACCGGTGGCGCGCCCGCGCGGCCCACCAGGGTCGAAAGCGCCGTCAGCCCGTCCATGGGATCCATCTGGTAGTCCAGGAGGATCGCGTCGAAGGGTTTGGCGGGGGAAAGGGCGAGCATCTCCTCGCCCGAGGAGGCTTCCACCACCTGGTGACCGGCCGATTCCAGGAGCCTGCGCGCCCCGTAGCGGGCGGCGGATTCGTCGTCGACGACGAGGAACTTCATGTGGTGCCCTCCCATGCCAGGCGGAAGATGGTCCTGCCCGGTTCGGCCCGGTGTTCCAGGCGAGCCCCGGAATCCTCGGCCTTCGAACGCGAAATGTACAGACCCAGGCCCGTCCCGCTCTGCGAGGCCAGGGGACGGAACAGTCTGGGAAGGAAATCGGGAGGGATCTCTCCCTGGTTCTCCACTTCCAGCGCGGGACCGCGGGGATCCAGCCTCACCAGGACCTCGCTTCCCTTGGGAGCGTGGGCCATGGCGTTCTGGATCAGGTTGAACAGGATGGCCTTGAAGTCGTTTTCCGACATGGGAACCGGGAACGCGTCCTTCGAAGCCACCTGCAGCCGCAGTCCGCGGTTCCTGGCCTCGACGGAAAGGAGCCCGACCACCACGTGCACCGTCTCCAGGGCGTCCTTGCAGGTCTCGCGGTCGCGAGCGAACAGGAGCATGCGCCGCACGGTGGCGTCCAGCCGGTCCACTTCGCCCACCACCACGGTGAGGTCGCGGTGCAGGACGGAATCCGCGGGGGCGTCGCGAAGCGCCGCCGAGGCCACGTTGCGGATGGCCGAAAGCGGGTTCTTGATCTCGTGGGCGGTCGACGCCGAAAGGAGCCCCAGCATGGCGAGCCGTTCCGTCTCCTGCAGGCGTCGCTGGGCTTCCACGGCTTCGCGCAGCTGGCGGCGCGAGAGGAGGACCCGTCGGCAGGTGCCTTGCAGGGATCCGAGTTTGGACAGGATCCCCCTGGGCAGGGGGTCGGAAAGAGGGCTCGCGCCCAGGGCCACCACCCATCGTCCCTGGGGAGCGTCCACCGGAAGGAGCGCGCGAGCGCCCAGTTCGTGCCATGCGGGCAGTTCGGAACGACTGGTGGCATCCATCATGGCGATGGGGGAATCCGATTCCGTCGACCATCCGCGGGCATTGACGATGCGCACCACCCGGGGGTCGTCGCCGGGAAGCACCACGGCGCGGCACTGGAGGATCCCTCCCAGCGAACGGGCGAAGTGCGCGGGAAGGCGGTCGTCGGCCAGGTCCGGAGCCCAGAGCTCGGCTTCGAGTCCCGAAAGCTTGTGGGATTCGTTGACCAGCTCCCAGTTGAGCCATTGGAACAGGCTCCTGCCTGCCGTCATCGACATCGGCCCCATCGTCCCCGCGAATCCCAGCGAAGCCATGGTCCAGGCTCCCAGGTGGTCCAGTTCCGACAGCGGCCAGAGGAACTTGCAGACCATGTAGACCGCGAACGCCGCCGCGATCCATCCCGCCCGGCGCCATCCGGAGCGGGTCACGGAAAGGGCGACGGATTCCGTCCGGTAGCAGGCCCAGACCAGGGCCGCGGGCGCCGCCAGGTGGATGAGGTCGTGGAGGATCACCCACTGGTAGCGGCCGGGGCCGGAGAATCCCCAGTGGATCTTCAGGACGAACGCCAGGACGGAAAGCGGGGCCATCACGAAGAACGCCTTGCGCAGCGGTCGCGCCAGGGACCTTTGCGCCACGTCCATGTGCGGGAGTCCCAGGCTCAGGATGACGATGGCGGCGAGGTTGGTGATCACGTCGGTGGCCAGGTACACGCGCACCACCGGCTCGACGTTCACCAGGAAGCTTTCCATGGGGTGGGTGGCGACCTCGACGGCTCCGCGGGCCAATGTGACCACCGGGATCAGGTACCATACCGGCCAGGGGATCCGCCGGGCGATCCCGGTCCAGCGCACCAATCCGTGGATGAGGAACCCGGACTGCAGGTTCAGGGCGGTTCCCTTGACCATGTCCAGGGCCATGGAGACCACCGGGAAGCGGTTGTACGAGATGGTCTCCAGGTTCAGCGCGCTGAACACGGACGCGAACCAGACGCACCAGCACAACGCCCACCCGTACAGGTGGCCGTTGAACCAGAGGGTGCGCGCGCTGGTGGAACGGGCCAGGACCAGGTGGAGGTACCCCAGGGCTCCCGCGCCCACCAGGACCAGTTCCACCACTTGCGTCGCGCCCAGCGGGAAGGTCATGCTATCCCAGGCTGAAGCGCTCGCCCAGGTAGTGGCGGCGGGCGTCGGGATCGTTGGCGAGGAATTCCGACGTCCCTTCGGTCAGGATCCGACCTCCGAAAAGGATATAGGCGCGATCGGTGATGGCCAGGGTCTCGCGGACGTTGTGGTCCGTGATCAGGATCCCCAGGCCCTTTTCGCGCAACCCCGCCACGATCGTCTGGATGTCCTCGATGGAGATGGGGTCCACGCCGGCGAAGGGCTCGTCCAGAAGCAGGAACGCCGGGTCGGCGGCCAGGGCGCGGGCGATCTCCAGGCGACGGCGTTCGCCGCCGGAAAGGGTCAGCGAGATGGACTTGTGCAGGTGCGAGATCCGCAGTTCCTCCAGCAGCTCGTCGCAGCGCTGGTGGCGGCGCTTGCGGGGCATCCCGCGCACCTGCAGCACCGCCTCGATGTTGTCGCGGACGGAAAGGCCGCGGAAGATGGACGGCTCCTGCGCGAGGTATCCCAGTCCACGCCGGGCTCGGCGGTACATGGGGAGCCTGGAGATGTCCTTGCCGTCCAGGTGGACCTTGCCGCGATCGGGCCGGACCAGGCCGGTGATCATGTAGAAGGTGGTGGTCTTGCCGGCGCCGTTGGGACCAAGGAGCCCCACGATCTCGCCCTGCGACACGCTCACATGCACCCCATCCACCACCCGTCGGCCGCCGTAGGTCTTGCGGAGGTCCGAGGCTTCGATGCGCCGCACGGGTGCCGCCGGTGCCGTCGGGGCCGGGGCGGGCGCGGATTCCGGCTGCGGTTCAGTCGACTTTGGTTCGTTCGGTTCCATAGAAGGTTCCCTTGGCGTTGCCGTCGATGCGGATCTTTCCGATCCGCCCGTTGTCGAAGGCGATGCGGATGTTCCGGCCGCGGGCTTCGTTGCGGCCCTTGTCGGCGTTCTTCTCGCGGTGGTGGTAGATCGATCGCGCGTTGCCGCGCACCTGCGCCAGGCTCATCTTGCCCGCGCTGAATTCCAGGCGGAGGGTGTCTCCCCACATCTCGTCGGTGCGGGATGTGTCGCGGTTGGTGAAGCTGGTGCCGCGCGCCTTCCGGGTCACCAGGAGGCTGCGGAAGGCGTCGCCTTCCAGTTCGGCCAGGAGGGTGTCGCCGAAGACCCGCGCGGTCTGCACGGATCCGGTGGAGTCGGCGTCGCCCACCACCTCGCCGCGTGCGTCCTGGAGCACCAGCACGCGGTCGATCCGCTCGCGCTTCATGTCCACGTCCAGCACGATCTTCCTGCCCGAAAGGGTCTTCCGGGAAAGCTCCGCGCTGGGCGAGCCTTCCAGGCGGAGTTTGCGGGACTTCTGGTCCAAGGTGGCGGTATCGCAGCGGGCCTGGAGGTCGCCGCGTCGGATCCGGACATGGACCCTGGCCTGGGCCACGGAATCCCGTTCGCTCCACACCAGGCTCTCGCCGCGGATCTCCGTGGTGTCCCGAAGGGTGTCGCCGGCGCGCACGGTGGTCCGCCGGAACAGGGGGGAACGGGTGGCTTCGGCCAGGCGCGCTTGGCGGTCGTAGCGGATCAGCCCGGCTTCCAGGCTCACCGATCCGGAGGAGTCCACCAGCCGGGCGTCCCCCTCGGCCCAGGCCGAACCCGAACCGCGTTCGTATCGACCGGAGGCGGAGGTCAGGTGGCCGGAGGGGTGGTCCAGGCGGAAGTCCCCTTCGAAGCGGACCTGGTCGATGGATCGGTCCCACACCGCCTGGCGGGAGGTGAACTTCACGTCGCCCCGATGGAACCGGACGTTGCCGGTCAGCTCCACGAAGGCGCCGCGGTTCTGCACCACGAAGTGGTCGGCCCCGTCCAGCACCAGGGGCTCGTTCGGGGCGGGTTTGGCCGCGGGATTGGCGCCCAGGGCCAGACCTGCCAGAGCCAACACGGCAAGACGAGTGCGCATCAGTTGCCGCCGCCGTTGGGCATCACGAAGGGGAACGATCCCAGGTCCTTGAACTGCCCGCGGATGTCGGAGAGGATCTCCCAGCGGTTGAGGTAGGCGTCGGAGCGGAATCCCTTGCCGGTGAGCACGTCGCCGTTTTCCGTCTTGACCCGCACCCGCGCGTTGGTATGGATGCGGTCGGATTCCTTGTCGAAGATGATGGAATCGGTTTCCAGTTCCATCCCGGTCTTGTTGGAGCCCACCACGTGGCCGCGGGCGTGGAAGAACCGCATGCCCCGATCCATGGTACCGGAATCGGCCACGATATGCGCCGCCACGGCTCCCTTCTGGGTGTAGGCGGTGAGATCCACCGGCTCGGCCCAGACCCGCTGCGAGGTGGGATCCTGCCGCAGGGTCTTGGTGACCATCCGCCAGGTGAGAGTGTCGGACTGCCAGAAGTCGACGCGCGCTCCACCTCGGAAGAATGCGTCCACGGGCTTCTGGGGCGGCTCGACGGTGTCGATCAGCACGTTCGCCTTCCGCACCTTGGGCGGTTTTTCCAGGCGGCAGGAGGTGCTCGCGAGCACCACGGAAAGGAGGCAGAGAAGTTTGCGCATCGGCAGGATTGGAAAGGTACTAGGTTATTTTGGATCGCCATGGCTTTCGATCGCGCCCCAGGCGCAAGACGTCTGTTGGTGCGGGGATTCGGATCGCTTGTCCTTTCCCTGGTGCTGGTTGGAGCGGTGTCCCAGCCCCAGGCTGGAGGACGCAAGGCCCCGCGTTTGTTCCGTGGTGCGGCCAGCCTTCCCCTGTCGGGCGATCTGGGTGCCCTGGGCGCGGCCTTCCGCGAAGGATTCCTGGCTGCATTGGATGCCTCCGGCGATTCCCTCTGGCGGTGGGAATGGCGCTGGCACGACGGCCTTGGCGATCCCATGGAGGTCGCGCGTTGGCTGGAACGGCAGGGGCGCGACTCCGCCAACCTCCTGCTCGTGGGCATGTCCAGCGCCACGGTGGATCTGCCCGCCTGCCCGTTGGAATGCCTGGTGGTGGGCGACGGAGGCTTCCACGCGCCGGACTCCCTGCGCTGGGATCTGTGGACCCCGGCCGCACGGCAGGCCAGGAGACTCGTCGCTAGATTGCGCACCGGTCCCGCTCCTCGCGCGGTGGTCTTCGAATCCACCGGCGCTTGGGCGGAGGTGATCCACCACGTATCCGATTCGCTGCCGGACCTGATGCTCCTTCCGCACGATCTGGACAACACCCGTTGGGACGAGCCCGTGCGACAGATGCTGGAATCCAAGCCGAAGACGGTGCTTTTCTGGAATGGACCGCTGGATGCCGGTTCGTTCCTGGAACGCAGGCTCGCCTGGTCCATCCTGGAGCGGGCCAAGGTGTGGGTACCGGAGGGAACCGTGGTTCCGGAGCGGATCGTCGCCGAGCCTCTGGCTCCGCTCTGGCAGGCCCAGTCGCCCACGGATTCCCTGCAGGTGGCGCGTTGGCGGGAATGGGGGCGTACGGTGGGGGGCCGGCTGGGCAAGGCCACCGGATCCAGGATCAGGGACTCCCTGCCCAATTTCCGGAAGGCCTTCCGAAACATGCCTGCGGATTCTACCGTGGAAGTCGATTCTTCCGCGTGGTTTCCCAGGGGACCCTGAAGGAGGGACGTTCGTTCTCGGTGCCGGTGGGGCGCCGCGGTAGATCAGAGGAGGAGCACAACATGGATGTCGCGTTTCTCGGTACGGGCATCATGGGTTCGCGCATGGCGGCCAATCTCGCCAAGGCCGGGCATGGAGTGACGGTCTGGAACCGGACTGCGGAAAAAGCCGCGCCTCTGGTCGAATTCGGCTGCAAACTGGCCTCCAGCCCCAAGGCGGCGGTGCATGGCGCGCAGGTGGTGTTCACCATGGTCGCCGATCCGGTGGCTCTGAGGCAGGTCGCATTGGGTTCCCAAGGCTTCCTGGACGAACTCCCCCAGGGCGTGCTGTGGGTGGACCACAGCACGGTCGATCCCGCCACTTCCCGTCAGATGGGTGCCAACGCCGTCAACCGAGGCGTACGGTTCCTGGATGTGCCGGTTTCCGGATCCAGCGGGGCGGCCGCTTCCGCCAAGCTGATCTTCTTCGCGGGCGGCGAGCTTGCGGATATCGAGAGCGTGCGACCGTTGCTGGAGACCATGGGCGTGCGGATCGTCCATGCCGGCCCCATCGGCGCGGGCTCCTCCCTGAAGCTGGTGAACAACCTCTTTTTGGCCCAGGCCCAGGCTGCTTGGTCGGAAACCCTCGGATTGGCCACCCGCATCGGATTGACCGAGGAGATCGTCCACGAGGCGATCCTCCCCACCCACGTGGCGCCGGGTTTCCTGACGTTCAAACGCGCCAAGATCGAGAATCGCGAATGGAGTCCGGAATTCCCCCTCAAGCACGCCCTCAAGGACGTGCGGTTGGCGCTGGAGATGGCCGTGGGGGTTGGACTGGAACTGTCCCAGGCGCGGGTCGCCGAGTCCCTCTACACCCGCGCGGCCAGACGTGGGCTGGGCGACCAGGACATCAGCGCCGTGCACGAGGTCGCCTCCCGAGGCCATCTCACCGCCGATACCGGCGCCGTGGAGGAGAGCGGATTCCGGGGCTGACCGGCACATGGACTTGCATCAGGCCGAGCGCGTGCTCCGACCCGATCCCGACGTGGGCCTGGAGCACCCGGGCCGATTCCTGCATTGGCAGCCATCCCAGCCCGTGTTGTCCGGGGGAACCTCGATCGACGTGAGCCTCGCTCCCGGAACCTGGCGAGAGTACCCCATTCCCGCCTGGGCCCATGTGCTCTTATGGGTGGAGCGGGGCCTGTGCCTATCCAATCCCGATGGCGAGGAGCCCGACGTGCCGGCAGGGCACGCCTGCGTCTACCGGGTGCGCAACCGACCTTCCGGGGTTTTCCTGGTGGCCGGGCCGGAGGGTTGCCAGGGGAAATTGATTCTATTGCCGAGAGAGGAATAGGGTGCAGATGGCCGCCACCGTTCCCTGAGTGATCAGCCGCCCTTCGATACAGCGCCGTAGGCGCCACACTTCGACAGGCTCAGTGCGGCGCTCAGGGAACGGCTGATCGTATCGAAGGGCGGTGGCGGAGCTTCGCTCGATCAGATCACCAAGCCAGTCCGAGGGCGATCTGGGCGAAGTAGAATCCGCCCCAATCGGCGTTGGATTCGTAGGTCTTGATGGTGTACTTGCCATGGGTGATCACGGGGGATCCGGTCACTTGGCGATCGTAGTTGCCGATGGTGAAGCCCATCTGGCCTTCCAGGACCAGGTGCTTGTTGAAGATCCTGCTGTAGCCCAGGACCGGGCTGAACTGCGGGCCGGACACATCGACGTTCGCCGCGGCCAGGGGGTTCCCCAGGGTGTCGAAGCCCGAGCCGTTGCGCACCTTGGCTCCGGTCTGGGAGTACCACTGGGCGGAAAACTGCACGTAGCCGCCCTGGGCCAGGTCCAGGTAGTAGCGTCCATACAGGCCGGCCGCCCAGGCGGTGGCCTTCACGGAGTCGCCCGCCCAATCGCCGTAGTAGGTGGCCAGGGGACCCACGCCGATGGAGCCTTCGATGCCCAGGATCCGCTCGTAGCGCACATCGATGATGTCGATGTTGGGGACCCAGGAGATGTTCACCTTGGGACCTTCGTCGCGCTTGGCCGGGTCCATGCCGCCCACCATCTTGACGGGGGAGAAGACGATCCGATTCTTGGAATACTCGTATTCGCCGGTGGGATAGTCGTTGTACTGGGCGAACACCGTGCCCGCGAGGCCGATCAGGATCGTGAGAAGGTTGCGGCTCATTTGGGTCTCCGCGGTTGAGGTTGAGGTTCGCATGGAAAGTACGAACGGCCGGGCGGACCTCGCAAGCTATATTCGAAGACATGTCTTTGCCGTCCCGCTCGAACATCTATTTCGCCTTGGCCACCGCGATCGTCGCGGTGAGCTCCACCGCCGCGGTCAGCGGCTCGTCCAGGGAGTCGGGGTTCTACTCGTCCTTCGAACGCCTGGGCAAGGTGCTGGTCAAGATCAACGACGTCTACGTCGAGGAGATTCCGTCGGATTCCATGACGGAAGCTGCCGTGCGTGGGATGTCCAGCATCCTGGACCCGCACACCGCCTACTTCGCGGAGAAGGAATCCGAAGATCTGAAAATCCACACCCAGGCCAAGTTCGGGGGATTGGGGATCACCATCGGCATCCGCGAGAACGTCCTCACCGTGATCTCGCCGCTTTCCGGCACTCCCGCCCAGCGCATGGGCATCCAGGCCGGCGACCGCATCCTGGAGATCGACGGCAAGGCCACCCGCGGGATCACCGTGGACGACGCCGTCTCCAAGCTGCGCGGAACGCCGGGCACCCAGGTGACCATCAAGGTCTGGCGCGAGGGATTCACCCAGCCCATGCCTTACACGATCACCCGCGAGATCATCAACATCGAATCCGTCCCCTACGCCGGCATGCTTCCCGGCAAGGTGGGCTACGTGAAGCTGGTCCAGTTCTCCGAACCCACCGGCGAGGAACTGGAAAAGGCCCTGCTCGACCTCAAGGCGAAGGGAGCCACCTCCTTCATCCTGGACCTGCGGTACAATCCGGGAGGGCTTCTGACCCAGGCCGTGAGCGTATCCGAGATGTTCCTGCCCAAGGGGCGGCTGGTGGTCTCCACCAAGGGACGCATCATGAGCCAGAACACCGAGATGGGCTCGCAGCGCGATCCCATCGTCGACACCGGGGCTCCCCTGGTGGTCCTGGTCAACGGTGGTTCGGCCTCGGCGGCGGAAATCGTCTCCGGAGCCATCCAGGATTGGGATCGGGGCGTGGTCCTGGGCACCCAGACCTTCGGGAAAGGTTCCGTGCAGACCATCTTCCCCATGGACCAGAAGCATCTCCTGAAGGTGACCACCGCCTTCTACTACACTCCCAGCGGGCGTTGCATCAACAAGAAGGAAAACGGCGTCCGCTGGCTGCGCGACCAGGCGGACGACTCCGCCAAGACGGATTCCGCCAAACCCGCCAAGGGCCCCGGCTTCGACGACGACCTGGGAGCGGAGATCGACGACGGGTCCGCACCGGACACCACTCTGGATACGCTCAAGCACAAGTCCTTCCGGACCAAGATCCTGGGTCGCAAGGTGTGGGACGCCGGCGGCATCCTGCCGGACGTGCGCGTGACCGGGCGTCGGCTGAACTCCTTCCAGCAGGATCTGGAGCGCAAGAACCTGTTCTTCCGCTTCGCCATCTACCTCAAGCCCAAGCTCCTGGCCAAGGGCAAGCTGGACACGTCCTTCCGCGCCACCGATGCGCAGCTGGAGGAATTCCGCCGCTTCCTGCAGACGGATTCCGTCAAGTTCTCCTTCGATTCGCCGGAAGCGCGGCTCCTCAAGGAGATCCGCAAGTCCGTCAAGCGCGATTCCCTGCGCGGCGAGAAGTACCAGGGGCCCGATCGCGCCGCCATCCGCTCGCGCCTGGACGCACTGGATTCCGCGCTCAGCAAGGCCAACGAGTCGCTGTTCTCCACCAACCGCGACTACATCCGCGAAGGCATCAACCGGGAAGTGCTGATGGCCGTGGGCGGCACCCGCGGATCCACCCCCTACGAACTGTCCCTGGATCCCCAGGTGGCCGAGGCGGTCAAGCTCCTGCGCGATCCGGCCCGGTATCGCCAGGTCCTGACCAAGCCCAAGGCGGCCCCCGCGAAATGAGCCTGTTCGAGAGGATCCGCCAAGGACTGGGGCGGACCAGCGACGCTCTGGTCCGCAGTCTCAAGGGGATGGTGGGAACGGGTCGGATCGACGAATCCACCCTGGAAGATCTGGTGGAGCGCCTGGTGCGGGCCGATGTCGGCATCGAGACCGCCGAGGATCTGGTGGAGCGCCTGCGCAGGAGGGCCTGGGGACGGCAGTACCGGGATACCGACGAACTCCTGGACTGGCTGGCCGATTGCGCGGTGGAGCTGCTTGGACCGTCCGAGGCGTTCCTGCCCTCCGAGGGTCTCCAGGTGGTGGCGATCGTGGGCGTGAACGGTGCGGGAAAGACCACCACCATCGGCAAGCTCGCCCAGCGTCTGCGTTCGCAGGGGCGAAACGTGCTGGTGGGGGCCTGCGACACCTTCCGGGCGGCCGCCGTGGATCAGCTGGAAGAGTGGTGCCGCCGCGCCGAGGTGCCCTGCGTGCGGCAGAAACCCGGAGCGGATCCCGCCGCGGTCGCATACGACGCCGTTGCTTCCGCCAAGGTTCGCGGTTGCGACGTGGTGCTCCTGGATACCGCCGGGCGTCTCCAGAATCGCGCCGATCTGATGGCCGAGCTGGGCAAGATCCTCAAGGTGGTTGCCAAGCACGATCCATCCTATCCCCAGCATGTCTGGCTGGTGCTGGACGGCAACACCGGACAGAATGCCGTGAGCCAAGCCAAGCTTTTCCACGAGACCGCTCCGCTCACCGGCTTGGTGGTCACCAAGCTGGACGGTACCGCCAAGGGAGGCGCGGTCCTTTCGCTGCGCAAGGTGGTCCAGACCCCTGTATTGTTCCTGGGCCTGGGCGAGAAGATCGACGATCTGGTCCCTTTCCAGCCGCGCGAGTACGCCCGCGCCCTGTTCGAACGGAGCGAGGGATGAAGCGCATCGGATTGCTGCTCGTGGGACTCGCTCTCCTGTCCGGATGTCGCGACCGCAAGGCCGAGGCGGAAGTGGACGACTTTGCTAGGTTGTACGCTCGTCTACGGGTGGCCTCTTCCAGCAGGGAAGGCCAGCCCGAACATGCGAAAGAAGCGCGATCCAGGATCCTTCGAGAAGAAGGTGCCGACCTCGGGAGCTTCCGCACGAAGCTGCGGGAACTCCAGAAGAATCCCGACCGCTGGCGGCGGTTCTGGACCCGGGTGGAATTCGTGGCGGACTCGCTTGCAAACCCAGTGAAGAAAGGATCCTGAAATGGCCGGCAATGTGGTGGAATTCACCGACGCGAACTTCGAGGCGGAAGTTGTCAAATCCGACCTGCCCGTGCTGGTCGACTTCTGGGCTCCCTGGTGCGGGCCCTGTCGCATGATCGCGCCTTCCATCGAGGCGCTTTCGGGCGAATACGCGGGCAAGTTCAAGATCGGCAAGCTCAACACCGACGACAACGGCGATGTCTCCGCGCGTTTCGGGATCCGTTCCATCCCCACTCTCCTGATCTTCAAGGGTGGCGAGGTGGTGGATCAGCTGGTGGGCGCGCTTCCCAAGGAAAAGATCGCCGAACGACTCAATAAGTTCGTCTGATCGTTCCGGCGTCGCGAAGGTTCTGGGTTCGAGGGGGGGGAGGTGCCGACATGAATCGATCGAGAGCTGCAGGCTTCCGGTTCGTTGCCGGGCTGGTGTTCGCGATGGTCCTGGTTGGACTGGCCACTCCCGCCCACTCCCAGGCCCAGGGACCGTCGTCTCCTGCGGTGAAGTGGTCCACCCTCGAACAGGCCACCAAGACCGCGAAGACAGCCAAGAAGGGTGTCTTCGTGATGGTCTACGCGGATTGGTGCGGCTACTGCCACCAGATGGACGCCACCACCTTCCGCGACCCCAACGTGATCGCCCGGATCAACGCGAGCTTCGTTCCCGCCAAGCTCAACGGCGAAAGCGGATCCGTGATGACCTTGGGCAAGCGCAAGATCTCGGAAAACCAGTGGGCCATGGAACAGGGCGTGCAGGGATTTCCCGCGCTCGTGGTGCTGGATTCCAAGTCCCGGGTGGTGGTGCAGTATCCCGGCTTCATGTCCGCTCCCCAGGCCAGGCAATTCCTGGGCGATCTCGCGGAGTTCTTCCGCAAAGGTGGAATCGACAAGCTGGGGAACTTCCTGGATTGGGCCGAAGCCCGCAGTTGAATGCCCTTTCGCCGTCTGGAGGGGGCGAGCGGTGTCAGCCTATGCGCTTGACCCAGAGAAATCCCGCCACCACCAGTGCGGCCAGCAGATAGAGCGAATACCGCACGTATTCGGTGTTCAGGAAACTGTTGTGCAGGCGTATGTGGTCAAGCGACGAGGAATCCATCGCCGCTAAAGTTAGTGGATCCTTCTTCGGTCGGGAAGGAAGGATCTATTCCTTGAGCTCGTAATAGTTCCTCCAGGTGGATTCGTCGGGAGGTACGGACTCGTCCAGCACCTGATGGCGTGAGACCAGGGTGGAGGATGCCTGGGAGGTGGGCCAGAGCACGATTTCTCCCACCTGCACATGCGGAGGGCGGGTGAGTGCGAACATGGCGGCATCCGCGACATCCTCGGGGGAGAGCGGAGTCATGCCGGAGTAGACACCTGCCGCGCGATCGTGGTCGCCGTGGAACCGCACCAGGGAAAATTCCGTGTCCACCATTCCGGGGCTGATCTGGATCACGCGCAGGGGGGTGTCCACCAGGTCCATCCGGAGGCCGCGCGTGAGCGCGTCCACGGCGTGCTTGGTGGCGCAGTAGACCGCTCCTCCGGGATACACTTCGTGGCCGGAGGTGGATGCGATGTTGATCACGTCGCCACGCCCGCGCGCGATCATGGTGGGTAGGATCTGCCGCGTCACATGGAGCAGGCCGGAAATGTTGGTGAGGATCATCTCCTCCCAGTCGTCCACGTCGCCCTTCTGGAGTGGATCCATGCCGCGGGAGAGCCCCGCGTTGTTGACCAGCACATCGATGTTGCGGAAGTTCTGGGGCAGCTCCGTGCGGAAGACGTGTTCCACCTGGTGGCGATCGCGCACGTCCAGACCCAGGGGGCACACGTCGGCGCCGTGGGCGGCACGGAGCTCTTCGGCCAGGAGAAGGAGACGATCCACCCGCCGTGCGCAGAGCACCAGGCGGGCGCCTTCGCGGGAGAACTGCTTGGCCATGGCCATGCCGATCCCGCTGGAGGCACCGGTGATCAGGATCGTTCGTCCCATCAGATCGTACATGAAGCCACCTTGCGGCAAGAAATGGAGGACTGTCGGAATTCTACCATCCGGAAAAGGAAATTTGGCGGCGGGACTTCGCGCGTCGCCCGCACGAGGGGCAAAACTAGTCGCTGGAATCTTCCCCGCCGAAATCCGCCCGGTCTTTAGGGCGTCCAGGGGTGGGGAGCTGTGGTTGCCTCCGCATCGGATGGCAATCGGGAAAACCGGTTGTCCGAGCGGATTCCGCCAAAGATGGAGTTGAACCGATCGGGCGACGAAAACGACTTACCTTTGCGCCCACCCCCCCCCACCATTCGAGGAGGATCCATGCATTCCATCGCACGTACCTGCTGGGCTGTCGCCATCGCCTTCGCTTCCTTCGCATCGGCGGGGAAGGCCCTCGACGGAAAGGTCGTGGTCGTGTCGTCGGGCTTTTCCGCGCTCCCCCCGGACGATCGCGAACCCGCCAGGGCGCTCTTCCTGCAGACCCTTGGAGAACTGAGGCAAGGCGCGGTGGTGGATCTCTCCGATTCCGGCTGCTCGGCGATCCCCTGCGCGCAGACGCTTCTGGCCAAGAGCCAGGCCAAGCAGGCGCTGTGGATGTCCATCCTCAAGCTGGGTTCCACCTACAGCCTGTCGGCGTCTTCCGTGGCCGCGGGGGATTCCACCGCGGTGGTGCGCCGCGCGACCTTCCAAGTGGTGGACGACCTCCCGAAGATCATGGACCAGGTGCTGCGCGCATCCCTGGACAATCTCGCCCTCGCCGACGCGGGAACCCTGGACAACGTCGCGGTCGCCGAATCCGAGAACGAGATGCTCCGCCGCAAGAGCTCCGCCATGAGCGGCGTGACCGTGGGCGCCCTGTATCCGATCGGTTCCAGCTACGAGCGATCCATCACCGAGCCCAACACCAATTGGCCATCCGAACCCGGGCTCGACAAGGTCCGTTAGCGGCAGCCCAAGCAGAACCTGACGATCGGGTACTCCTACTGGTACGAGTTCCGGCAGAACCTCACCCTGGACGTGGAGCTCAAGGGGATCCTCCCCTCGGCCCTCGCCTTCCAGATGGACGTGGTGCGCTTCTTCAACCGCTCCGACATTTCGCCTTTCGTGGGTGGCGGCCTGGGGATGGAGTACGTCTTCCCGGATAAGCCCGATCCCGACGACAAGATCAACGTGGGCCCGCAGGCCAACGTCCAGGCGGGGTTGATGATGTTCCGCACCTACGACGTGCGGGCCATGGTGCGCGGAGGCTACCAGATCACCGCCAATTCCGACCACGACCAGGGGGCGTACGGGGAGATCGGCCTGCTCTACTCGCCATCCAACAGGAAGACCACCCAGGAAGTGGGCGTCTGGCGCTGGCTCCTGGGAGGTCTGGTGGGCCTGGTGGTCATCGGACTGGCCGCCGACTGATCTTCCCCTGGCCTTCGAACGCCTCGCGAAGCCGTTCGAACCGCCGGGAGGCTTCCACGATCCGCTCCACCTTCCGCTCGTCGGATCGCTCGGACTCCAGGAAGACCTCGTGCACCTTCAGCGCCAGGATCGCCAACTGGGAAGGATGTGAGGGAGGTCTTCCACCGGGAAAGAGGTCCGCCTTGCGCTCCAGGAAATCCGCGGCCTCGCGCACGGCTTGATGCCGGATTCCGTCCGATGCGGTGGGATGTGTGAACCGCCACGCCGCGACCCGGCGGACCACGGGGTTGTCCGCCGGGGCCGAGGGGACCAGACCGCAGGCCGCGAACACCCGGCAGTCGTAGACGCGGCAGGTGCGGGGGCGCAATGCGTAGATGGTGCAGCCATGGTCGGCCAGAAGTGGGCAGCGTCCCTGGTCATCGTAGCCCAAAAGCCGGGTGCCCTTGGGGGCTCCGGGCGCAGGGAACGAAAGCCCCTTCGGGAGGGCGCGGAGGGTGGTTTTCTCGTCCGGTTGGATGTGGATGAACTGGGAGGATCGACAGCAGCCCGTGCAGTCGCCGCACGGAGTGCGCGTGTCCGATCCGGTGGCCAGCGCGTGCAGCATCCGCCGCAGCCAGGAGGTGAAGACTCCGGCATTTCGATCCTCGGCATCGGGTGGTTCGGTCGCCTGGATCGAATGCCCCGGCTTCATGTCGGCTGCGGGTTCCTGGTGCATGGACAAAAGGTAGGGAATCTCGATCGTGGGCTACTTTTGAGGATCTCCATGAATGGGAACGACCAAGCACGCGAGGGAACGACTTCGCAAACGGGACGCATCTGCCGCAATTGCGGATCCGCGCGGGCGCGCGTTTCCCCCAAGGGGCTGGTGGCTCCCTTCTTCCTCAAGCGCGTGCATGGAATCGAGGTGGATTCCGTCGAACGCAAGTTGGACCTGTTCCTGTCCAGATCCCGGAGCCGATTCAAGAAGACGATCGTGCGCTGGTTCCGCGATTGGGCTCTCCGTGCCGAAGGTTCGCAATCCGGGATCCTCTCGGCGGTGGATGTGCACACGGATCTTCGCCTCTGCCCGGATTGCCTGTTCGTGGGGCCCGATCGGGACTACCCCTTCGATCAGCTGCAGGGGCTCTACCGGGACTACCGCTCGGCGACCTACGACGAGGAACGGTGCCGGTACGAACCGTGGTATCGCGAACTCAGGGAAAGGGTGGGCAAGGCATCGCAGGAGGAGGAGGTCCGGATGGGCCTCGTGGAAGAACGGCTAGCTCGTCATGCCGATCTCGGTTCCATCCATCGTGTGATCGATTGGGGGGGCGGTGAAGGTCGGTTCGTGCCACCTTCGCTCCGATCGAAGGAGGTCTGGATCCTGGACGTCTCCGACGAGCCCTTGGTCGATCCCGCATTCCACAGGGTCGAAACTCCGCCGCCGGCGACGACCTTCCAGTTCGCCCAGGTCTGCCATGTGCTGGAGCACGTGTGCGACACCAAGGCGTTCCTGGAACAGGTCGTGCAGGTCCTGGATCCCGGGACCCTCCTCTACCTGGAAGTCCCCCAGGATCGGACGGACGAGCAGATCCGGGCCTTGCTGGAAGACCGGGCCGATTTCTCCCATGCCCTCCACGAGCATCTGAACCTGTTCTCGGTTTCTTCCTTGAGGGCTTTGGCCGTGGGGCTCGGCCTCGAGGACCTCGAGGTGGAATCCGTTTCGATGGATTTCGGGTGGACGCGCGCCCAGGTGGTCTGTGGATTGTTCCGCCTGACCAAACCGTCGTAGCGTCGCTTCGGGAAGGTTGGACGCGGAGGTCGCCGATCCAACCCCGATACGCACGACCGACTGGATATCTCCAGATCGGGGCTTTGGGAGGACCCCTTCCGTCGCGCATCTTTGGGGGCGGACCATGACTCTCCATCTTCGATTTTCCAACCGACACGAACCTTTGTTGCGGGAGCTTTCCCGGACCTTGGACGCCTGTTGGACGGATTTCGCCTGCCCGCCCCCGGTGGTGGTTCCCTCTCCGGCGGTGGCCAAGTGGCTCAAGCTTCGCTTGTGCGAGGCACGGGGTCCGCTGGTGGGCCTGCCAACCCCAACCCTGGAGAGCTTCCTCTGGGCGTCCCTCGAGCCTCCGCCGGGATCGGCGATCCTGCGCGTGGAAGCGCTCCAGCAAGCGTTGATCCCCCTCCTCGACCAGGATCGTCTGGCAAGCGATGCCTTCGAGCCGGTGCGCGCCTATCTGTCCACCGACCGTGGAATCGATGCCAAGCGTCGGGTGCAGTTGGCCCATGAACTCGCGCGGTTGTTCCTGGAATACGAGTACAACCGTCCTTCGGTGTGGAAGGAAGGGCGGTGGGCGGTGTCCGGAATCGACCAGTCCTGGCCCCACAGATCCTACTTCGGCAAGGCCGGCGAGGAGTCCGTCACCGAGGCCTGGCAGCGGGAGCTCCATGGCGCGGTCTTTTCCGAAGAGGGGCCTCTGGCCGATGGACGCCTGCTGGGGCTTCCGCGACTGCACCGGATGCGTCGGGATGCGGGCTGGCGGCCACGGGGAGGTCCGGCCCTGGTCTTCTGCCTGGACATGGTGAGCCATTTCCATCGCAATCTTCTCCTGGAGCTTTCCGAGGAGCGCGAGATCCACCTGTTTCTGGTCAATCCCTGCGCCGAGTTCTGGGAGGATGTGGACACGTCCCGTCGGCGCGGGAAAAGGTCCCGTTCGCGTCCCGCCCGCCTGGCGCCCGCCGACTACCAATCCGCGGGGCTTTCGACGGCCCACTGCCCGGACCTGGAACGCGATCCCTTCCTCCTGCGTCGCTGGGGAGGAGCCTCGCGCGAAAGCCTGGTCCTGTGGAGCCAGGCCACCGACTACGATTTCGAGTTCTCCGTGGAGCCTCCGGTGGCACGAAATGATCCCGCCACCGTCCTTGGCGCCTTGCAACAGGCGCTTGTGCGGCGATCGCCCGGCCCCCTCGTGGAGCCGATGGAGCTGGAGGATGGACGGATCCTGTCTGGGGAGCTTCCATCGGACGGATCGATCGTCCTCCTGGAGTGTCCGGAACGGTCCCGGGAGATGGAGGCGATCCGCGATCGCCTCTTCGATTGGCTGTCGGAGGATCCGGCGAGGAAGATCTCCGACGCCGTGGTGCTGCTTGCCGATCCCCAACGGCACCTGGCGGCGATCCACAAGGTGTTCGGAAGCCATGGCCCCGGCGACAGCGGGTATCTGCCCTGGGTGGTCCTGGGCGAGGCGGCGGGCGCAAGCCAGTGGGCGCGGGCGGTGCGATCGCTTCTGTCCCTCGCGCGCGGACGGGCGGATCGGCCCGCGGTCTTTTCGCTTCTGCGCAATCCCCTGGTCCAAACGAAGCTCGGACTGGATGGCCCGACCGTGGCGCGATGGGAGGAGTGGGCGGAATCGACCGGGATGATCCGGGCCTGGGATGCCGCGCATCGCCGCGAGCTGGGCGATGGACCCGAGATCGCCGCGGATGTGCACACCTTCCGCGCCGGATGGCTGCGCCTGGCCTTGGCTCCGTTGGTGGACGGAGCCGTGGGGTTGGGGTTGGACAACGCCCAAGGCCTTCCGGATCGCCTGCCGGTGGTGCGCGATTTCACGACCGATCCGACGGAAGTCGACGCGTTCGGCGCCTGTCTGGAACGTCTCCTCCATCAGTCGCGGGCCTTCGCCGAAAACTGTCGGACCTGTGCGCCGACGGAGCTGGGTTCCCGTCTGGTGGAATGGGTCGATCGGTGGGTGGACTTCGGGGACGATGCCGAGTCCAGGATCCGCGCGGGTCTGGTGGGAGGGCTGGAACACTTGTCTCTCCAGGCCATGGCCGGTCGCGAGCGGATGGACCTGGAAGAGCTCGAGGAGGTCGTGGCCACCCTGCTGGAGACGGAACTTCCGGGCGGCGCCCGGGCCTTCGCGGGGGCGCTCACCTTCGCGCCCCTGCGGGGAGGACACGTGCTGCCCCACGGCCTGGTGGTGCTCGCTGGATTCGATTCGGACGCGTTTCCCGGCGAGTCGCTGCGCACGCGACTCGATCTGCGGGTCCAGGCGAGGATCCTGGGCGATGCGGACCCCGTGGCCGACAACCGCGCGCTGTTCCTCCAGGCCGTCCTCTCGGCGCGCTCGCGTCTGGTGGTGGCCTGGCGCGGTCGCGACATCCAGCGCGACGAGTCCCTGGAGCCGTCCAGCGTGGTCCTGGAGCTGGAGGAAGCCCTGGCGGCCATCTCCGGTGATGGATTCCGTTGCGTTGTTCCCCTTCTGGCCCGCGAGTCGCGCCCCCTTTCCGCCGATCGCGCCGGGATCTCGTGGGATCCCGCGGATGCCTTGCTGCCCGTGCGGCCGTCCGGGATTGCCTGGATTCCCTCCGCTCGCTCCGGCCAAGGCCCGATCCGTGTTTCGGTCCAGGAGCTGAGGTCGTTCCTGGCCAATCCGTTCCTGCACCGGTTGCGCCGCGTCCAGGGATGGGCAGACGACGAGGATCCGGGAACCCTGGACGCTTCGCACGAGGTCCTGGGGGCCAGCCGGTTGGACGAGGCCGCTTGGAAATCGCGGTTGTTGACGGAAATCGCCCGGGAGGTATGGCGTGGGAGCAGGGGGAACGCCTCCGTGCGCGCCCTGGAGTTGGCGGGTACGCTCTCGTGGGATCGGGGATTTCCCGAATCCCATCTGGCCGGAATCCAGGCGCGGGATCTGTCGGCTTGGGCGGAGGGGGCGGAGTCGAGCCTGGTGTCGCTCCAGGAGCGTTTCGCGGGCCATCGCCTGGTCATGGATGCGGATCTCGGCTTGGGCGGCCATGCCGAGCCGTCCACCTGGGAAACGACTCTCCGAGAAGCCAAGGTCCGCCTGACCGGACAGGTGGGCATGGCGCTGGTGCCCTCCGATCCGGCATCCCCGCTGGTCCTGGTCCACTGCGGGGCCGTCGAGCCGGGGAATTCGCGTCGAAAGGCCGGCGTGGAGATCGCGAAATCGTGGGGGGT
Source organism: Fibrobacteria bacterium (assembly GCA_035352895.1). Classification (GTDB taxonomy): domain Bacteria; phylum Fibrobacterota; class Fibrobacteria; order UBA5070; family UBA5070; genus UBA5070. The sequence goes on along the minus strand of DAOPYN010000002.1, from coordinate 63,396 downwards.
GCACCTGTTGGCGATGGCCATCGCCCGATGCGGATGGCGAGGCCCCATCCTGGTGGCCACCATCGGACGGGAAACGCCCACCGACGTGGTGGTGGAGTCCGCGCGACAGGCGCCTCCCGGATGGTGGGAGCATTTGCTGGGCGACTTCCTCGAAGAGCGGTGCGAATACCTTCCCGCCAGGGAGATCCTGGCCCGGGGACTCGCCGACCTGGACGTGGCGGAACTCCGCGAGTCCCTGGACGCGCGTGCGGGACAGGAACACGCTCCGCCTCCCGATCTTCTGGAAAGGCTCTTCGAGCCCCTCCTTCCCGGCGAGGAATCCGGTGATGGACGGATTCTGGCTGAACTTGCCACAAGGCGCCTGGGGCCCTTCGTGGAGGTGGACCTTGGCTGATCTGGTCGGATCCATCGATCTTTCGCGCCACGGCGTTCTGGAGGCGCACGCGGGAACAGGCAAGACCCACACGATCGTGGGTCTGGTCGTGCGTCTGTTGCGGGAACGTCGGCTGGCGATGGGGGAGATCCTCCTGGTCACCTACACGCAGAAGGCCGCCGGCGAACTGGTGGAGCGCATCCGCAAAGGGATTTCCAAGGCGGCCCGCGAGGCCGTGGATCCCGCCGAGGCGGACCACCTGCGTCGGAATCTGGCCAACTTGGGCGAGGGCCTGGTGGGGACCATCCACTCCACCTGCCTGCGCCTTCTGCAGGCCCACCGCTTCGAGTCGGGTCTGCCGTTCACGTCGCGGTTGTGCGACGACGAGGAGGGGCTGGAGGAATGCCTGCGGGAGCTTCTGCGGAGGGACGATTGGAAAGGGGGCTTCGCCCGTTCGGAGATGGTGGAGACCATCGCCACGGCGCGCTCGATGGACGATCTCCTTGAATTGGCCAAAGGTCTCGCCGCGCGGCTCCTGGATCCCCGCGCCAAGCTCCACCCACCGACGCTCGCGGACTTCCAGGATTCTTCCGAGCCCGACCGCCTGGCGGCCGCCTTCGCGGCGAAGTGGGCGCTGGAAGCGGTGGCGATGTGGCGTCGACGCAAGGACGAGGACGGACTGGTCTCCTTCCACGACATGCTGGAATCCATGGACCGCGCCCTGGAGAGACCTTCCTTCCTGGAGGCAATGCGTAGCCAGGTGAAGGTGGGCATCGTCGACGAATTCCAGGACACCAGCGCGTTGCAGTGGCGGATCTTCCGGCGCTGGTTCCTGGACGACGGCCCTCCGGCCGGCAATCTGTACCTGGTGGGGGATCCCAAGCAGTCGATCTATTCCTTCCAGGGCGCGGACGTGCGCACCTACCAGGCCGCCTGCCGCGACCTTCTGTCCTCCGCCGGAGCGCGACGCTACCAGCTGCGCGAGAACTGGCGTTCCCTTCCGGGCCTGATCGAGGCATCCAACGCCATCTTCCGCGAGGACTGCCCCCTGGGATGGTTCCAGGATCCATCGATCCTCTACGATGCGGAGAGCCAGTCGCGACCACCCGCGCGCGCCGGGGAGCCTGAACGGAAATTGTCGGACGAGTTCCACCGGAATCCCGTGAGGATCGCGAAGCTCGAGGGGCCCTCGCCGGTGGCCAAGGCCGAGTACGCCCGCCTGTGCGCGGGCTGGATCCGGGCGCTGAACGGCCGGGAAGTGGATCTGCCCGATGGTGGATCGTGGAAGAGGCGGATCCTGGACTGGGGCGATTTCGCCGTCGTCGTCTCCACGCGGACGGCCGCGGCGCCGTTTCGCCGCGCCTTCGACGCGCAGGGAATCCCCTGGGCCCTCTACAAGGAGCAGGGCGTGTTCGATTCGCGTGCCGCCCGCGAAACGGAGGCGATCCTGCGGGCGGTGGGAGCGCCGCCGCACGATCTGCCGACGCGGGGTCTGGCGCTGGCCACCCGGCTGCTGGAGGGGAACGAGGCGATCCTGGATGCCATGCGCGAGGCGGCGTCGCAGCGGCGTTTCGCGCGGATGTTCCGACTCCTGGAGGTGGATGCGGGTGCGGGAGGCCGTCTTCTGGGCTCGCCCCAGGGAGATCGCCAATGGATGGATTTCCGGCAGGTGGCGGGGGAGTGCCTGGAATTCCTGGTGGCGGGCCAGGGGGGCGTCCCCGAGCTGTGCGAACACCTGCGCCGTCTCGCCGAGGGTCTGGAACAGGCCGGCGACGACCGCAACCTCCTGGCTTGCGCGACCGACCGCGGAAGGGTCCAGATCCTGACCATGCATGTCTCCAAGGGTCTGGAATTTCCCGTGGTGTTCCTCGCCGGTGGCGCGAAGAAACATGGAGGGATCGTCCGGAGCTGGATCGACGACGAAGACGGCTCGCCGTCGCCCCGGTTGTTCCCGGGATTCCTCAAGGAAGACAAAAAACGCCCCGAGTGGAGCGCGGTGGTGGCATCGGCCAAGGAACGCGCCGATCGACAGCAGGAGCAGGAGGCGCGGCGCCTCCACTACGTGGCGATCACCCGCCCCAAGCTCCTTCTGGTGGCTCCCTGCCACGTGAAGACCACCGCCAAGGGTGCGATCACTCCCCAGGGACCCCTGGCGGATGCGCTCTTCGCCCAGTGGAAATCGCCATCGCCCGGAGTGTGGTGGCTCGAGGAACCTCCTCCCGCGGTGGATGGCGCTATCCAACCCCAGGTTCCGGCGGGAATCGCCGCGGTCCACGAAGAATCCGAACTCAGTGATCTTTCCCTGCCGGAGCGCACCCTGCACGCGGCATCCTACACCCAGGTCGCGCGTTCCAGGAACGATCTCCCGCTCCTGGAAGGACGCGCCCATCCTTCGGAGGAGGAAGCGGGCGCTTCGATCGCCATGGAGGACCTTCCCGACGCCTGGCTTCCGCGCGGCGCCCGGACCGGGGACGCGCTACACGGGATCCTCGAATCCTGGATGGGCCCGGAGCACGACAATTCCTGGATGGCGGATGGCGCCATCCCTCCGCGAACCCTGGCCGAAGTGGGTCGGGCGCTTTCCCGGCACGGGGTGGATCCCGGGTTGGCGGAACGGGTGGCATCGCTTCTTCGCGAGGTCATGGTCCGCCCCCTGCCTCTTCCCGGAGGGAGGCACGTGCGTTTGTGCGATGTGCCGCCGGGGGACCGCCGACCGGAGACCGAATTCCACTGGGCCTTCGGGGAAGATGGCTCTCCCGTCCGGGCCGGGGGGAAGGTGGCCGGATGGATGGTCGGATACATCGACCTGATGTTCCGCTTGGAGGGGGTCTGGTACCTGCTGGATTGGAAGACCACCAGTCTGGCGACCTGGACTCCCGAAACGCTCGAGGCGTCCGTGGTCGAACATGCCTACGATCTCCAGGCGCGACTCTACGGACGCACCGTGGCCTCGGCCCTGCCCGACGGCGAGGCGTTCGGAGGGGCGATGGTGGTCTACCTCCGGGCCTTCGCGGATGCGGCCACGATGTCCTGCGGGGTCCATGTCGTGGAGCCCGGAGCGGACGACGGAACGATCGATCGCCGGGTGCGCCGCTGGCTCCACGAGCGCGGGCGGGTCGGGGGAGGCCGGAAATGATGGATGCGTTCCTGGAAGGCCATCTGGGACCCGAGGTCCGATCGATGGAGGATCGGGCATTGGCCAGGTTGGCCCTGCAGCTGTTCCTGGCAGGCAAGGTGGATGTCCCGGCGCTGCGCCTGGAAAGGACGCTGTCCGGGGATCGGTCTGACGGAATCCGTCTTGTCGTCCTGGCGATGCTGTCGCGCCTGCGGGGAGGCCATCCCCAGTCGTCGGCCGACGATGTCCGACGGGACCTCCGGGATGCCTTCGAATCCAGGCCCGATCGCACCCTGCGGGAATTCGACATGGACACCCACCTGGAATCGGTGGCCTCGGCCAAGGACGCCGCCCTGGAGTCGGTGCGGGAAGCGCTGGCGTCGATCGTTGCCGACCCCTTCGCCCACGCGCCTCTCTTCGGGCCCGCGGGACGGGAGCCTCTGCCGCTGGTGGTGGTCCACGAGGGGCGCATGGCCTTCTCGCGCATGCATCGTGCGCAGACCGACCTCGCCGACCTGCTGTCCCGCCGCCTGGCCCGCTCCGGCACCTTCGACAGGGAAGCGATGGACCAGGCCCTGGAGGAGATCGATTCGCTGTCGGGTCCGCCCTTGCACCGCGACCAGCGCCGCGCGGTGGAGCGCGCGCTCCAGGTTCCCTTCCTGGTGCTCACCGGCGGTCCCGGCACGGGCAAGACCACCGTGGTCTCCAGGATCCTTCTGGCCCTGGCGCGGTGCATGGGGGGGCTCGAGCCGGAAGAGGTGGCGCTCTGCGCTCCCACCGGTCGGGCCAAGGCACGCCTTTCCGAAAGCCTGGGACGGAACCTGGGGGATTCCGCGGACATCCCGATCCATGGACGGAGCTTGGCCTCGTGTTCCGCGTCCACCCTCCACGGGCTCCTGGGGGCGAGGCCCGACGGCACCTTCCGCCACCGCCCGGGGCATCTCCTTCCGCACAAGGTGGTGGTCCTCGACGAGGCGTCCATGGCGGATCTTCCGTTGTTCTCCGCCTTCGTGGCCGCCTTGGATCCCCGCGCCCGTGTGGTGGTGGTCGGGGATCCCGACCAACTCCCCTCGGTGGAGGCGGGTGCGGTCCTGGCCGACCTCGCCGCCAATCCCGATCTGGAGCCATTCCGCGTCCATCTCACCCACACCCACCGCAACACGGGCGAAATTGCCGAAATCTGTCGCAAGGTCGCGGATGGAGACGCGGTGGGGAGCTGGCTTCACGGCAGGGGGCGCGAACGCCATCCGGACATGACGCGTTCCGTCCCGGGCATGGTGGTGCACCTGGGCGCGCGTGGTCTGGATGGAATCCTCGATCGATGGCTGGAAGATCGGTTCGGAACTGCCTTGGATCGGTTCCAGGCCTCCGGCGCCATCGATCCGGATCCGCTCCTGGAAGCGCTGGAAGCGTCGCGCATCCTCTGCGCGGTCCACGATGGATCGTGCGGGACGGTCGAACGGAACCGGTTGGCCGATCTTTGGCTGGCGCGCCGGACCGGTAGCGACCCCCGGGACAGGTTCCTGCCGGGCCAGCAGGTGATGTTGACGCGCAACCACCCTTCGCGCGATCTCTGGAACGGGGATCTGGGCGTGGTGGTGCGTCGAGAGGGACGCCCCCAGGCGTTGTTCCGCAAGGGGGACACCCTCGCGGCGGTGCCCGTCGACCAGCTCGAGGGGCTCGTGTCGGCCTGGGCGGTCACCGTGCACAAGGCCCAGGGTTCGGAGTTCCAGGAGGTGTTCCTGTGCCTGCCCGACCGCGATACGCCGGTGTTGACCAGACAGATCCTGTACACAGCCATCTCGCGCGCCCGGCGCACCGTGCTCGTCTGGGGGGATGCGCGGCTGGCCGATCGCGCCGTGCTCCGCAGCGCCGATCGCCCCGGCGCCCTGCGGATGGTCCGGTTTCCCGCGCAGGAGGCTTCCCTGGAAGGGATGGACTAGCCCGCCGTGCGTTCCACCGGGCGGGCGGGGTCGGCGCACCATTCGCTCCACGATCCAGGATAGAGCGAAGCTCCGGGCAGACCCGCGATCTCCAGCGCCAGAAGGTTGTGGCAGGCCGTGACTCCCGAACCGCATTGCATCACCACGCGGTCCATGGGAATGTCCCCCAGGATCGCTTCGAATTCCTCCCGCAGCTCCTTCGCGCTTCGGAAACGGCCCTGTTCGTCCAGGTTGCGGGCGATGGGACGGTTGCAGGCACCGGGGATGTGTCCGGCCACGGGGTCCAGGTTTTCGTTCTCGCCGCGGAAGCGGTCGGCGGAGCGGGCATCCACCACAAGCAGGTTCCTGGAGTGCAAGTTGGACAGGATGTGTTGCGCGGTGACGGTTCCCACCAGCGAGGGGCGATCCGTCAGATCTCCCCAGGCGCGGGTGGCCGGAGGATTCCGGTCCAGGGTTCCGCCGGCCTGGACCCAGGCACGGATCCCTCCATCCAGGACCGCCACGTTCGCGTGTCCCAACCAGCGGAGGAGCCACCACAGGCGTGCCGCGAACATCCCTCCATGGTCGTCGCAGACCACCACCTGGCTGTTGCGCCCCACTCCCATGCCGGCGAGGATGGCTACCAGCGAGGCGCGTTCCGGCAACGGGTGGCGACCATTGTGGCCGGTCTTGGCGCCGGACAGGGCCTCGTCCAGCGGGAGGAAATGGGCTCCCGGGATGTGGCCCGCGCACCACGCGTCGATTCCCGTACGTGGCGAAAAGAGGTCGTGTCGCACGTCGAACACGATCCAATCCGGATCGGTCAGGTGGGCCAGGAGCTCCGAGGCTTGGATCAATGTGGTGTGGGTCATGGCCACAAAATAGGACTCGAGGACATTTTCTAACCTTGCGTCCCTCTGCCCGGGCCCTATCCCGCCCGGCATCTCCAAAACCCCATCGACAGGATGCATTCCATGACCCGAACCAAAGTGTTGCTCGCCTGGAGCGCGTTGCTCCTGGGTTTGAGCGCATGCGACAAGACCACAGATTCCGCAGGCAAGGACACCGCGCCGGCCAACATAACGGCGAACCTCTCCAGCACCGAGCTGACCGCCGGCGGAGCTTCGGTGGACGTCAGCGTGGCGGCTTCCTCGGACACGGGGCTCGTCTCGATCGACTACTCCGTCAAGGACGCCTCCGGCAACCTCGCGACCAATTCCTTCCTTCCTCAGTTCGTGTCCATGCCGAAGATCGGCGACAAGACCTTCGCCTCCAGCGGCTGGAAGGTGTCCGCCCTCTCCACCGCCAAGGCGGGCTCCTACGTCCTGATCCTCACCCTCACCGAGAAGTCCGGGGCCGTGTCCACCAAGGAGCTGGCCTTCACGGTGAAGTCCGGCTCCAGCTCCGGAGTCGCTCCCGTGATTTCTGGCTTTGGCGTGGACAACGCGAATCTCTCCGCGGGAACCCTCATCTCCACGCGCGGGACGGTCTCCTTCGGGACGTCCTCGGCGACCGTCCGGTATTCCGTCTCCGGGCCCTCGGAAAGTTCCATCACACTCCCCGCATCGTTCACGGTCAACTCCTCCCCGGCCAACCTGTCCAAGCAGATCGCGATTTCTTCGTCTGCGCCTTCAGGCTTGTACACGATCACGGTCGCCGTGACGGACCTGAATGGAAAAGTCGCATCGGAATCGACGACCTTCGCGATCGAATCGTCCGTGGTGGGAGAGCCGTTCGTGAATGTGGGAAGAGTCGAGGCGGGTGCGCAGAGCGCCGCTGCAGGCTCCTTCATCGAACTGAGCGGAACGGATGCGGGAACCGTCTACACCGCAGGGGCGGGCATTCCCTACCGGACCATCGACGTGATCTTCGGTGCGGATGGTTCCACGGCATCCTTCATGTCTCCCGACTACGCGGCCACGGGAGCCTTCTCGCTCTCCGCCTGGACCACGCTGAACAAGACAGAGCTTGTCGACATGGGCACATCCAAGCCGGCCAACACGGGGGTCGTCGCGCAGGCCCTGGATGATCGAGGCACGCACGCCGTCGCCGTCGTCGTCGGGCACTACTACGGAATCGGGACGAAATCCGGGGACATCGCCATGATCTTCGTATCCACGGTGAATGGTTCCGGTCGCTCCTCCACTGCTGGATTCGACATCTATCTCGTCGATGGCGGCGCCGTGATCGTCGATCCGGTCACGCCGACCAACTGGCCGAAGCTCGAGTTGGGTGCCCAGAACGCGGTCCAGGCTTCCGCATTGGATCTCGATGGGCAGATCGCCTATAGTTCCGGTGCGAAGACGGATGCGGAGGTCGCCTCGATCGACCTTCTGTTCCTCGCCAGCGGTTCCGGCGTGCCGACGTTCTATTCGCCCTCGGAGGCCAGCCTTCAGGGACTGGGGGCTCTGACGAGCTGGAACACGAAAAACTTCACCTACATCGCCGATGCCGGTGTGACTCCCATCACCACGGCATCGCAGGCCGAGCTTCTCTCCGGTTCAACGAACAGCCAGAGTGCTGCAGCTGTGGTGGGGCATTACTACGCGGTGGAGATCGCCACCGGACCGTACTGTGCTTTCAAGGTGGAATCGATCACGGGCTCCGGCAGGAACGCCGTGGTCTCGATCAGCATGAAGACGTTCTGATCCAAGGTGGCCCGCACATGCAGTGACGCCACGCTGCGGCGTCACTGCATATGATTCAACGTCCCAGCTTGGCCTGGATTTCCTCCAGGCTGCGACGCAACTCTTCGTTGACCTTCTCCTGATCCTCCAGCGCCTTCTCCTGCCGGATCGCGTGGAGGGTCAATTCCTCCACCTTCTTCAGAAGCAGAAGGTTCATCCGCGCCAGGTCCAGACCGCCCGCTTCGATGGCCTTCGCGCTGGGGATCTCGGGAAGATGCTTGTGCTCCTTGGTGTAGGCTTCCACCTCCGCCAAGGGCGCGAGCGCGTAGCCGGGCTCGAACACGTAGTCGGCCACGGGGATGTTTGGTCTGGTGGTGAGGTTTCCCGTCACCCTCAGGTCGCCGTCGACGGTCCCTCCGGTGGAAGCTACCGACTCGCCCGTGTACGCCAAGCGGTTCCATGCACCCCAAGAGGTGTTGCCCGAACTGACGCGATGCCACAACCGACCGGACTGGGCGAATCCGATCTGGTGGATGGGGCCTCCGGAGAAATCGATCCCCGATCCCCAAGGTCGATAGGTCATCAATCCGCAAAACCCGGCGGAAGCGATGCCGATGTTGGAACAGCCCTTGAAGTCGAACTGCGTTCCGGTGGGGATGGAAGCAGGAGTCGAATTGGAGTCGCGCGTATCGCGGAATCCGAGGATACCCTGGAACAGGGGGGCCACCAAGGTGGCCGAGGTGGTGACCGTGGATCCGTTGTCGGTCAGTGAGGAGTTGGCGAGACCTCCGCTGCCGTCGAATTTCACCAGGGTGTTGTTGGCCGGACTCGCAGGCTTGGTGGGGATGCTCTTGGCCAGGCTCTGGTGGTCCGCGGTGTTCGTGCGCGAAAGTGCATTGAACGTGCCCGTGTCCACGCGGGTCTTCAGGCTGTCCTTCCAGCCGGGGATCGATTTGCTTGTGGCCAGGCTGTCCACCCACGAGCGGGTGGGGCGGGAGGAAAGCTCCGATTCCACCCAGGACTTCGCCGCCTTCGCGGCCAGATCGGTGGCTTGTCGGGTGCTGTCGGCGCGCAGCTTCGTGCGCAGGGATTGGAAGGATGCCGTATCCACCCGAGCCTTCAGGCTGTCCTTCAGGGATGCGTCGGATTTCGTGGCGATCGCCGTGGCCAGGGCGCTGACCACGGACTGGTCGGCCTTGGTGCCCACCACGCTGTCCAAGGCGTGGAAATTGTCGTTGATTTCGGAGGCCTTCGCGGGGTCGCTGGCCTTGAACGTGTGCGGAACGGCGGCGGAAACCGTTGCGGCGGCGATCAGCGAAAACGGAATGTGGCGGGACATGGTCGATCCTCCTGGCGGATTGGAATTGCGTGACGGCGCCCGCAAATGTAGAGATGCCCCGCCTGGGCATCTCTACGGCCTGGAATCGCGCGCGCCATCAATCTCCCCCGCCGCCTCCGCATCCTCCGCAGCCGCCCCCTCCGCCGCAACCGGAATCGCCGCCGCTGGATCCCCCTCCGCAACCGGAATCCGACGATCCGCCGTCGGAGGAGCCGAACGACCACCCTCCGGCATCGCTGCCGGACCATCCGCTGGAGGCATGGGCGGCTGGGTTCAGCCACAGCGGGCTGGTGGCGACGGCGATGGCCGCCAGCGGAATCGCCGCCGCCCAGGCCGAAGTGGACAATTCCTGGAATCCGTAGACGGAAGTCATCAAGGGGCGCGCGTCGGCGCGATGTTGCGTAGCCTGGGGATCCTCCAACAGGGGCTCCAGGGCGCGTCGGCGGTTGGCCAGGCATCGGCGTCCGGCGATGGTGGGAAAGCCGCGTCGGCCTTTGGCCGCGAGGCTCGTGACGAAGATCATGAACAGGGCGAACATGAAGAAGGCCAGGAAGGCGGAGGGACGATTGTGCATGATTCCAAGCGCCAGCTTGGCGATGGCCAAGGCTTCCAGGGATCCGAACACGAGCAATCCCCTCAGGGCGACCTGGCCTTGGGTGGTGCGGTCCAGCAGACCCGCTTCCATCAGGTCCTTCCGGATGGAGTCCACGGATGCGGTCAGTTTCAGATCGCGCAGCGAGCCGTTCTGTTCTGCCAGTTCCTTCAGGAGTTCGGCCACCACGGGATCATCGGTCCGGGCATTGGGCCGGAGCGTGGCAAGGTTGGTTTGGCTGTCCACCTGCAGAAGGCCCTGCGTGTCGGCGGTGGCCAGGGCGGTTTCGATCACCCCGCGAGGCCCCCGGGCCAGGTAGGCCAGTTCGAAGGGCGTCAACCGCATTTCCACGATGGGATCGACCTGGCTGGGCCCCCAGGGCCGGAAGAAATGCAGGTAGATCCCCAGTCCGGTGAGAACGACAAGGATCAGAAGGAACAGGGGCCCGGGAATCATGCGTAGGGGTTCGAGCATGGGCAAAATGGTAATTCCGCAATCCCGACACGTTGTAGAGACGCCCCGGTGGGGCGTCTCTACAACGGAACGTCACAACGGAACGTCCGTCCGATTTCGGGTCGTTTGCGATCGCGCCCATTCGGGAACGCAGCAGGCGGGATCCCGCCGGGTGGGATCCCCTGTCTGCGCGAAGGAAAGGCAGGGAGCGCCACCCTGGCACACGGTCGCGAACATGCAGCTGTGGCATTCCTCCGCTGCGCGTTCGGCCAGGATCCGCAGTTTCCGGGAGGTGGTCCAGATCTCCCAGGGGTCGTCGTCGGGCAGGCACCCCACCGGATCGTCCAGGCGTCGGCAGGGCAGCACAGTGCCGTCCGGCAGCACGGAAAGAAGCGACTCGCCCGCGGTGCAACGGTACGCCCTGCCGCCGCAAGTCAGAAATTGCAAGGCACGGGAAGTGCGCACCTTGAATTTCCGTGATGACAATTCCTGCGACACCTCGCGAAGCTCGTCCAGGTAGGCTTGGGTGGAGCCCGCATCCCAATGCGCATCGCCTGGTCCGGGCACCACCCGATCGGTCCAGATGGATTCGGCTCCGGCGTTCCGCGCGGCCTTGGTGGCCGGGGCGAGCTCTCCCAGCCGCCCTGGGAAAGCTGTGTGGGAAGCCACGGTGGGGATGCCCCTTCGCGAGGTCCTGCGGACGGCCTCGATGGCCGTCCGGAATGCCTTGGGGCCTCGGATGGCCTCGTGCACCGCGCGGCTTCCGTCCAGCGAGAATTGCACGTAGCGCAGGTTCAGCGTTGCCAGGTGGTCGGCGATCGCGTCGGTGAGAAGTTCCCCGGACAGAAGCAGAGCCACGCGTGATCGGGGAAGACGCGATCGCAACGCATCGAGGAATTCGCGCCAGTGCGGGTGGCTCAGAAGTTCCCCCCCGGTGAGATTGAAGTCCAGCTTCCATGCATCCGGGGAGGCCTCCCGTGCGCGTGCGTCCAGGGCCACCCACTGGTCCAGGATCGCCAGGAGGTTTTCCAGAGGAGGCTCCAGGGAATGGTCGGGGATGTAGCAGTGGGAGCATCGTCGGGGGCACCGGTCGGTGATGTGCCACTGCACCAGCAATCGCGATGATGGGATGCTCACGGCCAAGACGCTATCGCAGGACCTTCAGGAGGTGCTCCACGTCGGCGCGCAGGGTGGGAGAGTCCTTCATTTCCTTGCCCACCTTGTCGCAGGCGTGGATCACGGTGGAGTGGTCGCGATCCCCGAAATGCCCGCCGATGGACTTGTAGGGCAGCTGCGTGAGCTGCTTGGCCAGGTACATGGCCACCTGGCGGGCGTGGCTCACGTCCTTGGTGCCGCGGTTTTCGGCGAACAGGCTGAGTGGTTCCACCCGGTAGTAGTCTGCGACCACCTGGGCGATCTCCTGCGGCGAGAATCGGCGGGTGGATCCGCGCGGAGCCTGGGCTTCCACCACATCCTGGGCCAGGCGCAACGTCACGTTGCCACCCTGGATGCTGGCTTCCAGGATCAAACGGCGCACGATGCCTTCCAGGTGGCGGATGTTGGTGTCGATGTTCTCGGCGATGTAGGAGATGATCTCCTCGGAGAGATCCAGGTTCTCCTCCTGCGCCTTGTTGCGCAGGATGGCCTCGCGGGTGTCGCGGTCCGGCGGCTGGATGTCCACCGACAGTCCCCATTGGAAACGACTCACCAGACGCTCTTCCAGGCCTTGCAGATCGCCGGGCGAGCAGTCGGAGGTGAGCACGATCTGGCGGTTTGACTGGTGGAAGGCGTTGAACAGGTGGAAGAACTCCTGCTGGAGCGCGTCGCGACCCACCAGGAACTGGATGTCGTCCATCAGGAGCACGTCCACCTGGTTTCGGTAGTAGCTGGAGAAGTCGTTCACCAGGTTCTTCTGGACGTGGTAGATGTACTGGTTCTTGAAGTCGTCGGTGGGGACGTAGCGCACCCGGATTTCCGGGAAGCGGGTCTCGATCTGGTTGCCGATCGCCTGCAGGAGGTGGGTCTTGCCCAGCCCGGAGCCCCCGTAGATCATCAGGGGATTGAACCGGGTGCGACCGGGAGCGTCTGCCACCGCCTTGGCGGCCGAATGGGCGAACTGGGAATTTCCGCCCACGACGAACGTGTCGAAGGTGAAACGCGGATTCATGAGCACCGGAGCGATCTCGCCGCTGCGCGACTCCGGATTGGGCTGCAGCACCGGGCGGCTCTGCTGCAAGGTCAGGCGAGGGGTGGCTCCGACGGTCTGCTCGGCGGCCATCTCCACCAGTCCCTGGAAGCTCTTGCGGAAGGCGTCCAGAGGAAAATCGACGGGAGCCTCCAGGACCAGCGAAGTCTGGGAGAACTCCAGGCAGCGCAAGGGGGCGATCTGGCGCGCATGGACCTCCGGCGCCAGCATGCGTTGGAGGACGCCGGTCGCTTTCGCCCAGAGGATGGAAGATTCGGAGCCGATCATGAGATGGACCGAAACGTAGCCATTCCACAACGGCATCGACGACACCGATGCGGCATCGGCGATGGGCGCGAGGCTACCGGGGCTGGATTCCCATCCGCACGCCCATCTCGATGGAGCCGGACGCCTTCAGGAGGTGGGCGGCGAATCCCTGCGCCAGGATCTGGGAATAGATGTCCTCCACATCCAGACCCAAGGCGGGCGTTCCGCGGGTGATGGTGACACCTGCCTTGTAAGGACGGACCGAATGCAGGTCCTCGTCCAGCGTCGAAGGAAACTGGATCGTCGAAAGATCCGTTCCCGCGGGAACCGACAGGAGCTTGGAGCGGTCTGTGCTCGCCCGGTAGATGTCGATCTCCATCGAGCGCGACGTGTCCACGGCTTCCGGTGTCGCCTCGGGGCGAGGGTCGGATGGAACGGGGTTTTCGGGATGGATCCTCATGCGGGGTTCTCCTGGAGGGTGGAATGGAACGATCTGGTGGAAAGGGAGGGTCAGCCTTGGGAAAGGCGCAAGGCGATGTAGTCCACCGCCGCGATCAGCTTGGGGTAGGGCATGCGGGTGGGGCCCAGCACTCCCACGCTCCCTTTGGCATTGCCCAGGTGGTAGTTGCGGGTGACCAGGGAGAGACTGCGCAGGTGCTCCACCCGGTTTTCCGAGCCGATCGTGATGCATGCGGCTCCATCGTGCCCGATTCGATCCTGGAGAAGTTGGGCGAGAATGGAGCGGTCCTCCATGAGTTGGACCAGGTTCACCATGGAACGCCGCTCGCCCATTTCCGGCTGGCTCAGGACATTCCCCACGCCTTGGAGATAGGCGTCGTGGGTGCGCACCGGATGCGACACTTCCAGAAGGGTGCGCAGGATCAGACAGGTCAGCTTGTCGTGGAAGGGGTCTTCGGCGGGGCGGATTTCGCCGGCTTCGATGGCCTGCAGATTCCGTTGCAGTTCCTGGGGAGTGCGGCCCAATGCGGTGAGATGCACCTTGCGGACCAGGTCGGAGAGCTCCTCCCGGGTCAGCGCCGTCCCGGTGTCCACGGATATGGAACGGACCAGCCCGGATCCGAAGCTCGCGACCACCAGAAGGGTGGTGTCGGCGACCGGCACCAGTTCCAGGCGGTCCAATCGGCTTTGGTCCAGGACCGGAGCGATGGCCACGCCAAGAAGCCGGGTGATTTCCGCCAAGGCCAGGGCGGCGGCGGCCAACAGTTGTTCCTCCGAACGCGCCGAGGCCAGGGTGGCGTCCACCAGATGGCGCTCCTGATCGGAAAGCGTCGTCGAAGGCATGATCTGGTCCACCCAGATGCGGAATCCGCGATCGGTGGGCTGCCTTCCCGCAGAAGTATGGGGCTGGTCGATCAGCCCCATTTCCTCCATGTCGCTCATCACGTTGCGGATGGTGGCTGGCGAAAGCGAATCTTCGATGTCCTTGCTCACCTGCCGGGAACCCACGGGCTCGGCGTTGCCGATGTAACGGCGGACGATCGACGACAGGACCGCCCGTTGGCGTTCCGTGAGTTGCGGCATCGGCTCCAGGGAGCCTTTCGGCAAAGCCTCCGACATGCATCCAATCTACCCACTTGTGCGCCGTACGCGGTCGCCCGGCGGCGGTTCCTCCGGGAAGCCATGGCCAATTCTCCGGACAGTTTGTTTCATTCCTGGCACACAGCCTGTTCAGGAGGTCGACGTGCGTTCGTTCATGACCCTTCTTCTGCCGCTTGCGGCGACGTCCTTGGCTTCGGACATCGTCTATCCGCAGTCCTTCCACTGGAACGGAACGCGGGGACTCACCCAAACCCGATCCGGCGAAGCGCTTGGAGAAGGGGTCCTCCTGCTTTCCGGCACAGGCAGCTACCACAAGGTGGAACGCCCCGGATCGCTTCTGGATCGCGCCGACTTCCATGCCGGTACCTTCGCTCTGGGGTTGGGGGTGTCCGATTGGGCCGATCTCTCCGCCTGGACCAGCGTGTACGGCGTCCCCGCCGACAAAGGGGTATCCCAGAACGCGGGATTCGGCTCTTCCGGTGGCCAGGTGCAGCTGACCGCTCCCTGGGATACCGCCTATCCTTTCCGTCTGGCCCTCCAAGGAGGGTTGGTCACCGGCACCTCCGGAGGAACCCCGGAAATCGCCTCACGTAGGAACGGGCAGATCCTCGCCGACGGGTGGAATTATTTCGAAACCCGCAACGGCTACGACTTCCAAGTTCGCTTGATCCAGACCTTGCGCTGGGGTTCGGTGAGCTTCCCCGTCCGGATCCACCTCAACCAGGGACTCAACTATTCCATCCAGGATGGCGTGGAGGACTTGGCCTTGTTGGACGCGGCCCTGGAACTGGATCCCCATCCCCTCCTGAGCATCGGTTTCGAAGGACACTCCCGCACCCTGCTCGACGCGATTGACTTGGGCGAGCGGACCTGGGTCACAGGATCCCTCACCTTCCATCTGCCGGCCGCCGTCCAGCTGGTGGCGGGAGTGGACGTGCGCGCCTCCTCCGAGCGCAAGGAGACGGCGGCGATGGTTCCGGGAGAGCCCGCGCCGGTCGCGTTCAACAACACATTGGACACATGGCGGGCCTTCTACGGGATATCGATTCCCTTCGACCTGGCTGCTTCGGTGCGGCGCGATCGCGCCACCATCCGCCGCAACGATTCCTTGGAACGCCTGGCGCTGCGCGGCAAGGTGGCCGATTGCGAGGCCCAAGGGGTGAAGCTGGGGCAGCGCATCGACAGTCTTCGTGGTGCGGTCCGTGAAGCGGAGTTGGAGCGGGATTCCCTGGTCTACAAGTCCAGGCTCGATTCCATCGCCCTGGACAATTGTCGGCACAATGCCAAGAGCCAGGTGGCCCGGATGAACGACAGCTTGGCTCGCCGTTCCGCACAGGACTCCATGGCCCTGGCCGACGCGCGTCGACAGATCGAGGAGGAACGCCTCAAGCGCGGCGATCTGGAAGCATCGTTCCTGAAGACCGGCATGATGAACCTCGATGCCGTCTATTTCGAGCTGGGCAAGGCCACGATCACGGCCAATTCGCGTCCATATCTGAATTTGATCGGCGCGATCCTGGTCAAGTACCCCAAGCTGCGCTTCGAGGTGGGTGGCCACACCGACAACCAGGGAGGCCCGGGTGCCAACCTGAAGTTGTCCAAGGCCCGTGCCCAGGCGGTCAAGAAGTACCTGACGGGAATCCACCCGGAGCTTTCTTCCACGATTTCCGCCAAGGGGTATGGCGACACCAAGCCCAAGGCCACCAACAAGACCGCCGAAGGCCGCGAGATGAATCGCCGCGTGGAGATCGTGGTGACCAACCTGGAAGCCCTGAAGGAATACACCAAGCCCTGACGATTCGGGCTTCGTGTTCCGCATCGGAAAGGCTGGGGGCGATCGCCTTCCGGCCTTTTTTCGTGGCCAGCCCTCCCGCCTCCGCGAGAGGAGCGACTCCGGAAAAGGAGTGCCGGAATTCGCTGGATCGGTTCGGGTGGCTTTTAGGTCCAAGGGCGGAGGACGGCTTACTTCTCAAGAAAAAATATCCACGGAATCCTCCGAACCTTTTCCGGACATAATCCTACACTCCAGGAAGCGCGGGCTCCGGAGCTGCCCTAGGGACTCTCGCCCCGGGAATCGGACCATCGTGGTTAGGGCGGTGCCCCACCGGAACCTGCGCCGAATCGAGGAACACCCGATGAGAAGATGCGACCCCTGTCGTCTGTCTCTTGCCTCCTTGGCGGTGGCGCTTTCTGCCATCCCCGCATTGGCCGGCTGGAAATTGTCCGACTACAACACCCTCGCCGCGGATTCGGCGAAGGTCAACCAGTTCTACGGAATCCAAACCTTCGCCAATCCAAGTTCTTCCGCCACCTTGAGCGTGCTGCCCGATTCCACCGGCAACTACCTGCGCTTCGTCGCCTCCAGGATCGCCTCCGACAGCACCGAAGGCTACTCGGCCAACGTGGGAATCATCCACCCTCTGACCGCCGACTGGTCGGCGATGGACATGCGCGGAATCACCTCCATCCAGTTCCAGTACCGCAACAACAAGCCGATCACCGATGCGCTGAAGGTGGCCATCGGATCCGATGCCTATCCACAATCGGCGGTTTCCGGCCAGACCCTGTACGAGAATTCGATCACCACGAAGGCGGGACTTGCCGCCCACTCCGATTGGGTGACCGCCACCCTGGACATCCTGGATTTCGCCCCCCCGAAATGGTGGATCCCCACGGTCGACTTCCCGGACAGGGATTCCGTCCTGAAGTCCGTGAAGTACCTGCAGATCGTTCCTTCGACCCTCTACAGCTCGAACGGAACCTCGATGGGGAAGGCTTGCACCAAGTGCGTGGGACCCACCATGCAAGAGCAGGTCCTGGACATCCGCGGGTTGACCTTGGAAGGGCTCCTCGTGGAACAGCCTTGGCCACGCGACACCATCATCGACACCACCATCGTCGTTCCGCCTCCTCCGCCGCCACCGGTGGTGGATACGGTGGGCTACCTCGTCTCCGCGTACGCGAATGCGGCGCTGGATTCCGCCAAGGCCAATGCGATCTACGGCGTTTCCGCCTACGCCAATCCCGCTTCGAAGGCGACGGTGTCCGTCCCCGGAGGGTACCTGCGCTTCGATGCTCCGGTGATCGCCTCCGAGCCGGCCACGACTCCCAACGGCAACGGGTACACCGCCAATGTCGGATTGATCCACCCCCTGCGCGCCGACTGGCCCACGGTGGATCTGCGCAAGCTCTGGGCGATCCGCTTCAAGTTCCGCAACGCCTACAAGATCACCGACAACCTGGGTGTGAGCATCCTTTCCCGCGCCTACACCGACGAGCAGATCCGCCAGGGGACCACCTACGACAATCCCGTGACGGGCGTGAAGATCCTGGCCGCCGACTCCGTATGGAAGACCGCCATGCTGGATCGTTTGGATTTCGCACCGCCCATGTGGTGGACGCCCCCTGCGGACTACCCGTCCCTGGATTCGGTGCTGAGCCAGGTGATCGCCTTGAGGATCGCGCCGACCACCCTCTATTCCGCCAATGGCACCCAGATGGGGAAGGTGTGCTCCCGGTGCGTGGGTCCCACCATGGAAAAACAGATCCTGGACATCCAGGACATCCGGCTTCTGGGTATTGACTCCTTGAGAATCGTGCCCGCGGTGGAGCCTCCTCCTCCGCCTTCGGCGAAGGATTCGTGCCAGGGGGCCAATGTGATCCGGCTCGACAATTTCAAGGAGGAAAGCCTCAGCACCTTGGGGGGATGGTGGTACACATACTCTGACACAGGAAGCGAAATCCCCCAGGACATGATGCAAACGAAAGGAAACTCCCGGTCGTTCATCACCGTCAAGCCCGGATTCGCCAAGGTGGAAGCGTATTTGGACAAGACCATCGACGAGCAGTGGATCGCGCAGGCTGGATGGGCAGGCATCGCCACAGACATCCATCGTGGATTCGATCTGAAGGGCCTCAAAGCCATCCAATTCGATCTGCGGGTCGACACCATCTATCCTTCGGTGGGCCTTATCTTGAAGGTGCACGAGGCGGGTAGCGCGGTCGGAACCTCCTTCCAGGCTCCGATCCCGTCGAAGACCGGCGTGGTTTGCGTCTCGACGGAAAACCTCACCGTTTCCGATTCGGTGGGAATCCGGTCGTTGAACGCCTCGTTGATCGATCGTTTCGCCTTCGAAGCACGGATTCTCGACGAGTCGCACCCCTTCATCAGCCAGGCGCAAGCCCATTTCAGCCTCCGCGACGTGAAACTGTTCGGAGCGGATCCCACGCTGTCGAGCAAGGCGTTGACGAAGGCGGCCCGCAAGGAGTTCGGGATCACCTACCAGGGTGGCGTCCTGCGCATGGTGGGCATCGAGGGCATGGGCCAAGTGGAGGTGCGCGATCTGCATGGGCGTAAAGTGGCGAGCTTCGCCGTGGCCAGCCAGGTCCCGCTGCGGTTGGGGCATGGCACCTACATCCTCTCGGCCAGGCGTGGGGATCTGCAGATCCATCGCTCCTTCAGCGTCATGAACCGGTAGCCACCGGGGAGATTGGCAAGCCATTTGGATGGCTTCCGATCTCGACCGCCCCTCACCAGAAGCCCTGCGTCCCGGACCCGGGATGCAGGGCTTCTTATTTCGGGCAAGACCGAGTCAGATCCTGCGCAAGGCCTCCGCGAAGGCGTCGTAGACGCGCGCGAGCTGGTCCTTGCGGATGGAATAGGGTGGGACCACGTAGAGGGTGTCGCCCAAGGGGCGCACCAAAACCCCGGATTCCCTGCAGAGCGTGGCGACCGTCTGCCCACGGGCGGCAAGATATCCTTCCGGGGCATTGGGCAATTCGAATGCCGCGATGGTTCCCAGGACCCGCTGGCCCGTGATCGGTTGCTCCCGACCCAGCTGGGAGAGGCACTCCCTGTGCCAGGATTCCAGGGCCTTCCAGCGGGGCTCCATCCCCGGGTCTTGAAGGAGATCCAGCGCAGCCAGGGCGGCGGCGCACCCCAGGGGGTTTCCCGTGAACGAATGCCCATGGAAGAAGGCTTCCTTGCGTTCGTCCGACAGAAAATCCTGGAAGACATCCTCTTGGAAGGCGGTGCCCCCTAAGGGCAAAAAGCCTCCGGTGAGTCCTTTGGAAAGGCAAACCGCGGTTGGGGATAGATCCGGATGCCCTTCCATGGTGCCACAGGCGAAGGGCTTTCCGGTCCGGCCAAATCCGGTGAAAACCTCGTCGGCAATCCAGGGAATGCTGTGCAATTTGCACAGTTCATCCAATCCTTCCAGGTAGGAGCGCGAATACATACGCATCCCCCCTGAACCTTGGATCAAAGGTTCCACCAGGATGCAGGCGATCGTCCCGCGGTGGATCTCCATCCACTTGGAAAGAGATTCCAAGGCAGCTTTGCTGGCGTGCAAGGATTCGGGAGACTCCGGTTCCCAGCAGCCTCCTGGGGATTGCAGACGATCGACTTCGAACAAATAGGGCTCGAAAGGTGCTGTGAAGATGGATCGTCCACCTGCCGCCATGGCGCCAAAGGTGTCCCCGTGATAGGCGTCTTCCAGCGCGCCCACGCGAGGGCGCTGCACTCCCTTGCGCCGAGCCATTTGCACACACGCCTTGATCGCGACTTCGATGGCGGTGGAGCCGTTGTCCGAATAGAACAGGCGCGAGGGGTGGCCGGGGAGCAGAGGGAGGAGGCGTTCCGCCAATTGCACACCTGGCTCGTGTGTGCATCCGGCAAAGATGACCTGCTCCATGGCCTTGGCTTGTTGCGCGATGGCGTGGGCGATGGCCGGATGGGTATGACCGTGATTGCACACCCACCAGCTGGAGACGGCATCCACGATCTCTGTGCCATCTACGGTGTGCAGGATGGCGCCGTGTGTGCGTGAGATCTCCAGAGGCGTCGGGCTGGTCTGGTGCTGGGTGTATGGATGCCAAATGCACTGTGCATCACGGGAAGCTAGGCTCGACATCGTCGTCTGGACGGCAGATCGGGGGGTGTCTTCCGTGCAGGGATCCACCCAATCCTGGTGGAGCCATTGGCGAGCAAGGTCTTGGAGTGACTGTGCATCCACGGGAAACAGGGAGGGAACTCTTCCCAGAATCTCCACGTGGCCTCGATCGCGGATCTGGCGGGCATTCTCGCCGTGGGCGGGGCCGTTGAGAAGGACCCCTGCCACCTCGACGCCGCGGGCGCGGATGCATTGCACAGTTGCCAGCGTGTGGTGCAATGTACCCAACGTGGTCGATGCCACCACCAACATGGGGAGATCCAGGGCTTTGGCCAGGTCGATCATGTCGTGGGTGTCGTTCAGGGGGACCAACGGGCCACCGGCTCCCTCGACGACCATGGAATAGCCCTCGGGACGTTCCTCCAACAACTGTGCAATGTCAATCTGGAAGGCTTCCAGCTGCGCCGCCCAGTGCGGAGATGCTGGTTCTTGGAGATGGATGGTGGACAGGTGGACGGGGGTTCCAGGGGAAAGCCGCAAGACTTCCTGGCTATCCACTACGGTCCCTGTCTGTATGGGCTTCCAGTAATCGGCTTCCCAAAGCGTGCAAAGGAGGGCGCTGCACAAGGTTTTCCCCACATCTGTTCCCGTGCCGGTGACGAAGACGGAACGGGGAAATGGGGGACGCAAAAGAGGGTGGCTAGACATGGCGTAAGGCTCCCAGGAACTCATCCAGATCGGAAGTGTGCAGATCGGCAGTGACCGTGGCACGAAGGCGTTCGGTGCCCGGGGGAACTGTCGGGGGGCGGATTGGGCGCAGGTGGATGTTGTGTTTTGCCAGCTGTGCAGAGGCTTGGACCGAAGCCACCAAGCCGCCGCACAGCAACGGGAAAATGGGGGTCGGGAGGGAACGCTCCGGTAGTGGCCAGCCAAGGGCGTGGATTCCTTGCGCAAAATGTGTGCAGAGATGTTCTAGGTGTGCATGGCGGCCTCCATCTGCACAGCTTAGGTCCCATGCAAGTTCCGCAGCCTTGATCGCCAGCGGAGACGGGGCGGTGGTGAAAATGAACGCCCGGGAATGGTTGGCGATGCGCTCCAGTACCTGGGGGGCTGTGCAAAGAATGCCTCCCGCCGAAGCCAGCCCTTTCCCGAACCCCTGGGTGGTCGCGATCAGCGTCGAGTCCTTCGGGATGGATTCGGCCACGCCCGTGCGATGCTCGCCAAACAGTCCCACGGCATGCGCCTCGTCCACCAGGAGGAAGGCGCCTTCTTCCTTGCACACTTGATGGAGATCCCTCAACGGCGCGATGTCGCCGTCCATGGAAAACACCGATTCGGTCACCACCAGACGGATCTTGCCTCCGCCTTGGCGCAACTGTTCGCGCAAGTCTTCGGGGTCGTTGTGGGCGAATTTGCGACGTTGTGCGCCGCTTTGCACGACTCCATCGATCAGGGAGGCATGGGCCAGGCTGTCCTGGAGTGCGACGTCGTGCCGATCGACCAGGGCCTGGATGATCGCCCGGTTCGCCTCCGAGGCCGAGGCGAAGACCAATCCGGAAGGAAAGCCTGCTGCCCTCGCGAAGCGAGATTCGAAGGATTGGAATTGGTCCAGGTTTCCGGAAAGGAGGCGGGAACCGGTGGAGGTGGTCGGAATGCCTTCCTCCAGCGCTTGGACCAGACCCTTGAGCAACCTCGGGTCGTGACGCAGCCCCAGGTAGTCGTTATGGGAAAACCGCGATAGGGGGGCAGAGCCCAAGGTGCGGAACATGCCTCGGGCGGTCAGATCTTCCGATTGGGCCCGCCATCTCGATGCCCAAAGTTCCCAGCTGGTCTCCACGATGGAGGGAAATCTAGGTCGGAGGGGCGGTGCATGTGGGATCTGAAAGGCGACGGCCCGCCCCGCCCTCGAGGAGTGGGCAGGGACGGGCGTCCATTCGCGGGGAGAGCGAAGGGACTTCAGGGATCGGAGCGGGGACGGCGCGCGTTGGCGGTATCGGCGCAATTGTAGAGGACGCCTTGCGGGAAGCCGTTTCCGTAGAAGATCCACTCGCAGGTTCCTGTGGGCAGTTTCTTGTACTTGCCCGTGAAGCAATACATCGTGGAGTCGTAGGACCACACCGAGGGGTGGCACCAGGAGGAGTCGTTCAAGGAGATTGTGCCGACAGTGGTGTCCTGCCAAACCGTGTCGCTATAGGTGTAGGGAACGTATTTGGGGCGGTAGCAACGGTAGTCGGCTCGCATGATGGTGCTGTCGATCTGTGTCGTCTGGCACCAACCGGCGGTGTCGTACGATCTGCGGACGATGGTATCCACCCAGGTGGTGTCGCCGGGGATCGGTACCACCAGGACATGTTCGCATCGGATCATGCCGTGGCCCGAGGCTCCGAGCACGGGATTGTCGCATCGGTCGTACGAGTACCATGCCCATCCGGTGTCATGGATGGTGCTCCAGAGGGTGTCCAGGATGATCGCAGTGGTGTCGCCGAGGGAAAGCGAATCCAGGGTGATGTCGATCAGCACGCCTCCCTTGCGGGGGATCCTATGCAGGACGACGTGGGCCTGGGCGGTTTGGTTGTGGTAGATCTCCACCGTGTCGGTACCGGTCCAGGTGATCTCTCCGAGAGGATTCACCGCGTCCACCTGGATGATGCGGGTGCCGCAGGGAATTCCCCCCATCAACACCGGGGTGGTGTCCAGTTGCGTGGATTGGCGGATGGTATCCATGCCGGGTCCGGTCACGTAGTATTGGAGATAGAGGACATCCGCACGCAGATAGTTGACGTTTCCCTCGGAAAGTCGGAACGAGACGGCGCCGACGCCCTCGGACGAGCGGTCGCCGGGAGCGGTGGCTTGGTTGGTTTCGCATCCCTGGAGGGCGGCGAAGCAGATCGCCGCCAGGATGGACAGGGGTTTTCTGATGGACATTTCGGGACGCTCCTTTTCGAGGTCGCGAGGGATCGAGCCCTTCGCGGGAATGAGGCGGGAGACGGGCTCCCACGGGACCGACCGCCGAGGAGGGAAGGGCGCTCCTTCCCCTCGGGCGGCGGGGGTTATCTGGGGCGGTACAGCCGGGTGGAGATCAGATGCACCTTGGCTGGGGGACCGTTGAGGAAGGTTTGAAGGCGGATCCGAAGGAATGGTGGTCCCTGCATTCTGGTGAAGGCGATGGCTGCGCCGACCATGCCGGCATCGTTCGCGATCTGCATGAAGGTCGGCGTCCACCGGAAATACCAGACGGTTTGCGTCAATTTCTGCTCCGCCGTCTGCATGCCGGTGTCGGAAGCCTGGAAGTCACCCCAGGACGCGACCTGGAGGCTGTCCGGACTAGGACGCATCCGAGGATCCAGGGATAGGGAAAGCCCGTTGTAGCCGCTGTCGACGAGCTGGAAAAGGAGGTTCCGGCCGGAATCCGCATCGAAGGACTTGGTGAACCGGAGCCGTATGGCCAGGAGGCCGGAATCGGGGAGATCGGCGCTCTTGAGCTCGGATAGGTAGACTCCGTCCAGGTAGCTTGCCAATTCCAGGAATCGGACGGATTTGGATTCGATGGAAAAGGAGTCGGATGTCTCGGTGTATCGATGCGTGCGTTCGCGGGAGGATCCGCTGATGGTGTCGATCCTGACGTACCATTCGGGAGAAAAGGATGGATCCTTCGAGAAGACCTGCCCGTCGATCTGGAAGGAATCCAGGGAAATGTCCGGTCCCGTGGCATGGATAGGTGGCTTCGATGCGGTATCTGAATCGGCGGGGGCGCGAACCACCACGACCGAATCCTTGGTGACGGAAATCGGCGAGAGGATCGGCGATGCCGTTCCCCGCACGACGGCCAGGTTCCATGTGCCCTGGGGCAGGAGGATCTGGGCGATCTCCCCTCCGGCGGAAGGAGAGGAGACGAAATGGCTTCCGGGGACGTAGCAACGGGGCGTGCCTTGCGAATCCGAGGCGATGGACAGCTTGTGGGCGGCGGCGAGGCGGAGAAAAGCGGAGGTGGCGGACTCGAACGCACCGATCCCCAGCGCCAGGGAATCGGATTTTTGGACATCCAGGCCAAGCCCATTCTGGCCATCTTCCGGCGCGGGGAACCGTACCTCTCCCGAGACATCCGTCCAGGCGCTGTCCAGAACGATCGCCGGAGCGGAATTCCCCCGGGAACGGACCAGCCACACCCGCGCGGAGGCCACCGGAGAGCCATCCGCGCGATGGACGCGGGCCTGGAGGTCGGAGGTTTCGAATCCACCGGTCTTCACCTCCCCGCAGGAAGCGAGAGCGAAGGCGAAGAGAGGCGCCAGCCACTTCATGGTTCGACCTCCGTGTCGCGCATCGCCAATGGGAACGCCTGCAGATTGACCTGCACCACGCGGTCGGACTGGTCGTCGGAGCGCGACAGCTCCAGGATCTCACGGCGCAGATGGCGCAGGCGGTCGCGCACCCGCTCGAAGGATGCCTTGGAAAGCGTGACGGTGATCGTGGAAATGGAGCGATCTTCGCGATCGAACCGATCCAGGGCTGTGGCCGCAAGCAGGATGGTCTCCCGACGGAATTCGTTCACCGCCTGGGCGTCGGCTTCGTCGGTGGTCAAGAATCGGTCGGTCTTGCGCCAGATGCCGTTTTCGTCGCGGCGGATCAGATCCAGGCTCGCCAACAGCTCCAGGGTCCGGGCCACGGCGGGGCCGTCCATGGGAGGGCGGAGCATGGAGCCCAACATGGCGTCCTGGTCGATGTGCTCCACCAGCTCCAAGGCTTCCAGGATGGCCACCGCCCGCCAGTCCCGGCAGAAGGCGATCTTCGACTGTTCCAGCGGGGTGAGGGGGACGCGCCGCCAGCTGGCGATGCGGTCGGCGAAGTGCATCCGTTCTTCGTGGCTCTTGGCCTGGTCCAGGAGGACCAGAAGCTCGAAGTACCGGGTCTCGTGGGCCCCCAGCCGGAAGATCTCGGCCAGGCGCAAGGCGCCGGAGGGAGCCAAGTTCACTTCGCCGGTCAAGATGCGGGAAAAGAACGCAGAGGAGGTGAATCCCGCCTTCTGTGCGATGTACCGGTGGGAGAACTTGGGGTCCTCCGCCTTCCTTTCCGTCCAGGCGTCGGAGAGGAACTTTCGGTATTCGGTGTAGGAGAAGAGGTCGGGCATGGTGGATTCCTTGGAAGAGAATCTAGCCCCGCCCCATTGGTTTTCCCGGGGGTGGTCCGGGAAAGCGTTCCGAGATTGGAAACAGGCTCGAGCAAGCCTTCATCGTTGGTTCTAGGGGGCTGCTCCCGCGATCACGACCCCTCTGCGGACGATCGCAATGAAGGGAGCCTCGGGAGGCAGATCCTGGGTGGACGCCATGGGAATGGCTCCGTAGTCGGGGAGTCCGCGGGGATTTGCGGTGGAATCCGCCCATTTGCGCGCACGGAAAGACCAGTCGTTTCCGGTGAACGGGTCGTGGAGGGGGCGAGAGCCCGTTGTGGACTGGCTCTCGAACAGGACGATGAACTCCAGGCGACCTCCCGATTCCAGGGATACTCCTTCCACCGGAAGATCGAAAAACCAGGTGCAAGCCACGGAAGCGGAGCATGCCCCTCCCATGGAAACGGGCCTGAGGGATTTCCAGGAAGAGCCGTCGAGTCCAGCGGGCTGGGTGAAGCCTATGGAGTCGTATAGCTGGGCCATATCCAACCGCGCGCCGAAATCGGCCATTTCCGCCCCGGTTCCCTGCAGGAACAGCCGCAGGGTCAGGGAGTCCAAGGAAATGGGCGCGTCGTTGATAAAATTGAGCTGCAGTCCGTCCAGCCCACCGATCTGCGTCCGTCCAGCCAACACCCTGACCGATGCGACCTTGTAGGAGTCCGCGGGTGTGGGGGCAACCGAGCCGAGCGTGGTGTCGGAAGCCAGGGCGATGCCCACCAGGTCGACCGACGACCCCTTGCGGATGGCAAGATCCCAGGTGCCCGCGGGGAGTCTCAATTCCACCTTGGCTCCTGTGGTGGAAGGGCCCGACACGAAATGGCTGCCGGGAACGAACAGACTGGCCGTACCGGAGGAATCCTTCGGATGGGAGATCTGGAAGGCGGGTTTCAGGACCACGGTGGCAAAACGCGCCGATTCCAGCGACCGCGGCGACATGCCCAGGGAATCCGCCAATGAGGCATCCAGTCCCAATCCTGCGACTCCGCTGGCGGGAAGGGCGAAGCGCACTTCGCCCAGGGAATCGGTGTAGCCGCTGTCCACGATCGCGGCTGGCGCTTCGGTGCCGAGGGAGCGGACGAGCCAGGCGCGTGCGGCGACGACGGGCGATCCATCCATGCGCACCACGCGGGCATGGAGGTCGGTGGTCTCGAAACCTCCCGTATGGACATTGCCGCACGAGGCCAGAAGGAGCGCGCAGAGGGCGAGCAGCCGTTTCATGGGGACTCTTCCCTGGAAATCTTCATCAGCGGAAACGCCTGGAGATTCACTTGCAGGACCCGGTCGGCGCGATCGTCGACGCGGGACAATTCCAGGATCTCGCGACGCAGCTGGCGCAGGCGGTCGCGGATCCGCTCGAAGGATGCGTGGGAGACCGTGGCGGTAAGCGTCGAAATGGACCGGTCTTCCCGGTCGAAGCGATCCAGGGCCTCGCGGGCGAGATCGATCGTGTCCCTGCGGAACTTGTTGACGGAATCCGTATCCACTTCGTCGGCGGAGATGAATCGGTCGGTCTTGCGCCAGATTCCGTCATGACCTCGGCTGGCGAGGCCCAGATTCGCGAGGAGTTCCAGCGTGGACTCGACCTCCTGGGCGCTGGCTGGTGGCGTCAGGCAGGCGCCGAGCATCCCGTGGTTGTCCGTGTGTTCCACGATCTCCAGCGCTTCCAGGATCGCGACCGCCTTCCAGTTTCCGCAGAAGTCGGCTTTGGAGCGGTCCAGAGCACGCACCTGCACGCGCCGCCAGGTGGCCAGCCGATCGGCGAAGAACATCTTCTCCTCGTGGCTGCGTGCCTGGTCGAGGAGCACCAGAAGCTCGAAATACCTGGTCTCGTGGGTTCCCAGCCGGAAGACTTCCGCGAGCCGAAGGGCTCCGGTGGGACTCACGTTCACGTCGCCGGTGAGAATCCTGGAGAAGATGGCCGAACTCGTGAATCCCGCCCTCTGGACGATGAACCGGTGGGAAAACCGGGGGTCCACCGCCTTGCGCTCCAGCCAGGCGTCGTTGAGGAACTTCCTGTATTCGGTGTAGGTGAAGATGTCCGGCATGGGAGAGGGTCCAAGAGGGGGTGGATTCCAGCGCAGAGGTAGCAAGTCGGAGGGGCGATGGATCCGGATCCCGGGTCCGTCGTCACGCGGAATGCGCGTCAGATTCCGTCTTGCGGACCCCTGCCGTACACCACGTGCCCACCGCGGACGATCTGGATGTAGGGGTTCACGGGAGGCGATCCCGCGGCATCGGCGTTGGTCGCGGGGATCCCGAGGTAGTACCAGCCATCGGAAGGGCCGTGGGCGCGAAACGACCAATCCCGGCTCGCGTAGGGGTCGTGGCTGGCGGTGGTCGCCTCGATGCCGGTGGTGTCGCCCGTAAATGCGCGCCGGCGGAAGATGAGATCCACCCGAAGACGGGATGACGTTTCGAGCTTGACGGGCATGAGGGAGACGTCGAAGGTCCAATGGCAGATCGAGGCTTCGGGGCAGTCGGACGTGGTGACAGGTCGTGTGCGGGAGATCGCCTGACCGTCCAGCCCGGCGGACTTCTGGAAGCCCGCCTGGTCCTGGATGGAGGCCGCATCCAGGCTGGTGGCGAAGTCCGCGAGATCCTTCGCGGTGCCATCCAGGTGGAGTCGGATCACCAGTGAGTCCTTGGGAAGAGGGTCGAAATTCACCAGCTCCAGGTGGATCCCGGACATGTCCAGATGGGCGATCCGGGAGGCGCGTAGGTCCAGGTGCCCGAATCCACTCGTGTCCAGCTGGGAAACCCCCTGGTTGCCGGTTGGCTCCGGGGAGATTGGCGATCGAGTTTCCAGCCCCTTCCAGCGGAGGACCAAGGTATCGGTGGGCGAGGCGGCATTTCGGGGCGACGGGGCAGGCAACGCAAGCAAGGAAGTTGCACTTGCCTTGCGGCCGTCGGCCCGGAATCCACCGGGAAGCACATGGAATCCGCCTCCTGCGGAAGACCAATTTCCGGGAAGGGTCGTGCCGCCGTGCGGTTTCCCCCGAAGGGAGGAGGTCCGCTCCAGGTGCCAGGATCCGTCCACTCCGCTCAGGGTGGATTCCTCCGAGGACGCGAGGCGGACTTCCACGCCCTGCAAGGGCGCACCCGAGCGGTCGACCACGGTACCGCAAAGACCCGTGGAGGCGGCGTGGGAGGGGAGGATTGCAGTCAGCACGATGGTGGCGAGGAAAGTTGGCTTCATGGCGGTGTCCCTGGGCTGGGTGTCGGATCGAGGGAGTTCCATTTCGCTTCGAACCGGCGGGAGCGATGTCCCGCACGCCCAAGGTACCGCACGAGAAAGCCCCGCCGACGGGCGAGGCTCGCATTAACGCTTCCCTGGCTGAAACACCACCCGGGAACCGGAGGGTAACCCGGGTTTCGGGTCAGTGCTCGTCCTGGTACGGAGACACTTCCACGTTCATCCCGAAGGATTCCAGCATGGAAAGGTCCTTGTCCTGGCCGGGGTTGGCGGCGGTCAGGAGCTTCTCGCCGGCGAACATGGAGTTCGCTCCCGCCACGAAGCACAGGGCCTGCATGGCAGGCGACATCTCCACCCGACCGGCGGACAACCGCACGCGCGCCTGGGGCATGACGATGCGGGCCACGGCAACCGTGCGCACGAACTCGATGTCGTCGATGGGCTCCGCGTCGGCCATGGGAGTGCCCGGCATGCGCATGAGCTTGTTGATGGGTACCGAGTGGGGCGGCTCGGGGAGATTGGCCAGCTCGTGGAGCAGGCCCACGCGATCCTCGCGGGATTCGCCCATGCCCAGGATGCCGCCGGAGCACACGTGGATTCCCGCCTTCCGCACCGCCTCCAAGGTGTCAAGCCGGTCCTGGAAGGTGCGGGTGGTGATCACGTTGCAATAGTTTTCCGGCGAGGTGTCCAGATTGTGGTTGTAGTAGTCCAATCCGGCTTCGGCCAGGCGCTTTGCCTGGTGCTCCTTGAGCATGCCCAGCGTCACGCACGCTTCCATGCCCAGGCTCTTGACTCCCTTGACCATCTCCAGGACCGTGTCGAACTGCGGGCCGTCCTTGACCTCGCGCCAGGCGGCACCCATGCACAGGCGGTTGGAGCCAGCCGCCTTGGCTTCGTGCGCCTGCTTCATGACTTCCTGCACCTGCATCAGGGGCTCGTACTTGAGCCCGGTCTCGTAGCGGGAGCTTTGGGTGCAATAGGAGCAATCTTCGGGGCAGGCACCGGTCTTGATGCTCACCAGCGTGCTCATCTGGATGTCGTTGGGGTTCCAGTGCTCGCGATGCACACTGGCTGCCCGGTACACCAGATCCATCAGGGGGAGATCGTAGAGGCGGCGGATTTCCTCGCGGGAGATGCGCTCGGCGCGCTTGACCTTCGAGGGGTGTTCGTCCATGCAAGCCTTGGCGTAATCCATAGGCCCCTAAATTTAGACATCCAGGTAAGGAATGGCCACGTCCCCCCATTGTAGCGGCGCCCAGGCGGAGCGCCCCTACAATGGGGGGACGCCATGGATCTATTTCGCGGCCTTCTTCGCGGCCTTTTCGGCGCGCTTTTCCTTCAGGGTCTTCTCCGGCTTCTTCTTGGTTTCCTTCTTCGTTGCCTCTTGGGATTTGGCCATCGTGGAATCCTTCGCGGTTGTCGTGTTGCAGGGGCCTGACAGATCTTGGTGGCAGGCGGGGCGTCCTGGGGCGTCCTGTCCAGGAAAATAGGCATAATCCGGTGCTGCGTCCCATCGTAAAGACGCCCCGGTGGGGCGTCTCGACCTGCCCACGCCCTGATGCGCCCCCAAACCCGCCCGGGGGGCAACGATGGGGTTGCCACCCACGGACGATCGAATTGACACCCCGTCCGGACATGTCTATCGTTTCCCCGCCTTCGGGTCTGCATGATGCAGGTGCGCAAGCACCGGGAATGCCGTGAAAGACGGCAGCGGACCAGCCACTGTGAAGGGCGAGACCCATCCGCCACACGCCACTGGAGAGATCCGGGAAGGCGGCGGAGACGGGGCCCTGAGCCAGGAGACCTGCCCGAAGGTGCCGCTCCAAGAGGAACGGCTTTCTTCCATGCCTCTGGAAACAGGCGGGGATGTTCCGAATCGTTCCATCCATGCTCCTGATCGTTCCGGCCCTGGCCTTGGCCCAGGTGGATTCGGTCGATCGTCCGATGGATTCCGTGGCGGCCCCGCGCGAAGCGCATCTCGAGCAGCGCGTGGTCCGGGCGGTGTCCGAACGCAGCGGGGTGGGATCGATCGGTCGGGAGGAACTGGCCGGTGCGCCGAGCTTGGCCGCGGTGCTGGACCACCAAAGCGGGGTCCAGGTGCGCCGGGCCGGGGGGCTGGGCAGTTACACAACCGCATCGTTGCACGCATCACCCGCGCAGCAGGTGGAAGTCTGGATGGATGGTGTTCCCCTGGGGGGCTCCACCGGTTCCAAGGTGGATCTGGGGCCCTTTCCCCTGGAAGGCCTGGAGCGGGTGGAGATCCGGCAGGCGGGAAGCACGGGAGCGTTCGGATCCCCGCGGATCGATCTGGTGTCCAGATCGGGATGGACGCAGCGGGGAGCCAGCCTGCGGTTGGCCTCCTACGGGGAACGGGGCGTCAGCGGATGGTGGGGCGACGACGAGGGGCGCGCGACGGTATCTGCCTGGTGGGAATCCGCACGGAACGACTACCCCTTCCCTTGGGACAACGGGACGCGCTACAACACCGCCGACGACCGCCAGGTGCGGCTTTCCAACAACGACTACGAGGGGCGCGGAGCCGCCTTGAGCTGGCGTCCGACCGAATCGGTGGATGTCTCTGCGCGTGTTGACGATTCCCGTCGCGGAATCAGCGCACCCGGCTGGGTGGATCCCGCGGCGAGACTGGAGGGAACGTCTGCGCAGGGCTTCCTGCGCTGGGTGGGCGACTGGGACTGGAAACCCTCGGTGGAAGGTTCCGGGAAGTGGGATGCTTCCGTCTGGAGGGACCCCAACCGCACGGCCGGATGGAACGTGGACCGGTCGGCCGACGAAACCGCCTGGGATCTGGCCGCGCGCGTGGCGGTGGCCCGCGATCGGGGCGACTGGGCGGATGTGGAAGTCGCCGGTAAGACGCGTTGGGAAACGAGCGATCGACAAAGCACCGGGAACGCGGCCGTGGCCGTCACCCCGTCGGGAAACCGTCGGACCCTGGGGCTCCAGGGGATCTGGAACGGACGTTCGGCCTCGTCGCGCTGGGGAGCCCAGGTCGGCGCGAGCACGGATTGGATCGTGGATTCGCGGGACTGGGCGGAGTCCCTGGGCGACGTGTCGCGCATCGAGCCCTTGGAAACGCCCTGGGAATCCCATCGCGTGCACGGGCGATTGTGGGGGCGGCCGGCAGGAAGTCTGGAAACGTGGATTTCCGCGAGCGTACGCCAGCGTGCGCCCGATTTCCGGGAATGGATGGGCGACAACGGATTCACGCTGCAGACGCCTGATTTGTCCTCGGAACTGTCCATTTCCCGGGAGATCGGGCTGAAGATCCTGGTGGATGGATGGACCGGCGAGGCCGCGGGCTGGTTCCAGACCTACCGGGACCCCATCGAAGCCTACCAGAAGGGCGCGAGCCCCCTGGTGGCGCACCGGAACGCGGCCGGCTACGAAGCTTTCGGGATCGACGCGCGACTGGGCTGGGAGAAGGATCCGTTCCGTGCCGCCGCGCAGGGAACGCTGCAGGATGCGGCGGTCTCGGACGGAAATCCGTCATTGGACGGAAAACGTCCAGTGCGATTCCCCGCATGGAAGGCTTCCGTGGACGCCTCGGCGGGTCCCTGGCGGGGATGGCGCGCGGGGACCGGACTGGCGCTGGAAGGTGCCACCTACGCTTCGGAATTGAATCGCGCCACCGATCTGCGCGACGGAAAGGTCGACATGGGAGCCTGGATCCGCTGGAGCCGCGGTGCGGTCTCGGCCACGGTCCAGGCCGACAATCTCTTCGACGAACACGCGGAAGACTGGGAGGACCTTCCCCAGCCCGGACGGCGGTATTCGGTCCGGCTGGATTTCGAGTTCTCCAAACCAACAAAGACGAGGGAAGAACGATGAACGCGAAGATGGCATGGGCCCTGGTGGCCGCGACCCTGATGGTGTCCTGCACGGAAGATGCCGAGGAGGAGCAGGGCGTCTGCACGGAAGGTCCGCGGGTCCTGGCCCTGGGATCGAAGTGGACGGAATCCGGTGGCTCCAGCTCGCTGGATCTGGTCGGCTGCGGCAAGGTGCAGGCATACGAGCCTTCCCGTGGAATGCCGGCGCATTCGGATCTCGCGTTGGATCTCGCCGGAGGGAACACCTACCTGATCGACCGCCAAGGCGGCGCGGTGACCGGATTCCTGGGATCCGATCTTTCCAAGCCGTTCCTCGACGTGAACGTGGGAGGGGACGCCAATCCCTACGCGGTGGCGAAGCTGGCCGACCATCTCTGGGTGGCCAGGTATGGATCGACCCATCTGCTGGGCATTCCGTTCTCCGGCGCCAAGGCCGATTCGATCGACCTTTCCTCCTATGCGGACACCTCCACCAGGATTCCCCGCATGATGGGTGTCGAGGTCTGGAACGGCAAGCTCGTGGTCGCCCTCCAGAGGCTGGACAAATCCTGGTCGGCGGTGGATTCCAGCGTGGTCCTGGTCGTCGATCCGGCGACGAAGAAGGTGGAAACGCGGATCGCCCTTCCCTTCCGAAATCCCGAGGGGGTCGATCTCAGGGGGAACCTGCTGGCCCTCGCCTGCCTCGGCGGCTACGGCGAGAAGCCGGATGCGGGCCTGGTCGTGGTGGATCTCTCCAAGGGCGTGGTGAGCACCGCGGTTTCGGGGGTGGAGCTTGGAGGCGATCCATCGCGGGTGGCGTTCGTTTCCGACGATCGCGTGTGGGCGGCCTTGCTGGTGGTCAAGCACCCCAACTACAAGGCGGTGCCCGTCGATCTGGCCTCCAAGAAGGTGGGCAGCCCCTTCGCCGAAGCTGGTTCGGTGGGGGATCTCGCCTTCGACGGAGGCTCGCTCTGGGTGGCCAACCACGACGACGCTTCGCCCAGGGTCTATCGGGTTGACCCGACATCGGGGGCCAAGACCGGCGAATACACGGCTCGCCTGGCCCCGGGCCGTCTTCTGGTGCTTCCTTGAACCGCTCGTTGGAATTGTGGCTGGTGCGCCATGGCGAGTCCATTTACAACGCCGAAGGGCGCTACGCGGGCTGGTCCGATCCCGATCTGACCGAGTCGGGGGTGGCCATGGCCGCGGCGCTGGCGCCCCGTCTCGCCACCGTGCAGTTTGACGGAATCTGGCGTTCGGATAGGATCCGCACCGCCCGCACCGCGGCTCTCGCGGGGTTTCCCGCCGCGACGGTGGATGCGCGGCTGCGGGAACTGGACTTCGGAGCGATGGAGGGTCGCACGTACTCCGAGGTGGGCGAGGATCTGCGCCACCGGTTGCGCTCGTTCTCCGAATTCCAGGCCCCCGGAGGGGAATCCACCGCGCAGCTGCGCGCCAGGGTCCGCGATTTCCTGGGAGGTCTTCCCCCGGGCAGGCACCTGGTCTTCTGCCACGGAGGCTGGATCCGTTGCGTCCTGTCCGAGTGCGGCACGGACCGCTTTCCGGACAAGGCCGAGATCTGTCGCGTGGGATGGCCCGATCGCGTCCTCCTGGAGGATCCCGCATGACCGCCCGCGCCTTGATGGTATGGGGGTGCACCTCCGACGCTGGCAAGTCCTTCCTGGCCACGGCCCTGTGCCGGTGGTACGCGGACCGGGGACTTCGCGTGGCACCCTTCAAGGCGCAGAACATGTCCAACAACGCCCGTGTGGTGGACGATGGCGAGATCGGCTGCGCCCAGTGGTTCCAGGCGATGGCGGCCAGGCGCACCCCCGAGGTGCGCCACAATCCGGTGCTCCTCAAGCCCGAATCCGACACGCGAAGCCAAGTCGTGGTGATGGGCCAGGTGGATTGGGAACTGACCTGCATGGATTGGCGTTCCCGGTCGGTGCTCCTGTGGGATCGCGCCAGGGTCGCCCTGAGGGAGCTTCTCGAGGAGAACGACCTGGTGGTGATGGAAGGTGCCGGGTCGCCCTCCGAGATCAACCTGTCCAGCTGCGATTTCGTCAACCTCCACAGCGTCCGCGAGGCGGATGCGCGATGCATCATGGTGTCGGACATCGATCGGGGGGGCGCGTTCGCGCATCTGTTCGGGACCTGGTCGCTGCTGCCGGACGATCTCAAGGGCCGCGTGGACGGTTTCGTGCTGAACAAGTTCCGAGGCAATCCCGGCCTGCTGGCTCCGGGGCCGGAGCTTCTGCGGGAGCGGACGGGAGTCCCCCTCCTGGGAACGCTGCCGCGGATCGCCCACCAGCTTCCCGACGAGGACGCGGTGGCCCTGGAACAGTTCGCCACCGCGCTCCGGGGCGAGGTCCGCCATCGCGTGGGCATCGTCGCCTGGCCTCGCATCTCCAACTTCGACGAATTCCGTCGGCTCGCCGCGTGGCCCGGCGTGGAGGTGCGCCTGGTCCGGCAGCCGTCCCATTGCCTGGACCTGGACCTCCTGGTGCTCCCCGGTTCCAAGAACGTCCCGTCCGATCTCCAATGGCTTCGCGAGCGGGGACTGGACAGGGAAATCGAGCGGTTCGCGCACGGGGGCGGGCCCGTCCTGGGGATCTGCGGCGGATTCCAGGCGCTCGGGGGCCGGATCCTGGATCCCGTGGGAGCCGAAGGGGATGGGGTGGGGCTTGGATTGCTGGATGTCCGGACCGTCCATGGCCCCGCCAAGCGGACGGGATGCGTCCGGTCCCGGGCTCCCCAGATGGACGGATTCTGGCGAAACCTTTCCGGCATGGAGGTTTCCGGATACCAGATCCGCACCGGGACCTGCGAGGGCTCGGACCCCCTGTCGCGGGAGGGCCTGTTCCGATCGAACGGAGGGGTCCTGGGAACCTACGTGCACGGCATGCTGGAACTGCCCCAGGTCCTGGCGGCGCTGTTCGGGAAGGCCGACGATCCGGGCGATCCGTTGGAGGGAACGTTCCGGGAACTGGGCCGCATGGTGGACGAACACCTCGATGCGCGGATGCTGGAGACCATCGCGGCGGGAGGCGAGGCGAAGCGGCCGACGCGACGTCCGGCGAGACTCGCCGTCCTGACCGGAGGGGTGCGCGCGGGCAAGTCCAGCGCCGCCCAGGAATTGGCCCTGTCCTGGGGTGGCGGCGACGTCACCGTGGTGGCCACCGCCCAGGGCCTGGACGAGGAAATGCGCGAACGGATCCGTGTCCACCGCCTGGAACGCCCCTCTTCCTGGGAGACCATCGAGGAACCGTTGGACGTCCCGGGGGCGATCCGGCGCGCCGCTGGAAGCGTGGTCCTCCTGGACTGCCTGAACCTCTGGATCACCAACCTGCTGCTGTCTCCACAGCCTGTCGATTTCCGTCAATCGCTGGAAGGATTCCTCGATTCCTGGAGAGGAAGCGGCAAGGACGTCGTCGTGGTCACCAACGAGGTCGGATGGGGGATCGTCCCCGACAACGCCTTGTCGCGCGAGTTCCGCGACCAGCTCGGATGGGCCAATCAGAAATTGGTCGCATCCTCCACGGAGGCCTGGCTGCACGTGGCCGGAGCCCGCATCCCATTGAAGGTCCGACAATGATTCCCGACATCGATCCCGCAAGCGCACTGGCAGCGGAAACCCGCCAGAACCAGCTCCTGAAGATCCCCGGATCGCTCGGTCTCCTCGAGGTGATCGGCAACCGGATCGCCGCCATCCAGCGCACCGACAGGCCGTCCTTGGGCAAGGGCGCCGTGGTGGTCTGCTGCGGCGACCACGGGGTCACGGCGGAATCCGTCGCGGCGTTCCCGGATTCCATCACGCGCATCCAGGTCCTCAACTTCCTCGAGGGCGGGGCCGCGATCAACCAGATCGCGTTCGCGGGTGGCGCCGAGGTCTGGGTGGTGGACGCGGGAACGAAGGGCGATCCGATCCCCACGCATCCGCGCCTGGTGGGGCCGCGCGTGCGGCAGGGAACGGGCAACATCGCCCGCGAGCCGGCCATGTCCCGCGGCGAAGCGCTCGAAGCCGTCGAGTTGGGGCGGATCGCCGCGCGTCGTGCGATCGAGGCGGGAGCCCAGGTGCTGGCAGCGGGGGACATGGGGATCGGGAACACCACTCCGGCGTCGGCCCTAACCGCGGCATTCCTGGGACTGGACCCGGACCTCGTGACGGGGCATGGATCGGGAATGGACGGTGCAGGAAGATCGAGGAAGGCCAAGATCGTGGAAGCCTCGGTGGCCCGTGCGCGCCTGGTCCTGGGGGATCTGGGCCAGGCGGACCCGCTCGACGTCCTCGCCCACCTGGGAGGCCTGGAGATCGCCGCCATCGCCGGAGTGTACCTGGAAGGAGCCGCTCGCGGGGTGCCCCTGGTCTGCGACGGTTTCCCCGTGACCACCGGAGCCCTCGTGGCCTCGCGCATGGAGCCGGGAGTGCGGCAGTACCTGATGGCCGGGCACCAGTCGGCCGAACCCGGCCACGCCTGGCAGCTGCGCGAGCTGGGGATGGAACCGATCTTCCGGCTGGGGATGCGCCTGGGCGAAGGCACCGGAGCGGTGCTGGCCTTTCCCGTCCTGCGCGCGTCATGCCAGATCCTGTCTGGCATGAAGACATTCGCCGAGATCGGGATGTAGGCCCGTGGGCCGGCGGGGAGGAATATCCGCAAGGCGCGGGCCCGGGGGCGGGGAATGAATCCCTTCTGGCTCGCCTGGTCGTTCCTGACCGTGTTCCCGTCTCCGGGGCAGAAAACGGCCACGTCGGAGGAGTTCGTCCGCTCGCGCATCTGGTACCCCGCGGTCGGCTGGGCGCTGGGAGCCTCCTGGGGAGCGGTGGCCTGGTCGGGGGTGCGTTGGGGGATGCCTCCGGGGATCTTGTCCGTGTTCATCCTGGCCACGATGCTCGGCACCACGGGCTTCCTGCATTTCGATGGCCTTCTGGACGGCGCGGACGCCTTGTTGGCTCCTCGATCCCCGCAGCGCCGGCTGGAGATCCTCAAGGATGTCCACATGGGGTCGTTCGCCTTCGGGGTGGGCGGACTCTGGCTGATCGCTTCCTGGCAGATCCTGTCCGATCATCCGGATTGGAGGCTGTTGGTGGCCCTTCCCGCGCTTTCGCGGGCCTCGTTGCTGGTTCCCATCCACATCTTCCCCTACGCGCGGCCCGTGGAGCCTTCCCTGGAGGGTGCGACGCGGGGCCTCGCTTGGCGGTGGATCGTTCCCGTCGTCTGCGCCGCGCCCGCCGTCTTGTTCTTTCCCGTCGCAAGCCTGGTGGTCCTGGTCGTGCAACTGTCCGTCGCCTGGTGGGCTTCCCGCAGGCTGGGAGGGGGCATCACCGGCGACATCTACGGTACGCTTCTTTGCGTCTCGGAGCTTGCCGCGTTGGTCCATCATCGACTGGGAGGCATGTCTTGATCCGTTCGATCCTCCGTCTTGCGTGCCTGGCCATCCTGCTGGCGGGATGCCAGCGCAAGCCGGGAACCTCCGACGGCATCCCTCGTCGGATCGTGTCGGTCACCATCACGGGAGACGTTCTCCTGGAGGCGCTGGTGGATTCGTCGAGGATCCTGGCGGTGTCCGCGCTCGCCGACGATCCGGGCATCCACGAGGCCGCCGGGTTGTTCCCCGGAAAGCCCAGGATCGGCCCCGACCTGGAACGGATCGTGGCCATGCGTCCGGATCTGGTGCTTCTGGGGTCCTTCCACGATCCGGCCTTCCTCCATGCGATCGGCCAGACGGGGCTTGCGGTGGAGATCCTGGAAAGTCCTCGGAGCTTCGAGGACGTGCGGGAGTTCCTGCGCAGGGCATCGCGCAGATTGGGCGAATCGCGGCGCGGCGACAGCTTGGTGCGTTGGATGGATTCCGTCCTGGTGGGGGCCCGGTCCCGCATGGCGGGCTGCCCCGCGAAGCCGCGTGTGCTGTACTGGTCGGAAGGGTATACCGCCGGGGATTCTTCCACCGTGGGGGAGATGCTGCAGTGGCTGGGGGTTCGCAACGCGGCGTTGGAACTGGGAATGGTGGGCTCCAAGCCCGTACCCGTGGAGGATGCGATGCGCCTTGCGCCGGATTGGATCCTGCGCAGCGGCTGGGAGGCGGGAGGTGGGATGAAGCCTTTGCCGCAGGCCTTCGAGGGGCTCGAGGCGGTCCGTGCCGGACACGTCGCCGTGGTGCCTGGAAAATGGCTTCTTTCCACCTCGCACAGGCTCGCCTGGGGAGTCGATTCCCTGGCCCGTGCGCTGGAGCGTACGTGCAGAGGCGAGGGCGGCTAGGGAACGCTGTGGAATCGGTTACCTTTCCAAGTCGATGGATTTTTCTGCGGAAGAAGCGTTGACCAAGCTCCGAACCGGAGTGTTCCTGGTGGCTCGCCACGAAGTTCTCAAGGACCCGAACTTCCAAGGCACCATCATCCTTCTGTGTGCCCACGAGAAGGACGGCGACTACGGACTGGTGCTCAATCGGGTGTCGCACATGCCCCTGGGCGAGGTCTTCGAAAGCCTTCCTCCCGAGATGCGCGGGATCCGCGAAGTCCATCTGGGCGGCCCGGTGGAACAAGACAAGATCCAGATCCTGGATTGGAGCGGCGATCCCGCTCCGGAATCGCAACGGATCGCCGAAGGGCTGACCATGGGCGGCCACTGGAACTTCACTTGGCAGCTGGAAGACGATCCTCTCCAGGAATCGCCCGGCAAGCGTTTCCACCAGGCCGAGCCCGGAACGTACCGCATTTTCCTCGGGTATTCCGGATGGGGCCAAGGGCAGCTGGAAAGCGAGATCGAAGTCGGAGCGTGGCAGGTCTTCCAGGCCGATGTCGTTCGCACCTTGGGCCTCTCGGCCAAGGAGCTTCCCGCCAACGAAGAGGAGTTCGCTCGATGGACTTCGCAACATCCCGCCTTGTCCTGATCCGCAGCAGCATCCTTCTGGCGTTCTTCCTGGCCGGAGGCGTTGACGCAAGGCCCATGCTGTTGGAAGGATTCGTCCAGTCGGGCACCCGCACGGGCGAATGGACCCCCCGTCTGTCGTGGTCCTTCCACGGTTTGGCGCAGCTGGATCAGATGGTGGCGGTGGGACTTGGCTTCGGATACGAATCCGTGCCCCGTCGTCCTGCGGGCATGGCAGGGGCCCGTATGCAAGTGCGCCTTCCCATCGGGCGGCAAGCATTGCCGTTCCTGGATGTGGAAACGGGAGTCGGGATCCGACCCGTCCTGGAAGATTCATATCTGCTATGGAAGCTCGGAGGAGGCCTGGACCTCAAGCTGGGCGACCATTCCAGTCTCTTGGCGGGCGCAGGTCTGGCCGCCGTTGGCCGCATGTACGGCCGTTTGGGACTGCTCTTGGAGATTTGATCTCCGTTTTCACCACCGGACCTCGATCGAAAGGATTCCTCGTGCGCATCGTTTCCTTGATTGCATTCCTGCCCGTTGTCGGCTTGGCGGGAGTTCCCGTCGCCTTTCAATCCGGTAATCCCGCGAAGGCATCCGAGGTCAACCAGAACTTCAAGTACCTGGACAGCGCCGTGGCCGACCACGAGAAGACGTTGAATCAGAAAGCCGACCAATCGGCAGTCCTGGGAATCGTCTCCACGGTGGGAGCCAAGGTGGACACGGCCGCATTGACCACCCGTCTGGGCAAGTACATGCTCAGTTCGGGAATGTCCACCTACGCGACCACCTCGGCTTTGACCACAGGCTTGGGAGCCAAGGTGGACACCTCCAAGCTCACCTCGCGACTGGGTGATTACGCCAAGGCCTCGGATCTGTCCGGGTATGCCAAGACATCCGCCATGACCACCGCCCTGGCCGCCAAGCCGGATCGATCCGAGGTCATGG
Source organism: Fibrobacteria bacterium (assembly GCA_035352895.1). Taxonomy (GTDB): domain Bacteria; phylum Fibrobacterota; class Fibrobacteria; order UBA5070; family UBA5070; genus UBA5070. The sequence goes on along the minus strand of DAOPYN010000002.1, from coordinate 23,074 downwards.
TGGTTGGGAAGACCGGTGCGGAGGTGCCCACCGCCCTTACCGTAACCGGGACGGCGCCGAAAGTCGACGTCGGGTATTCCCAGTTGGCAAGTGGTCGGCTGACCCTCTACACGGACACGACGGCGACCTCCTACGGTTTCCCCGCATGGCACATGGATGCGTCGACCGCCAACGGTTTCCGGGTGGGACGCTATGGTGGAGGGCCCAACAACACCTACTACTACTTCAGCATCCTTCCCGGTACGGGCATTACCTTGTCGCTCCCGGTCAAGACCACCGACTCCCTGGTGGTGGGAAAGAATCTGCGGGTCACGGGAAAGATCACCGCCGTCGCGACCGGTTCGGTCATCCCGGATTACGTGTTCGATCCCGGATACCAGCTCGCTCCCCTGGCCGAGGTGGAGGCTTTCGCCCAGAAGAACCGGCACCTGCCGGACGTTCCCAGCGCCGCGGAAATCGGGAAGGGCGGACTGGACCTCACGGAAATGAATCTCACCCTCCTGCGCAAGGTGGAAGAACTCACGTTGCACGCCATCGCCCAGGAAAAGCGGATCCAAGTCTTGGAGTCCCAGCTGGCGAAGTGAGTGGCCTCATTTGGAGAACGGCTGTTCAGGAAATGGGCTGAATCTCGGAAAAGTTGGGAGTTGTTACTATTTGGAGGTAGCAGCCCCACCCTTCCCGGAGCATACATGCGCAACAGCTTCCTACTTTTGGCTTCTCTCGCCACCGCCTCGCAGGCAGGTGTCCCCAACGTCTTCCGGCCCAACGATCCTGCCAGATCGGCAGCTGTCAATGCCAACTTCCGCTACTTGGATTCCGCTGTGGGAACCAAGGCGGACACGTCCGCATTGAATACGGTGAGAGCGAGCATTCCGGCCGGCGTGAACATCGGCGGCAAGGTGGATACAGCCGCTTTGACGGCCCGTTTGGCCGGGTATGTTCCCACAAGCACGTTGGCCGATTACGCCAAGACCACGGCGCTCTCCTCCTATGCCACCACCGCCGTGGTGAACGGGAAGATGAACACCGCGGACTACGTGGCCAGTGGCCATCTCAAGGCGTTGGGCGGACTGACGGGTGGACGCGGTATTAGCGGGTCGTTCATGGGCAGTAGCCTCGTCCTCGATACCAGCGAACTCCGGATGGTAAACGCGGGGAACTTCACCCTCCTCAACAACACCTCGCTCGTTTGGCGCAAGGAGTACACGGGATGGGAGCTAGGCACCACTGACGCTTTCAAGATTATCCGAAACACCCGATCGTTCGACATAACCGCGATGATCCTCACGGATTTCAAAGCGGAGTTTCCCAACAACGTGGCAATCGGTGGAGAATTCACAACTTCGGGAACAGCGCAATTCGCTGGTGACGTGAAGATCGATGGCGCCCTGACCCTCAAGTCGGCGGCGACAGTCGTCCCCGACTACGTCTTCGAATCCGACTACAAGCTGGCTCCGCTTGCGGAAGTGGAAGCCTTCACCCAGGCCAACAAGCATCTCCCGGATGTCCCCAGCGCCAAGGACATCGAAGCGGGAGGCATGGACCTCGCCAAGATGAACCTGGTCCTGCTGAAGAAGGTTGAAGAGCTCACCCTCCACGCCATCGCCCAGGAAAAGCAGATCAAGGCGCAGAACGAGCGCATCCAGTCGCTGGAATCGCGCCTGGCCAACTGAGTCGCACCCCATTCCCTGCCATCGCAGGGAATGCCGGTTCCAGGGGAGAGGGCTCGATGCCCTCCCTTTTCATTTCCCCTTCTGCGCCAGCTGCCCGCAGGCGGCCAGGATGTCCTGGCCCTTTGGTTTGCGCAGGTACACCTGCAGGCCGGCATCGACCAGGCGGCTCTCGAAGTCCAAGACTTCCCCCTGGGTGGGTGCGCGCAAAGGGATGTCGTCGGCCGCGTTCAGCGGAATCAAATTGACCTTGCAGTGTCGACCGCCAAGCAGGCTGGCCACTTCCCGCGCCGCCTGGCTTGTGCAGGTGACGTCGCCGATGAGCACGTATTCGTAGGTCACGGGCCAGTCCGCGGCGAGACTCCAAGCGTCCCCTGCCTGCAACAGTTCGTGAATGGGGTGGCGGCGGTTGACCGGCATCACCTGGTCTCGCATGGCGTCGTTGGAGCTGTTCAGGGAGATGGCCAGGTGGAATTGAGGGGCTTCCCTGGCAAGCCGTTCGATTCCCGATACCAGTCCGGACGTGCTGATGGTGATTCGTCGCGGAGACATCCCGAAACCCTTGGGGTGGGTCAGCACCTGGCAGGCCTGGAGGACGTTGGAAAGATTGTTGAGTGGTTCGCCCATCCCCATGAACACGATATTGGTCAGCGGGGGCTGCTGGGTGTCGCGCAGCCAGCGCCGTACATGGGCCACCTGCTGGAGGATTTCGCCGGAGCCGAGGTTGCGTTGGAAGCCCATCTGGGCGGTGCGGCAGAATGCGCAGCCCATGGCACACCCCACCTGGGAGCTCACGCAGGCCGTACGGCGATCCTCGTCCGGGATCATCACGGTTTCGAAGCGCCTTTGGGCCGCGTCCTGGAAGGCCCATTTTGCGGTTCCGTCCGTGGATACCTGCTGGTCAACCTGTTGAAGGATGCCCAGGTCCATCTGGTCGGCCAGTAGAGCCCGCAGATCCTTGGGGAGGTTGGACATCTGTTCGTAGGAAGTGGCGAAGTGGGTCCAGAGCCATTCCTGGATCTGGGCCCCTCGGAACTTGGGCTGCCCATGCTGGGCAAGCCAGTCCTGCAACTCGGCGGGGGTCAGTTCGGAAAGGGTCTTGGCGCGTCCGCGAGTTTCGGTCGGTGTGTGCACGCCGACCAAGATACCTTACAGGACCTTCGCGGCCCTGGATTTCCAGCGTTTGCGGATGGCGGTGACGGCGATGGGGAGTACGGAAATCCCCACGATTCCCAGGATCACGCTGGAGAAGTTCTTCTGCACGAAGGGAATGTTGCCGAACAAGGCCCCGGCCCCCAGGCAGAGGCTGACCCAAAGGAAGGTCCCGATCGCCGAGAAGACCACGTACCGTCCGAAAGCCATCTTGCCCAGGCCGGCGACGAACGGAGCGAAGGTCCGGATGATGGGGACGAATCGCGCGGCGATCACCGTCCAGCCCCCAAACCGGTCGTAGAACGCCTGGGTTTGATCCAGGTAGGATTGTTTCAGGAATCTCGCATTGGGGGAAAAGGGGATCTTGCGGCCCGCCAACCGGCCAATCCAATAGTTGGATTGGTCACCCAGCAGGGGGGCGGTGACAAAGACCAGAAACAAGAATTCCAATTTCAGGGCGCCTCCGGTGGAGGCGGCCAGGGCTCCCGCGGCGAAGATCAGGGAGTCGCCGGGAAGGAACGGGGTGACCACCAGTCCCGTTTCGCAGAAGACCACCACAAACAGCAACGCGTAGATCCAGGCTCCGTAGAGAACGAAAAATTCCCTGAGGTGCACATTCACGTGGAGGACAAAGTCAAGAAGCTGGGCTGGATCCATTCCGGCCAAGATACATGGGATGGGGCCCCGGGAAAAAGGTGTCGTGCGCAATTGGTTGACGTGGAATTACATTGGCCCGGCCACACCAGTTCAGCGAGGAGAGCGTCACTATGGGTATGATTCCTTCCAATCTGTGGAAGAAGCGCATGCGCGTCCAGATCGAGGGCGTGCCGTACGTGTTCGTCGAAGTCGAGTTCGTCAAGCCCGGCAAGGGGCAGGCGTTTCTTCGTTGTCGCCTGAAGAGTCTTCTGGACGGCCGCCAGCTGGAGCGCACCTTCAAGTCCGGCGAAGCCCTGGAAGAGGCGATCGTCGAGGAATTCCCCATCCAGTTCCTCTATACAGATAATACCACCTGGCACTTCATGAACCAGGAGACCTACGAGGAAGTGGACCTCACCAAGGACCAGATGGATGGCGCGGAGCGCTTCATCCTGCCCGAAATGGTCTGTTCGGTGATGATGTTCGAAGGGAAACCCATCGGTGTGACCCCCCCCACTTTCGTCGAGCTGCTGATCACCTACTGCGAGCCCGGCCTCAAGGGGGATACCACCAACACCCCGTTCAAGCCGGCCACTCTGGAGACCGGAGCGACCATCCAGGTCCCGCTCTTCGTGGAAAACGGCGAGAAGATCAAGATCGATACCCGCGACGGATCCTACGTCGAACGGGTCAAGTGAATCAAAGTTTCGAATGCATTGAACCTGTAGTGTACAACTGGCAACCCAATATCGAGAAAGTGGTTGCGAGTTGTCGCGAGAGTCTCTAAGTTCAGTCATCGTTTCGTCACATAACCACCCTCCACGTCCATCGTCCACCCAGGAGCACCATATGAAGAAGCTCTCTCTCCTCACCGCAGCGGTCGCATTGACCGGTGTTGGGGCCCATGCCGACTGGGTTTTGTCGGATTACGCCACCGTGGCTGCGGACTCCGCCGAGGTCAACAAGATCTACGGAGCCCAGACCTTCGGTAACAAGGCCTCCACCACCAGCCTCAGCGCGGGTGCGGGCTCCATCGTCTTCAAAGCCACCTTCGCCTCCGATGGCACGGAAGGCTACACCGCCAACGTGGGTCTGCTGCACCCCCTCACCCCGGACTGGGCCGAGACCGACCTGACCGGCATCACCGGCGTGACCTTCGAATACAAGAACTCCGCCAAGATCACCGACGCTCTTGCTTTCTCGTTCGGCTCCGGCGCCTACACCGATGCGATCGCCAAGGCCGGTACGGTCTATGAAAACGCCCTGACCGGCACTGCGGCCCTGGGAATCAACACCACCTGGAAGACCGCCACCATGGACATCCTCGACTTCGCTCCGCCGAAGTGGTGGACCCCCACGGCCGACTTCCCCGAGAAGGCGGACGTGCTGAAGCTGGTCAAGAACGTCCAGTTCGCTCCCAAGACTCTCTACGGCAGCGCTGGCACCCAAAACGGCAAGGAATGCGCCAAGTGCGTGGGCCCGGACATGACCTCCATCACCTTGGAGCTCCGGAACATCACTCTCCAGGGCATCAACAAGGTCAATTGGCCCAACCCCACCAACGTCGGTTGCGAAGCTGCCACCCCGTTCACCCAGGTTGACGATTTCGCCGACGGCGACGAAGAGAACGAGCTGGGCGGCTACTGGTACACCTTCTCGGATTCCGGCAGCGCGGCCGCCGCCGACCTCACCGACAAGTCCAAGGGATCCTCCTCGGCCACAATGACCGTGGATGCCAGTGGATTCATCGCCGTGACCGCTTCCCTGAACAAGACCTTCGGCACCTGGCACGACTATGCCGGCTGGGCTTCCGTGGGCATGGGCTTCGCCGGCGAAGGTGCGCTCAATGCTGAATCGGCCAAGCTCACCGGCATCAGCTTCCTGATCATGGGCCAGACCATCGACAAGACCGTCGAGTCCATCAACTTCAAGGCGTCCATGACTGGCGTCTCCGACACCGCTCTGCACCAGGTGTCCCTGCCGACCTCCGTCATGTCCGTCGAAGGTGGCAAGGTGGCTTGCATTCGTCCGGAAGACCTGAAGCAGGCGTCCTACGTCGCTACGGCCCACAAGGTTGCCTTCGATGCGACCAAGATGACCAAGCTGGCCTGGGAAGCGAAGATCACCGACCAGAAGTCTTCCGCGATCAACACCGCTGCCGCCTCCTTCCTGATCAGCGATGTCAAGTTCTACGGCTCGGCTGGCATGCTCTCCGGCACCCGCGACCGCAAGGCCAAGGTCACCGGCTTCTCGGTGCGCGCCGGCGAAGGCGTCCTGAGCCTCTCCGGCTACCAGGGCATCCAGGGCTTCGACGTGGTCACCCTGGACGGCAAGAAGGTCACTTCCTTCGCTCCCGCAGCCACCGTGGCTCTGTCGCTGCCCCGCGGCTCGTACTTCCTGGTGGGCAAGCGCGACGGCGCTAGCCTGACCAAGTCCTTCACCGTCGTCCGCTAAGCGGCCGATTCCGCAAGGATCTCTACAAGAGCCTCGCTCCGGGAAACCGGAGCGGGGCTCTTCCGTTTGAGGGGAAGCCAACGCGCGTTGTGCCATGGGAATGCGTCCATCGCCAGGATGGAATCATCCATGGATGACGGAATCCGACAATGCAGAAAAAAGAATGAACTCATCGCAGGCTTGAAGCGACCATTCTTAGGAAAGCCCTCGTCCCCCCCCAACACTGGAGTCACCCATGAAAACGCGAATCGTTGTTGTTGCCTCGTGGAGCCTTCTCGCCATGTCCGCCCATGCCGATTGGGTTCTGTCGGATTACGCCACCACGGCCGCCGATTCCCTGTCCGCCGCCGACATCTACGGACTCCAGGTCTTCAAGAACCCGGCCTCCACCGCATCCGTCACCGCCGGCACCGGCTCGGCGGTCTTCAAGGCCACCTACGCCTCCGACGGCACGGAAGGATACACGGCCAATGTCGGCTTGCTCCATGCGCTCACCCCGGACTGGGCCGAACACGACCTGACCGGCATCACCGGCGTGACCTTCGAATACAAGAACTCCGCCAAGATCACCGACGCTCTTGCCTTTTCGTTCGGCTCCGCCGCCTACTCGGACGCCATCGCGAAGGCTGGCACCGTCTTCGAAAACGCCATCACCGGCACCGCCGCCCTGGCATCCGGCACCACCTGGAAGACCGCTTCCCTGGGCATCCTCGACTTCGCCCCGCCCAAGTGGTGGACCCCCACGGCCGACTTCCCCGAGAAGGCGGACGTGTTGAAGGCGGTCAAGAACGTCCAGTTCGCGCCCAAGACTCTCTATTCCGGAACAGGTACGCAAAACGGCAAGACCTGCGAAAAATGCGTGGGTCCGGACATGACCGCCATCACCTTGGAGATCCGGAACGTCACTCTCCAGGGGGTCAATAAGATCAATTGGCCCAATCCCACCAACATCGGTTGCGAGCCCACCACGGAATTCACCAAGGTCGACGATTTCGCCGATGGCAATACGAACAACCTGCTGGGTGGCTATTGGTACACATTCACGGACTCCGGCAACCCTGCGGTGGCTGCCGATCTCGCCGACAAGTCCAAGGGATCCTCCAAGGCCGAAATGGCCGTGGATGCCTCCGGATCCATTTCCATGACCGCCTCCTTGAACAAGACCTACGGCACCTGGCACGACTACGCAGGTTGGGCGTCGTTGGGCATGGGCTTCGCCGGCGACGGCACCCTCAATGCAGAATCGGCCAAGCTCACCGCCATCAGCTTCATCATCATGGGCGCGAACATCGACAAGACCGTCGAGGCAATCAACTTCAAGGCGACCATGAGCGGGGTCCACGACACCGCTCTGCACCAGGTGGCTCTGCCGGTTCCCGACATGTCCGTCGAGGGAGGTCGGATGGCCTGCATCCGTCCGGAAGACCTGAAGCAGGCTTCCTACACCGCGGCCGCCCACAAGGTCCCCTTCGATGCGACCAAGATGACCAAGCTGGCCTGGGAAGCGAAGATCGCAGACCAGAAATCCAAGACCATCAACACCGCTGCCGCCTCCATCCTGATCAGCGATGTCCGGCTCCACGGTTCGGCTCTCATGCTTGCCGGTACCCGCGACCGCAAGGCCAAGGTCACCGGCTTCTCGGTGCGCGCCGGCGAAGGCGTCCTGAGCCTCTCCGGCTACCAGGGCATCCAGGGCTTCGACGTGGTCACCCTGGACGGCAAGAAGGTCACTTCCTTCGCTCCCGCAGCCACCGTGGCTCTGTCGCTGCCCCGCGGCTCGTACTTCCTGGTGGGCAAGCGCGAAGGTGCCAGCCTGACCAAGTCCTTCACCATCGTTCGCTGATCGGCCGATTCCGCAAGGATCCAGCTGGAGCCCCGCTCTGGGAAGCCAAAGCGGGGCTTTCTATATCCAAGCGCTCGATGGCCGAATCCAAGGCGCTCGAGCAGTGGGCTCCCAACGGACCTCGCCTTGGTCGTCACCAATCACCTCCGTCGGAAATTCCCTGAACGCGATCCCGGCAAAAAACGACTGAATTGTGAAACGTCCCCATTCGCTCCAACCCAGGAGTCGCACATGAATCCTCGCGCCACGACCCTTGCGCTGTTGAGTTTCCTTGCCGTTTCCGCCCATGCCGATCGAGTCCTTTCGGACTACGGGGTGGACGCGACGGATTCCCTTGCGGTGGATCAACTCTACGGCATCCAGACGGCCAAGAACCCGGCATCCACCGTTTCCGCTTCCGTGGTGGGTGGATCGGTGGTTTTCAAGGCGAAATACGCAAGCGATAGGACCGAAGGCTATTCCGCCAACGTGGGTCTTTTGCTTCCCATTACCCGGGACTGGGCCGAACTCGACCTGACCGGCCTCACCCGCGTGACCTTCGAATACAAGAACTCCGCCAAGATCACCGACGCTCTGACGGTTTCCATCGGGTCCGGCGCCTACCCCGAAGGCATGGCGAAGGCGGGCACGGTCTATGAGCACTCCGTGACTGGTACCGCAGCCCTGGCAGCCGGCACCACATGGAAGACCGCCACCTTGGACATCTTGGACTTCGCCCCACCCAAGTGGTGGACCCCCACGGCCGACTTCCCCGAAAAGGCCCTAGTCCTGAAGGCGGTCAAGAACCTCCAGTTCGTTCCCAAGACCCAGTATACCGCTGCGGGCTCGCAAGACGGAAAGCAATGCACCAAGTGCGTGGGCCCCGACATGGACGAGCTCACCTTGGAGATCAAGAACATCACCCTCGTTGGCGTGCCACCCAATGGGCCCATTCCCACCAACATTGGTTGCGAACGTGATTGGCCTTTCGTCCAAGTCGACGATTTCCTGGACGGCGATGACCGGAGCCTGTTGGGAACCTACTGGTACACATACACGGATTCCGGCGACTACAACCCGGCCGACCGGTCCAAAGGCTCTTCCCGAGCCACCAAGGCGGTGGATGGGAGCAAAGGCTACATCCAGCTCGATGCGAGTCTGAACAAGAAGATCGCCGGGACCTGGAACGACTACGCTGGTTGGGCGGGACTTGGGGTGAGGATGGGATCGGGCCTCGATAGCACCATTCCGAAGTTGTCGAACCTCACGGGCATTTCCTTTGCGATGTATTCCGACCGTATTGGGCCCAACGTGGAAACCATTCAATTCAAGGTCTATTCCGAGGGCACCTCCGACACGGCGACGCATTACAAGTCGTTTCCGGCCGCGGCGGTGCTCAAGGAAGGTGGATTGTACGCCTGCGTGAACCCGAAAGACCTGGTTCAACCAGGGTATCTCCAGGCATCGCATCGATTCGCCTTGGATCCGGCCAAGATCACCAAGCTCGCATGGGAAGCCCAGATCACAGACAAGAAATCGCCATTGATCGACACCGCCACCGTCCGCCTGCTGGTTGCCGATGTCAAGTTCCACGGAGTCGACTTTGCTGGTGTGGCCCACAAGTCGCAGCCTGCCGGGTTCCATCTCCAGTGGGAGGGCAGCCGGATGCTTCTTTCGGGGACTCAGGGAATCCGGGGTTTCGAGGTTCGCGATCTGCGCGGATCGGTGGTCGCCAGGTTCGCGCCTGCAGCTGTGGTGGACCTGAATCTTCCCCGTGGGAACTATTGGCTGGTCGCCAAGCGGGACGGAGGCCTGGAAACCAAGGCGTTCTCCACTCTTCGGTGAAACTGTCCCCGTGCGCCATGGGATCCTGGTTTCCATGGCGTCCAGAACTTGCGTAGTGCTCGGTGCCCTTAGGAGAGTGGCTTCCAGTGCGGGGTTTGGGTGGAAATGCTGGAGTTTCCCCTCAATTTCCTAAGGTGGCAACGCCTTATGGAGAGCCAGGAACCAACGCGTGCAGAGATGTTGAACTCTCTCAAGGTGGATCGCGACCATGACCATAGGGAGCCAAGGCCCTCATGGGAGGAAAATATCCCCTCCGAAGTCATTGTCTGGCCTTATACTAGAACGTCCGAACCAGTTCAATCCCAACCGAGGTCACCTATGAATCGCAAACTTGGATGGATGATCGGGGCCATTGCCCTGACGTGTGGGGCCTCCCAGGCAGCCTTGCTTCCCTACCCGGAGCCGGTCTTGAAGTACCCGGCTTACACCAACAAGGATCAGCGTCTCAAGGAAATTTGGGCTGGCTTCAAGCAGCAGTTCGTGAAAAACGGCGAAGTCCAAGGAACCGACCCTCAGAAGAATCCGATGGTGATCTCGGAAGGACAATCCTATGGCATGCTGATGGCCGTCTGGATGAACGACCAAGCCACCTTCAATACCATCTGGAACGCGACCGAAAGCGGGTTCTGGAACGGTTCCAGCGGATGGTATAAGTGGAAGAAGGCCGACGCCAACTTTGCGGGCGATGCGGACTTCGATATCTGCGGCGCTTTGATCTTCGCTTCGGCTTTGGTGGATGCTGGGCATTGGACCAAGCCTTCGGGAACCAACTACAAGGACAAGGCCATCGTGGTCCTGAAGTCCTTGATTGCCAACTTCATCGACAAAGGGAACAACTACCGGATCAACTCCTGGCCCAACGCTGGTGATGGCATCCGCAACCCCAGCTACCACATGCCTCAGTGGTATCCCATCTTCAAGGAATTCGCTGCGGCCAACAACATCACGGGAATGGACTGGGATGCGGCCGCCAAAGGCGCTTTCGATTTGATCGAAGCCCAGACCAACAGCCAGTATGGAATGGCGCGCAACTTTTCCAACGGCTCCGGTGGTTCGCCTGGTGGAGGCACATCTTCCCCCAACAACTACGACATGGGATTCGATGCCATTCGTGTCCCCTATCGCATGGGAATGGCCGCGATTTGGTACAAAAAGGTCCTGCCTAGGGCTGCTAACTGGTGCAACAACGTATGGAAGAACGGAAAGGTGAATCCAGTCAAGCCAGGGATGTACAAGGTTGCGGATGCGTCCCTCTGGGGATGGGGTGCCGATGGCGGCAGTTGGGAATATGAGGAAATCCTTTCTCGCGGCATGTGGACCACTGCGGCCATCGCAGTCAAGGACGACAATGCGAATTCCGCAGCCGCCTTCGCGACCTTGGGACAAGATTTTTCAGGAAAGCATGTTGGGAGTAGTTCCGAAGGTTATCTCCTTGGCGCAAATTCGGACCTTTCCGATCCGAACCATCCCTCGAAGAATTACTTCGCTCAAGCTTTGGGATTGATGGGTGCGATTGCCATCTATGGGCGCGCTTGGAACGTCTGGGACGATCTTAAGAATCCGTGGACGCCTCCGGATACGGGCGCAAGCATCACCACGGCTCTTACGCCCACGCCGGCCAGCATCGAGCAGACTCCCGTGGGCACCGCAGCGACGGCTGCCGGAACCAGCAAGGTGACCGCTGCTCTGAGCAAGTCCGTGAATTGGGCGGTTCGATTCACCGGTCGTACCAGCGGGGCCGTGTATTCCGCCACTGGCACCGGAGCCACGGTCGCGGTGGACTTCACTTCCCTGAAGAAAAGCTTGGGAACCACAAAGGCCTTTGGCGTGGAAACGGTGGACGTGCGGCTGATCTATGGCGGCGTGGACACGGCGACCAACACCAAGGCGCGTGCGACCATCACCATCGGCAAGTCCGGAATCGCCCAGCGCTCCGTCCGCGGAGAAGGCGCCGTGCGATGGGTGGACGGTGGCCTGCTTCTGCAGGACCCCGCATGGCTTGCGGGCGATCGCGTGCAAGTGCGTACTCTGGATCTGGGTGGACGCACGCTCCAGACCGCCGATGCCGTGTTGGCTTCGGCCGCGGAAGGGATTCACCTTCCGGCAAAGCTAGACGCTTCCGTGGGAGTCCGAGTCCTGGAACTCGGGAACGGCACCGTCAATCGCCGTTACATCCTTTCGCCCAACCCCTAAACGCAACAATTCGGAGCTAATGCCATGAAACTCAAGACTCTGATTCCGGCACTCCTGTGCGCTACGGGGATCGCTTCCGCCAAGTCTCCCGTGGAGACGTATGGAAGCTTGTCGGTGAAAAACAACAAGATGGTTGACGAAACGGGAAGTCCGGTCACCTTACGTGGAATGAGCCTCTTCTGGCACATGGACTTTGGTGGGAAGGAGTACTGGAACAATTCGGTTGTAACCTACCTTCAAGTCAATTGGCGCAACTCGGTTATTCGTGCTCCGGTCGGAGTGCATGATGGGAAGACCGGCAACAAGGGCTACATCTCGGCGCCGCAAGACGCGATGATCAAGATCCATGATGTTGTCGATGCCGCTATTACCGCTGGTTCCTACGTGATTGTCGATTGGCATGCGCACAAGGAAGCAAGAAACGAGGCGGTGACCTTCTTTGGAACGCTTGCGAAGGAGTATGGCAATACTCCCAACATCCTTTGGGAAATCTGGAACGAGCCTGCAGAGGGAGGGACAATCTCCGAGGGGTACATTACCGCGGTAGCCTCTGAGATTCGGAAGTACTCAGAGAATATCATCATCATTGGCAGCAATGATTGGTCCGCGAATCCGCAGAATACGTATGGCAGCGTGGATTCGAAGTTCAAGAATCTGATGTACGCCATTCACTTCTACAATGACCATGATTGGGTTTCGAGTCGGATCAATCAGGCTCTGGCTGCGAATCACGCCGTTTTCGCGACAGAATGGGGGCTTTCGAAGTCCGATGGCAAGGATCCCATTGCTGGAATTAGCGGCGGGAATATTGGGAATGCGATTTCTGCTATGAACACGAATGGTGTTTCCCATTGTAACTGGGATATTGGCAGCCAAAACGATCAGGGGAATACGTCGTATCCTTCTGATGCCGCCGCCGCGTTGAACCAAAAGGTGACCACCACTCCCAAATTGGATGGCGTTGGTTGGGCCGATGCCGACCTGACCACTTCTGGGAAGACAATGAAGGCCTATTTGATTTCCAAAAACCCCGAATGGACTTTGAGTGATACGACGACTCGAGTGCTGAAGCCTCTGACCATCACCTCTGCGAAAAAGGCAGATTTGGTTTTGGGCTCGGATACCGTCGAGTTTGGTGCGACGTTCAGCAAGAGTGCCGCATACAGCTTGGCGTTGACCGCCCCCAGTGGTGCCAAGAAGACCTACTCGGGGCAGACGGTCAACTTGCTGGTTCGTCACCCGGTCCATGTGAAGAACCTGGGAACGACAAAAGATTGGGCCAAGGGCGAGACGGTCACGGCCACCCTGACTCCAGGTGGATCCAAGGTGACCTTCACCTTGAGCACCACCTCCAACAACTCGGTGAAGCTCACCCGGGTCCACGAGACGACCGTCCAGTGGGAACGCACCCGGATCTTCCTTCCCGATGGCCTGATCAGCGCCGCCGCTCCGGTGCGCGTGATGATCCGCAACGCCCAGGGGCAGGTGGTCTGGCAGAAGTCCGCCACCATGGGCGCCTACCGGTCCATCGAGATGGGCGAATCGGCACCCCGGCTTTCCGGCGTGAATTTCCTGGAAATCCATTCCAGCGAATCCATCGTTCGTTCGAGTCTGGCTCCGACGTTCTAATTCGCTTCCCATCGGACTGTCTGGAAAGCCCTGTGGCATCACTGCCGCAGGGCTTTTTGTTTGCATGGAACCTCCGGGGGCCGGATGCACCGTGTTGGGGCGAATCGGGACACATGGGTGCTGACCTAAGCGTCATCGCTTCTTCGCTGGATCCGCGGTGCTCGAGACCGATCGCGCCTAAGTTCAAGGCGTGAGCGACATCTACCGACACTCCGACTATCGCACATTCCTCAAGGAATGGTTCGAAGAGGCCAAGAAGGCCCATGGCTACATGTCCTACCGGTATCTGGGACGGAAGCTCGGCTTGGATCCTGGATATCTGGTGAAGATCTTCCAGGGGAACCGCCACTTTTCCGAGCAGCAGGTTCCGGTGTTCCTGAAGGTGCTGCGCCTGGATCCCCAGGAAGCGTTGCATTTCCAGGAGCTCGTGCGAGCCACCAAGGCGCGCTCCCGGTCCATCGAGGCGATTCGGCTCGAATCCGCCCTGGTGCCCGAGGATCTGGAAGCCCAGCTGGCCTGACGGTCCAATCCGGTGACGGAATCTGGCCCTTTCTTTCCGGGCAGCAGGTTCCGGTGTTCCTGAAGGTGCCGCGCCTGGATCCCCAGGGAGTGCAGCATTTCCAGAGCCTCGTGCAAGCCACCAAAGCGCGGTCCCGTTCCATCGAGGCGATTCGGCTCGAATCCGCCCTGGTGGTGTCCAAGGATCTGGAAGCCCAGCTGGCTATGCAGTCCAATTCGATGACGGAATCCGGCCCTTTCCCCCGGGGAAGGATCGCGGAAATTCCGCATGCGCTGCGGGTTTTCCGTGGTGACGGTTCTTGGTCGACGCGAGCTTCGCTGTGCCGAGTCGTTTTGGAATCGCTATCTTCTGGCTCCACAACGAAATCCGCGGTTCCTCCCGCACCGGAGGATCGCCAAAGCCGGAAGGCCCGCCGCCATGAACATCGTCGAGATCCGCGACCTGGTGAAGAACTATCCATTGGGAAACACCACTGTCCATGCCCTGCGCGGAGTATCCATGGACATCCCCAAAGGCGCGTTGATGAGCGTGGTGGGGCCATCGGGATCGGGGAAGACCACCCTGCTCAACATCGTGGGTTGCGTGGACGCGGCCACCAGCGGGAGCGTGAAGGTGGGAGGGAGCGAAACCACCTCGCTCACCGATCGCGAACTCACGCATCTGCGGCTGCACAAGATCGGGTTCATCTTCCAGACGTTCAATCTGGTCCCCGTCCTCACGGCTTTGGAAAACGTCGAGTTCCCCCTTCTCCTGCAAGGCGGTCAGAGCAAGGCCAAGGTGAGGGAAAAGGCTCGGCAGCTGCTGGAGGGAGTGGGGATCCTTGGCCACCAGGACCACAAGCCGGCCGAACTTTCCGGAGGACAGCGCCAGCGGGTGGCCATCGCGAGGGCCCTGGTGACGGATCCTGACCTGGTCCTGGCCGACGAGCCGACCGCCAACCTGGATTCCGAGACCGGCGAGAGCATCCTGCGCTTGATGCAGACCATGAACCAGGAGCGGGGGACCACCTTCGTGTTCTCCACCCACGACTCCCAGGTGCTGCGCTACGCCAAGGATGTGGTGCGCATCCACGATGGTCAACTGGTGGGTGCCTGACCATGCTGGTCTGGCGATTGGCTTGGCGGAATCTGTGGCGGCACCGGGGGCGCTCCCTGGTGGTGGGAGGGATCCTCTTCTTGGGGGCGCTCCTGCTCACCTTCGGAAACGGCGTGGTCTCCGGCATGGCCGATGGACTCCGGCGCCAAGTGGTGGAAAGCTTCACCGGAGATGTCGTTGTGGTCTCCGACAAGCAGGTCGACGACAACGTGTTCCTGTCCATGATGGGCAAGGAAGTGGAGCCCCTCACGCGGGTCACCTCCCTGCAGCGGTTGGTGGATTCCCTTTCCTGGGTGAAGGGGAGCCTTCCCATGGGCAAGAACATGGCCCTGGCCCTGCACGAGACCGAAGGTTCCCCGGGGTTCGTGTTCCTCCTGGGGGTGGATTTCCAGAAGTGGCAGGAATTCTTCCCAGGGGCCTTCCAGGTGAAGGCCGGCCGCATGCCCTCGCCCGGCCAGTCGGGGCTGCTTCTGCCCACGGGAGCCAACGAACAACTGTACCAGACCATGGGCCAGGTTTTCGCTCCGGAAGGCTCGGTGGACACGCTGCTGTTGCCGAAGGATGCCAGGGGGCTTTCCTTGGAGAGTCTTCGCCACGACTTGGTCCTGATGGGCTATTCCAACACCATGTCCGCCTCCGACCAGCGCTTGAAGGTGTCGGGTCTGGGGAAGTACAGCTCGCTGAACACCATCTGGGGGCACTTCGCCATCTGCGACATCGAGTCCTACCGCAGCGTGCTGGGATACCACCGGCAGGACGAGGCGGCCAAGGATCTGTCCGCATCGCAATCGAAGGTGCTGGCCAGCGACGATCTGGACGCGCTGCTGTCCGACGGCGACCTCGCTTCCCAGGAAATCGTCGGGCCTCAAGCCACTGGAAATGCGACCACCGGGGAGGTGGATCCGATCTGGAACCTACTTCTGGTGAAGATCGCGGACAAAACACCTGAAGTTGCGGCAGAGGAATTGGATTCGCTCTTCCGGCAACGGAGTCTTCCCGCCCGCGCCCTGTCCTGGCACCAGGCGGTGGGCGTCATCGGGTCCTTGGCGCTTCTGATCCGCGGATCGCTCATGGGGTTCGTGGGGCTCCTGTTCGTGGTGGCCGCCATCGTGATCGCCAACACCCTGGCCATGTCGGCCATGGAACGGGCATCGGAAATCGGAATGATGCGCGCGGTGGGGGCCACCCGCTTGTTCATCGCCAAGCTCATGTTGGCTGAAACGACGGTCCTTGCCGTGCTCTTTGGTGGGGCCGGAATCCTTCTGGGAGCATGCGTGGTGGCGGTGGTTCCCCATTTGGGAATCACCACCGGCAACGACCTGCTGCAGATGGTGTACGGCGGCGAGGTCTTCCGTCCCCTGCTGCGTCCCATGGACATCCTCCTCTGCTTGCTGGAACTGGGTGCCGTGGTTGGCTTGGCCAGCGTGTACCCCATGCAGATCGCCGCCTCCATCACTCCGCTCGATGCCATCGCGAGGGATTGAAATGAAGACCCTCCTCTACTTCGCATTCAGAAACCTCGCTCGCCAGAAGCGCCGTGCCGTGCTCCTGGGGAGCGCCATGGCGCTGGGTACCTGCTTTCTGGTGATGGCCTCGAGCTTCGTGGCGGGCATCACGCAGACCCTGTTCGATCGTGTCATGGTCTATGTGGCCGGACACACCAGCGTGCTGGTGGGCGACCGTGGATACCTCTACCGCACGGCTCTCCGTGGGCAGGCGGGGATGAAGGAGCGCATCGCCAAGTTGCCGCATGTGAGGAAGGTGGAGGAGACCATCGGCATCATGTGCCGGATCGTGGGGCCGGCCAAGGGCGACAACGGCGTGCTGATCGGGATCGACATGGACGTGGACATATCCCCCGAGGAGCAGCGCGAACTGGAGGAGAATTTCCCGATGGCCGCCGGGGAATTCCTGGACATGAACCGCACCGATGTGATCAATCCCGCGGTCCTTTCCAAGACGAAGGCCAAGTATCTGGGACTGGAGCTTGGGGGGGAGTTTTCCGCGCGCTACCAGGACAGCCGTGGGCGCATGCAGGTGACCAAGTTCACCCTGGTCGGGATCTTCCAGCCCTCCAATGCGTTCATGGAAGCGCCTTTCTTCGTTTCCATGCGCAACGCCAAGATCCTCCTGGACTTGGATTCCACGGATCTCCCGTACCTGTATCTGACCTTGGATAACCCCACGGTCAACGCCAAGAGCGTCGCGGACACCATCCATCGGATGTTCGAGCCCGACCTCGCCGCGCTTCCCGTCACCATCCGTGGAAAGACGGCCTCGTTCGGCACCGTCGCCGCCGGAGTGAAGACGGATTCCGCTGCGCGAAAGCGCATGGAGGGGATCGTGGGATCCGCGATCGTTTGGAAGGACGACGTGGTGGCGCTTCCAACTTCCCTCGCATCGCGATTGTCCGTGTCGGTGGGCGACACCGTCGGGGTGGTTTCCGGGGTCGCACGGACCGGCGACACCATCGTGGATCGCGCCGTGGTGGCTGGGTTGTGGACGCCGCCGGACGGAGCCGGCGATCTGGTATTGTGGCAGGAAGACGCATTCCAGGCTTCCCGGTCGTTTCGGCGTCCAAGCGCCGACGATTCCGGGCTTGTCCAGGTGCGGGCGGCTTCCAGCGTGCTGGACACCTTGCTTTCACCCACCTGGGTGCGGCTGCCGCGTGCGCTCACCACCGAAGACGTGGCAAACCAGATGCGCCAGATCGGAGCGCGTTCCTGGAAGGCACCGGTGGTCGCCGTGCGTACGATGTACGAAACCGGCGAACAGATCATCAAGCTCGCCGACGCGTTGAACATGATCACCCTGGTCGCGGTGCTGATCCTGTTCCTGGTGGTGCTCACCGGCGTGGTGAACGCGCTGCGGATGACCGTCCGCGAGCGCACCCGCGAGATCGGGACCTTGCGCTCCCTGGGAATGCAGGCTTGGCAGGTGCGGAGGTTGTTCCTCATGGAAGCAGCGCTTCTGTCCCTTTTCAGCGCCATCGCCGGAACGATCCTGGCCCTGGTGTCCATGAAGGGTCTGTCGCTGCTCTCCTTTCCCATCGAGGACAACCCCTTGTCCATGCTCCTCGTCCGCGGTCACTTGGTGTTCGTCCCCAGGCCGGGGGTCACCGTCGTGCACATCCTGCTGGTGATGGGAATGGCGCTGTTGGCGGCATGGAATCCCGCGTCCCAGGCCGCGAAACTGTCTCCCGCAAACGCATTGAGGCACCACGAATGAGAACCCATCCACATCGGATCCATACGTTGGCCATCCTGGCTCTCTGTACCGCCGCCTGGAGCGCCGACCCCGACGGTGCCAAGATCCTGAAGGCGCTGGAAGCCAACGACCTGCTGAGCGCCGACATCCATTCCCAGGTGGCCATCACGGAAAACCGTGTGGGGCAGGGCGCGAAGGCCATGAAATGCGAATACTTCCGGCGCGACGCGGACAAATCGTTCGTGATCGCGATCACGGCGCCGGAATCCGACCGCGGGAATGGCTACCTGCGCCAGGGAGACCATTTCTGGATGTACCGGCGCAACACGCGCACCTTCCAGCATGTCAACCGCGACGAGAGCATCGGCGGTTCCGACGCCAAGGGACAGGACTTCGAGAGTCGACCACTCACCCAGATGTACGCGCCCACCAAGGACGCGCAGGGAAGGGAGCTTGTGCGGGCCGACACCGTGGGCGGGGTTCCGTGCTGGCGGCTGGAAGTGAGGGCCATCGTTTCCGACGTGGACTATCCGAAGAAGACGATGTGGGTCCGCCAGTCCGACCTCCTTCTTGCCAAGGACCAGTCCTATTCCAGCCAAGGCACCCTGATGCGGACGGGCTACTACACCAAGTACCAGAAGGTGGCCCAGCGCCAGGTGCCCATGAGGCAGGTGCACGTGGACGAAGTGGAGAAGGGCAACCGCACGCTGGTGGATCTCTCCGACATCAAGGTGGGCAAACTGGATCCGGCCATCTTCACCAAGGCTTGGCTGGAAAGCCGCAGCAAATGATCCTCGCGGGACTTGGCGCGGCCATCGCGCTCGCTTCCGCCGATGCGGCGATCGACGAAACGGAATTCTTCCGCGACAGTCTCCCTCCGGCTCCGCCCACCACTGTCCATGCGGCGACGGATTCCGGCATCCAGGTCTCCTTTTCCGGAGATGCCTCGGCCGTGGGCCAGGTGTCCTGGCGGCGCCGCGGGCTTGACTCCTCCGCTGGTGATGCGGGATTCTCCGTGGTGACCGACGGCACCATCCAGGCAAGGCTCTCCACGGGCAGCCGCGTCCTTGTGGCTTTGGAAGCCGACCACAACGCCACCCAGGACACGACCACCTTCCACCTGCGCGAAGCCTTCGTGGACGGCAACATCCTGGGGTACGCCTGGATCCGGGCGGGAAAGCAGGTTTTGCAGTGGGGGCGGGGCATCCTCTGGACTCCCACGGATCTGGTGAACGTCGAGGGCAAGTCCCTGGTTCCCCGGGCGGGTTCGCGCGAAGGCGCGACCGGAGTGCGTCTGCAGGTTCCCATCGGCAACCGGGCCAACGCCTATCTGTTCAGCGACCTCTCGGGCGTGCGTACCGCCGACAGCCTTTCCGTGGCATGGCGCCTGGAAACTACCGCAGGCCCCTCCGAGCTTGCGGTCTCCGGTTGGCACCAGCCGGAGTCGCCCACGGCACTGGGTGTGGACGGGTCGGTGGGGGTGCGGGGATGGGATCTCCAGGCCGGGGCGGTCTGGCTGTC
This sequence comes from Fibrobacteria bacterium, assembly GCA_035352895.1. Taxonomy (GTDB): domain Bacteria; phylum Fibrobacterota; class Fibrobacteria; order UBA5070; family UBA5070; genus UBA5070. The sequence continues at coordinate 3,330 of DAOPYN010000002.1, read as the reverse complement.
CGGCGATCTGGTCTCGCGACCCAAGCTCGAGAATGGGCGGTGGTCCAGCTACAGGGACGACGATCGCTCGCAGGTGCGCGCCGGCGGGGGACTGGGGCGTGGCTTCACGGTGGGAGGACATCCCGACCGCCTCCGCGTGGATGTGGAAGGTTTTTGGCAATCCGACGCCGTGGGAACCGGGTTGCTTTCCGCCACAGGCACCGCTCCTGTGGCCATGCCCTCCTCGATCCTCCTGATGGCGCCTTCCACCGCGGGAGCCACCATGCCGATGCCCGGATACGCCTACATGGCGCAGAACGGCATGTACACCGCAAACCAGATGGGCTCCGCGTACGTGGCCGCCATGGCGTCGTTCTCGCGGTTCGTCCATCAGGATCTCACCCTGACCGGACAGGGATTGTCCAATCTGGACGATCGGTCCGGGCTTGCCACCCTGGCCCTTTCCTGGCGGACCTTCCGCGGGGTTTCTGCGCAGGTCACCGGCTATTGGTTCTGGGGGGATCGGGGAACGGAGATGGCGCTTTCCGGTGTCGGTCCCGCCGTGGAGACCCGGCTGGGAATTTCTTTCTAACTTCACCCGTCGTTGGCGGTCCGGGGATGTTCAAGATCCGGGTGCGCCGCTGAAAGTCGTCCCTGTCATCCATCAACGCCAGAGGTTTCATCTTGCCGTTGGATCTTGCCGAGCGCCATCCGGATCGGGCTCTTCGTGGGGCGAGGCTCCTGCCTTGGCGGTAGCGGCCAACCAACGCGGGTCCGCGGGGTGGGGGCAGGATGGATTTCCCGCTTTCCCTCGCGGGGAGCACGGGCAGCCGCATCGGAGGGCCCGCTGGGTTTCCCGTCCCAATTTTGGGGTTCGGCTGGAGACCAGCGAAGGCGACCATATCCTGCTTCTGGGCGAGATGCTCCTGGTGGGGCGCGGCGTTTTCTGCGACATCGTGTTCCACGACAGTTCCGTGTCCAAGGTCCACCTCCTGCTGGAGATCCTTCCGGGAGGCATCGCCATCGTCACCGACCTCAATTCCCGCAACGGGATCAAGGTGGGAGGGCAGTACATCGATCGCGTCCTTCTGCATCCCTCCGAAGAACTCCGCCTGGGCAAGGCCTGGATGCGTCTGGTGCCGTTGCGATTGGATTCCGATGGCGCCATCCGGCCCGACCATCGCAGCGGCGTGGACTCCCGCATCGAGGAGCTGTTGCGCGAGCCGGGCAACTCCGGAGATTCCACCGTTTCCGATCGCTGAGGACGTCTTCTAGGACCGTTCCTCGCCGATCGCGGCCATCACGTCCCGCCACGCCTGTTCGGCACCGGGTCCGGAGCGTTGGAAGATCCGGTCCATCGCACGGCGTTGCTGGCCGGAAAGGCTCGTTTCCAGTTTGGCTCCATCGGCGGTGAGGCGCAGCCTCCGGATGCGACGGTCCTGCGGATCGAGCTGGTTGTCCACCAGCCGCATCTCCAGAAGCTGCCGCAAGGGAGCGTTCAAAGCCTGCTTGCTCACCCCGAGGATGCCCAGCAACCCGTTGACCGACAGGTCTGGGTTGCGGCCCACGAAATAGAGGATCCGGTGGTGCACCCGCTGCAGTCCACGCGATTTCAGGATGCGGTCGGGACCCGCCGTGAATGCCCGGTAGGCGAAGTGGAACAGCTCCAGGGCTTGGTTGAGCTCGTCGGTCCTGGAATGGTCAACGGGATTGACTTTTGAATCCATGGAAGTCATATTAAGTCAATCATATTGATCTAGTCAAGGAGCTTGCCATGAAATTCGCGTCCCGGATCTCCCGTCTCCACCCTTCTCCCGTGCGCGAAATCCTGCGCGCGGCCGGCGGGCGCCAGGTGGTTTCTCTGGCGGGTGGACTGCCGGATCCAGCCACCTTTCCTTCCTTGGTTGGACTGGACGCGGCAAGGGCGCAGTACGGATTGACCGAAGGCGACCCGGATGTGCGTCGGGAAATTTCCCGTCACCTGCAGGCACGGGGCCTGGAATGTCCGCCGGAAAGAATCCTGGTGCTCAACGGATCCCAGCAGGGATTGGATCTCGCGGCCAAGCTCCTGGTGGAGGAGGGGACCCGCATCCTCTGTGAACGTCCCACCTATGTGGCGGCCTTGCAAGTCTTCGAGCTGTTCGGGGGGTGTCTGCAGGGAATCTCCGTGGGTCGGGACGGACCCTCGATCACCGATTTGCGGGAGGTGTTTCGTCAAAACAGCCCAACTCTGGCCTACGTGGTGCCCAGCTTCCAGAATCCCACGGGGGTGCTCTGGAGCGATCCATCGCGGGATGCTTTGGCTCGGGAATTGGATGGGAATGGGGAGTGCGTCCTCCTGGAAGACGATCCGTATGGAGAACTCTGGTGGGAGGCCAAGCCACCTGCACCGGTGGCATCCCGCCTGCGGAAGGCTCCCTGGATGTATCTGGGTTCCTTTTCCAAATCCTTCGTACCGGGACTTCGGATGGGATTCCTCGCCTGCAGCGAGAGCCTGTTCGTACCATTGGAGCGACTCAAGCAGGCGTCCGACCTCCATTCCAATCGCCTGGCGCAGGGATGGGTGCGGGAAGACCTCCAGGATCCCGGTCGAGGGGAGCGCCTGGAGCGCCTGCGTGCGCAGTACCGGGCCAAGTGCGATGCCTTCGCGGATTCCCTGGCGCGGCATTTTCCTGAGTCCAAATTCCAGACCCCCAAGGGTGGCTTGTTCTTCTGGGCGCAATTGGCTCCTGGGCGGGATCTGCGGAGCATCGCCAAGGAAGCCTTGGAGGCGGGAGTGGCTTTTCTTCCCGGCGAACATTGCTTCCCGGGGATTCCGGATCTGGGCTGGGCACGGCTCAACTTCTCGCACGCTTCCGCGTTGGATGCCGACCGTGCCCTCTCGACGCTCTCCAAGATCTGCCGCTCCTAACCTGGCCTCCTCCACCAGCCTGCGCCGCCACCCATCCAGCGTCGCAGGCAATTCGAGGAATACCCCTGTATCGCCTGAAAACACAGACGGGGCTAACATTTCTTCCACAACCCTGCATTCCCCACTACCTCCACCGCCACCCCTCTCCACCCACGTCCCTCGGCCAGCGAAGCGGCGCCGAAAACCGGTAATCCAACTCCCTCGCAAGGGGCCCCGACTCCGTGCGCATCGCACGGCGTCGGGGTCTCGAGTCTCGCCTTCCGCGGGGAGGATGTGCACCAAAGCGCGATGGCACGGAGCCCGAATCGGGCCCTTCCAGGGTCGGTAGGGAAGGAATCCCTACCTGGCGGGAGTGCAGAGGGCGTGCCATTACGCCCTCTGCAAAAAGGAGTGTGATCTAGATCACAGACAAGGGCCCCTCCCGGGCGATACATTCCCTT
>DAOPYN010000001.1:0-196657 GCA_035352895.1 Fibrobacteria bacterium | reverse complement strand
GAAGCCTGATTCATGCAGGAAAGTTCCCAGAGAGGGGTTCACCGAGGGGATACGACAAGGAACAGCACGTCCAGCAGGTTGTCCTCGATGCCTTCGCCCCGCTTCAGGCTCTCGTCCACACGGATCGATGCCGCTGTGGCTCCGGCGATCATGCTCACCACGAAAAAAGGAGGAACGACGAATCCCGCCGCCAGGGTGATCATGCTCACGCCATCCAGGAAGCTCGCCCATTTCGCGGCATCCTTCCCCGGGGTCTCGGCATGGAATCCTCCGGAGAACTCCAGCTCCCCGACCTGCCCCTCGATGCGCACCCATCCATCGCCGTAGGGCCAACGTGCACGCCACGCCGCCACCGCCGCTTCCAGATCGGCAAGGATGTCCGCACGCGTCTCCGTTCCGTGGATTTCCTCGCCGGATCGCGGTGCGCGCGCATACAGCGCCTTGGTGCCCTGGTTCCCGAGCGAGGTCCAATCGGTGATCGTCCAGATTCCGTTCTGCAAGGACGCGAAGGCGTGCAGGGAACGCCCCTTGTCCGCCTCCATCTCCCTGGCAGCTCCTGGAAAGTGTCGCACCCGCAGCGCGTAGCGGCGCTGCCCTCGCGATGCGGCCAGAAGGGAATCGAACCCCTGGATGGAGGCTTCCAGGGAAGCCCTGGAGATGTCGTATTCCTGCGCAGGGGCCGTTTTCTCCACCGCCGTGTGGTCTGCCGCATGGGGAGCACCGGAAAAGTTCGATTCGATACGCTCCAGGTACCCCACCGCCTTGCGCATGCGCGCCAGCACCACCTCCGGATCCAGGTCGCGGAAGGGGACCGGCTTGCGGGGATGGACCGGAGCCGGAAACCCTCCGACGCTGTAGCGCAAGCCAAAGGATTCGTTCCGCGAATTGGTGGCCGTCAGCAACCATTCTCCCGGTTCCACCGGAAATTCCACCGTCACGGTGGGCTCGAAGCACGACGGGACTTCGAACCCGGTTGGAGCCCTCAGAGGGCCGGAAAGCCGGATGGCTTTCCAGTGGCACTTGCGGCGTTCCATCGGGATGCTTTCCGATCGAACGCGATCCAAGCAGGAATTGTCGCCTTCCACCGAGAACACCACGCGGCTTCCACCGACGAAGGGTTGGCGCGCACTGGGCACGATCCGCAGGGTCACGGCTCGTCCTCCTCGGCACCGACCACCTCGAAGCGACCGCCACCCAGCCCCAGATGGCTCCATGCGAGATCGAACTCCTCGCGGCGCTCTTTCTTCGTGTAGAGGTCTTCCAGGTCGTTCTTCAACTTCGCGTCGGGGTTGCCCGCGAAGTAGGCGCTGTAGGCCTGGCCGACCGGCCCGATGCATTCGGCCGCCTCGTCCAGAAGTTCGGGGATGGCCAGGAAATCCACACGACGGATGGCGTCGGCCAGCTCCGCGGCCAGGATCCTGGCCTGGATGGCCTCCTCGTCCAGGTATTCGACGCGGTAGGGCCCGCGGGGAATCTCGACTTCGGCCTTGCCCTCGCGATCCAAGGCGCCTTCCGCCACGAATCCATCCACGCCGGTCACCCGGAAGGCCACCCGGGGGATCCCGATGCCGGATTCCGTCTCCAGGTGGATTCCCACCACGATGCGACCCTTCTTCCGCAGGTTCTTGTGGGGCTCTTCCTGCTTTTCGTCCGATTCCCCGTCCCAGTCGGGAAACAGATCCGGGTCGGGAAGATCCCATTCGCCCATGTCGAAATCCGGCAAGGAAATCTCCGGCAGATCCAGAAAGCGGAAGCCCGGCATGCCTGGCGTCCCCACCGAGGGGAGATCGGGAAGCGAAAAATCCGGAAGCGACGGCATGGACAATCCAGAAAAGGGATTGCCCAAGGACGGCATGTGGGGCATGGATGGCAGGCTCGGCGCGGACAATCCGGAGAAAGGGTTTCCCAGGCTGGGCATGGACGGCATGTCCAGTCCTGAAAACGGATTCCCCAACGACGGCATCGAAAATCCAGACAAACCCGATTCCGTCCGTAGGGGCGATTCCGTCCGTAGGGGCGATTCATGAATCGCCCCTACTACGGACGGCATCGCTGTTTCAGATCGTTGACCGAAACCTCCCGAGACACGTGGAGGTCGCCACCCACGCCGGTGGGATTGTGGACGGTGCCATCCAGGCGCACGGAGGGATTGTTGGGGTCGAAATGCCGGGGAGCACCAACCCCCAGGCTTCCCTGCGCGGCACCGGCGCCAACGTCCTGGCCCAGGTGGGTGGGGATCGCCGGGGAAGCCGGAGCCGCAGGCATCGCGGGAGGCGCGGAGATCTTGGGCATCGATCGCAAGTTCATGGCATGACCCTTCACGGACGTCCGGCGCGAACGCCGTCGTTGGAGGATGGTTCCAGGGGTTCGCTGGATCCCTCGAACGGACTCCAGCGACGTTTCTGAGATGGAAGATGCCCAAACGCGCCGCGGAAATCTGTGATCTGGATCACACTCCCCCACCGGGTGTGATGGCCGTCACACTGTCCGTGGGTGCGGCCACCCCTCCATGCCCCTGGCGGACGCCCCGATTGGCTATCTTCACGAGTGCCGAGGGGAGGTTGCATGGACTCGCTGGGGGCGGGCAAGGAAACACGGAAAGGAAAGCCACGCGACATCGTGATCGTGGGAGGCACCCACGGCAACGAGAAGGGCGGCGTGTGGGCCGTTCGCCACTTGCTGGAGAAGCCGGAAGATTTTCCGGCTCCGGGACTGCAGGTACGCGGCATCCTGGCCAATCCGGAGGCCATCGAGCGGAATCTCCGCTACCTGGATCGCGACCTCAACCGATGCTTCGGACCCGAACTCGCCCAGGCGACCGCGGATCATCCACAGCGGGAGCGTCGCCGTGCACGGGAGCTCGCCGGCCTGATCCGACCGGAGGGCATCGCCCCCGACCTGGTGGTCGATCTCCACAACACCACCGCGAACATGGGACTCACCTGCATCCTGCCTTCGTTTTCGCCTTGGCCCTTGCTCCTGGCCTGGAAGGCCAGCCAGCTGGATCCACGCGTGCGGATCCTCCACGCGCAGGAAACCTCGCAGTCCAACATCTTCCTGCCATCCTTGGGCAAGGACGAGATCACCCTGGAAATCGGGCCAGTGGCCCACGGCACCCAAAGCCATTGGGCTTGGGAAGCCGCAGACACCACCGTGCGCAACCTTCTGGCCACGCTGGGATCCCTTCCCGATGATTTCGATCCCACCGCCGCTCTATCCGAGGCGCGCTTCGAATTCTTCCAGACGGTGTCCATCGAACGCTATCCGGTGGGGAAAGACGGCCGAAGCCGCTGCTTGATCCACTCGAACGTGCAGGGCCGGGACTACCAGCCCCTGGCCGACGGGGATCCGTTGTACTTCGATCCGCTGGAAGGCACCACACTGTTCCACCGCGGAGCCACCGTCCATCCGGTCTTCCTGGGCGAAGCCGCCTATGTGGAATCCGGCATTTCCTTCCACGCCACCCGCCGTCTCCGATGGGACGGCATCCAGGGAGTTCCATGCTGAAGAGAACGTTCGCTCTCGCCCTCTGCCTCGCGTTGAGTGCCCAGGCCCAGAAAGTCGTGCCGGGAATGGGCAAGGCTCCGGCCGATTACGTCTCCGCCTGGGGGCGCCCGGACCGAACCGGCGAAGGCTCATTCGGCACCCGCGAGCAAGTCTGGAAGGTCACCCGCAAGCAAGGCTTTGGCGGGCAGACCTTCGAGGTGCATGTGTTGTTCCAGAACGAGAAGTCAATGGAAGAACGCTGGGTCCGCCCCGGCAACGACCTGTGGGAGAAGGAAGAGCTCTGGGCCGTGCTGGACGGAAAATCGCCCAAGTTCGAACTCCGCAAGCAGGGAACCAGCCTCACCTCCCCGTTCACCGTCCTGCAGGCGGCCAACAACCTGATCAACTTCACCACGCCCCGTGGCGAAATGGTGGGACAACTCCAGAATACGCTGGAAGGCCCCCAGATCCGTTTCACCTCCAAGGAATGGGCCCAGGCCCAGATGGACATGGGGCTTTCGGGCCAACGCGACATCGGCCGCGTGGCCACCCAGGGTGCGCAGAGCCGGATCCGCCCCACTTGGGGAGGCAAAAGCCTCCAATCCCTCCTGGGAACGCTGAAGGAAACCGGAAACCAAGGGAATGTGCGCAACTTCGCCACCAAATCCGGCAAAGGCTCGCTGACCATTTCCACCAAGAAGGGGACGCGCCTGGAGCTTGTGGTTCCGGACCCGAACGCCCAAAGCGACGCGAGCCGGATCCTATCGGCGCCCGACCCTCTGGTGAACAGCCTTCGCAACGCGTTGCGCGACAGCTTCCGACGCTTCTACGGTCTGGCCAACTTCGCGGTACCCAGCATGCTGGGAAGCACGGAATGGTCCTACGAACGGGTGGAAGGCGTCTTCACCGAGGAGACCATCCAGGATCTGATCGCCCTCAAGCACATGCCACCGGAATTCCCATTGATGGTCTGGAAGGATCCGGCCAGCGGCGAGTCGTGGAACCTGGTTTCCACCCCGGATGGCTACAAGCTCACCATCCAGTGGCAGCCGGGGCGCGAACCCCGGTAAGGGAGGTTACTCCTTTTCCTTCTGCAGCTGTTTGGTGGAGTCGGCTTCCGCCTTGTGCCAAATGCACAAGGTGGCCGTGGGGACGGCCTCCAGACGCTGGCGGGTGATCCACGGAGCGTCGGTATTCTTGGGGTGAGGCGACTTGTGGCACTTCTTGCACACGCCGAAGGTCCCCCCCTTGATCCGGTCCAGGGCTTCATTCAAGTAGAGCAGGTACCGACTCTCGCGCGAGGCCATGGCGAAGGCATGCTCGCGATCCATCGCGTCGGCGGCCTGGTCGGCCAGGTGGTACGCGTAGGCGGAAAGATCGCCGGATTGCTCCAGGGGATTCTTGCCCACGGTGGAGTTCTCCAGATTCCCCAACTCTTGAAGAAGCTTGTCCTTCTTCTCGTTGATGAAGTCTTCGAAGAACTTGAGATCCTTTTTCGTCAGGCCCATTGGGGTGCTCCGGAGTACACGATTTCGTGTCAGAATGAGCCCGAGAATATAGTCCCACTCGCCAACGATGCGAGAGTCCCCGATCCAGGGAAATCAATCCAGGTCCCAATGGCGGCTGGAACGTTCCGATTTGCGTGCGGAATGGCGGGTTTTCGCGATCCGCCCCCGTCGACGAGAGCCTCCGGTGGGCTTGGTGGGAACCCGTGGAGGATCGCGGTGGTTCCTCTGGGCCAATCGCTCGCGCAGCTTGGAAAGACAGCGGAGCTTGTTGAGGTGTTGGGAGCGTTCTTCCTGGCATTGGACCACGACGCCCGAAGGCAAGTGGAGGATCCGCACCGCGGATTCCGTCTTGTTCGCGTGCTGGCCTCCGGGACCGGACGAACGAAAGACCTGGACGTCGCACTCGTCCAGGAGATCGTCGTCGGATTCGGGGATTTCGATGGTTTCCATCCTCATGGCCTCCCTGGAGACGTTCAGAATACCAAAACACCATCCATCGAAACCCGCAGGCCATCGGCGACGATTCGGTCTTCGTCGCCCAACAGGGAATGCGCGTTGGAAAAGACCCACGAAGGGCAAAGGCGCAAGGACCATTTCGGCGCCCCCGATACCCCCAGATGCGCACCGGCGCTCCAGGTGAATTCCCTGCTCGTCTCCCGCACCACCCCCAGGCTGTCTTGCCAGAGATCGGCGTTGGTGGAAGACCTCCAATCCAATTCCAGCGACGGCCCCAAGCGCCACCTGCCCAGGGTGCGCAACCAGGAAAACGCGGCGAAGGCCTGGAGTCGTGATTCGGCGGTCTCGAAAAGAATCCCGTCCCCCTCGACACGGACCTTGGGGTCGCGTCGCCAGCGCACCCCGCCGAGCAGGTTCGTACCATGATTTTCCTCGAAGCGCATCGTGGCCCCGATCCAACTGGCGTGGCGTGCGGACCATCTCCACTGCGGTCCAACGGAGACCTCGCCGAAGACCAACGAATCGACTCTGAGGACAGCGCCACCCACGCCCCCTTCCAAGCGCAGATCCTGGTCCATTCCCAGCCAGAGGTTCCCGGAAGCCTGCCAACGTCCCCGCGCGATTTCGCCGCGAGCGATCGCTTCCCCTTGTGAAAGACGTCCGGACGGGGCTTCCGCGTGCAATTGCGACACCCCCCATTCGCCGACTCCCGACCAGCCCCTCCAGTTGCGCCACGATCGACGAACCCCGCGCAGACTTGTCCAGAAAGGCAGTTCGTCCCCTTCGTCGCGCCCGATCTGGGCGGACAAGATCCATCGGGACCGTCGCGGCAACGCTCGCGCCGCCCGAGCCTCCACGTTTCCCCGATTTTCTCCCGCCGGAACAACCGGCTCGGGATCGTCGGGGAGGACCAGGCGGTCCAGCAGGTCGGTCACCACCCTCGACGACCGCACGGTGTCCATGTGGGACTGGAGCCGTTCCACGGCCGAAAGGGTGTCCTGGCCTCGGAGCAGGGAATCGGCGGCGGCGAGGACGGAGGAATCGGACGGAACAGCCCCCGACAGCAAGGACAGGAGCAGGATCACTTGGTCGATTTCTGTCCGTCCTTGTTCTTCGCGCCCTTGCTCTTGGTCTTCTGTTGGAGCGTCTGGAACTTCTTCTCGCGCGAGGCCTTGCGCTCCTCCCAACGTTCCCGCGCTTCGGGCGTGATCTTCTCCTTGTATTCGTTTTCCAACGCCTGGATTTCCGACTGGTGCCGAGCGAAGAGCTTCTGACGGCGATCCAACCTCTCCTGCGGGGAGATATCCTTCAATTGCTGGATCTCACGGGTTTCTTCCCGCTGACGTTCCCGCACCGCATGGAGCTTCCGTTCGAATTCCCGCTCCACAGGATCCGTCACGGCAACGGTGTCGGAGTGGGGCGTGGCGGTCGCCGCGCTCGTCGTCCCCATCGCAAGGAGCACCACACTCCACAATACCCATCCCATGGATCGCATCGACATCGTTCCTTCTCCAGTCCATTTCAGAAAACCTGCGATGCACACTAGCAAACAATACACCATAGATTCAGCACGCTCGCGGCGACCAGAACCAAGCCTTCCAAGAAACAAAAAAGCGGAACGATTCGTTCCGCTTCATTCTCGTTGCCCGAAAGCTACGAGATATTACTTGGCTTCGGCCTTCTTGGCTTCGGCCTTCTTGCCGTCCTTCTTGCCGTCCTTCTTCTCGGCCTTGTCAGCCTTCTTGTCGGCCTTCTTGGCGTCCTTGTCGGCCTTCTTGTCGGCCTTCTCGATCTTCTTGGCGGTGTCGACGGCGGCGGGAGCCACGGCAGCCTTGGCAGCGGTGTCGACCTTGACCGAGTCCTTCTTGGCGGTGTCCTTGGCCGGAGCGACCACGGCGGCAACTTCCTTGGTGGTGGCGACAGCTTCCTTGGTGGTGGTGGCGGCGGCCTTGACGTCCTTGACCTTGGGCACGGACAAGCCCTGGGCGACGGCGGCGACGGCGAAAGCGGCGAGGAGGAGGGCGAGCTTCTTCATGAGTGATTCCTAGTGATTCGAGAGTTGTTGTGGACTCTCCTGTTTCAGGAGCTCTACAAAGTTAGTCGATGCTGGACCAATTTCTCCAGGGGAGAAGACAAGAGAACTCGTCGGAAATCGCAAAAAACGCTTTCGATTTTTCAGGATTCCTCGGAAGAGGCCTCGTACATCCCCAGCCTACGTAGCAGATCGCGCAGGACCTTGCGATCGATTCCCAGAATGCCCGCGGCTTGCGTGAGATTCCCACCCGACCGCGCCAGCGCAGATTCCGTTGCCCGCCGCTCGGCCGCCTCCCGGATTTCGGCGAGCGTCCCCAGGGGCTGTTCCTCTTCCTTGAGCCCCATGTGCTCGGGCTGGATCCGGGCCCCGCCCGCTTCCAGGATGGATCGCTGCAGGCAATTTTCCAGTTCGCGGACGTTTCCCGGCCATCCATGGCGCATCAGCGTCTTTTCCGCCGAACGCGAAAGACCGGAAAACGGCACGCCGAATTCCGCGGAGGCCTTCTGGGCGAACACCCGTGCCAGAGGAAGGATGTCCTCCGGACGATCCCGCAGGGGAGCGATCGAAATGGTCGCCACGTTGAGCCGGAACAGCAGGTCCTGTCGGAAGGCGCCCGTGCGCACCATCGCTTCCAGGTCGCGGTGGGTGGCCGCCACGATCCGGACATCGACGGGCCTCTCCTGGGTGGATCCCACCCGGCGGATGGTTTTTTCCTGCAAGGCCCGCAGGAGCGCCGCCTGCAGGTGGGGCGCAAGCTCGCCGACCTCGTCGAGGAACAACGTGCCTCCCCGGGCGGCATCGAACAACCCGTCGCGATCCGAGGATGCGCCGGTGAAGGCCCCCTTCTCGTGCCCGAACAGCTCTGCTTCCATGAGGCTTGCGGGAATGGCTGCGCAGTTGATGGCGATGAACGGCCCGGCGCGACGGGACGCCTCGTGGAGCAGGCGAGCCAGCCGCTCCTTGCCTGTCCCCGTTTCGCCCAGGACGAGCACCGGCACGCTCGCGGGAGCGAACTTCCTCGCATGGGCCAGGGTCTGGAGCATGGAGGGGGAAAACGCCAGGATGCCCCCGCTCCGTTCCGCGCTCCGGAACGCTTCCAGGGCGGCGTGTTCCTCGGCCCTGCGCCTGGCCGAGGCGAAGACGACCGCGAACATCCCCACCAGGCGTTGGAATCCCGATCGGTCCTGTTCGGAGAACGCGGAAGCGTTTGCCTTGCGATGCAGGTACAGGCAGCCCAGCGGGGAGGAGTCGTCGGGCAGCCTCAAGGTGGCGCAGAGGATGGAACGGATCTGCGAGCGTGTCAGGGACGGGCCGTCCAGCGGGGCGTCGCCCTCGCCGGATTCGGCCCAGAGGACTGCGCCCCCTCGCTCCAATGCGGCCCGGACGGCGGACCTCGAGTAGGTGACCTCCTGCTGCACAGGCCAGGTGGAGACCACGTCGCTGGTCTCCCCACCACCCAGCAGGACCCCCTCGTCGGCGGCCAGGTGCACCGCTGCGAACTCCAGCAATCGAGGCAGGCACTCGGCAGGTTCGGGCGATTCCACCAGAAGCTCCACCGCCTGCAGGACCGGTTCGATCGCGCCGCTCCCCCGGTGCGCACGGTGGAGCTCCCAGGTGGATCCGTCCGACAGGGTGACCAGGCCTCCTTCCGGAGCATCTTGCGGCACTCCGGTCTTCAGGGGCGCCCCATCGAGCTTCACGCCCTTGGACTGGGCCTCCAGCACGACCTTGCCCGGCAGGGACAGGATCTGTAGCTCACGAGGCGCAACGTCCGGAAGACGCAGGTCGCATCCCGCCGCGGAGCCCACGAGGACCAGTTTCCGCTCCAGAGCGAAGCTCCCCTTGCCGCTTCGGTTTTCCAGGGTCCATCCGGAGATCATGGATGCTTCCTTCCTTGGCCCCGCTGGGGCGGCTTGGCGATGTTCGCGCGGGCGGTGCGCGGCACGTTCCAAAGGGTGTCGAACATGAGCCGCCCGGCGGAATCGGACAATTCCACGCGATGCCGCCCGGGCGGAAGGCGCAGGAATCCGTCGGGAGGAACCGGGCGACGGATTCCATCCACCAGAATGGTCGCCCCCGGCGGTGGTGGATCGAAGACCAGGACATCGGAGATCGATGTCTCGGAGTCGGGGAAATCGGCGCTCCACGATGGCTTGGAGTCGTCGCCGAGGAGCTCCTCCGGACGGTCCGTCGGACGGGACAGCAACCAACCGCCGACGACGAGAATCGCCACGACCAGGGCGGCGACTCCCGCCCACAGAGCACGAGCGGGCCTGCGCTCCATCGCGCGCAGCTTGGCGAGATCGGCCAGGAGGGGTTCCGGGTTGTCGGATCGTTCGATGCGTTCCCGCTGGATCCGCCAGCCCCAGGCCGCCTCGCGGCGCCCCCGTGCGAACTCCACCCCGGAAGCCAGCATGCCGTCGACATGCCGGGTCACGCATCCGGCCAGGACGCCGGGCGTGAAGGGTGGATCTCCCCACTCCTTTTCCAATAGACGTACCCACTCGGCCGCATCCGCCGGCCGGAGCGAGGGGTCCGGGGACAAGGCGAGGGACAGCGTCCAGGAACGTCCGCGGGCCCATCGGGACAGCTCCCCAGAAGCGCAGAGTTCGCGCCAGGAATCCCGGGTGTGCTCGCCCGGCGGCAACGCGCGGATCAACCTCAAGGAAAGAACCCCCAGGGCGAAGACATCCCAGCGGGGATCCGGAGAGGCTCCTTCGAAACGTTCCGGTGCCAGGACTTCCCAGGTTCCTTCCAAGGTGGATGGCAAACCCAAGGCCGGAGACAACCCGAAATCCACCGCGACCACCTCGCCGTGCGACTTGGCCACCAGGTTCGCCGCGGCGAGATCCCCATGGACGGTCCTCGCCCCGTGCAATCGCGCCACCGCCAGTCCCGCCTGCAGGCACAAGGCGCGACGATCGGAGGCGGGAAGGTCGTCGGGCAGGCGATCCAGAGGCACCCCTTCCACCCAGGTCATGGCCAGCCACGGCTCCCGAGCAGACAGATCCTGCCCCAAAAGGGCGGGTGCCGCGCCTCCACCCAGCCTGGACAGGAGCTCTCCCTCGCGACGCAGGGAATCACCCATGAGCCGGTGCGCGATCTTCAGCACCACCCATCGACCGGGATCATCCTGCCAAGCCAGGAAAACCCTCGCCTGGCCTCCTTCTCCCATGGGGATGGGCGAGGTGAAACCCGCCGGCAGCCCCTTCATTCCTTCCATCCGAGGGAATCGCGCAGGTTGGACACGCGCTCCCGGAACCATTGGTTGGTGGAATCCCGGCGCAACCCCATCTGCAGATAGAGGATCGCGCCTTCCGGATCGTTTTCCGAAACGGCCACCTCCGCCAGGCCCATGTAGGCGGGCAGGAATCCGGAATCGGCGGCCAAGGCGCGGGAGAACCAGCGCTCCGCGTCGGTGGATTCGTTGCGTGCCCGGGCGAGATTGCCCAGGAACTGGGCGGAGGGCGCGTGGTCGGGATCCACCTTCTGGGCGAGCTTGGCAACCGCCTCCGCGCGAGCCGGACGACTGTGGGACTGGAGCCAGAGCGACCCGCGATACAAGGCGTCGGCGCGATCCGAACGGGTGCTCTGCGAAGCATCCAATCGCTCCACGATGGCCAGGTCGCGCGCCACCCGGAGCCATTCGTCCAACGAATCCAACCCGAACTGCGCTCTCTCCCGCACCCACCCCAGGCGGGCCATGGCCAACCCCAGCCGAGCCTCGGCGCTTTGCGGATCCTGCTGGACGCACTGGTCGTAGACCTGGGTCGCCCGCGGCCAATCCTCCAGCTGCAGGAATTCCCTGGCATGATCCAGACCGGGATCCCGGCAGGAAGCCAGAAGCCCCAGAAAGGAGCAGGAAATCACCAGGAGCCCACGACGCATGGCCAGATAAGATATGTTGAGCCCCGTGAAACAGGTACCGGGGACCTTCCGTCCCCTTCTTTGGATCGGCGGTTGGGCATCCGACCTCCAGTGTTGGGATGGCCTCCTGGCCTCCTCGTACCCGGGATTCGACCACCGGTTCATCGATTCCCACGCGGTACTGGAATCCACCACGCGCCTGGAGCGACTGGTGGAGGATGCGCCGGACGGAACCTGCCTGGTGGGATGGTCGCTGGGGGCGCTTCTGGTGGAGCGGCTCCTCCGCGAGGGGAAAGTCCCACATCGCATCGCTGTCCTGAGTGTCTGCCCCTTCCTGGACTTCTGCGCCGAAGAAGGCCCCTGGCGTCCACTGGTGCTGCGTCGCATGATCCGCCGCGTGCAATCCGATCCGTTGGGAACCCTGGAGGATTTCGGCACCCGGATGGGACTGGAAGGACTCCATCGCCAGGCTTGGCTCGCGCAGGCCATGGAGCTTGGAGAGGAGAGCCTGGTGCGCGGGCTCGTAGCCCTGCTTTCCACCCGATGGCCCCCCCCCTGGGCCTTCCATCCTCGCAGGCTCTGGGCGGTATCGCCGGACGACCAGATATCGCCCCCCTGTCCCTGCCCCGCGGAGGCCACCCGTCGTTGCCCGGAGGGTTCCGGACACGTTCCGTTCCTCCGCCACCCCGTGGCCTTCGGAAACATCCTGCAGGAGTTGGCGGACCTGTGACGGATTGGCGTTCGAAACGATTCGGGCGATCGGCCGCCACCTACCACGGCGTCACCCCCGTCCAGGCCCGCATGGCCGCCACCCTGGCCGGGATGTTGCCCATCCATCTGGAGCCGGCCAGGATCCTGGAGCTGGGCTCCGGCACGGGGCATCTCACGCAGGCTCTGCTCGAGCGGTATCCGCGGACCCGGATCCTGTCCACGGACCTTTCCACGGCGATGCTGCGCGAAGCGGAACTTCGGATGGAAGGTCATCCGGGTGTGCGATGGGAAGTGCTGGACGGAAGGGAACCCCGCCATGCGGAATCGCCCTTCGACGTGGTCGCATCCAACGCCATGGTGCAGTGGTTCCCCGACCTGCCCGCCCACCTGCGGGCTTGCCGAGCGATCCTGGCTCCAGGCGGTCGCCTGGCCGTGGGCGGCTTCTGCCACGACCACTTCCCCGAATTGGACGCGATCCTCCGCTCGGACGAATTTTCCTATCCCGAGGGACCCGGCCACGATCCTGCATGGCTTCCGCAAATGCTCGGGAACTGCGGTTTCGATCGATGGGAGATCGCCACCCGGGAGTGGATCGAGGTCTACCCCTCGGCCGGTGCGTTCCTCTCGCATCTTCGCGAAAGCGGCGCCAACCGTCCTCCCCCCCAAGGCAAGCCCCTGGGCAAGGAAGGGCTGAGGCGGCTCCTTGCGCGCATCGAAGAGCGCTGCGGTGTTCCCGGCGGAGTCGCCATCACCTGGAAACCATGGTTCGCGGTTGCCTCGTGAGCTTCAGCGCGCCAGGGAATCCAGCGCGGAAAGCACCATCCCTTCGGTGAGGATTTCCGGCAGGACCCGTTCGGTGATCCCGTCGGAAAGCACGTAGTAGGGAACTCCCTGCCGCCCGAAGGAAGCCAGGGTCACGCCGATGATCGAATCCCGCGCGGTCCAGTCGGCCTTGACGACCCGCACCCCCCGTTCCTCCAGTTTCCGTCGGACCGCGGGACGGTGCAGGGCCGTCCCCTCGTTGACCAGGCAGGTGGTGCACCAATCGGCGGTGAAGTACAGGAACCACGGCTTGCCCGATCCGCGAAGTTCCTGCAGCGTCCCTTCCCGGAACAGCTCCTGGGTGGACGACTCCGCCTGGTCCGGCCGTGGCGATCCCCCCACGCCGGAAGCGATGCCCCATCCTGCCAGGGCGAGGCAGGCCACGAACGCTCCTCGGGCCGCCCAACGCGTACCTGGCGCGCGATGCCCCAGGGCGTAGCGCCCCAGGATCCATCCCCCCAGACCCACGACCACCCAGGTCGCCGCCACCATGGCAAGGGAATCGGAACCGGCCAGTCGTCCCACCAGCCAGCCCAGCCAGACCGCGGCGGCGGCCATCGCGAAGCCCAAGCCCTGCTTGAGGGTCTCCATCCAGGCCCCGGGCTTCGGGATCCAGGCCAGAAGGCGCGGCACCGCGGAAAGGACCAGGTAGGGCAGGGCCATTCCCAGCCCCAGCGCGAAGAAGACAAGAAGCGTCTGCCAGGCGGGAAGCGCGAGCGTGTACCCCAGGGCGGTGCCCATGAACGGCGCGGAGCAGGGCGAGGCCACCAGGGTCGCGGTGACTCCGGTGAGGAACGATCCGGCCCATCCCCGCGACTCGACGCCGCCCACCTTGGAGGCGAGGAAGGTGCCGACCTCGAACAGCCCCCACAGGTTCATGGCGATCAGGGCCATCAGAAGAGAGAGAGCCGCCACCACCTGGGGGGACTGGAGATGGAATCCCCAGCCCAGCGATTCACCGCCGGCGCGCAGGACCAGGAGCACCGCGGCCAAGCCCAGGAAGCTCGCCACCACGCCCAGGGAATACACCGCTCCGTGGGCGAGGGCGACCCGGCGGTCCTGTCCACCCTTGCCCGCCAGATCCAGCACCTTCAGCGAGAGCACGGGAAGCACGCACGGCATCAGGTTGAGGATCATCCCTCCCAGGAAGGCCAAAAAAAGGGCCTTCCACAGGCCCGATTCCGATCCCCCCTCCACTTGCGCGCCCTTGGCGGGCGGCGAGGCGACCGGAAGGGTATCCGATGCCGACGCCTTGCCCAGGGGCGCATCCAGCTTCACGCCGGGATGTCCCTTCCAGGGCGACGAAGGAACGAGCACCCCGCGCAGGGTGTCCGGAATGCGGCGTTCCACCACGTCGCGGCGGATGGTGAGACGGAATCCGTCAGGCGTGGCCTGGTACTGCTGGGGAGAAGGATTGTCCGCCACGGCGGTCTGCAGGGGGAAAAACCGCAATCCAGCGGGAAGCGGCGCCGCGCCCTTGCCGGAGACCACCAGGAAGGAATCGGTCCAGACCGCCCGGAAGGTCCAGCCGTCCAGAGCGGCGGGAAGAGCCCCGCGTGCCTTGGCGAAGAGCGCCTGCCAACGCGCGTCGGGTGCCCCCTCGGAAGCGGCCACGGGAAGTTCCAGGTCCAGCTCGGCCTTGCCGGGGACGCAGATTTCCTTGCATTCCAGCCACTTGGCGCTCCCGGACAACCGCACCTTCCCCTTGGCGGCGGGATCCACCTGGACGGAAAACGGCAACAGCGTCTCCCCATGGTACCCGTAGGTCATCAGGGGATCCACCGGAATGGTTTCGGGAACAGGCCACTGCAGGGAATCCACCTTCCCCACTCCCGAGAGGGTCTTCCAGGCCACCGAAGGGGGAACGCCGGCATCGCCGGGATTGGTCCAGTAGAAATGCCATCCCGGCTCGGGAACGAGGCGGAGCGCCACCGACAACGACTTCCCGGGCTGGGCGGAAACCGGCTCGGCGACCAGCGAGACCTGGACATGGGGAGTCGACGCGGCGCCGACCAGAAGCAGCAGGATCGAGTGGATCATAGTTGAAGGAGGAATCTACCTACCTCCACCAAATCGGACCCGTCGGCACCTATCTTGGGGCGATGCGGGTCCTGTTCCTCACTTCCGTCTATCCACGCCGCCACGACGACTCCGAAGTGCCGTGGATGCGCGAATCCGTCCGCCGACTGGTCCAGGCCGGAGTGGAAGTCGAGATCCTCGCGCCCTCCTGGAAGGGACTTCCCAGCCACAAGATCGACGGCGTGACCGTCCACCGGTTCCGCTACTCCTCCGCCGCCACCGAGATCCTCACGCACGACGAAGGCGCCGCCACCAAGACCCGCACCAAGCCTTGGCTCCAGCTCCTGGCGGTCCCCTACATCATCTCCGGCTTCCGGTCCTGCTGGAAACTGTGCGCGCCGGGCCGGTTCGACGCGATCCACTGCCACTGGCCATTCCCCCACGGCCTGATCGCCCAGGCGGGCCGCATCCGCGCGAAGCTCCCCGTGGTGTTGAACTTCCACGGAGCGGAACTGCTCCTGATGCGCCGCAAGAAGTGGATCCGCCCCATCCTGCGCTGGCTCCTGGGCCAGGCGCAGGCGGTGCTCTGCAACAGCTCCTTCACGCGGGGCCGGATCCACGACGTGCGCGAGGTGGCCGTGGAGCTCTCCCCCTACGGCACCACCCTCCCGGAAGGCGAAACCAAGGCCAGCCCCGAACGCGCTCCCGACGAGCCCTTCGAGATCCTCTTCGTGGGCAGGCACATCGAACGCAAGGGGATCGAACACCTGATCGACGCCATGGCGTTCCTGGAAGGGGAACGATTCCGCCTGACCATCGTGGGCCACGGCGACCGGACCCCGGCGCTCATGGAGCGGGCGGGCGCCACCGGCGACGGGCGGATCCGTTTCACCGGGAAGCTTTCCACGGAGGACCTCGCCGCCGCCTACGCCCGCGCCAGCGTCTTCGTCCTGCCCGCCGTGGTGGATTCCAAGGGCGACACCGAAGGATTGGGAGTGGTGTTGATCGAAGCCGCGGAAATGGGCCTTCCCCTGGTGGGCTCCGACGTGGGCGGCATCCCCGACGTGGTGGTGCATGGGGAATCCGGACTCCTGGCTCCACCGGGAGACCCCCGCGCCCTCGCCGAGCGCCTGCGTACGTTGGCCGACGACCCGGATCTCGCCCGCAGACTGGTGGCGGGAGCCCGCGACCGGACCCGTCGGATGTTTTCCTGGGATGTGGTGATCCCCCATCTGGTGGGCATCTACCGCAAGGTGGCCACCAAGTCCTGATCCCGCCCCCTTCCGCGATCGGGCGCGAAGTGGCATAATCGATCCGTATGGAACTGGTACCCGTCGACCG
The DNA here is from genome assembly GCA_035352895.1 of Fibrobacteria bacterium. Lineage (GTDB taxonomy): Bacteria > Fibrobacterota > Fibrobacteria > UBA5070 > UBA5070 > UBA5070. The sequence goes on along the minus strand of DAOPYN010000001.1, from coordinate 180,412 downwards.
GGAAGATGTCGCCGTCGGCAAGAGCCTGGACAACGACATCGTCGATTCCCTGGGCCGCATGCTCCTCCCCCGGGGCACGCCCGTGGCGGATATCGCCCAATCCAAGCAGTTGTGGATGCGTGGCTACCTGAGGGAGACGCCCGCCCCCCCGTCCGGCACGCCCGCACAGCCCCAGGTCAGCCTTTGGCGGCAGAAGCCCCCCTCGGGGGATACACCCTCGTCCACTCCGAAATTCTTCCAGACCGTGGAGCGGCTGTCGTTTTCGCTGTGGGAACTGGTCGCCGATGTGCTGGGACGGCGCACCACTCCGGTGATGGAGCGCACCCTGGATCTGGTCCGAGGCATCCAGATCCAGATGGGCAAGGATCCGGACGCCTTCCTCGCCTCCCTGGAGCTTTGCCAGGTGTGCCGCTACGGCACCCTGCACGCCATCCACTCGGCGGCCATCTGCGACCTGGTGGCCCAGGCGATGGGACACGGAGCGGAGGATCGCAGGATCCTGATGGCGGCCGCGCTCACCCGCGACATCGGCTTCCTGGAACTCCAGGAGGTGCTGGACCGGCAAAGCGAGCCGCTCACCGAAGAACAGCAGGAGGAAGTCCGCGTCCATCCCTTGGCGAGCCGGAACCTCCTGGAAGCCGCCGGAGTGCGGGATCCGCTGTGGCTTTCCGTGGTGGAGCAGCACCACGAACGGATCAACGGAAGCGGATACCCCAACGCGCTGGAGGGGGAGCAGATCCACGTCCTGGCCAGGATCCTGGGAATCGCCGACATCTACAGCGCGATGGGCAAAGCACGCGTGTACCGGGCCGCCATCCAGGGCCCCAACGCGGTCCAAGGTCTGTTCCAGCTGCGCGGCTCGATCGTGGACGCCCAGATCACCCAGGTCTTCGCGCGCAAGCTGGGAATCTTCCATCCCGGACTGGTGGTCAGGCTCCGTTCCAAGGAACTCGCCGTGGTCACACGACGCACGGACGACCTCAAGCAACCCGAGGTCCGCGCGATCACGGATCCCGACGGGAAACTGCTGCCCATCTACGCCCCACGGGACGTCGGCGACCCCGCCCAGGCCATCGTCGAGATCGTCCCCCGCTCCCATCCCGTGCTGGAGAAGCTCAACCACCGGCAGCTGTGGGGCGAGGGCTACGGCGTGGTGAGACGCTGACCTCCACCGGGGACATTGAGTACCATTGGAACCATGGCGATCGACTTCACCCAAGTCCACGTGTATCTCGTCACCGATCCGGCGCTCAACCAAGGCCGGCCGGAAACGGAGATCATCCGCCAGGCGGCCCGGGGCGGATTGCGACTGGTGCAGTTCCGCGACAAGACCTGCGATGCGCGCACCTACCTGGAAAAGGCCAGGATCATCGCGGCCACCTGCCGCGAGCTGGGCGTGTGGCTTCTGCTCAACGACCGGGTGGACATCGCCGCCTGCGTCGACTGCGACGGTGTCCACTTGGGACAAGGTGATCTCCACACCGCCGAGGCCAGATCCATCCTGGGAGCGGAAAAGACCATCGGGCGCTCCACCCACGACGCATCCCAGGCCCGGCAGGCCATCCGGGAAGGCGCCGACTACATCAACATCGGACCGGTCTTCCCCACCAACACGAAGCAGGTGGCCGTGCATCCCGTCGGCCTGGACATGGTCCGCGAGGTGACTTCCCTGGCCACCGTGCCCGTGACCACCATGGGCGGCATCCACCCCGGCAACGTCCGGGACGTGATCCTGGCCGGCGCCGACCGCGTGGCGGTGGTCACCGCCGTCACCATGGCTCCCGATCCGACGAAAGCCTTCGCCGACCTGGAATCCCTGGTGCGCGACGCGAAGGCTCTACGTAGATGAGCCCGCTGGCGCGCACCCTTCTCGTGGCGGGACTCGATGCCGTGGCCACCATCGGGTTCGCCACCATGACCGGCGCGTTGTTCGGACGCGGCTTCTGCCTCCGCCGCCTTCTCACCGTGCGGGAAGCTCGCATGGTGAGGCTTTCCGACTCTCTTTTCTGGATGGGAGCCGCCCTGATGGTGGCCCCGCAGCTGGCCAGTCGGGCGATCGGGGCGAAGACGGCCACCGGCCCGGTGCTGTGGATCCAGATCGTCGCAGTCGTCCTGCTTCTGGCCCTGGAGGCATGGCCCTCCCGCGTCTTCCGATCCTGGGACCGGTACCTGGATCTGGACCAACTGCCCTACCACACCGATCGCAACAACGATCGGCTGCTTCTTTCCTGGAGGGCCCAGCTGGTGCTCCTGGCCGTCCTGGCGGTGATCGACCCCCTCCTGGCGGCGACGATCTTCGCACGTTCCTGAAATCTCCGACGCGGAAATCCCTACTTTGCAGATGGTGAAGACATCTCACTGCGCACTGTTGCTCCTGCCCGTCCTGTCGGTCGCCCAACCGTACCCATCAGCGGCATTCGGTCTATCCGACCCCGATGGGATCCTCTCCCTGGAGACCAACCCGGCCGGATTGGCCGTGATGGACGAGGCGGAACTGGCCCTGCAATCGGGAGGCGGCCAGCCCATGGGCCAGGACCTGGTCCGGATCGGCACCAGCGGATTCGCTGTTGGCTGGGACCGCACCAAGGCGGGCACCGCCGTGGAGAAATCGCACTGGCGGCTGGGTTTCGGCACGTGGATCCACCCCTCCTTCGCGGTCGGCGTGGCCGCGATCCGTCAGAGCATCGATTCCACCTCCACCGGATGGAGCGCCGACCTGGGCCTGCAATGGCAGCCATCCGACCGCATCGCCTTCGGATGGCTCATGCCCAACCTCCGCGGCCGCGACGGCAGCCGTTCCACCGGAAACCGCCTGGGAGTCGCCGTGCGCCCCCGCGGAGCCTGGGACGTGCAGGTGGGCCTGGAAACCTACCTGCTGGGCGCTGCTTGGATGCGCTCCGCATGGGACTTCCCCGTCTACGAAGCCGCGCTCCGCATCCGCCCCTTCCCCTGGCTGGCCCTGGACACGCGGGTGGATCCCGAGGCCCTTTCCCGGTATTCCATGGGCGTCACCGTGCAGCTGGATCCGGCGTTGGGTGTGTTCTCGCGTTCCGTCCCCGCCTCCACCGGCCCCGAGTTCCACTCGGCCGGGGTGCGCTTCTCCCGCCAGGCGCTGCCTTCCGCCACCTCCACCTCTCCGGTCCTGCTCTACCGGCTGCCCGGGAATCTGACGGAATCCGGCAAGCCTTCCTGGTTCGGGAGTTCGCCGGCTGGACTGCCGAAATTGCGGGAGGATTTCCGCCAGATCTCCCGCACGGCAGGCGTCCGCAAGGTGGTGTTGCATTTCGGCCGCACCAAGATGTCCCCCACGGTGGCCGGCCTGGTGCACCGACAGATCCTGGAGCTGCGCCGTTCGGGAATCGAAGTGCTCGGCTGGACCCAGGACCTCGACTACGCCACCCTCTACGCCGCCTCCGCGTGCGATCGCCTGGCCATGAGCCCCGACGGGAGCGTGCACGTGCGCGGCCTCGGGATGGATCTGCTGTTCTTCGGCAAGGCGCTGGGGAAGCTCGGGGTCCAGGTGCAGGTGGCCAAGACCGGGGCCTGGAAATCGGCCATGGAGACCTGGCAGTCCGACCACATGAGCGCACCGGCGCGCGAGAACATGGAGCGATTCCTGCGCGACCTGGATTCCACCATGATGGCGGGGATCGTGGGAGGGCGCAAGCTGGATCCCGTCGCGTTCCTCCGCTTCGTGGACAGCGCATCCCTCCTTCCGCGTCGCGCGCAGGCTTCGCGCCTGGTGGACACCCTGATCCTGGAATCCGACCTGCGCAAGTGGGCCGGAGTGGGTCGCCAGGGCTGGTCCAAGCTGGAATTGGCCGGCGAACGCGACATCGACTGGGGCAGCCCCCGGAGGATCGTGGTCGTCCCGATCCAGGGACAGATCGTGGACCAACGGGGAGAGGCGGGAATGACCCCCTGGTCGGCGAGCCTTCCCGCCAACGAGGTCGCCGCCACCCTGGATGCCCTGGCGGCGGACCCGAACGTCGCCGGCGTGGTCCTGCGGATCGGATCCCCCGGTGGAGCCGTTTCCGGATCCGAACGTATGCGCCGCTCGGTGGAGAAGCTCGCCGCCAAGAAGCCCGTGGCGGCGAGCATCGGCTCCACCTGCGCATCGGGCGCCTACCTCCTCGCGCTCCCCTCCGGCCGGATCTTCTCCGAACCGGAAGCCGTGGTGGGCTCGATCGGAGCCTTCGCCGCGAAGGTCTCCATCCAGGGACTCCTGGACAGCCTGGGAATCGGGGTGGAGCGCCTCCGCACCGCCCCCCACGCCGGTGCGGCCAGCCCCTACGGCCCGCTGGATTCCACGGAATCGCTGCGGCTGTCGGAATTCGTCAAGGACGCCCACGTGGAGTTCTCGGGCCAGGTGCGCAAGTGGCGCAAGATGGATTCGGCGAGCTTCGAGCGCGTGGACGGCGGTCGGATCTTCTCCGGATCGCGCGCGGTGGATCTGGGCCTGGTGGACACCTTGGGCGACCTCCAGGCGGCCGTGCGCTGGGCGGGCCGAAAGGCCGGTCTGCAAGGCGAGCCCACCACGGACTGGCGCATCCCCGCCCAACCGGCCGCCCTGGCCGGACTCTCCCGCCTGGCCCAGAGCCTGGATCCCGACCGGACTCCCCTGGCGGAGATGGCCGACCGGATCCTGCCCCTGGCCCGGACTTCGGTCTGGGCCCAGACTTCCTGGGAGCCGATGTGGCCATGAGACTCCGCCCCTTCCTGGCCCTGGCCATGCTCCCCGCGCTGTCCGGGTGTCTGTGGCTGAACACCCTGTTCAACGAGCGCAAGGCCTGGGAGATGGCGGAATCCTCCCGCGAGCGGCGCCTGCGCAAGAATCCCCTGGACACGGTGGCGGTGTCTCCCGAGGAACGGGCGCTGTACGAGCGGACCATCGTCAAGGGATCCAAGATCCTGGAACTCTGGCCCAAGGACAGTTCCTGGCATCCCGAGGCCTTGATCCTGATCGGCCACGCCCAGCAGAGGCTTTCGCAGCACGACGCGGCCTGCCGCACCTACCTGGAGATCTACGAGAGGCATCCGGCGAGCAAACGATGGATGGGCGCCATCCAGGGCGAGGTGGAATGCCTCCTGGCCCTGGGTCGGCACACCGAAGCCGCCGACTGGATGAAGCGCCTGGACAGCGCGCGCATCGAGGGCGGAGCGGCCAGCCTGGCGTGGCTTCGCGCGCAGTTGGCGCTGGGCCGGTTCGACACCCTGGCCGCCCGCGCGGAACTCTCGCGCCTGCTGGCCATCCGCGACGCGCCCGTGGCGCGCAAGGCGCAGGCCGCTTGGCTGGGCGGCAACCTGGCCTGGGCGCAGTCCGATTGGACACCGGCGCGGGAATTCTTCCTGCGCGAGGAGATCCTCCATCTTCCCTACGTGCAGCGGTCCACGGCCAGGATCCGCGCGGCACTCGCCCTGGACCGCCAAGGCAAGCCGAAGGAAGCCATCGCCGCGCTGCGCAACCTGTTGGCGCACGACTTCCAGCGTTCCGAGTCCGAGATATTGGTGGAAATCGGCCGCATCGAACTGGCCAACGGCTGGTATTCGGAAGCCATCGTCGACCTGATGGCCCTGGAACGCATGCTCGTGCCTCCGGACAAGGTGGCCGAGGGCATGGTGCTTCTGGGCGACGACGCGCGCATCCGTCGGATCGACGACCGCGAGGCGTTGCGCGTGTACCTGATCGGATCCCGCACCGGCGGATCAACCTTCTGGGGGCTGCGAGCCAAGGCGCTCGCCGACGCGTTGTCGAGTCTCGCCCGACTCAGGGAGCAGAATCTGACGGACTCCACCAGGTTCTCCTGGAACTTCTCCCTAGCCGAACTGTACCTGCTGCAACTGGACAACAAGGACAGCGCCCGGGCCGCCTACAACCGTGTGCTTACCGATACCGCCGCACCGCGGACGGAAAAGGCGCGGGCCTCCTACGCCCTGGCCTGGATCGCCGACCAGGACTCTTCGACCGCGCGTCAGGGACTCTCGTCCCCATGGCTGGGTGTGGTTTCATCCTACCCGGGAACCGAGTTCGCCAAGACCGCCCAGAGGCTGGCCGGCGTTCCGGTCACGACGGTGACCCGAGAAGATTCCGCCGAGGCCGTCTACAAGACCGCCGAGGACCTCTGGATGGACGCCAAGGATCCCAAGGCGGCCCTGGCTGCCTATGAACGGATCCTGTCCTGGCGCGGGACCCAAGCCTGGAAGAAATCCCTCTACGCGCAGGCATGGATCCAGCACAACCTGATCCTGGACACGGCTGCCGCCCGCAAGGCCTACCAGACCGTGGTGGACACCCTTCCCGGCACAGTCTGGGCCAAGGCGGCACAGGCCGCCCTGGATGGCCCCAAGGACTTCACCATCGGGATCACCACCCGTCGGGATCCCCTGGACTTCGAGGAGGGGGATGAACGCGAGGACACCACCAAGACCCGCCTGGGGCCCCGCAAGCCTCCTCCGACCCAGCTGGACAACCCCAACGAACCGGAACCGATCCCGCCCCGTCCCGAGGATCTCCTGAGTCCGGACGACTTCAATTGAGGACGACATGAACGCATCGCGTCTCCTGGGCATCGCCACGCTGGCCGGCCTCGTTCTGGCCGGTTGCGGAGGAACCATTCCGCAGCGCACGGGATACGACCGCAACACGGGCACCTACAAGCCCCTGCCCGGAACCGCCCGCAAGACGACGCCGGCCGCCAAGCCCCCGGTGGCGGAACCCAAGGTCGCAGATCCGGCCCCCCGCAAGGATTCCACCGTCGAGGAGCCGCCGAAACAGACCGGCGAGGTCTTCCGCGGCGAGGCGAGCTACTACGGCAAGGAGTTGGCGGGAAGGCCCACCGCCTCCGGCGAGATCTTCGATCCGGACCTCCTGACCTGCGCCCACCGCACATTGCCCTTCCAGACCCGTCTGCGGGTGCGCTACCCGAAGAAGGGCACATCGGTGGAAGTGCGAGTCAACGACCGGGGTCCCCACAAACCGCAGCGGATCATCGACCTTTCCCGCCAGGCCGCCGACGACCTGGGGCTGACCGCCGACGGGATCGGGCAGGTGGAATTCGAGATCCTCCCCTGAACCGGTCCGAGAAGCACCCGCTGGACGCCCTTCCCGGCCTGACCCCCAGGAAGCGGAAGGCCTTGACGGAAACCGGCCTGGCCACTCCTCGGGACATCCTGGAGCACCTTCCGCGGCGCTACCTGGACCGCACCCGGATCGGCAAAGTCGGCCACGTGCAGGAGGGCGACGAGGCGGTGCTGGACGTGCGGCTGACCTCGGTGCGACTCTCGCATGGGCGCCGCGAACGCCTGGTGGCCACCGCGCGCGACGCGACCGGCGCCATCGAACTGCTCTGGTTCGGAGGGGCCCGCTGGCTTTCCCGCAAGCTGGAAGCGGGGATGCGGTTGCTCGTATCCGGCACCGTAGGTCGCTTCCGGGGCTTCCAGATCGTGCATCCGGAGTTCGAGATCCTCCAGGACGGCGAGGAAGCGAAAGGATCGGTGATCCCGGTCTACCGCCTCTCCCAGGCCCTGCGCGAAGCGAAGATCGACCACCGCGCCCTCCAGCAGCTGGCCCTGGCGTCGCTGGCACTGTGCCCGCAGGAGGAGATCCTGCCCGAATGCCTCCGGTCCGGCAACGCCATGCCCCGCGCGCAGCGTCTGCTGCGGATCCACCGCCCGGAAAGCCTCGCCCAGTCGGGAACGCTGCTTCTGCACGAACAGGCCGCCCAGTGGTTTCCCACCCTGGCTCGCCTGCGCCGACGCAAGCGCGATCTGGCGGGACGCGGCCGGGTGTTCGCGCCCTCCACCAGGCTGCGATCGGCGGTGGAATCGGCCCTGCCGTTCGCGCTGCACGCCTCCCAGCGCGAGGCGATCGACCTCCTGGAACGGCGCATGGCCTCCGGCGACCAGGCCCACTTCCTGCTGCAGGGAGACGTGGGCTCCGGGAAGACCCTGGTGTGCCTGCTGGGCGCCTGCGCGGCCCTGGAGGCGGGCTCGCAGGTGGCGGTGCTGGCGCCCACGGAGGTACTGGCCAGACAGCATCTGTCCACCTTCCGCAGGCTGCTCTCCCCCCTGGACGTCCCGGTTCTGTACTTCGCCTCCGGGGTGCCCCGCGAGGAACGCGCGAGCGCCCTGTCGCGGCTGGCCCACGGCCGCTCGGCGGTGGCGGTGGGGACGCACGCGCTCCTTTCCGACGACGTGGTCTTCCGCGACCTGGGAATGGTGGTCTTCGACGAGCAGCACCGCTTCGGCGTGGGACAACGCCAGAAATTGGCATCGAAGGGCTCCCATCCGCACGTGGTGGCGGCGAGCGCCACGCCCATCCCCCGGTCGCTGCTTCTGGGCGCCCACGGCGACATGGAAGTCCTGGAGGTGCGGGGGAAGCCCGGCAACCGTCTTCCCATCCGCTCCCGCGTGGTGGTGCCGGGAAAGATTCCCGACATGATGTCGTGGCTGGCCGCCGAGCTGTCGGGCGGCGCGAAGCTCTTCTGGGTGGTGCCGCGGGTGGACGAATCGGACGAGGCGGCCTCCGTGGAGGGCAGCGCCGAAAAGCTCCGGCAGGCGTTCGGCGCCGACCGGGTGGGGATCCTGCACGGGCGCATGGACGGCCCCGAGCAGAACGCGGCGATCGAAGCCCTGCGCGACGGGACCATCCGCGCCCTGGTGTCCACCACGGTGGTGGAGGTGGGAGTGGACGTGCCCGACGCCGACCTCATGGTGGTGGAACATCCGGAATTCTTCGGATTGGCCCAGCTGCACCAGCTGCGCGGACGGGTGGGACGCGGCGGCGGCCAGGGATGGTGCTTCCTTCTGCCCGCCGACGAGGACAAGCTGGAGCGACTGCGCCGGTTCGCCGCCACCGAGGACGGCTTCGAGATCGCGGAGATCGACATGGAGGAACGCGGTGCCGGAGACCTGGAAGGCGCGGTGCAGTCGGGCGGAGTCCTGGGACGGTCCGGACTGTTGAAGGAGCATGTGGGCCTTCTGGACCGGTGGCGCGAAGGGGTGGACAGGATCCTCGCGGGCGAGCTTCCCCTGACGGACGCGGAGCGGGAACGGATGGAGGCGTGGTTCGCGGAGGGCCGTCTGGCCGAAGCCCTCACTGGCTGAGTCCGGACAACCCCGAGCCGTCATCTATCTTGGGTCGCGTGGAACCGACCAGACCCATCCTGCTCATCAGCCCCTGGCCATCCCGGAACAACGGCGTGGCCTGGTACACCGGCAAGTACAAGGAGGCCCTGGAGCGGCACGGACGCCGGGTGGAGACCCGCCGCATGGTGTTCTGGCAGGAGAAATCCACGTTCTGGAAGTGGGTCTCGTTCCTGCGCGATGTGGACAGGATCCGTCCCTCGTCGGTGCTGATCCAGCACACGCCCACCGGTTCGGGACCGCTTCTGCCGTGGTTCCTGGGGAGGCTCCGCTACCGGGGCCTGCGTTCCGTGGTGGTCTCCCACGAGACCCCCGGCACCTACGCCCGGCACTTGGACCGCCTTCCGCCGGCTCGCGCCGCCTACCTCGCCTGGGAGAAGGCCATCGCCCGGCGCGCGTCCGCCTTCGTGGTCCACACGCGGCTGCACGCCCAGGAGATGGAATCGCTGTGCGCACCCGCCACGGCGGTGATCCCCCATCCCATCCTGGCCATGCCCGACCGTCCCGTGCAGCACGTCCCCAGCACCCTTGGGCTGTTCGGGCAGATCGGTTCGAAGAAGGGCCACGACCTGGTGGTGGATGCCATCCAAACCCGCCCTCCGGGGGCATTCCCCCCCCTGGAGATCTGGGGTGCCCCGGGCGTGGGGCAGGAGAAATACCTGGAAGAGCTCAAGCGCCGGGTCCGTCCGGAATACGCCAGCCACATCCGTTTCTGCGGCTACATGCCCGACGACGGCAAGGTGGAGGCCTTCGGGCGCATGCACCTGGCCCTGTTCCCCTACCGATGGATCTCCCAGAGCTGCGCGCAGACGGAAGCCCTCGCCCACGGGATCCCCTACCTGGCCTCCGACATCCCCTTCTTCCGGGACTTCCAGGCCACCCACGGCTGCGGCGACGTCTTTCCGACGGAAAACGTCGAGGAACTCGCATCGGCCATCGAACGCGCCCTGGCTCGTCCGGACCGCTGGACGGAATCCGACTTCGCACGCCTCTACGGCTCCCTTTCCGTGGAGCGCTGCAGCGCCCGCCTGCTCGAACTCCTGGAGGCTCCGTGAACGTCCGCTCCTTCGCCTGCATCGCATCCCTGTGCGCCAGCGCCGCCCTCGAGGCCGGCGCCCCTCCCGGCTTCGAACGCGACCCCCAGCAGCTGCTCAACGGCGGCTTCGAGGAAGGGGAGGACGCGTGGAACTTCTGGGGAGCCGGCCTCGCGTCCCAGGCCAGGATGGGGAAGGCCGCCGTGCGGATCGCCAACAGCGCCCCCAAGTGGAGCGGCGCCGACCAGATCGTGCAGTTCCCCGCCGCCACCCGCACGGCCAAGGTTTCCGGCTGGATCCGGACCAAGGATGTGGTTGCGGGCAGGAACCCCTGGGAGATGGGTCGCATCGCGGTGGAGTTCGTGGACGACGCAGGAACGCTCGTGGGCGGCTACCCGCCCGTGGTGATCCAGCTCTCGGGGACCACGGAGTGGGTGGAGGGAACCAGGGAGTATCCGGTGCCGCGCGGAGCCACCCGCATGAAGGTGCAGTGCGCACTGGGCAACGCCACCGGCGAAGTCCTCTGCGACGACCTTTCCGTCTCGCTGCGGGACTCCTCCGGAGGCGCATTGCAAGCCACCAAGGCCACCGGTCCGTTGGATTTCGGGCGCTGGTGGGACCTGCCCGCGCAGACCACCGGAAGCCATTTCGTGGACTGGTCGGGTCTCCTGGACGCCCCCGCCGGCAAGCACGGATGGGTGAATCCCAAGGGCGACCGGCTGGTGTTCGACGATGGTGTCGCCGTGCGCTTCTGGGGAACCAGCCTGGTGGGTTCCGAATGCTTCCCCTCGCGCGCGGCCGCCGACAGCCTGGCCAAGCGGCTCTCGCGCATGGGCGCCAATCTGGTGCGTCTGCACCACATGGACGCCCCCTGGTCGCGTCCCAACCTCTTCGGGAACGCATCGGGGACCCGCAAGCTCGACTCCTCCGCGCTGGACAAGGTGGACTACCTGATCTCCGCCCTGAAGCGCCGCGGAATCTACGCCATGCCGGATCTCCTGGTCCACCGCCAGTTCACCGCCGACGACGGCATCCCCGAAGGCTCCACCCTGGGAGCCAAGCAGGTCGCCATCTTCTCGCCGCGGCTGATCCGGCTGCAGCGCGAGTTCGCCCGCGATCTCCTGAACCACCGCAATCCCCACACGGGCCTGGCCTGGAAGGACGATCCCGCCATCGCCCTCACCGAGTGCATCAACGAGAGCTCCATCTTCGCGCACTTCGATCCGGACCAGATCGGCCCCACCTACCGCCGCGAACTGGATTCCCTGTGGAAGGCCGCGGGGAACACGGGCGAGCTCTCCTCGTACGAACTGGACTGGTCCAATCCCCGGGGGATCCTGAAGGCATCCACAGGATCGAACCACCTCGCCTCGTTCCGGTTCCTGGCCGGTCTGGAACGGGCCTACTACGACTCCATCCGGTCCACCATCCGCCAGACGGGCGGGCGCCTCATGGTCGCGGGCACCAACTTCCCCCCTCCGATCCTGGCCACCCTGCGCAACCAATTGGCGACGGATCTTGTCATCTCCAACGACTACTGGGACCACCCCCAGGTCTGGAAGATCGGCAACGACTGGAACCGGGTGGACTGGGCGCCGCTGGACAACCGTTCCCAGCTGCGCAATCCGTCGTCCAACCTGGTGGCCACCAAGTCGTGGTTCGCGGTCCAGGGCAAACCCCTGCTGGTCACCGAATGGAACCATTGCTTCCCCAACGAGTACGAGGTGGAAGGCGTCCCCCTGATGGCCGCCTACGGCGCGCTCCAGGGTTGGAGCGGGATCCTGCAGTTCGACTTCGAGAACGTGGGCGCGGGCGCCGACCGCATCTCGCGCTACAAGGTGTCCCGATCGCCCACCATGCTCGCCCAATGGGTCGCCGGGGCGCCGCTGTTCCTGCGCGGCGACGTGTCCATGGCGAAGGATTCCGTCGTGGAATCGGTGGACAGCGTCCAGGTGGAGACGCTCCCCTCCTACAGCGGATTCCTCCAGGAGAGATGGGCGCTTCCCTACGCGGCGAAGGTGCGCAAGCGGTTTTCCGGCCCCGCCTCGGGCGAGCCCGACCGCTGGGACCGGAAGGGTCTTCGCGACACGGGAAAGGTCGCCTCCTCCACGCGCGAGCTGGAGCTGGATCCGCGCGCGGGCACGCTGGCCATCCGGACCTCGCGCTCCCAGGGAGCCGTGGGAGCCGTGGGCGGCAGGGAATGGACCTTCCAGCGGATTTCCTTCCGGCTGGACAATCCCGTCGCGTCCATCCTGGCCGTCTCGGCCGACGGCGCGCCCCTGGAATCGTCCCGGCGCATGTACCTGGTGACCACCGGTCCCTCCCGCATGAAGGGACAGAGGTTCACCGCATCGCGCACCGGCATCAAGGAGCTGGGCGAGCTTCCCGTGCAGACCCAGGTCCTGCAGGGAACCATCCGCATCCTGGGGGCCGGGGCGACCAAGGCCACCGTGCGCGCGCTGGACGGCAACGGCAACGCCGGAGCTCCCCTGAAGCTGGAATCGGTCTCCGGAGGCGTCGCCTTCGATCCGTCCCGGTCTCCCGCCCTCGTCTACGAAATCCTCATTCCCGAAGGCTCCAAGTGAAACCCCAGACCATCGGCCTGCTGGTGGGCGGCCTGGGCCCCGCCCTGGGATACGCCATCTTCGCGATCGCCACCAAGTTCGCCTCCCAGGCAGGATTGGGCGCGGGGCCCCTGCTGGTGCTGGTGGGCGCGGCCTGCGTGGCCTGCGGCGCGGTGTTCTGGAAGATCATGCCCGCCGGGCTCTCCACCACTTCGGCCGCCTGGGGGCTGGTGGCGGGGCTCGCCTGGGCGATCGGCTCCGGATTGGTGTCGGTGGCCCTTTCCCGCTGGAACGTTCCCATCTCCAAGCTCAACCCCATCTACAACACCAACACGCTGATCACCGTGCTCCTGGGCCTGGTGATCTTCTCCGAGTGGAAAGAGGCCAACCCTCTTCCGTTGTTGGGTGGAGCCGCCCTCATCCTGGCGGGATCGCTCCTGGTCTCCAACGCCTGAACGCGCGTTCCACCACCGCCTTCGCGGGTGGATGGATGGATCGTTCTCTTGTACCCTGTTGTACAGCACTCGGGGCACAAGGAGAATGGATCATGTGGAACGTTCGCAAGGCGGAGGATAGAGGAGGATTCGAGTTCGGGTGGCTCTCCACCCGTCACACGTTCAGCTTCGGGGACTACTTCGACGACGAATGGATGGGCTATTCGGCCCTCCGCGTGATCAACGAGGACGTCGTGGCTCCCGGCACCGGATTCGGGATGCACGGGCACAGGCACATGGAGATCGTCACCTGGGTGCTTTCGGGGACCCTGCGCCACCAGGACAGCCTGGGACACGGACAGGATCTGACAGCAGGCGAGATCCAGAGGATGAGCGCGGGCACCGGCATCCGCCACTCCGAGTCCAATCCATCCCCTTCCGAACCGGTCCATCTCCTGCAGATCTGGATCCAGCCCGACGGCGCCCCTTCGGCGCCTTCCTACGAGCAGATCCGGCTTCCCGAAGGGTGCATGGAAGGACGCCTCCATCCAGTGGCCACGCCGGACGGACGCGAGGGATCGGCGAGGATCGGCCAGGACACGGTGCTCCGGGCGGGCCGCCTGGCGACCGGCCAGAAGCTGTCCCACCCCCTGGTGCCCGGAAGGAAGACCTGGCTCCAGGTCGCCCGCGGGTCCTGCCTGGCGGGAGGAATCCCCCTGGAGCGGGGAGACGCGATCTTCGGCTCCGAGGCCGCCAGCCTGGAACTCGAGGCGACCCAAGACTGCGAAGTCCTAGTGTTCGATCTCCCCTAAGGGAGTTCCGCGCCCGTTTTGGGCGCGAGCGTTTTTGAATTTTGACCAAAAGCTCCGGACCGGAACATCCCCGATGCGGCCGGGTCGGCGGCGCAGATTCCACTGTGACTCTGCGGGGACCACGTCCCTCGAACCGACCACTCATCCGGGGCACCCATGAACTCCTTCGTCTCCAAACTCCTCGTCGCGTCCGGATCCGCCGCCATCTCGGTGGCCCATGCCGCCAATCCGGTGGTCACCCACCGCCAACTGGCCGACCCCAACGCGTTCGTGTGGAACGACCGCATCTACGCGATGTGTTCCAACGACGACGACAACGGCAACGGCTACGACATGAAGAGCGCCGTGGTGATTTCCACCAAGGACCTGGTGAACTGGACCGACCACGGCGACGTCTTCCGCACCACCCGCGACGCCAAATGGGCCGCCGGATCGTACGCTCCCACCGCCGTGGCCGCCAAGGGCAAGGTGTACATGTACTTCCCCAACATCGCCTCGGGCGTGGGGGTGCTGATCGCCGACCGTCCCGAGGGTCCCTACAAGGATCCCCTGGGCAAGGCGCTGGTGAGCGGGAGCACCTACTGCCCCATGGCGTGGTGCTTCGATCCGGTGGTCTTCGTGGACGACGATCCGAACAAGTCCGCCTACCTGGTCTGGGGCGGCGGCACACCCTACGGCAGCAACTTCCGGGGAGTGGCCCTGAACGCCGACATGATCTCCGTGAAGGGAGGACTCACCACGCTGAACACCCCCAACTCCTTCGAAGGTCCCTTCGTGCACAAGTACAAGGGCAACTACTACATCCACTATCCGATCAACCCCAACTCCAACATCGAGTACGGGATGAGCAGCACCAGCCCCATTTCCGGCTACACCCGCAAGGGCGTCCTCCTGCCCAACCCCACGTTGAACGGACAGAACATCAACGGCGGCAACAACAGCCACGAATCTGTCTTCGAGTACAAGGGGAACTGGTACATGATGTACCACGACCGCCGCCTGTCCACCTCCAGCACCTACAAGCGAGACGTTTCCATCGACAAGGTGGAATACGACGCGGACGGCACCATGAAGCAGGTGGTGGTGACCACCGGAATGCCGCAGCTGGGAACCTTCGATCCGTACGACTCGATTCCCGCCGCCACGATGTCCGCCCAGAGCGGGATCAAGGCGAGCTTCAACTCCGGCACCTGGACCAACTACCTGGTGCCCCAGAAGAGCGGAGCCTGGATCAAGCTTTCCGGAGTGGATTTCTCCAGCGGGGCGGCGACCTTCCAGGTGGGAGCCGGGACCACCTCCTCGGGAGTGTCCGTGGAAGTCCGCACCGGTTCGCAGTCCGGTCCCGTGGCCGGAACCTGCAAGCTCTCGGCCACCTCGTCCACCACCACCATGGCCACCAGCCAATGCCCCGTGACCGGCTTGTCCGGGGTCAAGGACGTCTACCTGACCTTCGTGGGAACCACGGGCAACGCGCAGTTCTCGTGGTTCCGCTTCCATGCCTCCTCGGGGATCCGCCCCACCCCCGCCCCAGCGGAGGTTCGTCGGGACGTGGGATACACCGTCGTGGATCTCGCCGGCAAGGAAGTCGCCCGGTTTTCCACAGGCACGCACATGAGCGCGAGCGCCGCCTGGGCGGCGCACAACGGCCCCCTTCCGGCGGGAACCTACGTGGTGCGGATCCAGTGGCCCCACGAGACGGAAACGAAGACCTTCGTCCGCCCGGCACGGTGAACCTCGCGCCGCCGTGCGGGTGACGCCGATCAGATGGTGAGGAACAGTTCGGAAAGGGGCTTGCGCACCTTGGGAAGGCTGGCGTACTTGTCCGTCTCCAGGCGATAGCCCAGTGGCAGTGCGCAGACGGTCTCCAATCCCAGCTCCTTCAGACCCAGGATCTCGTCGAACTTGACGGGATCCAGCCCTTCCAGTGGACAGGAATCGACACCCAGCTGCGCGGCGGCGGCCATGAGGTTCCCCAGCACGATGTAGGCCTGGTTGGAGGCCCAGGTGCGGATCTTGGCCGCGCGCGGCCCCTCCACCAGATCCCCCACCATCACCCCGCGGTAGCCTTCCAGGCTTTCCACCGGCACGCCGCGCTGGGCGGCGGTCCGCGCGATGAACGCATCCACCTGCGCCTTGCCGAAGGGGGATTCGATGGCGAAGACCACCAGGCGGCTGGCGTCGGTCACCTGCGGCTGGTTCCATGCCGCCGCGCGCAGGGCTTGGCGTTTGGCGGGGTCGCGCACATCCACCAGGCGGTAGGGCTCCAGGCCGTAGGAACTCGGCGAGAGGCTGGCGGCCTTCCGCAAGGCTTCCCAGGTGGAGTCCAAGATTTGACGGGAACTGTCAAACTGCTTGGTGGCGTAGCGCCGCGAAAGGATTTCCAGGAGTCGGGATTCGGCTTGGTTCATTGGAGCCAAACTAGAAGCCCGAGGCGATGCCAACCAACCGCGCGGATCCGGCGGGGATTCTCCGCGATCGGCTTCCCTACGCAGGGACCGTCGTTCTGGGCTGGACCGCCCGGGCGGCGAACGACTGGCCCAGGATCAGGTTCCCGTGCTGCATCATGTGCCGGAACGCTTCCCGCATGGTCTCCGGGAAGGCGCCGCCGCCCTTGCCCCGATCGGCGAACACCGCCCCGAGGCTCCGCCCCGACACCCGGAGCACCCCGAACAGGAAGGAGCGCGCCTTGAGCATGGAAAGCTCCTCTGGAATCCTGATGGAGCGGATGGCTGGATCGCCGATCACGTACTCCACGATTCCTCCCGTTTCCATGGCCCGGGAAAGCGAATCGGCCATCTGGCGGCGCATCAGGAAGCGGAATCCTTCCACCTCGGACGGATTCTCCCACCCCATCCCGATCCGTCCAACCACCTGGTCGCCGGGGGACATGGCCGCGAAGAGGACGCGCTCGAATCCCATTCCCTGGTGCAGGCTTTCCAGGATCAGGGGGAAGATGTCCGTCATGCGTCCTTCCTGCGCCGCGCGGGAGAGCTTCTTCATGCACTCCAGGCAAACCACCGGTTCCTCGGTCCCCGGTGCCGCCACCGGAACGCTCTCGCCGCCGGACGCTCCCGCGCGTCCGCGCGAGGACAGCCTCAGGAAGAGCTCCCCATCCTGTTCGGGAGCGCAGGGAGCGACAGGAATCGTCTGCGCGCAGGCCTTGGATCCGAACAGGATCGCGCTGTCGCGGGCTTCCCGCGAAAGCCTGGCCAGGAGAGCTGCGGCTCCCTCCGGCTCCATGCCCAGGCGTTCGGCGATCCTGAGGATCTCCTCGCGCACGGCGGCCGCTTCCCAACCGTCCTCCAGCACCTGCACCCACCGCCATGCCGTCAGGATGCATTCGGCGGGCTGGGTACCGGTGCGGTTGCGGAAGATCTCCATCAGCACGGAGGACAATTTCCATTCGTCCACGAGCGCATGGGTCAACTGCCGCAAGCTGAATCCCAGAATGGCCTTTTCCGTGGTGGCAGCGTCCCCTCCCGGACGCAGAGCCGCATCCAGCGCCGCGCCTTCGTCTTCGGAAAAGCACCAGAACACGAGATTTCCCACCCGCAGGAGGAGCGCACCGATGAACACCTCCTCCGCCGCGGGCTCCCGTATCGCCTGGGCCAGGGTGCGGGCCACCAGCGCCGCGTGGATGGATCGGCCCAGGTCGGCCATCACACGATCCTGCCTTCGCCCACCCAGAAGGGATTCGATCAGCGCAAGGCTCACGCAGATGTTGCAGATGGTGTCCACCCCCAGCACCACGATGGCCCGCGAAACCGTCTGGATGGATCTTCCCGAGGGGTTGTAGAACACCGTGTTGGCGATGCGCAGGACACGGGCGGTCAGGGCCGGGTCGGTGAGGATCAGCTTCCCGAGCGCTTCGCTTCCGGTTTCCGGGTTGTTCGCGGCCTGCCGGATGTCCGTGGCGGTACGTCGGAAGGCGGGCATTTCCTTGTCCACGATGCGCTTGAGCCAGTCGTTGAGGGACATGGCGAACATTCTACCATCGAATCCTCGCCTCAGGCGTGGAACCGAAGAACCACGATTTCCGGCCTGACCAGGACCCGAAGAGGGATCCCTTCGCACCCCAGGCCCGAAGTCACCACCAGGTGGCTCTCACCCACCCGGAAGGTCCCGTAGCTCCACTTCCTGGAAAACCTGCTGGGCGTCAACAGGGCGCCGAGGAGGGGAAAACCGATCTGCCCGCCGTGGGTGTGGCCGGCGAGGATGAATCGGGTTCCTCTCCGCGCGAGAGAGGGTGCGTTGTCCGGAGTGTGGGTCAAGCAGAGATCGGCTCCTCCGGGAGGTGCGCCGCTCAGTGGATCGTGGCTTCCCGCGAAGGGACTGGATGTTCCATGGAGCGTGATGATCCGGCCTGGGCCGCGCTGCAAAGCCACCCACCTGTCTTCCAGGAGGGATACGCCGCTGCGCCGCAGGACCCTCCGGACATCGGAAGAGGCGACTTCGTCGTGGTTGCCCAGGATGGCATGGATTCCCAGCAGGGGCGACAATCGAGCGGCGCCGTGGAAAGCACGCTCCATCAGGGGAACATCCTCGACCGCATCCAGGTAATCCCCCCCCAGAAGCACCAGGTCCGGGCCGATCCCCGAAATCATCCTCCAGACCTGGTCGTACCAATCGCAGGAGGGGTATCCACTGCAATGGAAGTCGGAAAGGAACGCCACGGTCAAGCCATCCATGTGTTCCCCGGCTCCGGCGAACTGGTAGCTTCGCACCTGGAGGGAATCGGTGCAGACGATCCCGGCGGAAACACCCGCCACTCCAACCGCCTGGGAACGCGCCGAACTGAAACCGATCGCCTGTCGGGCCAGTCGATTGCATTCCCAACCGATCAGCCAGAGGAACAGAAGCCAGCTGGGTCCATCCAGGACCTCCGGCCAGAGCAAGGCAGCCAGGACCGGCACCCCCACAAAAGCCAGAAGAAGCCATCCTCCGCGGCGGATCTTGCGGCGGTCGTCCTGATCCACCATGCAGATGCGATTGAACAGCATGAGCCAGGCGAAGCACCCCACCATGGCCATGCGCAGGGCGACGATCATCGCGTGGCCCCGACCCGCTGTCCCTTCCAGCGGAATCGTCCGAAGGTCCCCATGAAGGTCGCCAGAAGCACCAGGGGGATCTGCACCGCCATGGCCATCGGAAACCATACCAGAAGGCCGGCGCGTCCTGTGGCCCGACCCATCCGCAAGGTGAGGAAGAAGGCTTCCCCCAGGACCATCGCGAGAGTGACCACCCCACCCATCGCGACCCAGGGGTTCCACGCACCCCACGCCAGACTTCCCACGATCCACACGTAACTGCAGTAGACAACGGACAACAGCCCCACCCGCTTGGCGTCGTAGCGCACGCACTTGGAGCCCCAGCGCTTTCGCTGTTCCCAGACCTCCCCCCAGGAGCCGGGGGGAGCGGTCTCCACCAGACTGTCCGGGAGGTCCACGGAAACCACATCCCAACGCCCGGAATCGGAGAGCGACTGGACCAGGAAATCGTCGTCGCCGGAAACCACCTGCTGATGGCCCGCGAATCCGCGGACGGAATCGAAGGCCTTGCGACGATAGGCCAGATTTCCCCCGTTGGCGGAAATGGGCATCCCCGCGCCGATGGCGGCGGCTTGTACCGCGGCCCATCCCGTGACTTCCAACGCCCAGATGCCATGGAACCAACCCGGGACTTCGGGTCTCTTCGCCGCATGGAACACCAGCCCGCAGACAGCACCGGTCCTGGGGCCGAAGTGGGAGAGCATCGTGGCCACCCAGCGAGGGCCGGGTAGGTTGTCGGCATCGATCTGCAGGATGAACTCGCCCTTGGCCACCGCCAATCCCTTGCCCAATGCATGCTTCTTGGGGGAGATGCCGGTTGGGAGCTCATGGACCGTCACGACCTCGATCCGATCGGCGAACTCCCCAAGGACGCCAGCGGTGTCGTCGTTGGAACGATCGTCGACCACGACCACTTGAAGACGGATCCCGCCAAGATCCTGCGAGAGTAGCGCGGGAAGGAGGCGTCGGAGATTCACGGCTTCGTTGCGGGCCGCCACGAGTACCGTCGCCAAGACATCCTGGTCGACCGGAAGAATCTGGGGTCGGACATCCAGGCCCCGCCACAGCCAGCGGAAGAAGGCGATGTGGAACGCGGCGAACCCCACCCCCAGCGCGGACGCCAGGAACACGCCATGGCCCATCACCGACCCGGCTCCGTTTCCCTTTGGATGGGATCGATCAGGACAGTTTGTCCTTGAGTCCGGCGAGCTTGGCCCAGCGCGGATCGATCGGCGATTCTTCCTGGGGGGTGGCCTCGGGAAGAACCCCCTCAGGCAAGGAGACTCCAGGCTTGATCGGCGAAATGGGACGTTCCAATTCCACCACCTGGCGAACCACGTCGGCGATGTCCAGCTCCCGCTGATCCTCGGGGATGGTGGCTTCGAAGATCTCCTCGCTCTCGTCGTTCCATTCCACCTCGGTGCAGGCTCCGGATCGATGCAACAACAGCTGGAAGGAAGCGGAGAGCGGATGTTCGAAGGATTCCAGGCTGCGCCCGCAGATTTCCAGGGTGTGGCAGGTCAGGTCGAACTTGACCACCGTATCCTTGGGGCCGTTCTCGGCGACTCCGGTCAGGTGCACTTCGCCGACCACCTCGGCTTCGACCAGTTCGGGGACCTCGCGGGCGGGAAAGCGGAGGTCGATCTCCGTGCGGGATCGAACCCACTTGACAATGGGCAATCGAAGCGGACTGGATGCTTGGGAGCCTTTCATGTCTGGAAAGATACCCCCATCCCGGTCACTTCTGCTTGCCGTCCTTCGCGCGTCGTACGGCCTCGTCCACGGTCCGACGCGCCAGCGCCACGGAGGAATCCACGCCCATGCCGGTCAAATCGGCCAAGCTGGTGAATTCCTCGCGCGAAACGGAGATCACTGTCCCCCTGGGGCTGGACAGACTGGGCGCCAGGAACCATGCGCTTCCTTCGGGGTAGGCGTACACCCGAAGCGATGGTGCCTTGGCCGCGCTGTCGACGATCTCGAATCCAGCAAGGGGAAGCGCCCTATGGTAGGCTTCGATCAGGCTCTTGCCATTGTCAGGACACTCCGGACACTTGACCTCCAAGCGCATGGAGGAAGCGGGCGGTCCAGCGAATACCGCTGTCATGGAGAGGAACAGGATCGCAAACGAGGGAATCTTCATGGGTGGGGGTCCCGTTGGACAGTAGGTGAAGGATTACAGGGAATCTACGCAGTTTGGCGCCATTGTCCAATGCAACGGCGCCAAACCCGTGGCATGGGCATCAGTTGATCATGACCATGGCGCCCTTGATGGTGTTGATCGCGCTGGATTCGACGTTGGTCATGGTTCCCGTCATCTTGTTCTGCACGCCGGCCTTGGATTCGACGTTGACCGACCCCTCGAGCTTGACGTTCAGGCCCTTGATCCCCGCGTCCATGGTGGCCTCGGCGGCGATCTTCTGGGTGGCCTTGAGATTGATGTTCATGGCCTCCTGCTTGATGTCGCCGGTGGCGGACTTGACATTGATGGCGCCGCCCGTGGCTTCCATCGAGATGTCCTTGGCCTTGACCTTCATGGAACCCTTGGCGCTCACCTCGAAGTCGCCTTCCGTCTTCAGGATCAGCTTGTTGCCGCCCATGTCCAGCTGGATGATGTTCTTCTTGTTGCCATCCTGCAGGGTGATCATCTTGCCGTCGTCGTCCAGCTTCAGCAGGTGGCCGCCGGCAGTCTGGATGGACACGACCTTCTTGTCGTCGCTCAGGGTGACGATGTGCCCGGAATCGGTCTGCAGGGTGGCGATGCCCTTTTCGGACTCGATCCGGAACTTGTGTTTTCCGTCGGTGACGGAAAGCTCCAGGGTGTCGCCCTTGTCGTCCAGGTGGAGCCGGTGCTTGTTGACCGTCTCCAGAAGCATCCCCGCCACGCCCGAGGCGTCCTCCAGGGCGATCTTGCGTCCCCCCGACGACTGGATCTCGATGCGCGTCTTGTCCTTCTGGTCGTCCAGGGTCAGGATGTTGCCGGTGGCGGTCTTGACCACCGACTGGCTCTTGTTGGTCGAACTGACCGGACTCTTGTTGGACGGGTTGGGAAGGGTGCCGATCGCGATCGGCTTGTCGATGTCGCCATCCTCGAAGGCGATGACCAGATCCGTCCCGGGGTGCAGCGGCATGTGCATGCCGTACCCGGGTCCCGAATACGGCTGGGCGAGTCGCACCGGCGGAGTGGCTTGTCCCTCCTTGGCATCTCCCGCGTCGAAGGGGAACCTGGCGCGGTACCGGCCGGCGTCGTCCAGGTGGGCGTATTCCCCGCTGCTGGGACCATCGGTCTTGACCACCAGGACGCCGGGAACCCGAACCCTGTCTTCCCAGGGGCTTTGACGGAAATTGACTCCAGCGGGCTGGAACACCACCGTGTTGCTGTAGTGCGAATCCTCGCCGTTGCCCAGGAGCGACCCTTCCTGGGATCCCTCGTGCCGGACCTCGACGATGATGTATTCGCCGGTGAGGCCCCAGTTGCCCCTCTTCTCCTTGGGGGCGTCCTTCAGCTCGTCGATGTTGAATTTGGTGCCCACGCGCAACATGGGGTTGTGCGTGGTGCAGCTCAAGCGGTTGCGGGCGCAGGATTCCGCTTCCGTCATGTGCTTGGCGATGCGGCCGAGATCGCCCGGCTTCTCCAGGTCGACTTCGTGGCGCACCCACTCCCCATGGCCGTCGGCCTTGGCTTCGGCCTTCTGGATGGCTCCGGGCTTCAGGTAGTCGTAGCCGGAGAGCCGGACCGCCCCGCGATGCATGGCATGGGAGCGCCGGACCGAATAGATCGCGTCGTAGTCGCTCTCCACGAACCCGGCTCCCTGGCGGTAGGCCATGGGCTCGGCTTGCTTGGAGGCCTCGAAGGCGTCGTTCTTGTCGGCCAGAACCAGCTTCACGTCCTCGCCCTCGACCCGGTCGAAGAAGAAGATCCCCGCCGAATGCGCCGTGCGGCGCAGGAAGGACAGGTCGGACTCGTTGTACTGGACGTGGAGTTCCCGCTTGGGATAGGCTTCGGCGGTCTTGTCGTCCAGGATCTTGCCCTCGATCTTGGCGGCCTTCAGCACCTCCTTCAGGATCTCGGGGGCGGTCTTGTTCTGGAAGACCCGGTTGTGCTGCGAGTATCCCAGGAGAGCCACGCGGCTGGCCAGGGTGATCTCGTAGCGGCTGGACATCGCGTCGAAGGGCTCCTCGTGGCATTCCACGACCACTCCGCGCAGGAGATGCTCCCCGTTGACGTAGATCCTGAGCATCGCATCCTGGCCCACGATGTCCTCGTGGGCCACGCCGAGGGTCTTGGAGACGGCCAGGACCTTGATCTGGGTGGCCGTCGAGATGGATTCGACGGCGGAAAAGCGCAACACGCCGAAGGAGGCACCCAAGCCTTGGACTTCGAACGTGTAGAGGGTTGTGTCTGCGCTCATGCGGGGATCCTCCGGTTAGGGATTCGGGGTAGCGGCATCGGAGGCGTCCGCGGGGACGGAATCCTCCTGGGGTTCGGGGGCGTCGGCGTCGTCCAGGCGGAAGAACGGCTTGCCGTCGTCTCCCAGCCCGATGGTGATGCGGTTTCCTGGCGTTCCCTCCGCCACTCGATCCAGCAGCAAGGCGGAGATGCCGGGGAGGATGTCGCGATCCAGGAGCGAATCCAGGAGGCGTGCACCGGACTGGACCAGGTTGCACTGCTCCACGATGTGGTCCAGGAGCTCTCCGGAGCAGGCCATCTGGACTCCGTGCTGGTCGGCCAGTCGATGGGCCACCTTGTCGAGCTTCTGGGCCACGATGACCCGCAGCGAATCCGCGCCCAGCGGAAGGAAGGGGATCACCTTGCAGCGGGCCAGGAGTGCCGGCATGAAGTGCTCGGTGAGCTCCGGGGTGATCGCCTCGGTGTATTCCTCGTAGGCGTACTGGTTTTCCGCATCGGTGGCCATCCGCACGATGGTGTCGGTGCCCAGGTTGGAGGTCATGATGATGACCGTGTTGCGAAAGCTGATGTCGCGACCTTCCCCGTCGCGGATCACGCCCTGGTCGAAGACCTGGTAGAACAGGTTCAGGACGTCCTTGTGGGCCTTCTCCATCTCGTCGAGGATCACCACGGTGTAGGGGTTCTTGCGCACGCCCTCGGTGAGCACGCCGCCGTCGCCGTATCCCACGTAGCCCGCGCTCGCGCCCTTCAATGCGGTCACGGAGATGGCATCCTGGTATTCGGACATGGAGAGCGTCACCACGGAACGTTCGCCGCCGTAGAGGAGATCGGCCACGGCCTTGGCGACCTCGGTCTTGCCCACGCCGCTGGGGCCGGTGATCAGGAACACCCCCTTGGGAGTTTCCGGGCGGGTGAGGCCCATGCGCGCCGAGCGGATGGTCTGCGTCAGTTCCCGCACGCCCCAGGGCTGGCCGATCACGCGGGAATTGATGATGGAGTCCATCTCCAGGAGGAGCTTGGCTTCGTCGCGCATCATGTTGCCGGCGGGGATGCCCGTCCATTCCTCGATCACCTGCGAGAGCACCATGCTGGTGACGTACACGTGCACCAGGGGCTTCTCGCCCTGGAGTGCGGCCAGGTCGTCCCACAATTTCTGACGCGCATCGGTGGGGAGGTCGACGGGAGCATCCAGGATCTCGCGGACCTTGGCCAGTTCCACCTTCCACTTGGATTCCACCTCGGCCACCTTTTCCGTGACGGCCTGGAGGCGCTCGTGGAGGAAGGTCTTGCGGACCAAGTCCACCACGCCCGGCCGGAGGCTTTCGTCGTGGTCCATGGAGGTCAGCTCGGATTGGATGTCCAGGATTTCCTGGTCCATCCGCACCAGTTCCACTGGGCGGGTGGTGAGTCCCATGCGCACCCGGGCGGCCGCGGTGTCCAACAGGTCCACGGCCTTGTCCGGCAGCTGGCGACCGGCGATGAACCGGTTGGACAGATCGCAGGCGGCTTCCACGGCCTCGTGGGAGATCCGCACCTTGTGGAAGGCTTCGTACTTCTCCCTCAGGCCGCGCAGCATGGTGGCGGCCACGGTGGGATCGGGTTCGGGAATCACCACCTGCTGGAAGCGCCGCGCGATGGCGGGATCCTTCTCCAGGTACTTGCGGAACTCCGTGAAGGTGGTCGCCCCGATGCACTTCATCTCGCCGCGGGCCAGTTCGGGCTTCAGGAGATTGGCCGCGTCGGACTTGCCCGCTTCGCCGCCGGCACCGATCATTGTGTGGGCCTCGTCGATGAAGAGGATCACCGGAGTGGGCGATTCCTTCACTTCCTTGATGACGCTCTTGAGGCGGTTCTCGAACTCGCCTCGCACGCCCGCGCCCGCGGAAAGCAGGCCCAGGTCCAAGGACAGGAGCCGCACGCCCTTGATCACGTCGGGGACGTCGCCCTGGGCGATCTTGAGGGCCAACCCCTCCACCACCGCGGTCTTGCCCACGCCGGCCTCGCCGATGAACATGGGGTTGTTCTTGCGCCGCCGCGAGAGGATGTCGATGGCTTGACGGATTTCGTCATCTCGCCCGAAGATGGGGTCGATCTTCCCCTTGCGGGCCATCTCGGTGAAGTCGATCGTGAACCGGTCCAGCGCGCCGCCTTCCTCCTTGCCCGCCGCGCCCGCCTTGGAAGCGGGCATCGACTTGGATTCGGCGCTCTTCTGCACGACCACCTTCTCGAAGTTGTCGCGGATCTTCTCGGGACGGATGGAACTGCGGAACAGGTCCTGGAGGTCCGGGCTCAGCTGGTGGAGGGTCTCGGACATGGCGATCACGATCGCCGCCGAACGGATGGCGTCCTGGCCCAGGTTCAACGATGCCTCCGCCCAGGCACGTTCCAGAAGCTCGATCAGCGCCGGCGAGAACACGGGACGCGCGGTGTTGCCGGTCTTGTGGGAGCGAAGTTCCTCCTGCAGGAGCCCCCGCAACATCCCGCGCTCCAACTGGCAGATTTCCAGGATGGAGGCCATGTCGCCCTGTTCGTCCTCCACGATCTGCGACAACAGGTGCACCGGGGTCGCCTCGTAGTGGGTGCGCGCCACGCAGGCGCCCACGGCTCCTTCCAGGAAGCGGGTGCAGGCGGGATTCAGGCGGGACAGGAGCTTGCGGAGGTCTTTGGAGATCATGGTTGTCCTGTGGGAAATCGTTGGAATTGGAGAGGAACGATTCTGCGGGAGTCGTGGCTGGCTGGCTCAGTTCTCCACTGGAACCGTGGGATCCGGAGGCTGGATTTTCGGGCGCACCCGGACCACAACGGACCGGTCCTGGGTGACTCCAAGGACCGCACCGCCACCGGCGGCCAAGCCCACGGCGGCCAGGGCCTTCCAGAATCCGGAGCCCAGGGAAACGGAAGAACTGGATCCCGCCTCGCCCATCACCCCGATCACTCCGGCGGCGATGGCACGATCGACGCGGCCATCGGAGTAGATGGTGGCTTCCTTGACGCGCTTGCCCGACTCGCCCTTGACCAGCATGAATGAGAACTTGAGCTGGTCGCCGGTCTTCTCGACCGAGGGGATCAGCAGCTCGGATGCCTGCATCTTCGTGGAGATGCGCTGGAAACAGATGTCCGTGCAGGACAAGGGCACCAGGACGTTCTGGTCGAACAACCTCTGGCGCGTCTCCTGCATGGAGACCACCTTCACGCTGGGATATTGGGAGGCGATTTCCCAGGTGCGGTCCCACAGCTGACGCAGTACCGCCTTGTCGAGGATCCCTCGTCCCTGGAAGTCCATGACGACGAGTCCCGGTTCCCCTGCCTGGATTGCGACGGCGGCGGCGAGCAGAACGGCTGCGAATTTCACTGGGGTCACCCTTTCAGTTGGCGGCGATGTAATCGTTCAGAAATTGCCGGGCGAGGTCGTCCACCTCGCTCAGGAGTTCGTCTTCCCGGTATTCGCCCATCTTCCACGCGTCCCAGGTGGCGGCGTCCACGAGCTTGTTGTTGGATCCCAGATAGGCGGTCTGGCAGAGTTCCATGCGCATGTGGACCACGAAAAGCCCGTCGGAACTCTGGACGTTGGTGACGAACAGCTTCAGGGCCACGGAGCCATCCGGGACCACCTGCACCTTGCGTGCCTCCAGACGCCTCTGGATATGCTCGGAGAACGCTTCCTGGTGCTGCTCCAGCGCACCCGTGCAGACCACGCGCACGGCGACTCCATACTGCCGCAGACCAGCGAGCGCATCGCGGCCGTAATAGGCGGCCGCAAAGGTGGAGGCCGGCGACATCGCCATCGCGATGATCAAGGTTAGGAGAGCCATTGGGCGGTGGAGCATTTTACTCTTGACAACCTAGCTACGTTTTGTCTCGTGGTCACCTTCCTTGCAGGCTCCAAGCCACTCCTACGCACCGGCGGCATCCTGGGGATCCTGGGGATCCTCTCCGGTTGCGGCCCCAAATTCGTCCAGTTGGGAGAAAACCGGCAGGGCTACACCCGCGAGCAGGGGCGGAACCTGGGTTCTCGGATGATCCTCACCGGCGGATTCGACGTGGCTCCCCTCAAGAGCGTGGCGGAGACGTTCCTTGGTTGGCCCTACCTGTACGGCGGCAACGGTCCGGACGGCATCGATTGCTCCGCGTTCTGCCAACAGGTCATGCGGCGCACCTACGGGCTCGAGCTTCCCCGCACCGCCGCATTGCAGAGCAACCTGGGGGTGCCGGTCTTCCGCTTCGGGCTCCAGCCCGGCGACTTCGTCTTCTTCAACGCCGGCCCCGGCTACAACGCGGACTCCATCACCCACGTGGGCATCTTCATGGGCAACGGCAAGTTCATCAACGCCACCACCTCCGGCGGCGTCCGCTATTGCAGCCTGGACGAAAACTACTGGTCGCAGCGCTACCAGCTGGCCCGTCGATTCACCGGCCTGAAACTGGTGGATTCCCTGCGCCGCTAGCGCTTGATCCGTGCCCTCAGATCGATGAGGGCGCGCTGGAGGTCCTGCACCTGCGTTTCCAGGCGGCGGACTCGGTCTTCCAAGCCATTGTTGGAGCCGGTGGAGCCGCTGCCGGTGGAGCTAACCGTGGATCCACCTGCGGTATTCCCTCCAGGTGGAGGATTGGGAGGGGTGGGCCCGGAGCCTCCCGGACGGACGGTGGTGGTGTTCCCCGTGCGCACGGCATATCCCAGCCGGTACTTGGTGAAGATCGCGGAGATGGCCGGCACATCCGTTCCCCTGGCCTCGGTCAGCTTGGACAACGCCGCGTTGATGTTCTCCAGCACCTGGGGAGACCGGGTGCGGTTGATCGCGATCACGTAGTTGTCTTCCGACAAGCTCACGTCCAGAAGGCGCAGGGACGGATTGCGGGCCACTTCCGATTGCAGGGTGGAGCGGTCGTGGACCATTCCTTCCACTTCGTTGCGCTGGAGCATGCCCAGTCCGTCGGCACTGGTCCGCACGATCTCCAGCTTGGCCTGGGGGATGAAGTTCTCGATGAGCTTGTCGGCGTTGCTTTCGGGGGTGGCGGCCACGGCCTTGCCGTTGAGGTCGCCCAGAGTGAACACGTTCTGGTTGGATCGCAGGACGATGATGCCCAGGCCGGTGCGGAAGTAGGGCGTGGACGCGTTGAAGCGTTGGCGAAGCTCCGGCGTCGACTTCACCGATCCGATCAGGAGGTCGATCTGGTCGCGCTCCAGCAGATCCTCGCCTTCGCGCTGGGAAGTCACCTCGCGGACGGTGAACGTGCGGTTGTGGAATTTGGCGATGGAGGAAATCAGCTCGTATTCGATGCCGGGCCTCTGGGTATCCAGCCTGTTGTAGCCGAAGGGAGGGTTGTCGGTCCGGAAGCCCACCACCAGAGTTCTGCATTTTTCCCAGGAGCGGGCCGAAGCCATTCCCACCAGCACCAACGCACCAAGCACGACCCGACGCATCATTTGACCTCCGTCACGACACGGAAGCCAATGTACTTGGCGCCCGATTGCGAGGCGACATCCACCAAACGCCCCGTTTCCAGGCAACGTTCGCGCGGCAGGCTGTAGAATCCGCCGGCCATGTAGGCCACCGAACCGCCTGCACGATCGTTTTCGACCCATTCGGCCACGTTGCCCACGAGATTGTACATCCCAGGTCCCTGGGGACGACCATCCACCGGCTCGGGCGCCTCGGTTCCGCAGGCGACCATCGCTCCGGACAGGCGGAGATTCTCCACCTCCTTGCGCCACTCGCTCACGCTGGGCAATCGCTTGCCCATGCTGTTGGCGTAGGCCCGCGCGTCGGCGATGGACACGCTCACCACGGGGAAGTTGGCGTAGCGTGGATCCGTGAAGTACCCGGGCATGGAGGGAATATCCGGGTCGGGGGGGTATTCGTGCCCCGTCTTGTCGCAGAATTCCTTGTACTCGGCGTTGGTCACTTCCCGACCGGCGAACAGGATGTGCGCGGGTGCGTTGACGGGAGCCGACTGCGAGGACAACGGATAGGGGACCGCCAAGCCGCTGCCCTTGCTCCCTCCGGAGCTGGCCACTTGGGAGCCACCCACGGAAAAGCCCCAGGTCATGGAGGCGCGCAGGCCCCACCGCGTTTCCTGGTTGGAGGCGATCAGCCCCAGGGGAATTCCGAATTCGAATGCGGCCGAGGGCGTGGCGTACCACACCACTCCAGGAGTGGCGGTGACCAGGTATTTCTCGGGGTGGGAGGTGTACGACCCACGCAGATCCGCGAAGTCGTACTCGACGTTTCCTTGCAGGAGAGGCAGGACCTGGTCGAAAAACAGCATCCCCGCGCGTGCGGAGAGGAACAGCCGCCCTCCGGGGCTCATGAGCTTGGCGGGATTGGCGGTGTCGCGGCCGGTGGTGTCCATGGAATTCACGCGGATGCTGTACCCCAGGTTGCCGGCCACATCGAGCTTCTTGATGCGTTGGCTGGTGATGAGGGTGATGGTGAACGCATCCGAAATGGGGTAGACGGAGGAAATCTTCTTGCTGCCGAAGGCCCAATTGAGGTCCAACGCGGAGTTGATCTGGGGGATGGTCCACTTGAGTCCCATGCCCACTCCGGCCAAGGCGAAGCTCCCGGACTCGCCCCAAGGCGCGCTGCGGCTGGCCAGAGGATAGGTGAAATGGGTTTCCAAACCGTAGGGAAACCCGACGCGCACGTGGAAGGGAATTTCCATGCTGGTGGGAATGGAATCCGGCGGGTAGGAAGACGAAGAGGCCTGCACCCCGGAAACGGCAGCCCCGGCAGCACCGGCGCCATCGGTGGGAGGCTTGGTGGGGTCGACCGTCTTCTTGGTCTGCATTCCCTGGTAGCGCAGGTACTGGATGCCGGCGCCGAACTGGACCTTCCAGGGGGCGATGGACAACAGCTCCATTCCCTGGGCCTTGGTCCGATACTCGAAGGTGTGTTGCAGCTGGGTGGTCTGCCCGGCCCCGATGCTGACATCGTAGCGGACGGGCATGTAGGCGGGGTCCGCCGGCCGCAGGAGCACGGTATGGTCGATCGCCTTCATGCTTTCGTTGACGTACGGAGTACGCTGGCGCTCGGCTTCCTTCTGGTCGTCCAGGATGACGTAGGCGCTGTCCGGGGTGGTGACCACGTGGAGGGTTCCGCGATCCTGGGCCCAGGCGACGGCGACGGCGAGGAATGAAATTCCGAGAACATGACGGATGTTCGAAAGCGAATGGCGCATCGGGATCCTTTGGAGGTCCGTTTGGTACTGAAGCCCAAAAATAGACTACCTGGAGCCATGGTTTCTAGCTTCCGGCTTTCCCTACACACGAGGATCGAACGTACATGACCGGCAAAGTCGCATGGAAGGAAGGTCTCGCGCTACTCCCGCAGCATTTCCAACGTGCCGAGGAGACCTGGCGCGAAGACCTGCACGCCCATTTCGGACACCCTCCGTCCCGAGGGTTCGGTTTCTCCAGGTTGACCCTGGACCAGACCCAGCTCCCATCGGCCGGTCTTTTCCGCATCGAGACCTGCGCGGGCGTCTTCCCTGGTGGATTCCGTTTCGATTCCGAACGGGGCCAACCACTGGCCCTGCAGCGGCAGGTTCCCAACGGCCTGGGAATGGAGATCCAGCGCATCACGGTGTACTTGGCCATGAAGGCCCCCTCCGACGGTGCCGCCAACCTCGGTCCGGAAGCTGCCTTCGGGGAATTCGGAGTGCAGTTGCCGGATTCTTCCACCGGCAGATCCCGCAGGGAGGTGATCCTGGCGGCGCCCAACCTGTCCATCCGGTTTTCCACCGACGCCAACGACGGATTCCTTCTCCTGCCCGTGTGCGCGCTTTTGCGCGGCGACCAGGGTCAAGCCACCGTCGCCGGCGACTTCCTTCCCACGCTGCTGGACATCAACGCCTGGGAACCGCTGTCGCTTCTGGTGCAGAAGTTGTCGAGCATCATCCAGATGCGCTGCCGCACGCTGGAGCAGCAGAACCCCTCGGTGGACGCCCCTGGCATGCGCCAATGGCTGGAATGCCTGCACCTGCGCGCCCACCAGCCACTCCTGGACCAGGCCGCGTCCACCCTGCAGACCCATCCCGCGGAGCTGTTCAAGACGTTGCTTTCGCTGGCCGGCGGCCTGGTGTTCACCCGCGCCATGTCCATCTCCAGCGCCGCCTACAAGCACTCGGAGATGTCCACCTGCATCCTGGGGCTCCTCAACGCGCTGTTCAGCGCGTTGGCGGCCGAGATCCGCACCGACAATCTGGTCAAGGCCATGAACCGCGAGGCTCCGGTGCTGTTCAGCCTCCAGCTCCCCCGCGAGAACTGGAAGGCGGGCAAGAAGTTCTTCCTGGCCATCCGCACCTCTCTCACTCCAGACCAGCTTGTGGTGGCGTTCGGGCAACACGCCAAGGCCGCCGCCCGATCCAAGCTCCAGGCGATCATCACCAGCGCGCTTCCCGGTGTGGAATCGCGGCTGGCACCCCCTCCCGCCTTCTTCCGCGCCACCGGCCAGCACTGCTTCGAGCTGTCGCCCAACGGTCCCATGTGGCAGACGGTGGTGGATGAGGGATTCCTCGGCGTCTATACTCCTGCCAATCTCGACGTCACGTCCATCGAGCTCCTGATCGAAGGAGGCTGATCCGTGCAGCCATTGTCCACCCACTCCAGATCCATCTTCCGCCGGGGGTTGTCGCTTTCCGCCAACTGTCCGGCCAGCGCCGAGGACCTCCGGCGCGAGCTCACCAAGCACCTGTCCGATTTCGACGAGCGCGCCCGCCGCGACGGACACTCCAGCGCCGCGGTGGAAGAAGCCCGCTACGCGCTGTGCGCCTGGTTGGACGAGATGGTCTTCTCGAGCACGCCGTTTTCCATCGATTGGCTGGGCCATTCGCTGGCCGTGGCCCACTTCCAGGACCAGGCCGCTGGCAACAATTTCTTTTCCCGGATGGATCGGCTGCACCAGAGAGCGGACCTCGCCAGCGCCTTGGAGATCTACGCCCGTTGCATCCTCCTGGGGTTCAAGGGCCAATACCAACTGGAAGACCCTTCCCGCCTCCAAGGCGTGGTCGCCGACGTGCAACGCAAGAGCGCCGACAGTTCGTGGCGTTCGGCACCTTGGTTTTCCGCCTTGCTCCACGAGCCGGGCAAGCGCGGCAAGGAACGCACCGGTCGTTTCCTGGTCTGGATCGGGCTCGCCGCCTTGATCCTGTCGTTTGCGATCTACACCATCCTTTCCTGGCTCGCCCAGAACAGCTGACGGGACCCACGCCATGCGCACACTGAAGTCCTTCTGGTTTTGGTTCATGGTCGTCTGGTTCCTGCTGGGCGCCACCGCCTCCCTGATCCTTGCCATCAAGTTCCCGCCTTGGACCTGGATCCACACCGCGGGGGCTGTGGTCTGGTTCCTGGTGGGAAGCCTCGTCGGATTGTTCCTCCGCCAGCGTGCCTTGATCGCGAGCCTGTCCAAGGGCTCGGAATCCACTTCCCAGGACACCTTCCAGGAAAGCTGGAAGACGTCCTTCGCCTCGGACCTCGCCAAGCTCGCCGAATCGGCGGGCTCCAGCAAGGACGGCGGCATCAACGCCAAGCGTCTGGTGTGGACCCTGTCTCCCGACGTCGACCAGGCCAAGACCCTCCTGGAAGCGGCCGGTGCCACCGACATCACGGCTGGACGCTCCCACGAACTGTCCGGCGAGTTCCTGGCCCTGGCCAGCTGGCTGGTCCGCAAGGACGAGATCTACATCCTGCTGCGCGAGATGCCCGATCCGCGCGTGGAAGGCACCTTGTCCCGCACCCGCTTCCTGCTGGAGCAGCTGGGTCAGCGAGGCAAGGTGCGCGCGGTGGACGCGGCCCTGGTCATCTCCCCTCTTTCGCGAGGTCAGGTCCCCCAGAGCATCCACGCCGCATTGGGCTTCCTGGCTGATCAATCGGGCGTGGAATTCCCCATCTACGCCGCGCTCCACGGAGCGGAAGGGCTGCTTGGCGGAAACGTCTTCTACCGTCAATGCCCGGAGCCTCCCGGAGCGGCGCTTCCCTGGTGCAAGCAGGAAGACCTTCCCGGAACCTTCGACCAATCCTGGCAGCGCCTCGAGAAGGACATCGACGCCAAGGAAAACGGCCACTTGGCCTTGGCCTGGGAAAACGGCGGCCAGGCACCGCAGGTGTTCCAATTCCTGGATCTTCTGCGCACCAAGAAGGATTCCGTCCGCGCCATCGTCCTCTCCTGCGCCACCCAGTTCGTGGGGAAGACTCGCCCCTTCCTGCGCGGCTACTACCTGTTGCCCAGCCCGGAGGCGTTGTCCAAGACCTCCACCCCGAGCACTCCGGCACCCAACGAGCGCAAGCCGGCCGCCGAGGATCTCGGTTTCTTCGGCGGCGCCTTCGCCGGCCCCGGAACCACTCCCGAGCCCGTCCCGACCTCCTCTCCGATCGTCGCCGAGGCGGGCTCCGCTCCCGCAGGAGCGGCGGCAAGCTGGGAATTCCTCCTGGAACGCATCCACGGCGAGCCCGCCATCGCCCGTTTGGGGGCCCACCGGCAGATCCAGGCCGGCACCCTCTCGCTGGCCATCTTCGGCGTGGCGCTCCTCGTGTCCTTCCTGGGTGTTTGGGCTGCCATGCACGGCTGGGTGGTGGGCGGCAAGCTCCAGCGCAGCTGGAACGCACGCCTGTCCGTCGATCGCGCGGCCCAGTGGACCGATCGCACCACCATGCAATCGAGCCTGAACGCCTTCGACGACATCGACCAACTGGTGGAATCCATCCGCCACGGTCGACCTTGGCTCCTGGCTCCCGGGTTCTATCGGGACGGCTCCGTCCTTCCGCAAGCCCAGACCGTGTGGGACACCATGACCCACCGCCTGATGGCCGAAGCCTTCCAGGCCCAGGAGCAGAAATTGCGCAGCCTGGTGGGAGCCCGCGACACCCTGGGCGAAACCCGCGAACTCTACGGAGCCCTGAAAGCCTATCTGCTGATCACCAAAAGCGGATGGGCCGACGGCGAGAGCTCCGAAGGCGAGAAGGGCCTCACGGAAGCCATCGTACGGGTTTGGAGCAACTACTTCGGGTACACGGATGTTTTGCCCACCTTCGAGCGCGACCTGTTCCCCCGCATCGCCGCCCGCATCGCCGCCCGCATCGACGACGGCGACTCGAGCTTCCTGGGCCCGCAGGACGCGGCATTGGTGTTTTCCGCCAGGCTCCAGCTGAAGAACAGCAAGAACCAATCCGGCACCTACTCCCGGATCCTCGCGGTCGCCGACACCATCCCCAAACTGACCTGGGATTCGTTGGGGATGCCCACCAAGGAGATCACCTGCAGGCCCATGGAGATCCCGGGCGCATTCACCCGCCGCGGTTGGCTGGAATCCATCCAGCCGGCGATCGACGCCATGAGCGAAGGCGGCAAGGACTGGGTGATGGGCAACGAGGCCCAAGCCGCCGACCTGGCATCCTCCTCGCAGGTGGTGGCCGAGGTGGAACGCCGCTACGTGGAGGACTTCGAGAAGGCTTGGCGGCAGGTCATGGACACCACCGTGTGCATGCTCCCGGCCGACAACCAGCGGATGGGCGCCACGCTCACCATCCTGGCCAGCCCCTACATGCGCCAGAACCCCAAGGGTCTGCAAGCCTTGTTCAATCGCTTCCTCGAAGAGACGGACTTGCGTCCGCCCAAGGACACCGCGACCACGATCCTGCCGAAGAAAGCCGCCAGGATGGCTGCCAAGGCGGCGAAATTGGCGGCCGCAGCAGGCAAGCTCCTGGACAGCGACCTCCCCGTGGAGGAGCAGATCCTCAGACGGTTCGATGCGCCACGCAAGCTCGCCAACGACGTCACCAAGGGGTTCCTGGACAACTACGTGAAGGACCTGGGGCTGCTGGGCGGAGTGCTCAGCCAGTGGAGCGGCGGCGAGGCGGCGGTGCAGTTCGCCCGCGGCATCACCTCGCAGGCCAACACCAATCCACTGGTGCACGGCTGGACCGAGGCGAACGGCCGACGTGAGTCCTTGCCGGCCGAACTGCGCCCCTGGTTCAACTCGCTGACCATCGGGATGCTCCGGCAGGCTGCGGGCCGCGTCTTCCCCGAGGCCCAGGCCGCCGCCACAGCGTCCTACAAGGAGAAGGTCTTCCAGCCGTGGCAGAATCTGTCGCGTGGCAACTATCCGTTCGATTCCTACGCCGAAACCGAAGCGAGCATCAACGACATCGACGCGATGCTGAACCCCCGAACGGGAAGCCTGGCGGTGTTCCTCAAGGAGATCGAAGGTCTGGTCCAGGTGCAGAACGGCGACATCCGCCCGGTGAGCTCCAACGGCATGGGCCTGGCGCTGGACCCGCAGGCGGTGGACCAACTGCGCAAGCTCATGAAGATCGCCAACTACTTCTACGGCGTCGGCGGAACCACATGGAGAGGAGTCAACGCCACATTGAAGGTGCGCGCCGACCAACGCGCCCGCGTCACCCTGCGTGTAGGCTCCCAGACCATGGACATTCCCCAGGGAACGGAAAGGACGATGACCATCAGGTGGCCCCTTCCCGGACAAGCGGGGGTGGTCCTGCAGTCGGCCACCATCCACCAGTCCTTCGAGGAACGCCGCGAAGGGGAGTGGGCGTTGCTGCGTCTGATCGACTCCAAGAATCCGGGAAGCTCGGAAGCCACATGGAGTTTCATGGATTTGTCGTATATTGTGGATGTGCCGCTTTCCGTGCGTCTGGACCCTCCCGGTGGACCGTTCACGGATCGCGAGTTCTTCCACGTTTCCCTTCCTCAGAACCTGTTCAGGTAAGGCCAATCCCCGATGACCGAGCCAACCGAAGCCGCCGAAACCGCACCCGCCACCGAAACGGTGGCTGCGCCCGAAGTTCCAGCGCCGGTGGAAGCGGCAGCCTCGGAGTCCACATCGGCAGCGTCTGCGGCGGCCGCAGAAGCCCCTGCGCCGGAGCTGATGCCCCTGGCACAAACCCTGGCAGCGCCCATCTCGGCAGCCAATCCGGTGGGAGACGACCCCAAGTATTCGGCCGAGTTCGAGTACGTCAAGGCGGAAATCGTCAAGACCTCCGAACGCGACTGGGAGCAGATCACCATCGCTGCTCGCAAGGTGCTCACCTCCCAGGCCAAGGACATCACTCTCCTTTGCTACCACCTGGTGTCGTCCACGGTCTGGAAAGGATGGGGCGAGGGTGCCGCGGCGGGCCAGACCATGGCCAAGCTGATGACCGACCATTGGGACGTCCTGCACCCTCTTCGCGAACGGGCGCGACAGAACGCGGTCAAGTGGCTCACCGAAGAACGCACACTCGGAACCTTCGAACAGGTCGCGTTCACTCCTGCCGACCACCCGCACTTTTTGGCGCTTTCCAAGGCCCTCAATGAGGTCCGGGCCATCCTCAACGCGAAGTTCCCCGACAGCCCGCCCTCCATCAAGCCTCTGATCGAACTGGTGGACGCCAAGGCCAAGGCCACGCGGCCGGTGGAAACCCCCAAGCAGAAGCCGGTCGCGCAAGCATCCGGAGGCTCGGACGGCGCATCGGACTCCTCCGGTGGTTCAAGCATCCCCGCGCCCGCGGTCGCCGACGGTGCGTCCAAAGGCGACTTGTTCAAGGCCCTGCAGAAGATCGCCTTGCAGCTGTCCGCCGCAGAGTCGGACAATCCCATCGGCTACAAGCTCCTGCGCATCTGCCGTTGGCAGGAAGTCGCCGCGGCACCAAAAAACGACGGTGGCAAGACCACCTTCGCCCCCCCCAACCCCCAACGCCGTTCCTTCTTGGAAGGCCAGGTGGCCCAGCGAGCCTGGAACTCCATCCTGGAGAAATCCGAGGCGATCTTCACCGAGCCGGGCATGCAGTACTGGCTCGATCTGCAGTGCTGGGTGGTGCAATCCCTTTCCGGACGCGGTCACGAATCCTGCGCGGAAGCTGTCCGTGCCGAGTTGCGGGGTCTCCTGAAGCGCGTTCCCCAGCTTCTGGATCTGAAGTTCTCCGATGGTTCCCCCCTTGCATCCCCCACTACCCGCGAATGGCTGGAACTGGTCATGCGCGAAGGTTCCGGTGGCGCGGCACGTTCCGCCGCCGCCCGCGAAGACACGCTCGAGGCCGATCTGGCCCAGGCGCGCGAGGTGGCAAGCCAAGGCAACGTCGCCGAGGCCCTGGAGCTTCTGCAGGCAGGCTTGATCTACGGCGACCTCCGCTCGCGCACCGTGCGCCAGTTGGAAATCGCGAGGGTCGCCTTCAGCTCCGGCAAGATCCGTCCGGCATTGTCGGTTTCCGCCGAGATCGCCGAGCGCTCCGCGCGGATGGATCTGGCCTCCTGGGAACCCCAGCTGGCCCGGGAAATTCTGGAAATCCACTTGAAATCCCTGAACGCGGCGATTGACGCGGGCATCGGGGACGCGGCCGCCCTCAAGGCGCGTCGCGAAGTCGTCGCCTCGCGAGCGGGCAACGAAGATCCCTCCCTGCTCGCGCGTTTCGAATTCTAACCTTCAATCAGGTTCCACAATCCACTCCGCTTCGCGAGGGCCCACCATGGCAGGTAGCTTCCAAAACGAAATTCCTCCTGCGCGCGTAAACATCCAGCTCAGCGTCGACAAGGGCAATGCCCAGAAGAAGCTCGAGCTCCCGTTGAAGATGCTCGTCCTGGGCGACTTCACGCAGCGCAAGGACGACAAGCGCATTTCCGAGCGCGAAAAGATCAACATCAACAAGACGAATTTCGACCAGGTGATGGAATCCCTCAACCTGGGCGTCCAGACCACCGTCCCCAACAAGATCAAGAACGACGGCACGGACATCGCCGTCGACCTCAAGATCAAGAACATGAAGTCCTTCGATCCATCCGAAGTGGTCAAGCAGGTTCCGGAGCTGTCCAAGTTGATGGCCGCCCGCAACCTCATCCGCGACCTCGGATCCAACCTCCTGGACAACCGCGAATTCAGAAAGCGCATGGAGGGCATCCTGAAGGACAAGTCCGCCATGGACGGAATCCTCGCGGAACTCGACAAGATCGCTCCGGAAAAGAAGGAGGGCTGATCCGATGGCCACCGAAAACAGCCTGGAATACATCTACGAAGCGATGAACCTCGAGCTTCCTTCCAAGGAAGTCGACATCAACGCCTATTCCGACGCCGGCTCCCTCATCGAGCACCAGGCTTCGGACCGCATCGGCGCCGCGCTTCGCGTGTTCATCCGCAGCATCGTCGACAGCTCCAACTCCATCGAGAAGATCGACCGCTCCGCCATCGAAGCGCAGGTCGCCTTCATCGACAAGCTGATCTCCGCCCAGCTGGACGAGATCATGCACTCCGAGCCCTACCAGAAGCTCGAAGCCCAGTGGAAGCAGCTCAAGTTCCTGGTCGACCGCACGAACTTCAAGAAGAACGTGAAGATCGAGATCCTCAACTGCTCCAAGCAGGATCTGCAGGAAGACTTCGAGGACTCCCCGGAAATCATCCAGTCGGCGCTGTACAAGCACGTCTACGTGGACGAATACGACACTCCAGGTGGCGAGCCCTATGGCGCTCTGATCTCCAGCTACGAGTTCGATTCCGGCGCGCAGGACGTGGGTCTGCTCACCGATCTTTCCCACGTCTCGGCGGCCGCGCACTGTCCCTTCATCGGGTCCGTGGGCTCCAAGTTCTTCGGCAAGCCCGACGTGCACGAACTGCCCAAGATCGACGATCTGGCCAACTACATGGATCGCGCCGAGTACATCAAGTGGCGTGGGTTCCGCGACTCCGAGGACAGCCGCTACGTGGGCCTAGTCCTGCCTCGCTTCCTGCTGCGCCTGCCCTACGACCCCGAAAACAACCCGGTTTCCGACTTCAACTACTCCGAATCGGTCACCGGCGCCGAACACGAGAAGTACCTCTGGGGCAACGCTTCCTTCGCGTTCGCCGCCAACATGGTGCGCTCGTTCGTGGACAACGGTTGGTGCGTCCAGATCCGCGGCCCCGAATCCGGCGGCAAGGTGGAAGATCTGCCCATCCACAACTTCGATGTGGGCAAGGGCACCCAGATGAAGATCCCCACCGAGATCCTCATTCCCGAAACCCGCGAGTTCGAATTCGCCAACCAGGGATTCATTCCGTTCAGCTACTACAAGAACCGCAGCTACGGGTGCTTCTTCTCGGCCAATTCGGTACGCCGCCCGGAGGAATACGACGACCCGACCGTGACCGCCAACGAACGGATCAACGCCCGTCTGCCGTACATCTTCCTGACCGCCCGCCTGGCCCACTACCTCAAGGTCCTGCAGCGCGAAAACATCGGTGCCACGAAGAGCGCCGCCATTCTCGAGCAGGAGCTGAACAACTGGATCAAGGGGCTGGTCACCGAGATGAAGAATCCCGGACCGGAATTGGCCGCCACCCACCCGCTGAGCTACGGAAAAGTGACCGTTACAGAAAATCCTGACAATCCTGGCTTTTTCCGTGTAGCTTTAGCTGTGATGCCCCACTTCCAAGTCGAGGGAATTGACGTCAGTCTGTCTCTCGTCTCCAAGATGCCGCAAGGCAAGTAACCCCACAACCCCACCCCAACTAAAACAAAGGAAACGCAACATGGCAATTCCCGCCTATATGGAAATCGATGGGATTCCTGGATCCGTCAGCGTCGCCGGTCGCGAAGGCACCGTCGAGGTTCTCGAATTCAACCATCGGGTTTATCTCCCCACCGACCGTGACGACGGTTCCATCACCGGCACCCGCAAGCACGACGCGCTCGTGATCCACAAGGCTTTCGACAAGTCGTCGGCCCTCCTGTACCAGCGCGTCTGCACCGGCGAGTCGATCCCCAAGATCACTCTCAAGTGGTACGAGATCACCGATCAAGGCGAAGAGAAGCCCTACTACCAGCACGAACTCACCAAGTGCAAGATCGCTTCCGTCCGTTCCTACATGCACAACGTGAAGGACCGCGCCAAGGAGCAGTACGTGCACCAGGAAGAGATCACCATCCGCTACGAGAAGATCTCCTGGACGTTCCTCGACGGCAACCTCATGCACGCCGACGAGTGGAACAGCCGCTGATCGCCCTCCGGCGTTGAAGCATCGGGCCGGACGGAAACGTCCGGCCTTTTTCTTTCTTGGAGACACCATGCAAGGCGAAGGACTCCTCGAGAAACTGACCGGCAGCTACATGGATGGCACCCCGGTGCGCGCCGTGCCCAGCACGGTCCGTCGCCAGCGTTCCATCGCCGAACACATCCAGAGGCTCCTGGAGTCGCGAAAGGGCATGCTGGTGCATATGCCGGATTTCGGCATGCCGGATATCGGCGACCTGTTCCGCAGGCTTCCCGGCAGCGCATACGAGATCCAGACGGAGATGGAAACCCTGATCCGCACCTACGAGCCTCGCATGGAGAACGTGAGCGTGCAGTTCGTGGAATTCGAGCCGGCACACGCGCGAGTGCGTTTCCGCATCTCGGGAAGCCTCCGGGGAGCCGGGCGCGTCCAGTTCGAATCCAGTTTCTTCCCCAACGGCCGCGGACTCGTCCGCGCGACGGGCTGACCATGTCCGACCTCAAGCGACTCTACGACGAGGAACTGCGCTACCTCCTGCAATCGGGCAGGGAGTATTCCCGTCGCCACCCCGATTTTGCGCAGATTCTGTCCATGGAGGAGGTGGAACGCCGCGACCCCTACCTGGAACGCCTGTTCCAGAACTTCGCGTTCCTTTCCGCCCGTCTGCGTTCGGACATGGACCAGAGCGACGACGACTCCGCGGGCGAGCTCCTGGAGCAGGTCGCGCACGGCTTGGAGATTCCCCTCCCCGGCGTGGCGCTGGTGCAATTCCAGATCCGCGCCGACGTCGCCGATACGGCCAAGATGGTTCCGCGCGGTTCCACCATCCAGGCGCCCCAGGTCGGCAAGATGGAGCGTCCCGCGGTGTTCACCGTCACCGAGGACTGCCCCATCCACCCACTGAAGATCACCGGTCTCCGCCTTTCGGCGGGCTCCCTTGGACAAGGGATGCTCGAGTGGACGTTCTCGACGGTGGATGGCATGCCTCTGGCCGAATGGCCGTCGCGCATCTCGGTGCATCTGCACGGAGACGCCCGGACCGTATGGACCATGCACCACTGGCTGATCCGACGGGTGCATTCCGTGGAGACCTCCCAAGGCGCTCGGTCGGGAATCTCCATCCACCCCGCCACGGCCTCGGAAACCTACTCGCCCATCTCCGCTCCCTCCGCGGAGCATCTGCTGTCCCTGCGCGACTTCCTCTGCGCCGACGACAGATTCCGTCGCATCGACATCCTGGGCCTGGACGAGGCCATCGAGCCGGGAACCTCCCAGGTCCGCCTCAGGGTGTTCTTCCAGGGGATCCTTCCTCCGGATCTGGAGCAGACCGTCGACGAGAAGTTCCTTCGCATCAACACAGTGGCGGCGGTGAACGGCTACGTGCAGGAATGCGAGCCGTACCCATTCGAGGCCACCCGCAGCGAATACCCGGTGACACCTCGCGACGGCGGCGATCGCGAGATCCTGGATCTGGTCCAGGTCCTTGGTGCGAGCGTCGCGGATCCCACCCGATCCCATTCCTACACCCGCTCCTGGGCCTTCCGGCAGTTCGGTCGCAAGCCACCCGAAGACGGCAGTTTCCGCGTGCGGAGGCGACCCAACCGCTCCGGAGGCATGAAGACCTCCATTTCCGTTTCCCATCCCTGGCCCGAATTCCATTTCGAGGACGAATACCTCTCGATCCACGCTTGGGTGTGCGACGGCGACGCGCCCCGCGACAACCTGCGTCCCAACGACATCGACGAACCGCTGGACGGCGTGCCCGCGGGTCTCCCCTTCGCTTCCCTGGAACGCCCCTCCCAGGTGTTCCGTCCCTCGGTGGGGCCCCAGTTCCGCTGGCGGCTGTTCTCGCACTTCCAGCGCACCTTCCGCGACCTCCTGGAGCCCGAGGGTCTGCGCGACACCCTGCGGCTGCTGTTGTGGGATCCCCGCGCCCAGAAGCGGGCCCTGGTGGATGCCATCCAGCGGATCGACATCGGATCCAGCTACCGGCTGGAAGCGGGAATTCCGCGGCCCATCTGCCAGTTGCGGCTTTCCTGGAACGATCCTTCCCTGACGGCCGACTCGTGGGACCGGGTTGGCCTCCTTGATGAATTTTGTCGCCTTCTCTTCGCCATGTTCCTGGAACGCGTCCCCCCGGGGATGGAACTGGCCCTGACCGTGGACATCCCCGCCCTGGGGACCAGCCTGGAGCACAAGGCATGACCCCCGCCGCCAACAGTCCCGAATCCCGGATGCACAGCGAGGCCCGGAATTTCGAGTTCCTGCAATGGATCCGGCTCTGGTTGCGTGCCAAGGTGGCAGCCAGCCGCGAGAAGGGCGTGGACCTCCTGTCGCTTCTGGACGAAGGCCTGGACATCGTCCATTCGGGTTCGATCGGGTTCGCGCCGCAGGACCTGGAACAGGCTGGAATGGGGCCCAACGGCCGCGAGGAGCTCCGCGTCCACTTCATGGGTCTCCAAGGGGCGTCCAGTCCGCTGCCCGCCTACCTGGTGGATCCGCTGATGCGTTCGGACGACCACTGGGACGCATTGCGGGACTTCTACAAGATCTTCGAGAACCGTTCCTACCGCCTCCTGGCGCTGGGACTGATCCTGCGCTCTCCGGCCATCCGCGCGGAACTGGGTGCCAGCGACGATCTTCAAAGGCACCTCAGGCTCCTGGGTGGTTGCGACGATGCCGCGTCGGAATCGCGCCGCCTGGGAGGCTTTTCCCTCCTGGTTCCGCAGGGTCGCTCCCGCGACGGGATGCGCCGCTTCCTGGCGCAGCAACTGGACCTTGCCGCCGTGGAAGTGGACGCTTCCGGAGTCGCTTGGGTTGCCAACCCTTCCGTGGCCACCCTGGGCGAATGCCGTCTGGACGGATCCAGCGCCATCGGCTCCACGGTGCCCGTGGGTGGCGAGCTGTTGGACATCAAGATCGGCCCCATGCCCTGGGACCAATACCGCGCCTGGGCCACCCATCCCGATGCAGCCCGCGAGAAGGTGCGCATCCTCGTCGAGGACTACCTTCCTCGCCCGATGGTGTGGGAGGCGGAAGCGATCCTGGATCCCAGCGGCGTTCCTCCCGAATGTGGAAGGAGCCTGGGGGACGCGAATTCCCTCAACCAGGTCCACTTGGGCGCTTTCGGCTGGCTGGGGACCGAGGATCCCCAACCGGCGCGATTGGTTCTGCACTAGCCTTCCCGGTCCCTTCCAGGCTCTTTCCGCGCTCTCGAGCGCGAAGTGCGTCTTCCTGCGATGAATTCTGGATGAACCTGTCCAGAACTGGTATCTTTGTGACCGGACTCTCGTTGCATTCCGGAGGAACAG
This sequence comes from Fibrobacteria bacterium, assembly GCA_035352895.1. Lineage (GTDB taxonomy): Bacteria > Fibrobacterota > Fibrobacteria > UBA5070 > UBA5070 > UBA5070. The sequence continues at coordinate 136,704 of DAOPYN010000001.1, read as the reverse complement.
ATGTCGTTGGTGAAAAAGGAAATCGTCGATTCCATCGGGACCCTGATGATGGACAACCCCGCCAAGCGAAACGTCCTATCCGAGGGCATGATCCACGAGATCACCGATGCTCTGGCGGGGTTCCGCCAGCAGCAGGTCCGCGCGGTGGTCCTGCGGGCCACCAAGGGCGCCAGGACGTGGTCGGCCGGGCACGATGTGAACGAACTCCCCGACCGCGGTCGCGATCCCCTTTCGTGGAACGACCCCTTGCGCGTGCTGGTGCGGGGCATCCAGGATTTCCCGGCTCCCATCATCGCCCTGCTGGAAGGTGGTGTGTGGGGTGGCGCGTGCGAAGCCGCCCTGGCCTGCGACATCCTGGTGGCCACCCCGGAAACGACCTTCGCCATCACTCCCGCCAAGCTGGGCATTCCCTACAACCTGGGCGGCCTGCTCACCTTGATCAACGCCATTCCGCTGCCGGTGGTGAAGGAAATGCTCTTCACCGCCCAGCCCATCCCCTCCTCGCAGGCCCTGAACCTGGGCATGATCAACTACGTGAAGTCCGCCGACGAGATCGAGGATTTCGTGATGGGCATCGCGCGCCAAATCGCGCAGAACGCGCCGCTTTCCGTCACCGTCATGAAGGAACAGCTGCGGCTGTTGTCCGCGGCCCACGCCATGAGCCCCAACGTCTTCGAACGCGTCCAGGGCATGCGGCGGATCGTGTACGACTCCCACGACTACCAGGAAGGCATCGATTCCTTCAAGGAAAAGCGCAAGCCCGTCTACAAGGGGAAGTGAGGGAGCTCACCACACCGCCCCGAGCACCGCGTTGTCGATCAGCCTGGTGGTGCCGTAGCGACCCGCCACCACCAGGATGCAGGGATCCTCGCGCCGCTCGTGGGAATCCAGCACCTCCAGGGAATCCGGATCCAGGAGCGTGAAGTAGTCGAGAAGGTCGGGCGGATCCTGCGAAAGCAGGGTGCGACCGGCGGCCACAAGTTCCGACGGATTCCGGCATCCAGCGTCCCACAGGGCAACGGAAGCGGCCAGCGCACGGGACAGGACCAGGGCGCGGCGGCGGTCGGATTCCGACAGATACCGGTTGCGCGAGCTCAGGGCCAGGCCGTCGGATTCGCGCACGGTGGGAGCCACCACCAGCTCCAGGCCAAAATCCAGATCGCGGATCATGCGGCGCACCAGGAGGGCCTGCTGGGCGTCCTTCTGCCCGAACACAGCCACGTCCGGGTCCACCGAATGGAACAGCTTGGTCACCACGCTGGTCACGCCATCGAAGTGGTCGGGACGGATCTCCCCCTCCAGGACGGATTTCCAGCCGGGCACGGTCACCTGGGTGCGGTATCCCTTGGGGTAGAAGTCCTCGGAGGGATGGAAGATCGCTTGGACGCCGTGGTCGCGCGCGAGCTTCAGGTCGGCATCCCAGGTGCGCGGGTACTTGGCGAAGTCCTCGTTGGGACCGAACTGGGTGGGGTTGACGAAAATCGACAGCACGACCGTGTCCGCTCTCCGCCCGGCCTCGTCCAGGAGGGAGGCGTGTCCCGAATGCAACGCGCCCATGGTGGGCACGAACCCCACGCGCCTCCCGGCCCTGCGCATGTCGCGCGACCAGGCGCGCATCTGGTTGGCGGTGTGGAAGATCTGCATGGCGGCCCTCTCCTGTGGATGTGGCAAGGAAGAGGAAAGAAAGGAAAACACAGCCCCCGGCGGTTGACCATTTGCAGGATCGCATTCCACAGCGACGTCGGAATGGAAACCGGAAATCCCGGGGAATCGCGGATGAAACGTTGGAACGATCGTAGAGACGCCCCGGCGGGGCGTCTCTACGATCGTTCCAACGTATTTCGATCGTTCCGGGTATCGTGGATCCACCAACGAAAAAGGCCCCGTCCGTCCGGACGGGGCCTTCGGCAAATCCTGTCAGCAAAGCGAAGAATTCGAGCGAGGGAGATGCAGACGACCGGCGGATGCATCCGATCCGACGGGAGCCGTACACAAGGTACGGCGACCCGAGGTGAGCGATGCTTCCAACGGGAGGTTGCGCTCCCGCAGCCGAATTACTTCTTCAGCGACCCGAGCACCTTGTTGACGGTGATATCGCGCTGCAGCTGACCGATGGCTTCCACCAGCGGAATGTGCTTGGGGCAGGCCTTGACGCACTGCTGGGCCAAGCCGCAATCCTGGATGCCGCCCTTGTCGGTAACCTTGTCCAGACGCTTGGGCATCTGCATCTCGCCGGTGGGATGCATGTTGAACAGGCGGGCCTGTCCGAGCACCGCGGCGCCGATGAAGTCGTTGTCCTTCGTGAACTGGGGGCACACCTCCATGCAGCAGCCGCAGCTCATGCACTCGGAGTACTTGTAGGTGGTGGCCTGGTCCTCGGGATTCTGGCGGGGGCCAGGTCCCAGGTCGTGGTAGCCGTCCACCTCCACCCAGGCGTTCACCTTCTTGAGGTTGTCGAAGATGCGCTGGCGGTTGACGCGAAGGTCGCGCTCCACCGGGAACTTCGACATGGGCTCCAGCTTGATGGGCAACTCCAGCTGGTCCACCAAGGCCGTGCAGGCCTGGCGCACCTTGCCGTTGATCACCATCGTGCAGGCGCCGCACACCTCTTCCAGACACGAGCTTTCCCAGGTGACCGGAGTCACCGACTTGCCCGACTTGTCCTTGGGGTCGCGACGGATGGCCTGCAGAAGGGAGATGACGTTCATCCCCTCTTCGTAGGGCACGGAGAACTCGACCCAATAGCTGGGAGCCTTGGGGCTGTCCTGACGCTTGACGAGAATTTCGACGTTCTTGCTCATGGCGTGGATCCTCCCTTTTCCTTAGGCCTTGGCCTGGGCTTGACGCTTTTCCTTGAACTTGGCCCAGGCCTTCTTGCCCACGCCCGTATAGTCGCGAGGCTCCGGCTCCAGGTGACGGGCATCCACCGGCTGGTACTCGATGGTCGGGTGCGACTTCTTGGGGTCGTACTTGGCCACGGTGGTCTTGAGCCAGGTCTGGGTCTGGGCCAGGAACTTCTCGTAGTAGGCCGTCCAGGCGGGATCTTCGATGGGGGTCTCCTTGGAAGGAGCCGGATTGTCGAAGGCGGGCTTGGAGTGGGCGCCACGGCACTCGTCGCGCAGGATGGCGGCGTCGACCACGGCCTTGGCCATGGTGATCATGCCGTCGAGCTGGCGGAGGAACACGGCGCTCATGTTGCCCGAACCGGACTTGTCCAGGCTGGAGGCCTTCTTCAGCCGCTCGGCGAAGGAGTCCACCATGCCTTGGAGCTTCTTGAGCTCGTCGTTGTGGCGCTCGATGAGGCAGTAGGCGCTCATCGCCTCGCCCAGTTCCTTGTGGATCACGAAGGGGTTTTCAGGTCCTTCCTGGGCCAGGAGTTTCTTGTAGTTCTCCTCTTCCAGCTTGCACTCGGATTCCAGGAGCGACGAGGAAGCCGCGGCGGTCTTGGAATTCTTGGCCAGCGCGGCCACCGATTCGCCGCACACCAGGCCAGCGAAGATGCAGGACATCAGCGAGTTGGCACCCAGGCGGTTGGCGCCGTGGTACTGGTGGTCGGCTTCGCCGATGGCGTAGACGCCGGGGATGTTGGTTTCCTGGTTCTTGGGCGAGTTCTTGAGCAGACGTCCGGTGGAGTCGGCCTCGTAGCCCGCGTACAGACCACCCATGGAGTAGTGGTAGGCGGGGTAGATCTCCATCGGGACCTTCTTGGGATCCACGCCGCGGAACTTCTCGTAGATGTCCAGGATGGCGCCCAGCTTGCGCAGGAGGTATTCCTCCGGCTGGTGGGTGAGATCCAGGTAGACGGCGTTGCGACCGCCGATGCCCAGACCTTCCTTGGTGCAGATCAGGGCGATCTCGCGGGAAGCGATGTCGCGGGGCACCAGGTTTCCGTAGAGCGGGTAGCGCTCTTCCAGGAAGTAGTAGCGCTCGGCGGGGGGGATCTCGTTCCAGGGACGCTTGTCGCCCTTGTTGCGAGGCACCCAGACACGACCGCCTTCGCCGCGGGCCGATTCCGAGATCAGACGCAACTTGTCGGATCCGGGGATGCCCGTGGGGTGGATCTGGACCATTTCGGGATTGCCGTACCAGACGCCCTGCTTGTAGGCGGCGGCGGTGGCGGAACCGAAGTTGATGGTGGAGTTGGTGGTCTTGCCGAACATCAGTCCGGGACCGCCGGTGGCGAGCACCACGGCCAGGCCGGGGAAGCTCTTGAACTCCATGGTGGTGAGGTCCTGCGCGACCAGGCCCACCGCGCGACCGTCCTTGTCCAGGATCAGGCGGGTGAATTCCCAGTTCTCGAACTTGCGGACCTTGCCGGCGGCTTCCCAGCGGCGGACCTGCTCGTCCAGCGAGTACAGGAGCTGCTGTCCGGTGGAGGCGCCCGCGAAGGCGGTGCGGTGGTGGAGCGTGCCGCCGAAGCGACGGAAGTCCAGGAGGCCTTCCGGGGTGCGGTTGAAGGTCACGCCCAGGCGGTCCATCATGTTGATGACGCTGGGTGCGGCTTCGCACATGGAGAGCACGGGAGGCTGGTCGGCCAGGAAGTCGCCGCCCTTGATGGTGTCCACGAAGTGGATGTAGGGGCTGTCGCCTTCGCCCTTGGTGTTGACCGCTCCGTTGATGCCGCCCTGCGCGCACACGGAGTGGCTTCGCTTGACGTGCACCATGCTGAAGATGTCGACCTCAAGGCCCAATTCGCAGGCCTTCATCGCCGCGGCGAGGCCCGCAAGGCCTCCGCCGACGATCAGCACTCTCTTCTCGCTCATATCCGTACCTCGGTGTGGGATGCTGGTTCGATGGGATCAGACGTCGGCCACGGAACTCTTCTGCGCGTAGGAGAAGAGTTCGTCGGCGGAAAACCAATAGGAGATCTCGCGAGCCGCCGATTCCGGCGAATCGGAGCTGTGCACCACGTTGGAGCCCATGGTGGGCCCGAACGCGTGGCGGATGGTACCGGGCGCGGCCTTGGCCGGATCTGTGGCCCCGTTGAGGGCGCGCACGTCGGCGATGGCGTTGTCGCCTTCCAGGGCAAGCACCAGGATGGGGCCGGAGGACATGAAGTCCACCAGTCCGGGAAAGAATGGGCGCCCTTCGTGCTCGGCGTAGAAACCGGCCACCTTCTCGCGGGACGCGTGGACGAGCTTGGCTCCCACGATCTTCAGGCGGGCGGTTTCGTAGCGGCGGAGGATCTCGCCCACCAGGGCCGAGCGGACCGCGTTGGGCTTGACGATGGCGAAGGTGCGTTGGCTCATGGTCGCCAAATCTAGACTTCGAGGTCGTCTGCTACCAGACTGGTTTCCATCCGACCGGGACAAACCCCCGCGAAGGAATTAGCTTCCCTTGCCCAACCGACATCCACCTTCCCTCTCGGATTCCCGTCGTGATTCGACCATCCCAGAACAAATTCGCTCCCGTGTTGCGACTCGCCGAGGCGGCCATCATCCTGTCCTCGCTGGTCGGAGCTTGCCATCTGCTGGACGCTCCATGCCCGGAATGGGGGTATCTGGCATCCGTGGGACTGGGCCAGGTCATCCTATACCTGCTGATCGCAGAACCCAGCTCCCTCTACGCTTCCTGGCGAGGAACGCCGGTGCGCGACGAACTGTTCCGCGCCACCGGGGTGTGGGTCTTCGCCTCGGCGGTGCTGGCCCTGGTGATCCAGACCATGATCCCGACTTTCGCCCTGCCCCGGGAGCTTTTCCTCTCCTGGATCGGGATCGCGCTTGTGCTCCTGGTGGTGTGGCGGGCCGTTTTCCGCCTGAGCCTGGGCCTGTTCCGCAACCGTGGCGGCAACCGCGCCAAGGTGGCCATCGCCCCTTCCGACGCCCAAGGAGCCGAAGTGGGACGGATCATCGAGCAGATGCCCAATTCCGGACTGGACGTGGTGGGATGGTTCGACGACCGCGACCCCCAAGGCGAGCGTCCCTCGTCCATCCCGCGCGACCGGATCCTGGGGGACATCGAGGAGATGATCGCCCAAGCACGGGAAGGCCAGATCGACCGCGTCTACCTCGCCTTCCCGCTCTCGGCCACCGAACGCACCCGATACGTGATCCAGCGCCTTGCCGACACCACCGCCTCGGTGTACATCGTGCCGGACTTCTACACGTTCAACCTGATCAATTCCCGCATGATCCACCTGGGTTCGCTCACCGCGATCTCCGTCCACGAACTCCCCTACGCGGAGATCGACTGGTACATCAAGCGGTCGTTCGACATCGTCTTCTCGCTGGCGTTCCTGGCCGTCGCCGGCATTCCGATGCTCGCGATCGCGGCGGCGGTGAAGCTCACCTCGCCGGGACCGGCCATCTTCAAGCAGAAGCGCTACGGTCTGGCCGGGCAGGAGATCGAGGTCTGGAAGTTCCGTTCCATGCGCACCATGGACAACGGCGCGAAGATCCAGCAAGCGAAGAAGGGGGATACCCGCATCACCCCTCTGGGCGCCTTCCTGCGCAAGACCTCGATCGACGAGTTTCCCCAGTTCATCAACGTGCTGCAGGGCAGGATGAGCATCGTGGGCCCGCGCCCCCACGCCGTCGCCCACAACGAAGAATACCGCCGCAAGATCCACGGGTACATGCTGCGCCACAAGATGAAGCCCGGCATCACCGGATGGGCCCAGGTCAACGGCGCCCGCGGCGAGACGGAAACCCTCGACAAGATGGAGAAGCGGGTGAAGTTCGATCTGGACTACCTGCGCAACTGGAGCATCTGGCTGGACTTGAAGATCTGCGTCTTGACCGCCTGGCAGCTGGTCTTCAAGCACGAGGACGTCTATTGATGTCGGATTTCGATTACCGGGGGACCCTGGACGCCAAGGGGCTTCCCGAGGAGGGGCGTCTTTCGATGCCCGCCGAATGGGCTCCGCGCCGGGGTACCTGGCTGGGATGGCCCTGCAACCGGGACACATGGCCCGATGCGATCCGTTCCGAGGTGGAACTCGCCTTCGGGGAGTACGCCCGGGCTCTTTCCGAGCGCGAAGAGGTGCACTTCTGCGCGGGCACTCCCGGTGTCGCCTCGCGCATCGAGGATATCGTCAGGGACTTTCCGCGGCGCGACCGGATCTTCCTCCACGACATCCCCATCGACGACTCCTGGCTGCGCGACTCGGGCCCCATCTTCGTGCGCGACGCCGTCTCGGGGAATCTCTCGATCACCGATTGGGACTTCGACAAGTGGGGCGGCAAATATCCGCCGTGGGACCAGGACGACCTCGTCCCCTCGCGCGTGGCGACCCTGCGGAAGATGGACCGATGGATCCCCGGCATGACGCTGGAAGGCGGATCCATCGATGTGGACGGCGAAGGCACGCTCCTGACCACGGAACAGTGCCTGCTCAACGAGAACCGCAATCCCTGGCTGGACCGGCACGGCATCGAAGTGCGGCTGGGCCGGTTCCTGGGTGCCCGCAAGGTGCTGTGGCTGGGACGCGGGGTGGACGGCGACGACACCGACGGACACGTCGACGACCTGGCGCGGTTTTTGGCTCCCGGGATGGTCTGCGCCGCCGTGGAAGAGGACGTCAACGATCCCAACCACGTTCCCCTCGACGACAATTTCCGCCGCCTCCGGTCCATGACCGACGCGCGGGGACGGAAGCTGGAGGTGCTGCCGCTGCCCATGCCCGCGCCGGTGGTGGAACTGGGCCTGCGCACTCCGGCCAGCTACTGCAATTTCCTGTTTTCCGCCGACGGCATCCTGATGCCCACCTTCCGGGACCCCATGGACGAACATGCCGCGCGCATCCTGGAAAGGGCAACCGGACGGAAAGTGGTCGGGGTGGACTGCCGCAAGATCATCTTCGGGCAGGGCAGCCTGCATTGTCTGTCGCAGCAGGAGCCGGCCTAGGAAGGCCAACGTCCGTCGGCGCGTCCGGATGGCGCCCCGTCGGACGGGAAAAGGGCGGGAGGACAGCCGCCATCGTGGTCATTCCCCGTTAGCATCTCCACGACGATCCTGCTGTCCACCGAAGTCGCCGTTCCCCGCATACCTGGCAACCCGGCTTTTATCCCTACCAGGGAAGATACCGTTTTGCCAAACCGAAAGCAAGAAAGATTGACACTTTGTCTCAAGGGCGAGCGAGAGTTCGTACGCAATTCGCGTACGCGCCCCCCCTCGACCCCTGCGGACATCTGGTCGCAAGTCCAGGTCCGACCTATCTATTGGTGAGTTGCGACGGGTTACAGGCCCACCTTTCGAAACCGGGTGAGTGAAAGGAATGGGTCCGTCGCTCCAAGCCACCTAGGGTTTACCCTAGGTGGCCTTCTTTTTCCATGCTCGCCAACGGCCTGGATGCACTCTTCGGCTCCATCACGCCGACCAGGGATGGTCGGGCCACTTGGACCGGCCCGCCACCCGGAAGGCTTCCGCCCGCTCGTCGTCGCCAGCCTCCACCAGGGCGGCCACCAGGGAGGCCCAGACCTCCGGTGTCTCGCCATCCTTCTCCAGGCACCAGGCATAGAGTTCGCTGGCCCGCGATGCCAATCCATGGCGCAGATAGGCATCCGGCAGGCTGGAACGCGCGGGACGCCGATCCTGGAGGACGTCCTTCAGGATCTTGAGGAGGTCGATGGCCAACCCTTCCTTGCCGCGATTCTTCCAGTGTTCCGCCAAGGTCTGGAGGGGGCGGATGGACACGAGCTTGGGGTCGACGGGCAGGAGAGCCTGCCGCACCGAAGGTGTGAAGGCCTTTTCCCAGAATTCCAGGGCCGCGTCGATTCCTTCCACCCGTTCCCACAGCTCGGCGACCAGGCTCGTCTGGTTGGGGTGCCAAGTGGCCGGATCCGGATCGAGGGTTTCCTGATAGACCCGATAGGCCCCGGCCATATCGCCCTGGGAGACGCGAAGGGTAGCCAGATGGCAGGGGATCACCGAGGCCAGATGGCGGTCGGCATCGCCGGCGCGGATCAGATCCAACGCCTTGCGGAAGGCTTCTTCCGCACCTGGAACATCGCCCAGGTCCTGCCGGGTGGATGCCAATTGGTACCACTGGATGGCTCCGACATCCCCCTTGGCCACGCGCTCCTTGAGGATCTCGTGGTTGCGCGCCTGCTTGGCGCGGATGGTGGCGGGGTCGGAGTACCCGGTGTGGTGCACCAGGATGGTGGTGTAATCGATGTCCAGCCCCAACGCGGCCAATCCCGGATACACCTGCTCGTGGATGGCACCGTGGAAACGGATCCGCGGGTGGTTGGGAAACATCCGGATCTGGGAAAACTCGCTGCCTGTGGAGCCGTCGTCCGTGGTGTTCTTCACCAGGAAGGAGACGGCCCGATCCGGGGTCCCTTCGGCGATCCGGAGGATCCGTGGGATGGACTCGGCGGGAATGCGATCGTCGGCATCCAGCCACAGGACCCATGGCGCCTTGGCGCGCTCCAAGCTGACGTTGCGAGCCGCTGCGAAGTCGTTGCGCCAGGCCCATTCGACCACTTCGGCGCCGGCATCCCGGGCGATCTCGCGGGTCCGGTCTATGGATCCGGTGTCCACCACCACCAGTTGCGCCCCCAAGGGAGCGGCCGACCGCAGGAGCTCGGGGAGGTTGGCCTCCTCGTTCTTCGCGATCATGCACAGGGAGATCCTCATCCCCCGCGCACCTCGATGGCCTTCCCGACGAGGGTTGCGCCCACGCCCGCCTGCTCCAGGAAGCTCCTCGCCTGCTCGTTGGTCAATTCCCGTCCCGTCGATTCCGCCCAGTTGAGGACGGAATCCTCGTCGGCGGGATCCAGGCGCACAGCCATCTCGAAGAAGATCCTGGCGCTTTTGCGCAGGCCCTGCCGGAAGCAGCCCACACCGATTCCACCCCAGGCGCGCGCGCTGGAGGGGTCGGCGTCCATGGCGCGGAGGAAGCCCTCCACCGCCGGCCCGAAGGCCCCGGTCTCCAGGGCCGCTTCCGCTCCTGTGCAGAGGGAATCCGCAGAGGCCAAGCCGTCTCGGGAATTTGTCGGATCGATCTGTGCGCTCATGGGTCGTCGCGCCTCCTGTGCTACCAAGGTATTTCCATTGCGTCCATCCGAGGGCCCGACATCGTCCGGCAATGGGCCGATTCAGGATTTCCACCGCCTTCCGGCCTCCGAGCGACTACGTTTCATCGCTTCGCATGCCTTGGATCCGTGAAATACTAGATGGTACCAACCCTTCCAGGATCGCGGAAATCCACGCCCAGCGTTTTGGTCGCAGTGGAATTCTCCAATCCAGCCGCATCCGCCAGGAATTGGAATCCTGGCTGGCCGATCCCGCCCGGCGGGACGACCTTTCCACGCCGGAATCCCTTGCCCTCCAGGCATTGGCGTTCGCCGGCCCCGCGGGCCTGGAAGAGCCCGAGGCGGAGCTGGAATCCCTGGCCGGGAAGTCCATGGCCTTCCGCGGTGGAGAAGCCGGATGGCACGGGCTCCTGGACTGGGCTCAACAATTGCGCGGCAGTTATCTGTCGAGCCTTCCCGAGCCACCCCACCCCTCGCCCGAACACCAGCTTCCCTCTTCGCGAGCCTGGGTGGAAGGCCTGGTGGCCCTGGGGGCGAGAATCGACCTCGGCGAGGCGAAGCTCACCCGGACAGGCGAACTGAACCGACGCCAACGCCCGCATCTTCGCGAATCGTTCTTCCATCTGGAAGGTCTGACCTCGCTTGCCCAGGAGCTTTGCCTGGATCTTTCGCTTCGGTTCCTGGCCGACCAGGGCTGGGTCGACGAGAGGGACTCCGTCCTGGAGCTCAACGAGAAAGGACACGTGGCGCTGGATGACGGCGACCTCCTGAACGCCTCGGTGGAGCGCTGGTGGATCCGCACCGCCTTCGTCGGGGATGCGACCTGGTGGGAACAGGTGTCCCGGCGACCGCTTTCGGGCGAGGATGCGCTCCGGATCTGGGGATGGCTGGATGGACAGAATCTGCGCGGCCCCGCGGTTTGGTCGCGTCTGCCCCAGCGGATGGCCGAGGCGGTGGCGCTTGGCCGGATGGAAACCGTGGCCCTCGACGGCTCGATCACCTGGATCGGCCCGCCGGGGAAACCTCCGGCCTCGGCCGAGCGTCCCGTCCTGGTGACCGCGGATCTTCTCGCCTACCTGTCGCCGATGGCTCCACTCTCCTGGCGCCGCGGCCTGGAGATCAGCGCCCGCAGGGAAACCTCCGGAATCGTGCCGTGCTACCGGTTTTCGCGGGAATCGATCCTGGAAGCCGCCGCACATCCCCTGATTGGACAGGAACTGACTGGGTTCCTGGATCGCCTGGACCCACCGCCGTCGGTGGCGCGGGTCCTGCGCGAATGGCTGGAATCCCGGCGCACCTGCCAATTCGAATCCGTCCGGATCCTGCGTATCCGCGACGCCTCCCGCTTCCGCGAACTGGCCGCACTCCCCTCCATCCAGGTCCTGGTCCAGGAAATCATTCCCGACTGGGGCTTCCTTCTGGATCCTGCGCAGGAAGCCCCGTTGCGACGGGAGCTTTCGGCTCTCGGCTACGATCCTCCCGCCCTGGCCGAGGAACGACCCAAATCCAGCGTCTGGAACGCTCCGGGGCTTTCGTCGGCCCAGACACCCTCCCGGGAGTGGCATTTCGATCCGCCCGCGTCCGAGGAAACCAGGCGCTCCTCGGTGTCGGCCAACTCCAAGTACGGCGAGGGACTCAAGGAGCTTCCCTTCCAGGATCTTCTGCGCGTGGTCGAATACGCCATCCTCACCGAGGCGGATGTGGAGGTGGTCCTGAAAGGGGCCAGCGCCAAACCACTACGGATCCGGATCCTGCGCCTGGACAAGCGCCACGAGCCGGTTTCGATCTCGTTTCGGACGGTAGGCGCCCGCGAAGACCGCGACAGTCCCTTGGAACAGGTCCGCAAGATCCGCATCTGCCCGTGATGATGTAGCGACGCCCCGGCGGGGCGTCGCTACATCATCATCATTCGAACCAGAGGTCGTAGCGCGGCAAGGTTTCCAGGCGCGCGACGGTCATGGTCGCCTTCAGGGTGCGATCCGAAAAGTCGTCCAGATTGTCGAAGTAGAACTCCTCCAAGGTCTTGGACATCTTCTCCAGATGCACGGTCTGGATCTGGTACCCCTTGGGCACCTGGATCTGGAACCGCTTCTTCCGGAAGTAGATCTTGATCTTTCCGGAATCCCCCTCGATGACCTCCACCGGAGGGGTTAAAAGCCGGGAGAAGTCGCAGGTGGAACAGACCTTCTCGATCTGGGCAAGAAGGTCGGCGAAGTCCGACTTCCGCACCCGGAACAGGTATTTCCACGATAGGATCTCGATCCGAGCCTTCTCCGCCGCCTTCTCCGGGGTCAACCCCTGGTTCAGGAAGTCATCGAAAACGCTCTTGATCAGACGCGTGATCTCGGTGGTGTTGTCAGCCCCGTCTTTGGGGTTGATGAAACTATTGATCCGTTTCCGGACCGCTTCCTTGTCGCTCATATCCTCGTTTTCCGCGCGGGTGTTCAGCGGCACAATATACTTTCTCCTGGCAACGGAGCCTCGTTCTTCCCTTTCTTCCTGCCTCGTGGAAATGCTGGGGACACCGCCTCGCCATCCGCGGGGAACACCAACGGGGAAAATTCCAGACGAACCGAATCGGCCCCACGCTCGGAATCCCTTCTGCATCCCGGAGGGGCGGTGTTATATTCCTCATCGGGTCGTCGCGACCGACGGCCTCGAATCGGCGGGGTTTTGTGAATCCAAGGGAAGCTCATCGCGTTCGTTCTCTTTGCTTCCTCCCCCTCGCCCCGCACAATGTGGATAAGTCGTTGACACGCCAGGGGATAGTTCGACAGAATCGAGCTTTTTATCCCCATTCTGTTGGAGCCCTGTGAATTCGCTGTTGATTCACTCTGAATCGGACCGCCTGTGGCAGGTCAGTCTCGAGAGAATCTCTCAGAGCGTGAGTCGCGCCGCCTTCACCGCCTGGTTCGCTCCGTTGCGGATGGGCGAATGGAGCGACGACGGCTTCCTGCAGATCCACGCTCCCACTCTGATCGCCAAGGAATTCGTCCACACCCACCACAAGAGCACCATCGAAAAGGCCTTGCGCGAGGAATTGGGCGCCGAGGTCCAGGTGCGGATCGTGCTGGACCCGGACGCTTCCACCGAACCCATCCTCCGCACTCCTGCTCCTCGCAAGGCTCCCGACCCCCTGCTTCGGCTGGTCAGCCCCAAGCAGCAGCTCCATGTGGAGTCCGTACGACGGGAAGCCGCGCGCCTCGCCCCCCGCATGACCTTCGACAGCTTCGTGGAAGGCGACTGCAATCGTCTGGCGTTGGCGGTGGCCCGCCAGGTCGCGGAAAACCCCGGCGGCGGACGCGCCAACCCGCTTCTGCTGGTGGGTGGAACCGGCTTGGGAAAGACCCACCTCATGACCGCCATCGGGCACTTCATTTTGGGCCTCGACGTGGCCCGGAAGGTCGTGTACCGCACTTCCGAAGAGTTCGCCCGCGAATACCTGGAGGTGGCCCGCAAAGGCGACCTGAAGGCGTTCCACAGCATCTACCGCGACGCCAGCGTCCTTCTTCTGGACGACATCCAGTTCTTCGGCGGCGAGGTCGACAAGCCGCGTTTCCGCGAACAGATGGTGTACGTGATGAGCGTCCTGCAAGCCCAGCGCAAGCAGATCATCCTCACCTGCGATCGCCCTCCGTCGGAAGTCCAGCACTTCGATCGACAGATCCTGCGACAGATCGAGTCCGGATTCGTCGCCGACCTCGACGCTCCCGACCAGGAGACACGCCTGGCCATCCTGCGCCGCAAGGCCCTGGAAGGCGGATGGAACGTGACCCCTGACGTGCTGGGCATGATCGCCGAGCAATTCACCGGAAACGTCCGCCAGCTGGAAGGCGCTCTCCTGAAACTGTGCGCCTTCAGCGACATGTGCGGCGGCAAGGTGGATCGCTCCACCGCGGAAGCCGTCTTCCGGGATGCGGTGCGCAATCGCAAGAACAGCGCCTCGCCCGGGGCCATCGCCCAGGCGGTCGCCGACGCGTTCCAGATCGATCTGGCCTTGATGCGCTCGCGCACCCGCAAGCGACCGGTCGTGCAGGCCAGGCAGCTGGCGATGCTCCTGATCCACGAACTGACCGACAACACCCTCCATTCCATCGGGGTGTTGTTCGGGCGCGATTACAGCACGGTCACCCATTCCCTGGAAGCCGCCCGCGAATCGCTTTCCACCGATCGCGAGCTGACCGACACCTTCCAATCGCTCCGCGAGCGATTCCGGAGCTGACGCCGGAAAAGGCCCCGGCGGAATGGACCGCACGAGGGGCCGTTTCCCACAAATGGAAAATCCGAGCGATTCCGCTCGGATTTTCGTTCTTGGAACATCAACCGCACCGGCGGGATCGCAGGATCCTCGCCGGCGATGCGGAAATCGCTACTTGCCAGCGCCCTTGCCGGCGCCCTTGGCGGGAGTCTTGGCGGCCTTCTCCGCCTCCTGCTGCATCTGGTAGGCTTCGGCGGTGGGCTTGATGGTGTCGGCGCCCGGCCCGAACTTGCCCTTCAGGAACATGACCACGTCGGTGTCGTTGCGCACGACCACCGGAGCCTGCCACAGGCGATTCATGGCGAAGGCCAGCGCGGTGATGCCGCTGTTGGTGCGCGCCTGGATGTTCGCGCCTCGTTCGACCAGGAGCTTGATCGTGGACAGGCACCCCTTGTCCGCCGCCAAGTGGAGAGCCGTCACGCCAAGCTTGTCCTTGGCCTCGACCTTGGCTCCTTGGTTGAGCATGTTGCCGATGGCCGTGTCCTTGCAGCTGCGGGCGGCGAGCATCACCGGAGTGTAGTCGTTGGTATCGAGAGCGTTAACATCGGCGCCGCGAGCCAGCAGGGTGGTGATCACCTGCAGCTTGCCTTCCTTGGCCGCCATGTGCAGAGCGGTCTGTCCGTTCTGCTTGGCGTTGATCGACTCGCCCTTGTCCAGCAACGCTTTGATGGCGGCGGCGTCGTCCTTGAAGATGGCGGAGGCCATGTCGTTTGACATGCCAGCCGAGGCTGTATCCTTCTTGGCTTCGCAGGCAACCAAGGTGAAGGCCACGCCGGCCAGGACAGCTCCACGCAGTACGCGAGTTTTCATGCGGTGCTCCTTGTTCTCTGGGCCGGGAATGAAGGAGCCGACCCACTGGTGTACAAGGAAGTAATCGTTTGTCTACCCCGGAAAGGGGAGGTTTTCAAAGTTGGTGTTGCCATGCAAGCCCCCCTTGCCAAGCGCAAGCGACTGGCATACATTTCCTCTTCCTTCGTGCCGCGAGGGTTCGAAGGGTTCGTAGCTCAGCTGGTTAGAGCGCCGCTCTGATAAGGCGGAGGTCGATGGTTCGAGTCCATCCGGACCCATATAGTCAAAACGGGGTTATAGCTCAGTTGGTAGAGCGCCTGGTTTGCAACCAGGAGGTCAGGGGTTCGACCCCCCTTGACTCCATGCCATGGGAGTCAAGGTGACTTCCCGATCGAAACACAAGACGACGTTTTCCAACAATGCGTCCACGTGTGTCCCTGTGTACCGCCATCCTTGCTGGTACATTTTCTCCGCTTCTCCCTCCAGGCGATCGATGGTCTCCTGGCTGGTCCACCCGTCCCGCAACCGTACATGCCTTTCGGCCGTTTCACGCATGAGCAGGATTCTACCATGCGATGAACGGACAATCACCCCTTCGAGGCAACCATGATTCCGATGCTCCTTTCCCTGGTCTTTTCGGCCCCGGTCACTCTGAGCCTCTCCGATCCATCGGACACCGATTGGGTTCGCCTTCCCATCCGGGTGGTGGAAGTCCGCGATCTCCGTCGCCTGGCCAGCGTCGACAAGAACGGCTTGGGCGTCACCGAAACAGGACTCTTCGAGGAACGTGTTCCCCTGCGGACCCCCAAGCCGGTTTCCGAGGAAGTGCGGGCCATGATCTCGCAGTGGGGCGTTCCCGATTCCAACGCCATCGCGGTCCGCCTGGAGCTGCAATCCCTGGAAACATGGCCGGTGATGGCCACCGGCCCGGACCCCGTCCGCTCGCGGGTCAAGGTGCGGATCGTTTCCGCGGACTCGTCGCGGCCCGGCCTCATCCTGGCCCCCATGGTGGATGGCGAAAACAAGGGATTCCATTCGGCCAAGGAGCAGGTGGCCATGCTGCGCCAGCACCTGCGCGAGGCGCTGTCGATGGTCAAGCCGGGCATGCGCCCGCAACCGGAAGCAGGTTCACCGGATTCGCCTGCGCTGGACACCGCAGCCGACCCGCGCAAGCTCGTGCAAGTGGATGCCACACCCCTCAAGATCCACCACACCCTGTGGCTGGGCGCCTCCCCCACCTTCCGCACCATCTCCATGAGTCTGCGCTACAGCCAGCACACCAAGCCCCTCGGCGCCTGGGCCCGCGACTACTGGGGTGGCGTCCAGATCCGCGCGCCATGGAACAACGACGACTTCAGCGAGGTGTGGGCGGGCGATCTCCTGGGCGGCTTGGCCTGGTGGCGACGGCTCGACGACGGCCGTTCCAAGTGGTCGGTGATCGGATCCCTGGGCGGCATGATCGGAACGGAAACCTACCAGCGCACCCACGTGCGGGGATTGGGCGAGGAGACGCAATGGGTCTACGGCGGCGTCGAGGCGCGGGGCGGCGTCCGCACCGACCGGACCAACGGGCTGGTGGCCGAAGGCGGCATGTTCCTGTCCGCACGGGTTCCTTCGGCCATCCGGTGGTTCGATCCGGGACTCTACTTCCAGATGGGGTACCGCCTGTGAACACCGGATGGGACCTGCCTCGCCCCGACGACTTCCACGTGCACCTGCGCCAGGGGGCGGATCTACCCGCCTACGCGCAGGAAGCCGGACGGCGTTTCGCGCGGGTGCTGGTGATGCCCAACCTGGTGCCGCCGGTCTCCGACGCCGTCGGCCTGGGGGAGTATCGCGACAGGATCCGTCTGGCCGCTCCCGGACTGGAGCCCCTCATGGCCTTCAAGCTCCTGCCCAGCGTTTCGCCCCAGGATCTGCGCTCCCTCTCCCAGGCGGGAGCCGTGGCCGGCAAGGTCTACCCGGAAGGCGTGACGACCAATTCGGAGAACGGGATCTCCGACCTCCGCGAGCTGGAGCCCCTGATGCCGGCGCTGTCATGGACGGAAATCGTCGTATGCTGCCACGGCGAGAAGCCCGGGGTGTTCAGCCTGGAACGCGAGGAAGCCTTCCTGGAGGAGTTCTCCGAGATGGCCAATCGCCATCCGGACGTCCGCTTCGTGCTGGAACACGTCTCCACCGCCGCCGCCGTGCGCGCGGTGGAAGGCCTGGGACCCAACGTCGCGGCCACCATCACGCTGCACCACCTGGAGATCACGCTCGACGACGTGGTGGGCGGGATGCTGAAGCCCCACCTGTTCTGCAAACCGCTGGCCAAGCGCCCCGAGGATCGCGCCGCCCTGCGGGAGGCCGCGTTCTCGGGGAATCCCAAGTTCTTCTTCGGATCCGACAGCGCCCCCCACCGCAAGGATCGCAAGGAGTGCGCATCGGGGTGTGCCGGGGTGTACTCGATGCCCTGCGCCCTGGAAGGCCTGGCCCAGGTGTTCGAGGACGCGGGAAGGCGCGACCGTCTGGCGGATTTCGTCGCGGGATTCGGCGCCGACTTCTACCGTCTGCCCCGCAACGCGGGCACCGTCCACCTGGTGCGCGAGGACTGGAAGGTGCCGGAAATCGTCGACGGCGTGGTTCCCTACAACGCGGGAGCCACGTTGCGCTGGAAGCTCGGGTGATGCGGCTCGGCCGCCTGGCGACGGCCTTGTGCCTGGCCGCGGCCCGGTCGTTCTCCGAGGCCCCCGCCCCCTCCACGGACCAGTTCTTCGTGGCCGGGAAACTCGGCCTCTCGAATGTGGGACCGGGAGGGGGGGTGTCCATCACTTCGGCCCACGACTGGCTCCTCATGGGCTTCTCCGTCGACGCGACCGAAGAGATCGGGCCGGTCGTCGGCGACGTGGATCCCCGCCGCGCCAACACCCTGGTGCACCTGCAGGTGGGCTACGGAGACAACGGGAGACTGGTCAGCCGACAGATCCTGCTGGGCTGGACGGCAGCCAACTTCGTGCGGCGGGGAGCCTTCCTGAAGTCCACCGGCGGGGAAGGGTGCGAGTACGGTCCCTGTGGAACCACCGAGCACTACGAGAAGGTGGAGATCGAATCCTCCGGGCCTTCGCTGGCCGGCAGGGTGCTGTTGCACGGAAGCCGGGCGGGCATCGGATTGGAAGGACTGGCCTGCCTCACCCCGAAGGGGAAGACGGTCCAGGGAAACATCCTGTTCGTCTGGGGCCTGATGCGCTCCCCTCGGGAGAAACCGCTGCGCTTCTGGTGAAGCCCTTCGGCGATGCTGCGGAGAGGCTCCTTCCCTAGACCAGATCGACCCCGCGCGAGGCCAGATCCCTGTAGAAGTCCAGGGTCTGGGCGGCGATGGAGGCCCAGGAGAACTTCTCCAGCACGCGTTTGCGTGAAGCCTCGCCCAGACGCCGCCCCAGGGCGGGATCGCGCAGGATGCGGTTCATGGCCTCGGCGAGGCCCGCGGCGAAGGCCTCGGGTTCGCGCGATTCGGGATCGGTGACGGAGATGGGCTCGATGGGCACCAGGTAGCCGGTCTCCCCTTCCACGATGATTTCCGGGATGCCTCCCGTGCGGGTGGCCACCACCGGCGTGCAGGCGCTCATGGCCTCCAGGTTGGTGATCCCGAACGGCTCGTAGATGCTGGGGCAGCAGAACACCGCCGCTCCCGCGTAGATGGAGGGAAGGTCGTGGCCGGGCACGGCCTGGCGCACCCACACCACGTTCCCGCGCGTGGCCTGCAATCGCCCCACGGCGGCTTCCACCTCGCGCTCCTGCTCGGCGGTGTCGGGTGCGGCGGCGCAGAGGACCACCTGCACTCCCGGATCCAGAAGCTCGGCGGCGGCGAGGAAATGCCGGATCCCCTTCTGGCGGGTGATGCGCGCCACGAACAGCACGTACGGACGCGCAGGATCGATGCCGTAGCGTTCCAAGACGCCCGGTGCGGGCTCGGAGGGGAAGTCGTCGGGATTGACGCCGTTGTGGACCACCCGCACGCGGGAAGGCCCCACGCCGTACAGGGATTGGACGTCGCGGGCCATCTCCTTGGAAACTGCCACGACGCCGTCGGCCTCGCGGTAGGCGGTGCGCTCGATCCAGCAGGAAAGGCGATAGCCGCCTTCGCCCAATTGTTCGGCCTTCCAAGGACGGGAAGGCTCCAGGGAATGGGTGGTGAGCACCAGGGGGATCCCGCGGGTCTGGCGCACGAGTACGCCGCCGAAATGGGTGTACCAAGTATGGCAGTGGACCACCTGGGGCCCTCGCGCCTTGCCTGCCATCTGGATGTTCCGCAGGAGCGCGTTGAAGGCTCCGGCGTAGGATGGCTCGGTGCTGGCCACCGGATGCGGCAGGGGAATGCCCTCCACCGTGTAGTCGGGTCCGGAATCCCGCTGGTCCCCGAAGGCGAAGACTTCCACCTCGCACAGGCGGGAGAGTTCCCGGGACAGGTGCTGGATGTGGACGCCAGCTCCGCCGTAGACGTTGGGCGGAAACTCGTTGGTCAGAAGCAGTACGCGCATAGGGGGGAATGGTAGGCCTCCGAAGCCACCTTGTCCAGCTCCCGGACCGGGACCGCATCCATTCCCGGCACAAGTTGCCCGGTGACCCTGGCAGGTTTTTCCCACCCGGCCGCACCACCCGATCCAGGGCACCGGGTCCGGTTCATTGGCCCGTCCCTTGCGTCGGATCCGGATCGTGATCTTCGAAAACGCCATTTCCAGACATACGTCGGCCCCCGCCCTGCTTCGCAGCCTGGACGCTTCCATGCTGCGGCAGAAGTCGATCGCCAACAACGTCGCCAACGTCAACACCCCGGGATACAAGCGCATCGAGGTGGAATTCGAGACGGAGCTGCGCAAGGCGCTGGATCCCAACCGCCTCCAGGGAGCGCGCACGGACAACGGGCACATGGAGATCGGCAAACCGAACCTGCTGACCCTGCACCCCCAGGCCTACCGCCCCACAGATCCCACCCTCCCCGGCCAGATCAACAACGTCGACATCGACATGGAGATGGCCAAGCTCGCGGAAAACCAGATCCTGTACAACTCCGGCGTGAAGTTCCTCAACGACCGCATCCAGACCATCCGTTCGGCCATCGTGGGCCGGGGCTGAGGGGGGTGACCCATGGCCATGGTCCAACTCTTCACGGGAATGAACATCTCGGCCTCGGGACTCCGGGCCATGCGCCTGAAGCAGAACCTGATCGCCTCCAACATCGCCAACGCGGAAACCACCCGCACACCCGACGGCGGCCCCTACAAGCGGCAGATGGCCCTCCTGGAAGCCGACGCCAGGGAGATCCAGCCCCGCTTGGTGATCGCCGACCCCTCCATGGTGGGCCGCACCACCAACAGCCGCCACATGGCCATCCCCTCCGACCTGTTCCTGGTCCAGAAGGACGGCGTCGGATCCGGCGTGCAGGTGCAGCGGATCGCCGAGGACCAGTCCCCTCCACGGCTGGTCTTCGACCCGTCGCACCCCGACGCCAACGCCGAAGGGTACGTGGCCTATCCCAACGTCAACGTGGTCCAGGAGATGGTGGACCTCATCTCCACCACCCGGGCCTACGAAGCCAACACCACCGCGATGGGCTCGGCCAAGGCCATGCTCACCAAGGCACTGGAGCTCGTCTGATGCAGATCCAAGCCTCCCACGACCCCATCCAGGCGTTCTTCCTCTCCCGCGACGCCGCGGCGCGACGGATCGCGCCCAAGACGACGACGGGATCCGTCGACCTTTTCGCAGGAAAGGCCTTGACGCCCCCCACTCGACAGTCGGATCCTGTAGCGGCGGCGACTTCCGCCAACGGCCCCACCAAGGGGCAACGACTCGACCTCATCGCCTGAGCCAAGAAAGGAGCGAACCATGGACCCCATCCAAAGACTCAGTCCCGGCCTCGCCCCCACCGGCGCTCCGGCACCGGTGCCCAACGACATCCGCGTGGACGACCCGCGGACCCGTTCCTTCGAGGACACGCTCAAGGGCTTCCTGGGCGACGTCAACTCGATGCAGAACGAGGCCGACGCGTCCATCGAGAAGTTCGTGGCCGGCGAGGTCAAGGACGTCCACCAGGTCATGGCGGCCGTCTCGGAAGCGCGCACATCCTTCAACCTGATGCTCGAGATCCGCAACAAGACCCTCGAGGCGTATCAGGAACTCATGCGCATGCAGGTCTGATAGAAGATGCTCGACTTCCTCCGCCAGTTTCTGGCTCGTCTTTCCCAGGCCTGGTCCCGGTTCTCCGGCGGACAGAAGGCGTTGCTCGGCGGCTCGGCGGCGCTCGCGCTGTCGGGCCTGGTCGCGCTTTCCATCTGGCCCGCGGTGATCGACTCGCGATCCGGGTCGGACGACGCGTCGGGATGGGGAGCGCTCTACCGCGGCCTGGAAGCCCCGGAAGCGGCCCAGATCGTGGAAGGCCTGAAGTCATCCAAGATCGAGTACAAGCTGGAAAACGACGGCAAGGACATCCTGGTGCCGCGTGCCAAGCTGGACGAACAGCGCCTGGCCTTCGCCGCGCAGGGACTTCCCAGGTCCGGATCCGTGGGCTGGGAGATCTTCGACAAGACCCAGCTGGGGATGACGGATTTCGTGCAGAACATCAACTTCCGCAGGGCCCTGGAAGGCGAGATCGCCCGCACCATCATGGGACTTGCCCCGGTGGAGAACGCGCGCGTGCTCATTTCCATCCCCAAGCCCAGCCTGTTCACGGAGAAGGAAAAACCTCCCACCGCATCGGTGGTGCTCAAGATCCGTCCCGGGCAGGAACTGGACCGCAAGTCCGTCAAGGGCATCTCCCAGCTCATCGCGAGCTCCGTGGAAGGGCTGAAGCCGCAGAACGTGACCATCCTGGACGCCGAAGGGCGGGTGCTGTCCAAGGGCGGCGGAGATGGTCCCTCGGCCCTCACCGAGGCCAACAACGAGCTGCGCTCGCAGGTGGAGGCTTACCTCCAGAACAAGGTGTCCGACATCCTGGACGGCGTGGTGGGCGCGGGGAACCATCGCGTGCAGGTGTCCGCCGACCTCGATTTCGAGAGCGTGGAGAAGACCGCTGAATCGTTCAACCCCGCCTCCAAGGTGGTCCGCTCCGAGCAGACCGAGGAGGAAACCAAGGAGAACTCCCCCGCCGACGGCAATTCCACCCGCGAGAGCCGCACCGCCAACTACGAGGTGGACCGCACCGTGGTCAAGTCGGTGAGCTCGCCGGGAAGCGTGCGCAAGCGGGTGACCGTGAGCGTGGCCGTGGACGGACGCTGGGAGAACGCCTCCGACAGCGGCAAGGACAGCGGCAAGGAGGCCCGCCCGGTGTGGACGGCGCGAACCCCGGACGAAGTCGCCCAGCTGCAGGAACTGGTCCGCAACGCGGTGGGAGCCCAGACGGGAACCGACAACGTGTTCGTGACCTGCGTGAAGTTCGAGAACCCCATGGTGGCCGCGGCACTCGAGGAGATGAGCCGCAAGTCCTCCCCCATGTCGGACTGGATCCGCTGGGCGGTGCTGGCCCTTTCCGTGGTGGCGGGGCTCCTGCTTCTGCGCAGCCTCGTGAAGGTGATGCAGGAAGCCATGAATCCGCCGCAGCCGGCCTACGCCGAGCTGGTGGCCCAGGAACTGGCCGAGGAGAATCCCCAGGAGGAGGAGATGCTCGCGGAAGCCGTCCGCGTGAACGACCTCCTGGCACGCCTGGAAACGATGACCAAGGCCGAACCGGCGAGCTTCGCCAAGCTGGTGCGCAGCTGGCTGCAGGAAGGCGCGGCGCGCGAGGAACGCTCGCCCAAGAAGG
The DNA here is from genome assembly GCA_035352895.1 of Fibrobacteria bacterium. Taxonomy (GTDB): domain Bacteria; phylum Fibrobacterota; class Fibrobacteria; order UBA5070; family UBA5070; genus UBA5070. The sequence continues at coordinate 113,900 of DAOPYN010000001.1, read as the reverse complement.
GGCGCTGAGGCCATGGCCCAGAAGCAGTTCTACAAGGAAGCGGACCGTTCCGGCGGCAAGGGCGCGAGCAGCGTCAACGCCTTCGACGTCCCGGGGCCCAAGAAGGCAGCCATCGTGATGGTGGCGCTGGGCCGCGACGCCTCGGCCGAGCTCCTCAAGGGCTTGTCCGAGACGGAAGTGGAGGCGCTGACCAAGGAGATCGCGCGGCTGGACGGAGTCACCTCCGAAATGCGGGAGGCGGTGCTGCAGGAGTTCCACACCATGGGACTCGCGCAGCAGTACGTCTCGCAGGGAGGCCTGGACTACGCCCGCGAGCTCCTGGAGACCACCTACGGCCCCGCCAGGGCCCAGGAGATCCTGGCCAAGATCACCAAGGCCATCCGGACCACCGGATTCCACATGCTCTCGGACATCGATGCCAACCAGCTGGTGAACTTCATCCAGAAGGAGCATCCCCAGACCATCGCGCTGATCCTGGCCCACATGGACAAGACCATGGCCGCTCGCCTCCTGGGAGCCCTTCCACAGGATCTCCAGTTCGACGTTTCCCAGCGGATCGCGACCATGGAATCCATCACACCCGACGTGCTGGAACAGATCGAGCAGGTGCTGGCCTCCGAGATGAAGGACCTGGTGGGCGGCGACGCCTCCGAGGTGGGAGGCGTCAAGAGCCTGGCGGAACTCCTGAACATGGCCGACCGCTCCACGGAAAAGAACGTGATGGGCCACCTGGAACGAGAGAATCCGGAGCTGGCCACCGAGATCAAGAACCTCATGTTCGTCTTCGACGACATCGTGATGCTGGACGACCGTTCCATGCAGAGGGTGCTCAAGGAGGTGGATTCGAAGGTGCTGGCGCTGGCGCTCAAGAGCGCGAGCCCGGAGACCCGCGACAAGTTCCTCCGCAACATGTCCAAGCGTGCGGCGGAGATGATCTCCGAGGAGATCCAATACATGGGGCCGGTGAAGTTGCGCGACGTCGAAGAGGCCCAGCAGAAGATCGTCGACAGCGTGCGCCGCCTGGAGGACGCGGGCGAAGTGGTGATCTCCGGCCGCGGCGGCGGCGACGAGATCGTGGTCTGAGCCCATGGACCCACAGGACAAACCCTCCCATCTGGCCGGAATCCTGCGCGGCCGCCCCGGCGGGGCCCGTCCCCTGGATCTGGTGGATCTGACCGGCAGCGGCTCCCTGGTGGAGCTTCCCGAAAACCGCGGAGGCCTCGATCCGCAGAAGCGCCGCATCGAGGACCTGGAGCACAGCGTGAAAGCCCTGCAGGCTTCGCTGGAAAGCCTGCGCAAGACCCACGAAGCCGCCCTGGCGGCCGGCCGCGAGGAGGCCTACCAGCGCGGCCTGAAGGATGGTACCGCCGCCGGCGAGGCCACGGGAAAGGCCATCGCCGCCGCCCAGGCGGAACGTCGCCTTTCGGAGATCGATTCGTCCGTCCGTTCCCGCCTGGAAGCGGTGGAGCGTTCCCTGGACCAGGTGTTCCTGGACTGGGAATCGCGCGTGCTGGAGCTTTCCATGGCCATCGCGAGGAGGATCGTGGGCGAGGCCTGTTCGGTCCCCGGCATGGCGGCCTCCCACATCGCGCGCATGGCGTTGCGCAAGCTGGGAGCCGAGGCGCGGGTGGTGGTCCGCTGCCACCCCGCGGACCTGACCACCCTGGAACGCGAGAAGGAACTTTGGGGGACGCGTTCCGGCCGCCGGGTGAGCCTGGAGCCAGACGAATCGGTGGGGCGGGGCGGCGTGGTGATCGAGACCGACACGGGCACCATCGACGCGAGGGTGCCCCGTTTGACGGAAAACGTCGAACGCGCCCTGGCCGAGGCCGTGGCCGAGGAGCGTGCCCGTGGCGGCGTTCCCTCCTGACCGGACGGAGCTCTGGAGGAGCGTGGTGGCCGATTGCGACCCGGTGGAGGTGCGCGGCCGCATCACCCGGGTGGTGGGGCTCCTGGTGGAATCGTCCGGCCCGGCGGCGGCGGTGGGCGAACTCTGCGCGCTGGCCGCCGGCGACGTGCTGTTCGGGCACGCCGAGGTGGTGGGGTTCCGCGAGGGGACCACGCTGCTGATGCCCCTGGGCGGGATGGACGGAATCCGTCCCGGACTGGAGGTGGTGGCGACCGGGAAGCCCCTGCAGGTCCCGGTGGGACAGGAACTGGTGGGACGGATCCTGGACGGGCTGGGGGTTCCGCTGGACGGCAAGGAGGGGCTTCCCTGCGCCCGCCGCCCCGTGACGGGTCTGGCGCCGCATCCGCTCTCGCGTTCGCGCATCCACCTTCCCATGGGCACCGGAGTGCGGGCGCTGGACGGATTCCTGACCCTCGCCCGCGGCCAGCGCATGGGGATCTTCGCGGGATCGGGCGTGGGGAAGTCCGTGCTCCTGGGCATGCTGGCCCGCCGCTGCGAATCGGACGTGAACGTGATCTGCCTGATCGGCGAGCGCGGCCGCGAGGTGCGCGAGTTCCTGGAACGCGACCTGGGCGAGGAAGGCATGGCGCGCTCGGTGGTGGTCTGCGCCACATCCGACCAGCCCGCCGTGGTGCGCGTGAAGGCCGCCTTCACCGCCACCACCATCGCCGAGTGGTTCCGCGCCCAGGGGCGCGACGTGCTCCTGATGATGGACAGCTCCACCCGCCTGGCCATGGCCCAGCGGGAGATCGGACTGGCCGTGGGCGAACCTCCCGCCACCAAGGGCTACACGCCGTCAGTGTTCGCCCTCCTCCCGAAGGTGTTCGAACGCGCGGGAACGTCGGACAAGGGCTCCATCACAGGCCTGTACACCGTCCTGGCCGATGGCGACGACATGGAGGAGCCGGTGGCCGACGCGATCCGCTCCATCCTGGACGGACACGTGGTCCTGTCGCGCGATCTGGCCAACAAGAACCACTTCCCGGCCATCGACGTGCTGAGGTCCATCAGCCGCTGCATGTCCGACGTGGCCGACGACGAGCACCGCAAGGCCGCCCGGGAACTGCTTTCCCTGATGGCCCTCTACCGCGAGAACGAGGACCTGGTCACGCTGGGAGCCTACCAGAAGGGATCGGACGCCCATCTGGACCTGGCCATCCGCCTGCGCGACAAGTGGCAGGCGTTCCTGCGGCAGGACCGCGACGAGACCACCGAATTCGCCGCTTCGCGGTCGGAAATCGTCAAACTGGCCCAATCCGCCCGCGCGCCGGTGCGCAAATGAGGTTCCGGTTCCGGCTGGAAGTGACCCTGCAGCTGGCCAAGCGCTCCGAGGAATCGGCCAAGATCCATCTGGGTCGCTGCATCGCCCGCGAGGAGAAACTCCGCCAGGAAATCGCCGAGTTGCGCCGCGAGCTGCGCGAGGAGACCGCCATGCAGGCGGGGGCGCGCCAGGGCGAGGTGTGGGCCCAGGGCCAGATCCTTTTCTTCGATTGGGTCCGCGGCCAGGCCATCAGGATCGCGGAGTTGGAAGAGGCCTTCCTCCAGGCGCGATCCGAGGTCGCCCAGGCGAGGGACGTGCTGGGCCAGAAGCGACGCGCGGTGGAAGTCATGAACCGCCTTCGGGAACGCAGACTGGCCCAGTGGCGCCGGGAGATCTCCCGCAAGGAGCTGGCCGAGGGATCCGACATGGCCGCCCGCCTCTGGATGCGCCATCGCGAATCCACCTGACCGGGACTCCCGATTGCGCCACCGATGCCGGGATGGCACAATCCGGAGGGAGGGATCCACCCCTTCCGCACCCAACCATCTCCGGCCGGGGAGAGGCAGACGACCTTGGACACGAAACCCCATTCCGACGAAGCACGTCTTCCGCTGAGCCTCGCCAGGGTGGTCGCCTCGGCGGGCATCGGCGTCTGGCAATGGCTGCCGCGCGAGGACCGCATGGAGTGGGACGACACCATGCTCGGGATCTTCGGGGTTTCCCGCGACGCGTTCGGCGGGTCCTCCAGCTCGTGGAAGGAGCGGATCCTTCCGGAAGACCTGCCGATGGTCCGCACTTCGCTGGAAAACGCCCTCGCCGAAAGCGACGTCTTCACCTTGGAATACCGCATCCGAAGGCCCGACGGAGAGGTGCGCCACATGAAGACGGACGCGATGGTCGAGCGGGACTCCGACGGCGAGGCGATGCGGATGGTGGGCGTGAACCACGATGTCACCCGGGCCCGCACGGCGGAGACGCGGCTGCGCGAAGGCTGGGACAACATCCGGACCATCCTCGACAACTTTCCCTTCCTGGCATGGATGAAGGATCGCCAGGGACGGTTCCTGGCGGTGAACACCGCGTTCGCCCGTTCCTGCGGAAGGACCTCCCCGGAAGAGGTCCACGGAAGGACGGACCTGGACGTCTGGCCCCGCCAACTGGCGGAGGCCTACCGTGCCGACGACGAGTCGGTGATGGTCCTGCGCTCCAAGCGCAGCGTCGAGGAGCTCATCAACGACCAGGGAAGCGAGAAGTGGTTCGAGACCTACAAGGCGCCGTTGTTCGCCGAGGACGGGACGACGACGGGAACCGTCGGCTTCTCGCGCGACATCACCGATCGCAAGGTCGCCGAGGAAGCTCTCCTGGCCGCGCGATCGGCGGCGGAAGCCGCCAGCCGCGCCAAGAGCGAGTTCCTGGCCAACATGAGCCACGAGATCCGCACCCCGCTGAACGCCGTGATCGGTTTCACGGAACTGCTCCTGCAGTCCGATCTCGCGCCGCTCCAGCGCCGCCAGGCCACCAACGCGAACGTTTCCGGCAAGACGCTCCTGGGGATCATCAACGACATCCTCGATTTCTCCAAGATCGAAGCGGGAAAGATGGAATTGGAGATGGTGGACACGGACCTCCGCAGGCTCTGCGAGGAGTCGCTCGACATCGTCCGCTTCCAGTCCGAGTCCAAGGGACTTGAGATGATCCTGGACCTGCCCCCGGATCTCGCGTCCAGCGTCCGGGTGGATCCGGTCCGGCTCAAGCAGATCCTGGTGAACCTCCTGACCAACGCGGTCAAGTTCACCGAACGAGGGGAGGTGGAACTCTCCGTCCACTCGCGTTCCCTCGCGGGCGGAGTCCGGAAACTGTCGTTTTCCGTGCGCGACACGGGCATCGGGATCGCTCCCGACCAGCGGGAGCGCCTCTTCCAGGCCTTTTCGCAGGCCGACACGTCCACCACCCGGAAGTTCGGCGGGACCGGACTTGGATTGGTCATTTCCAACATGCTGGCCTCCCGGATGGGAGGAAGCCTGGAAGTGGACAGCCTTCCTCAGGAAGGATCGACCTTCCGGTTCTCCATCGAGGCGGAAGGCGCGGACCTTCCCGATCCCGAGCCGCCGGTTCCCGCACGGAAAGTGCTGGCGGTGGAGGCCAACGCCCGCCAACGGGAGATCCTCGCGCGCGAGATCCGCTCCCTGGGAGCCACCTGCGTCGCATGCGCGGACTTCCACGAGGCTTCGCTCCCGGATCGCGCAACGGACTTCGACGTGGTCCTGGTCGACCATGTCGGAATCACCGACCTGGCCGGATTCCTGGCCGGCCTCCCTTCCGGACGCCCCCCGCCAGCGGTGGTGCTGCTGAGAGCCACCCGGGATTCGGCGGACCTGCGGGAATCCACCCGCGACGCGGGGATCGTCCACCACCTTTCCAAGCCGATCTTCCGCTCCGCGCTGCGGCGCCTCCTGTGCGAACCCTGGGCCGGCGACTACCAAAGGACATCCGAAGGCATCGCCTCCGGGAACGCGGCCTTGGCCGGCATCGATTCCGCCGGAGCATCCACGGCAAAGCGGATCCTGGTGGTGGACGACGTGGAGATGAACATCGTCCTGATCCGCTCCCTCCTGGAGATCCTGGTCCCGAATGCGGAAATCGTCGAAACGGCCCGGGGACAGGACGCCCTGGATCGGCTCGAGGAAGGAAATTTCAACCTCGTCTTCCTGGACGTGCAGATGCCGGGAATGGACGGACTGGAGACGGTCCGCCTTCTGCGCGAAAGGGAGCGGGGACGCCGCCGCACGCCGGTGGTGGCGCTCACCGCGGGCGCCCTGCGGGGCGAGAGGGAGAATGCGCTCGAGGCGGGGATGGACGACTTCCTCACCAAGCCCATCGAACCCGAGCGTCTGAAGGTGGTGCTCGAAAGGTTCCTCCCCGGACCTCCCGCCTCCGCGGGAGACTGAGGCCCCCCCGCGTCCGCCTACCCTCCAACGGGTCCGGAAAAGCCGTTGTCTGGGAGCGTTTCCTGCCACGAATGCAACGCGAGGAGCCGTATGGTCTGACCATGCTCAGATCTCCCGGAACCACTTTCGTCCGTCTGTCGACAACCATCGCCAACTTCGTGCCGTCGCGATCCGCGTCTCTGGTGGCGCTTCTGGCCTGCCTGGCTTCCGGCGAGCCGTGGAAATTCGCCATCCTGGGCGACACCCAATGGCCGGACACCGCCCGCATCCCCGTGAAGAACGCGGCCGGCACCGTCCTGAAGGGCTCCGACGGAAAGGATTCCACGGTGATCGTGGACGCGGACAGCCTCAGCGGCCACCAGAACCCCAACATGGTTCCCGCCTATTTCCTGCACCAGATCCACGAACGTCTGCGCGGACACGGCGTGCGATTCGTGCTGGCGGTGGGCGACCTCAGCGACTATCCCACGGTGGAGTCCATGCGCACCCGCGCCACCTGGGCGCAGGAACTCTACGACGCGGGCATCGGGTTCTTCCCGATCCGGGGAAACCACGACGAAGGTCCCGTGGGGGCCCAGGAATTCCTCCGCGTGTTCCCCCAGACGCGGACCGGCCAGATGAACGCCACCCCCGCCGACGCCATCCTCTGGACCGACAGCGCCAACATCCATCCCTTCCGCGCTCCTTCCGGGAAGTTCGCCATGGGAAGTTCCTTCTCCAGCCCTTCCTGCGCCAAGGGCCGCAGCTACGCCTTCTCCGACCAGGGCTCGACCTTCGTGATGGTCGACCAGTTCATGGGAACCATCCAGGAAGGAGTCAAGACCTGTCCGATGTCCGTGCAGATCCCGTGGATGGATTCCGTCCTGAGCGCGCGCCCGGCCGGAACGCCCGCGTTCCTGGTGACCCACAAGCCCATCATCGGCGCCTGCCACAGCGACAACCTCTTCGGGGACGATCCCACCGTGGACACCGCGGGTCAGGCCAGGTTGTTCGAGACGCTCACCCGCAACAAGGTGGAGATCCTGTTTTCCGGGCACGACCACCAGATGCAGCAGGCGATGATCGAGGAGCCGGGTCCGCGCGGCCTGCGGATCCACCAGCGGATCGTCCCCGGCGCTTCGTACAAGTTCTATCCGCCGCTGAAGGTGGACGACGAGCAGAACGTGCCCAAGTTCGGGAAGAAGCGCGAGACCCTCCTGGCCCAGGACCTGGGGACGGTGGGATACACGGTGGTGGAGATCGACGGTCCCCGCATGGAAGTCTCGGATTGGAGCGCTCCCTCGGGAATCCAGTTCGGCGACCTCCTGGTCGCCCCGGACCTGGAAGGGAAATGGACCCTGCGGCGCAGATGGGGAGCGTCCAGTCGAGGCCGGCAGACCCTCCTTGCCCAGGGGGACAGCCTGAAGAAACTGTCGGATTCGTCGCAGGGAACGCGCGTACGGATTCTGTCGGGAGTCTGGAAGGCCGCCAAGGGCGACTTCTACAACCGTCCCTTCTCGGCCCTCGCTTCCACGGACTGGCGGCGCATCGAAGGGCAGGCGAGCGCGGCCTGGACCCTTTGGGGACTGGAAAAGGCCACGGGAAACACAGCGACCCCCACCTTCGCGCTGTCCATGTCCATCGATCCCTCGATCCCGGACTCCGTGCTGCTCGCGGGCTCCCTCTGCCTGGCGCGGGAGGACTCAGGATCCTGGAAATGCGTCGGCTCCACGGCGCCTCGCCAAGGATCCTGGAAGACATCGGATGCCGTCGGCGCGCGTGGGATCGATCCTTCCAGCCGCGAGGCCTGGGCGGTGGTGGATCGCGCGGGAACCTTCGCGGTGCTGGACCAGCGGTCCCTCTCCGTCGATCCCCACAAGCGGGCGATCCCCTTAGGCAGGATCGACCGGAAACTGTCGTTCTCGTCGCTGGCCGGACGCGAGACGCTGGTCGAAGTCGCCCGTCCCGACGGCAGGCTGCTGGAGCGGGGATCCACACGCGACGGCGCCTGGCAGCTCGCCGGATCCACGCGAGGCTCCATCCTGGTGCGCGTGCGGGAAGCGGACGGCGCCTGGTCCAGCCCCTGGAGGCTCTTCGTCCCCTGAGCCCGCATGGGAACCGGGCCGATGTAGGTTTCCCCTGTACTGGCCCACCGTGTTCACGGCCGCAACCGGAGACGACCGATGCTTCCCAACTCCCGCCGCCTGCCGAAGGTGGCGTTCCTGTCCCTGGCGATCTGCCTTCGCGGGCATTCCGCATCGCCGGACTCCGACACCCTCGCCCTCAAGCCGCCCTCGAATCCGTCCACCTCCCGGATCGCGCTGGGGGGCCAGTGGGAGATGGTGGGATCGGGGGACGCGCATCTCTGGGGCCTCCACGTGGCCAGCCTCGACGACCGCACACCCGACCAGCGCGGGTGGGGCCTGAGCATCCGTTTTGGAGTCGGCTCGGGAATGCTGGAGCGCGACACCTCAAACCACTACAACGAGATCGCCCCCTCCGACGCCACCCCCACCGGTTCGCGTCGCCTGCGCGCGCTGGAGGTTTCCGGAGGCGTCACCCTGTGCCTGGCCTCGCCCTTCTGGCTGGAACTGGGCGGGGGCTACTACCTGCCCGAACGCACAGCAGAACACCGCAGCGCCAGCGGCAAGATCCGCTGGTACGCCGACGGCGCCAATTCCGCCGTCCCGATGGCCATGGGCGCCCTCCTCGCGGATTTTTCGAGCTGGCGGGTCCCCGTCTACCTCAGGCTGGGCGCCTCCCGCGCCGACAACACCACGTTCTGGTCGGCGGGCCTGGGCTGGGCGGCGACACTGCCGAACTGATTTTTTACTTAAGAAGCGCCTAGGCCAAAAACTGACTGTACGTTTGTGAACGTCGGCCCGCAATTCGCCATTGTTCGCTGGTCCTGGGCCGGCTAGCAAGTTCTCCAGCTGACAGGTTTCCCCGCACCAAAGAGGCAAAAGAATGAGACCCAACTTCAGCCCCCCCCCCCATTCCTTTTCAATCCCGCACAAGGTTTTACTTTTCCTTATCGGAGGACTCTTTTCGACACAACCATTCTGCGAGTCGGTTAAATTTTCCCGATCTGGCAATGATGTAATATTCAGGCCTCCCGCCGCCTATACAGGATATATACGCCTTTATGGATCTATTGATGCCCAGGAATTCACTGCGGAAAGCTCATTGCCTCCTGGCGGCTTCGGCTCTTTTACCCCTGTGGAGGAACTTTCGTATGAAGCAATCGGATCGGATTGGTTTGCCTACATAATTCGAGAAGGCTGGCCAGACATTCCACTTACCGTCAGATCCCAGGGCTGGCAAGTTGACTGGGGGACAGATACAGGGAAACTTGTTTTAATTCGATATCGAGCCGACAATTTCAAAAGAGGAAACCCTCCAGCAAATCCATTTGGCGAATTTTACACACTAAATGGCCAACTATATCCTTGGTATTTTAATAGCCTATACCCAGGTGGCATCCGTGAAGCAGCCGCAATCTTTGTCGGTGACCAGATTTCCCCAGACACAGGAAAAAGAATCGCTGGATCAGTCCGCCAAGACAATCGGATTATCTTTAACGGAAATCCGGCTCACGAAATATGGTCTTTTGAGGGCGAAGACACTATTCGTTATTCCGACTTCAATGGTCCTGCGGAAATCATGGTTCAAGCTGCTTTGACACAGTGCCCAGGAAATCCTCCAACTGCCTCGTTCGAATACTCTCTGAGAGCCACAAGTGCATGTAAACTTCTGCCCTTCACTCCTTTGAGCGATCCGAATGCTGTTCTTGTCGAAGAAGGGCAAACACCTGTTTTGATGAACGGATTGACCCCTCAACTCCTTGCATCCTACCAGTGTCTTGATCAAGCGGTGCGGGCTGTTGGTGGGACACTCACAGTGAACTCCGCGGTGCGCCCGCCTCAGTATCAGAATCATCTTTATGAAGTGCGACAAAACAAACTCCGCCTTGACACCTTGGGAGCAGACACCTCAGGCTGTCAGTCAATTCTGCCAGAAGTGAGACGGGAATGGAACAAGCATCGGCCAGGCGTAACTGGAAAGACATCCAAACATTCGCTGGGCAAAGCCATTGACATGAACTGGTATCCGGAAAACATCGACATTGCAACTCTTTCCAAGAATTGTGGATTACGAAGGCCACTTCTGAATTGGAAAGTGATGCCCGAACCTTGGCACTTCGAAAACTAAAAAGGAGAACCAAATGCTGATCTCGACTCAAATCCTCATGGTAACGTCTCTTCTCGCGCAGGCTCCATCCGCAAATGCGGAATTCAGCATGAGATATAGAGCAGCCCCAACCCCCAATGGCGACACCATCTACAATTTCACAATCCAAAACGGCAGCTCTCATCCGCTTTCCTGGATTACTCTCGGCGCAAATTCCGAAGGCCGCTGGAACTTCAGTATCGGAGACTCCGTCTATGGCCACACGTTGCCAGGACTGGTGGGCGCCTCTCCCTTTGGCTGGAGCTTCGATTCCACTTACGTTGACGAGGAGCCCGTAGTTTTAGCAGAGTGGAAAACCAAGAATCATGCCGCACCAATCCCGCCTGGGGGATCGCAATCTGGGTTCGGAATCCTCATCCCAAAAGGATTGAAGACAAACATCGCAAACGCGTATTTCACGTTCACGGATGATGAGTTCCTCCATTTCTCTGGCCAGGTTCGACCAGAACCGCCGCTTCCAACTGGACAATTCGTGGTCAGTCCAAGCGTGAGCGGTTCAGGCAAGGTCCAAGTCAGTCCATCCCAGACATCGTATCCCAACGGCTCTTCAGTGGTCTTGACTCCCGTCGCCTCGGTGGGATGGAAATTCGTGGGTTGGGCAGGTGACACCACCTCGACCACCCCCAGTCTGTCGCTGACCGTCACGAAAAACCGCTTCCCCACCGCCATGTTCCAGGAAGTCGCGACACCAGTGGACAAACCGGTGCTGGAGGTGTCCACCAGCGATAAGACGCCGACGGACACCAAGTACCTCAGACCGAAGATCGTCATCAAAAACGCCGGGACAAAAAGTGTCTCCATTGGTTCGGTTCGATTCTTCTACACGCCCACAACGGGCAAGCAGAGCGTGGCGGAGACCTGGTATGCACCCAAGTGCAAGGGTGGCCTGTCCAAGGTGAACCAAAAGGATGCCTACGTACTGGCCTGCAAGGGAGTGGTCCTCAAGCCGGGCGAGAGCTATCCGGACGCATCGGGAGAAGGGGCGACGTTCGGGATCCACAACGCGGATTGGAGCCCTCGTGACCGTGCCCTGGACTGGTCGGCGGCAGGAATGGGGGCGATTTTCTCTCCCAATCCGCGGGTCGTTGTCACGGACTCGACGGGCACACCCCTCACGGGGACGGCTCCGTAGCAGCTATCTCTGGAATCGGGCAGACGGGAGGGCCCCAAGTGCCGCCAGTGGCCCTTGGCCCGGTCAGGGGCGGGCGCCCCTGTTCGGATCCCGGTGCGAAGCACCGGGGAGGCATCCTTAGGTGCAGGCCATTCCTGCGAGAGACTCAATTGGCCGGAAACCGTCCCGAGGCTTCGGGTTCGGCGCGCATTTCGGCGAGGGCCTGTTCCATCTGCGCGTGCACCTGGGCCATGAGCTTCTTCACGTCCTGGTTTTCCGGGAGCGAGGCGTCGATGGGCGGCAGGATCCGGGCACGGATGGTGCCGGGATAGAGCTGGAAGGTCTTCTTGTTGAGGATCCACCAGGTCTCGTCGATGACCACCGGGGTCACCAGCACCCCTGCGTCCACGGCCACGCGGAAGGCTCCGCCCTGGAATGGCTGGAGCTTGCCGTCGATGGACCGGGTCCCTTCCGGGAAGATGCAGAAGTCCACGCCGTCGTTGACTTCGCGCCGCACGTTCTCGCCCACCTGGGAGCGCGAGCGGCGGTCGGAGCGGTCCACGAACACGCAACGCAGGACCTTCATGGCCGAACCGAACCACGGCCAGGATTGGATCTCCTTCTTGGCCAGAAACGCCGGGTACCGCACACCGGCCATCATCAGGGGGATGTCCAGCCAGCTCTGGTGGTTGACCACGAAGATGGTGCGGCGCTCGTGGAGGTTTTCCTTCCCCACCACACGGTGACGCAATCCGAAGACGGGCATGAACAGGTCCAACCAGGTGATGCACATCCACTTGATGAACGAGGCGCGTTTGAGCACCACGGCCGCGGGAATCAGCCAGAATCCGAAAAAGAAGATGGATCCGAACAGCGCCCCGAAAAAGAGGGTCGCCCGGATCCGGGCGAGCATCCGCCCCACAGCCCCGATGGGCTTCACAGTCGGCAATTTTCGATCCCGAACTGGAGGATGGCGGTGGCACCCAAAGCTTCCAGGGAATCGATCACCTGCCCCAGCTGCTTGACGGGCACCAGGGCCCGCACCGCGCACCAGGCGGGATCCTCGAGGGTGTTGACCGTGGGCGCCTGGAAGCCGGGAGTGATCTTCTCGGCTTCGGAAAGCTTGGCGCGGGGCACGTTGTATTCCACCAGGCGGTAGGTCTGGGCGATCATGGCGCCCTTGAGCCGACGGGCCAGCTGCTTGATTTCCGGATCCTCGACGCGCTCGGGGCGGGCCACCAGGACCGTCTGGTAGGAACCGATCTCGGAAAGGATCTTGAGTCCGTTGTCCCGGAGCGAATTGCCGGTCTCGGTGATGTCCACGATCCCCTGGGCCAGCCCCAGGGGCACCATGGCCTCGCAGGATCCGCCCACTTCCACGAAGCGAGGATGGGCGCCGTGCTTTCCGAAGAAGTTCTCGGCCAGGTGCGGAAACGAAGTGGCGATGGTCTTGCCGTCCAGGTCGGCGGGAGACTGGATGTCCCCGTTTTCCGGCACGGCCACCACGATCCGGCAGTGGCCCATGTCCAGCTTCAGGACCTCCGCCACCTGGGCGGAAGTCTCTTCAACGATGTCCTGGGTGCTGATGCCGGCGTCCAGAATACCTGCGGCCACCAGGGTGGAGATGTCGTCGGTGCGCAGAAGCACCAGGGAAGTGTCCGGCCCGGCGGGAATCCGGAGGCTGCGGCCGTCCACGCGGAAGCGGTAGCCGGACTGCTTGAGGAGCGCCACGATGGGCTCGTGGAGACGCCCTTTGGATGGAATGCCGATCTGGATCATGGTGCCTTCACTCCTTTGGCGGCCGCGAGGCCTTTTCGACGATTCCGGACACGCCGAAGCGGCGCGCCAGTTCCTGGAGCACGTCGGCTCCGCTGCGCCCCTTGTGGTGCAGGAGCACCAAGGTGTGGAACCAGAGATCCCCCACCTCGTACACGAGATGGTCGGTCCCCTCCTCGGAGGCCGCCTCGATCGTTTCGCGGGACTCTTCCTCGACCTTTTCCAGGATCTTGGGAAGCCCCTTGTGGTAGAGTTTGGCGACGTAGGACTGGCTGGGATCCTGGGACTTGCGATCCTCCAGGACCTGGTCCAGGGCTTCCAGGAGCCCCGATGCGTTGACTGCGTTGGACATGGGGCGCCAAAGGTAGAACCTCCAGGGGAAGATCCGCCCCTCCGGGGAAACCTGGTCGATTCCGATTCGCCGATTCCCAGGAAAACCGAATCGATTCCGGAAACCGATCGATCCCCGCGAATCCATTCCAGCCATACCCCCGGATAGCCGAATCCATCGCGAATCGGCAGCGATCCTCGCCGGATGCGCATGGCGAAGGACCGTCGCCGCCGCGGACCGATTCCGTCCGGAATCCGCGAAAGGGGAAAAATCTGCCGGATCGGGTGTGCGCAGGCTGCGAAAAAATTGACAGAATCCGCCCCTTGACCTTGGTCGAAAAGAGTGGAATCATCTACGTTGTCGTCAGAATCCGACCTATGCCGGACGGAACCGGCCTAGTTTCCGATACGCGCAATCCACGCTCCAAAGGAGAATGCCATGGCGAAGACCAAGGCCAAGCCAGCGAAGACCAAGCCCGCGAAAGCCAGCAGGCCAAAAATCGACCGTGGAGAAGCCTCCTACGTCGTCCAGGCCCGCAAGCTGAAGGCCCTCATCGACACCCTCAAGGCCCAGGACGCTCCGGCTCCCGAAGCCGAGGTCCTCAAGGAACTCGGCCGCCGCGGCTTCCCGGTCCACCCTCGCACGCTGGCCCGCGAAGTCGAACGCGCCCGGGAACTCGGCTACCACGTCACCCGCGAGCCCTCCGAGGAAGGCATCGTCTACGGCCTGTCCTCGGATCCGGCCGTCTCCGAAGCCATGGCCTCGCTGGACGCCGTCAAGAAGGAACTGCGCAAGGCGGGCATGTCCGCGCTTGAAAAGCAGCTGGCTTCGGCCATCAAGTCGCTGCGCGCCTAGGATCGGAGGGTCCGCGGACACCTGCGGACCACGACGATGCAAGCTCGGATCCGACCCGTTTCCCTTCCGGGAGGCGGGTCGTTCGTTTCTTGCCGACAAAATCCGTTGCCAGCTCGCTCGCGCGCATTCAAGCGGACCGTTTCCCCTGGAGGTTCAGCCATTCGGCCTGCCGGCAGCAGGTGCGAGCCACCTCCTCCGCCGTCTGGATGCGCGAGCGCACGTCCGGCTCGAGAAGCCAGCGCAGCAGATACAGAGTACCCTCGTCGAAACCGGCACCACCGATGTCGCCCTGCGCCGGAGGACTTGGCGGAAACCGCCCCAGAAGCAACCGATGGAGGATCACCCCCACCGAAAACAGGTCCGATCGCTGGTCCACCGCGTGGTCCTCCAGGAAGCATTCCGGCGCCAGGTAGGGAAGAGTGCCCCAGATCGTTCCACCCGCGCCGCGTGCGCGAGGAAAGGACGCCAGTCCAAGATCGGAGATCTTGAGCTGGCCGGAAGGTCCGATCAGGATGTTGGATGGCTTGATGTCGCGATGGACCATCCCCAGGCGGTGGAGCGCCGACAGGGATTGGCAGATGCGCCCCACGACTCCCAAACTCGTCTTCTGATCCACATGCCCCTGGTTGCGCATCCAGGTTTCCAGCGTGCCTCCGCCCACCAGTTCCATCACCAGGTAGGGCCGTCGATGGTCCTCCCCGTAGTCCAGCACCCTCACGAACCCTGGGTGGTCCAGACGGGAGGCGAGCATGGCCTCGTGGCGGAAGCGTCCCAGCATCCGGGTGGCGATTTCCGGATCCTCCGTGGAACGGAGCACCTTGACCGCCACGGAAATGGCCAAAGTGGTGTGCCACGCTTCCCAGACCACCCCTGTCCCCCCCTGGCCGATCGGGGCGACCAGTTGGCAACGCCCCAGCTGATCGCCGGGCTGGAAACCCTCCGGATCGGGAGTCGATCCGACCGATGGAGCCTCCGACGAACGTTCGACGTTCACGACACCCCTTTCAAAAGCAAAAACCGTATTTGGCACGGCGCCGAAAAATCGAAGATCGAAAAACGCCTCATTGGAAACTGAGCAAATCCTTGCGGGAAAGGTAAGCCAAGGAAACCCTCGGTGGGAGGGCCGGGAATTGTTCCATTTGATCCCAACCATGACCAAGCCCAAACTCCAGTTTCTGCCCGCCGTCGACCTGATGGACGGGTGCGCCGTCCGACTCGTGCAAGGCAGGAAGGACCAGAAGACCGTCTACAGAGATGCTCCCTGGGAGATCGCCGAGGCCTGGGCCAAGGGTGGCGCCGACCGCATCCACCTGGTGGACCTGGACGCGGCCTTCGAGGGCGCGGCCCGCAACGGCCAGGCGGTGCGCCGCATGGTGGATGCCTGCAAATGCCCCACGGAACTGGGCGGAGGGATCCGCACGGTGGACGATGCGGCCCGAGCCCTGGAGGAATGGGGCGTGGGACGCGTGATCGCGGGCACGGTGGCCGCGCGGGACCCGAGGGTGGTGGAGGCGATGCTCGCGCGATTCGGCTCCCAACGGGTGATCGTGGGGATCGACGCCCGCGACGGGATCGCGAAGGTTTCCGGCTGGACGGAAGGAGAAGGCCTCCGCGCCGACGACCTGGGCCGCGCCATGCACGCCCTGGGTGTGCGCTCGTGCGTATTCACGGACATCTCCCGCGACGGCATGCTGCAAGGCCCGAATCTGCCTTCGACCTGCACCTTCGCCGAGGCAACGGGGCTTTCCACCATCGTCTCCGGTGGGATCTCCTCGCTGGCCGATCTCCAGGCCATCGCCGACCGCGCGCATCCGGGAATCGAAGGGGTGATCGTGGGCAAGGCGCTGTTCGACGGGCGCTTCGCCGCCGACGAGGCCGCGCGCGTCCTCCATGGAGAGGCCTCGTGAGCGCGAACCTGCGGCAGGAGCTCCTGGCCAAGGCCAACCGGGTGGTGGTGAAGGTGGGCACGCGGCTGCTGACCCACGAACAGGGCGGCCTGGCCCCCGCCCAACTGGAGAGGGTCGTGGACCAGATCGTGGCCTTGCGGGGGTCCGGCCGGGAAGTGGTGTTGGTCACCTCCGGGGCGGTGGGGATCGGGATGGGCATCCTGGGCCATGCCACCAAGCCCAAGGAGCTGGCGGAGAAGCAGGCCTGCGCCGCGGTGGGCCAGATCCGCCTGATGCACGCCTACGACGGATCGTTCGCCCGGCGCGGCGTCCCCGTCGCGCAATACCTGCTCACCGCCGAGGACTTCCGCGATCCGGAACGGTTTTCCAACATCCGCGCCACCACGGAAGCACTCCTCCGCCGCGGGGTGGTGCCCATCGTCAACGAGAACGACGTCGTGGCCACCTCCGAGATCAAGGTGGGCGACAACGATCGTCTGTCCGCCGACGTCTGCCACTTTCTGGAAGCGGACCTCCTGGTGATCCTTTCGGACATCGACGGGCTGTTCACCGCCAACCCCAAATCCGATCCCGAGGCGAGCCTGATCCCCATCGTGCACCGGGTCACCCCCGAGATCGAATCGCTGGCCGGTGGCGCAGGCAGCGTCGCCAGCACCGGCGGGATGATCACCAAGATCGTGGCCGCCCGCACCGTCACGGAATCGGGATCGGCCTGCGTGATCGCCAACGGGTTCACCTCGGACCTCCTGGCCATCGCCTCCGGCGCCCCCCAGGGAACCCTGTTTCTGCCCTCCGAACACAAGCTCGGTTCGCGCAAACGCTGGATCCGCTTCGTCAGCACCCCCAAGGGGAAGCTGGTGCTGGACGCCGGAGCCGTCCAGGCGCTGGTGGAACGGCGCAGCTCGCTTCTGGCCAAGGGCGTGGTTTCCGTGGAGGGAAGCTTCCCCGCCGGTGTCGTGGTGGAAATGGTCGACCCCGAGGGAAAACCCGTCGCCCGCGGCGTGGCCAATTTCAGCGCGGTCGACATGGCGCGGATCGCCGGCCACAATTCTTCCGAGATCCCGGGCCTCCTGGGTCACTCCGCCCCCCAGGAGGCCATCCACCGGGACAATCTCTTCGTTCTGTGAAAACCCGAGCGGTCGATCCGCCACGGAATCTGTATACTGTTGTACGCCCCATCTTCCGACCTCCCGAGGAGCGATCTCCATGAAAGCATTGCAATTCCTGTCCACTCCGGTCCTGCTCGCCGCCGCCCTCGTGGCCTTGGGCGGATGCGCCGGCAAGGAAGTCACGCGCATCTCCACCAACACCACCACGGATCTTTCCGGTCGCTGGAACGACGCGGATTCTCGCATGGTGGCCGAGGACATGCTCAAGGACTGCCTGGACCGCCCCTGGATCCAGGCCTACCAGAGCAAGGGCAAGATCCCCCGCATCGTGGTGGGCCAGATCAGGAACCGGTCCCACGAGCACATCCCCGTGCAGACCTTCATCAACGACATCCAGCGCACCCTGGTCAACTCCGGCAAGGCCGAGATGGTCGCCGACGCCACCGTCCGCGAGGAATTGCGCACCGAAGTGGGAAGCCAGACCGGCAACGCCACCACCGAGACCAAGCAGGAAGCGAAGGCCGAGACCGGCGCCGAACTGATGCTCACCGGCGAGATTTCCAGCATCGTGGACAAGGAAGGCGACGAGGCGGTCGTCTTCTACCAGGTGGACCTCACCTTGATCGAGATCCAGTCCCACAAGAAGGTCTGGATCGGCGACAAGAAGATCAAGAAGTTCGTCGAACAGAGCTCCTTGAAGCTCTGAGGCGGCCATGTCCGCCACCTTCCCGCGGCGCCCCGAGCGCCGCTTCGCGTGGGCCCTGGTCGCTTGCACCCTGGCCCTGGTCGGCTGTGCCAACGATGGAGTGGAGCGACTTTCCGCCTTCCGCCAGGAGCTGGCCCAAGGCGATGCGCGCCGTTCCCTGGAATCGGTACGCAAGAACCAAGCGCTCTACGGCGCGGGCTCGGAACCTCTCTACGCGCTGGACATGGGAATCCTGCACCATTTCGCAGGCCAGTGGGACAGCTCGCTCTTCTGGCTGGACAAGGCCGATCGCGCCTACGAGGAACTGCACGCCCGCTCCGTCACCAACGAAGCCGCCGCCCTCGTGACCAACGACAACATCCGTCCCTACCGGTTCCGTCCCTACGAACGCGTGTTCCTTTCCCAGTTGCAGCTCGTGGGACACCTGGCCAAGGGCGACCAGGACGGTGCCATGGTGGAGGCACGGCGCGGCGTGCTCCTTCTGGACGAGTTGAAGGCGAACGGATCCAACGGCCAATATGGCCAGGCGATGCTGGAAACCCTCCACTGGCTGGCCTTCCAGTCGGCCGGCGAACGCGACAACAGCGTGGTCTCCCTCCGTCGCAGCCTGGAAGCCTGGAACGGGTCCAAGCTTCCCATGCCGGAGGCTCTCAAGGCCGACGCGGCACTCCGTCTGAAACAGGAGGGATTCCACGACGAGATCTCCCGGTGGGGCCTCCCGACGGATCCCGCTTCGCTCAACTCCAGCCGCGAACTGGAACAGTCGCCCTCGGAAATCGTGGTGGTCTGCTACCAGGGACGGACCCCGGTCCTGGACCAGATGCGAGCCTGGGGTACCTGGCTCAAGACGGGAATCTTCTCCTACTACTACAACAATCCCGCCACGGGCAAACAGGAATTCAACGCTCTCCCGGTCCCCGGCGTCCCCAACTCCGGCCGCACCTTCAGCGTGAATTTCACCCTGCCCCTCCTGAAAGAGACTAGCTCGCAAGTGGGTTCCGTCCTGGCGAGCGTGGACCAGGCCCCGCCGAAGGCCGCCCTCCCCCTGGCCGACACCCGCGACCTGCTCGCCAAGGCGGTGGAGGAGGAGGAGCCCGTGGTGATGGCGCGCACCGTGGTGCGGGTGGCCAGTCGCACGTTGGCCGCCCAGAAGGCGAAAAGCGCCATCCGCACGGGCAACCCCCTGGTGGATCTCCTGACCAATGTCGGGATGGATGTCGCCCAAGGCCAGATCGAACAATCGGACGTGCGGATGAGCATCTGGCTCCCCCGCCAGGTCCGGATCGTGCGGATCCCCGTGGCCCCCGGGATCCATTCGCTGAAATTGGAAGCCCGCAACTCCGCCGGGATCGCGATCGATCAGCGGCAACTGGACACCCTCCACGTGTCCAAGGGCACCAAGCGGTTCGTGGCCGTCGCATTCGCCTACTGACCGCCCCTGGACGGAAACCGCCGTTTCCCCTCGGAAGTCCTTGACGCAGTGCAAGTTAGGTTCATAGAATGGGGCACTGTGGATTCCCTCGCCGTTTCGGGGGAATGAGCGGACCTACCCCTTCGAGGAGCGCGCACGATGAGGAAACCATTCGTCTGGGCAACCATGCTGAGCCTGGCCACCACTGGACTCTTTCTGGCCTCCTGCGATGACGAGAAGGGCTCGGCGCCCACATCCAGCGAGAGCAACACCACCGTCAACGAGGGGACCACCACGTCCACCGCGGTGGACTACGCGCTCAACATCACCAGCCCAGCCAATGGCGACACCACGGTCCCCAACGCGACCGCTTCCATCGCCATCAAGGGCAAGGTCAGCCCGGCTTCCGGCGCGAAGATCAAGGTCAATGGCGTCGACGCCACGATCGCCACTTCCGGCGAGTTCACCTCCAAGCCGGTCAAGCTGAGCGTCGGCGTGAACACCATCAGGGTCCAGCTGACCAACGACACGTCGAAGAACGAGGACATCCAGGTGATCCGCCGCCTGGAGGCCCCAAGCATCGTCCCGGTCGGATTTCCCGCCGACCAGCGCGACTTCGCGGATTCCGTCGACCTGCGCTTCGACGCGGCCGCGGGCACCAATGACTCCATCCGCTACACAACCAACGGCACATCGTCCCGCCTGACCTCCGCCGACCCCAAGGTTCCCAGCGGCAGGATCAAGCGCATCTTCGGCACCACCACCATCAAGGCCGCGGCCCTGCGTAGCACCAGCCCCGGCACCCTTTCCTCCGACACGGTCACCATCGAGTTCGTGATCGGAAAACGCGTGGCCAAACCCTACTTCAGCACTCCCCGGCAGGACAGTTCCAGGGTGGCCAAGAAAGTCGCCATCCTCGGCTTCGGTCCCTCCGATACCGTCCGCTACACCACCGACGGCGGCGACCCCAACGAGACCTCCCCCATCTACAAGGACTCCATCCTGGTGTCCGACAGCGCGACGATCATCGCCAAGTCCTTCCGCGGCCGGAACATCCCGAGTCCCGCCTGCACCACCACCATCCGCATGATCGCCGCGGATCCCGTCATCTCCCTGAAGTCCGGCACCTACACCTCGCAACGCCTGGTGGGCCTCAGGTCCGCCTCCGGGATCCAGATCTACTACACCGTGGACGGCTCCGATCCCACCGACCAATCCTTCCAGTACGCCGACAGCATCCTGATCGACTCCAATTCCACCCTCAAGGCCATCGCCATGCGCCAGGGCTGGCGCAAGAGCAAGGTGGTGAGCGCCTCGTACAGATTCAAGGTGGCCACCCCCAACCTGAGCTTCCGCACCGGCAACTACGACACCACGCAGGCGTTGTCCATCACCGATTCCGCCGCCGGAGCATCCATCCGCTACACCCTGGACAAATCCACTCCCACCTGCAACTCCACCGCGTACAACCCCGACTCCCTGCTGCGGCTGGATTCCAATGTCACGGTGAAGGCGATCGCCTGCAAGACGGGCTGGAGCCCTTCCGACATCGCCACCGGCAACTACACCTTCAAGGTGGCCAAGATCCTCTTCTCGCCGGATTCCGGCATCTACCGCGACTTCCAGTCCGTGAAGCTCTCCACCCGCTCGCCCGGCGTGAACCTCTACGTGACCCGCGACAGCACCACGCCCAGCTGGGATGGATCGGGCAATCCCACCGGCACCACCCGCAAGCTCAACTCCGGCGACACGCTCCTGGTGGCCAAGAGCCAGTGGTTGCGGGTGATCGCCGCCCGCAACGGCTGGGCGAACTCCATCTCCGATTCCCGCCGCTACATCGTCGAAGGAGACACCCTCCTGGTGGACGACTTCGAGCAGAACAGCCTCGCGCGCAAGATCGGCTACGACTGGCGCTTCTGGGCCTGCGGCAACTGCTTGAACACCGGCATTCCCAGCCAGATGGAAGCCAACGTCACCGACACCACCACCGACTGGAACCGCCAGATCGGTTTCCGTCATGGCAAGATCAACTTCCGGATCCCCGACCTGGGCGCCGACCGCATTTCCGACGGCAAGTCCGGCCCGGGCTACGCCGGCTATTCCGTGGGCGTTCCCTCCAACCTGATGGGTGAAACCTACCGGATCGTGTTCTGGGCGCGTTGGAAGAAGGCCGACGGTTCCCTCCCCGACTCCATGCCGATGGTCACGGAAATGGTCTGGAAGAAGAACGACAACCAGAACGGCTACTACCACGACGGCTTCCACCGCTACGTCGAGTGGGTGGGTTCCACCTGGAAGAGGTTCGTGCTGGACTACTCCGCATTCTACGCGGCCGGCAACGCATACAATCCCACCACGCTCCTGGATTCGACCGAGACCACTCCCAAGAGCTACTGGATCATCAACGGCTACTCCGATTCCGCGAAGATGCGTTCCATGGGCCTTTCGAAGTTCGAGGGCCACGTGTCGCATTCCAGCGCATGGAAGCCAAAGTGGGTCTGGGACGCCGACCACGAAGCGTGGAGCAAGAACGACATCACCAACTTCCGCTGGTCGATCCTCCAACCGAACACCGACAAGAACGCCGTAGCCGCGTTGACCCATGGCGAATGGGTGAGGGGCCTCAAGGACAGCACCCTGGCCGGAGGCAAGGACACCGTCATGGTCCGGCCCATCTACTGCGGCGACTGCCACCAGCCCACCATCCCGTCCATGGACGACGGCCTCCGCGCCACTCTTCTGAAGAACCTGGCCGGATCGCTGGAAATCGACCGCATCCAGCTGGTACGTCGCCCGCAGGTCTCCGGCGGGACCACCCTCGTGGAAGCGTCGAAGGACACCACCGCCGGCAAGTAGGCGCGCACCGACCAACGAAAAGGCCGGTCCGGTATGCTCCGGGCCGGCCTTTTCCATTCCACCGATTCAATCCTCCGGCACGAAGCCGGGTACGATCCTCCTCAGACGCGGTGGCGGAGGACCGTGTCGCGCGGCGTCTGGGCGTGACGGGGGAAATCGAGCGAACTGTGCAGACCACGGCTTTCGCGGCGGCGGATGGCGCATTCGCAGATCAGCTGGGCCACGCGGGCGGCGTTGCGCAATTCCAGCAGACTGGGAGTGATCACCGTGCCCTTGTAGAACACCTCCACCTCGTCGCGCACCAGTTGCAGGTGCTTGGCGGCCCGCTGCAGGCGATCGGAGGTGCGCACGATCCCCACGAAATCCCACATGATCCGCCGCACGGTGTCGTGCAGGTGGCGGATCACGATCTCCTCCCGATGCTCCTTGGTTCCCTTGCGATCCCATCGACGGACCTGGCGCGGGACCAGGGGGTGCACCTTGGCAGCCATCGAATGGTCGGCGGCGCGGGCGGAGAAGACCACCGCTTCCAACAACGAATTGGAAGCGAGTCGGTTGGCGCCGTGCACGCCGGTGTGGGCGCACTCTCCGCAGGCGTAGAGGCCGCGGATGCTGGTGCGGCCGTGCAGGTCGGTGTCGATGCCTCCGCACAGGTAGTGGGCGGAAGGCGTGACGGGAATCGGTTCGCGATCCATCCGGACCCCGGCTTCCAGGCAGCGGGCGTAGATGTTGGGAAACTTCTTCTGGGCGTGGCTCCCCAGTTTCCGCGCGTCCAGGTAGACGCACGGATCACCAAGCGCCTTCATGCGCCGATCGATGGCCCGCGTGACGATGTCCCGTGGCGCCAGGTCCTTCAGGGGGTGTTCCTGGGCCATCAAAGCGTCGCCCCGGCTGTCCAGGAGGATGGCCCCCGCGCCACGGACGGCCTCGGAGATCAGGAATGCTCCCCGCATGGGGTCGTAGAGGGCGGTGGGATGGAATTGGAGGAATTCCATGTTGGCCACGCGGGCTCCCGCCCGGGAAGCCATCGCGATCCCGTCGCCGGTGGAGACGGTGGGATTGGTGGTGTGCAGGTACACCTGACCCACCCCGCCGGTGCACAGGACCGTCCGAGGGGAAAGCCAGGTCTCGATGTTCCCCGAATCCCGATCCAGCGCGTAGATCCCGTGGCAGGTCAAGCGATCGTCCAACTCCTCGGTCAGGAAGTGTCCGGTGATCAGCTCCAGGGCGAAGCGATGCTCCATCAGGCGGATGTTGGGGTGGCTGCGCACCGCTTCCAGGAGCGCACGTTCGATTTCCGCACCGGTGATGTCGCCTGCGTGCAGGATGCGCGCCTTGCCGTGCCCCCCCTCGCGATGCAGGTCGAAGTCGCTGGCCTTGCCTCCCCGGCGGGTGAAGTTCACCCCCCATTCGATCAGGTGGCGAACCGCCTCCGGCCCCTCCTGGACCAGGATCTTGACGGCATCCAAGTCGCAGAGCCCGTCGCCGGCCACCAGGGTGTCGTCCACATGGCTCGAAAAATTGTCGTCGTCCGACGTCACCGAAGCGATGCCGCCTTGCGCCCGACTCGTGCCGGTCTCGTCGGCATCCGACTTGGTGAGGATGGCCACCGACCCGGCTTGGGCCACCCGCAGCGCATAGGTCAATCCGGCGATTCCGCTTCCCACCACCAGGAAATCCACCATCTGCACGTTCTTGGACACTGGCTAGATCTCGCTTTCGTGGGAGTGGTCTCCATGGAAGATAAGTTCCTGGAAACGGGATTGTGGCCACGACCGGTCTCCATGAACTAAGTTGATCTTCTCGCCAGAGGAGTCCCACATGCGCGTTTGCATGGAAAAATTCTGTGTCCTGGTCACCCTCGCCTTCGCTGGTATTTCGCACGCCCAGGTTGCGATGGTTGCCTCGTCCGAGTTTCAACCCGCCCTCGACGAACTGCGAAAAGCCTTCACCGCGCAGTCCGGAATCCCCACTCGGGTGATCTACGGAAGCACAGGAGCGATGGCCGACGCGTCCAAATCCCCCGGCGTGGATCTGTTCCTCTCCGGTGCGCGCGCCCAGGCGGATGCCGTCGCGTCCTCCCCTCGCGCCGGCGAGGGAACCCAGGTGATCGCCGCCTCGCCGGTGGGCGTGTGGGTCCGTGGCTCCAAGGTCCAGCCGGACGCCCAACTTTCCCATCTGAGCCGGGAAGGCATCGGACGCATCGCCATCGCCGACACCCTGACCTCCCCCGATGGCCGCGCCGCGGTGGACGCCCTCCACAATCTCCAAGCATGGCCGGACATCCGCAAGCGGCTGGTGGTCCTGGCCAACCCCCAGGTGGTCGTGGACTCCCTGGTGGCATACAAGGCACCCGTCGTGGGAACGCCCGCGCCCGTCGCGGAAGCGGATTCCGCCAAGCTCGCCAAGACGGATTCCTCCCACAAGGACACAGCGAAAAAGGATTCCGTCCACAAGGACACGGCCAAGAAGGACGGGAAGCCCCACAAGCAGCCCAAGTCGCCGGCCCCGCCCATCACCGACGCATTCCTGCCCCAGCCACTGCTGTGGAACACCTACGTGGCTGGCCAAGGCCGCTGGGTGGCGCTGGATCCGGCCTGGGCGGCACCTCTTCTGCCTTCCGTCGTGGTCCTGAAGTCGGTCAGCCCTTCCCGTGGCGACGCCACGCGAAAATTCCTCGAGTTCATGCAGTCCCCCAAGGGGCGGGCCATCCTGGCCGCGCGAGGCTTCCTGCCCGTTCCGCAATAGGCCCGGTTCGGCTACCTTTCCGGAGCGTATGCGCAAACCCACGCTCGCCCTTGCCGCCACCATCTTCGTTTCCTCCTGCCAGACCGCCCACGACGGCGGTCCCAGCCAGGAAGGCCGGTCACCCCGGCACGGGGGAACAATCGTCCTTTCCAGCTGGGGCGGCCCCAAGACCTTCAACCCGATCGTCTCCAACGAGTCGTCTTCGACGGAGTTTTCCCAGTACATCTTCGCAGGCTTGACGGACATCGACGCCCGTACCGGCCAGCCGAAGCCGCAGCTCGCGGAGAGCTGGACCACGGATTCCTCCGGCAAGGTCTACACCTTCAAGCTCCGCCCCGGCCTGTCCTTCAACGACGGCTCGCCATTGCGAGCCAGCGATGTGGTGTTCACCTGGAACAAGCTCGCATTCGACACCGCGGTGGAATGCGCCATGCGCGACATCCTGATGGTGGACGGCAAACTGCCACAAGTGAAGGCTCTGGACAGTCTCACCGTGGAATTCCGCCTCCCCACCGTCTTCGGGCCGTTCCTGGCGGCAGCCGGCGGGCTTCCCATCCTCTCCGAGAGACGCCTCGGGAACAAGACGGGAATCGACTTCAATTCCGTCTATGGGATCACCACCCCGCCGGATTCTCTGATCGGCGCCGGCCCTTTCCGGCTGGTACGCTACGAGCCGGGAAGTCGCGGCATCTACGTGCCCAATCCGCACTGGTACAAGAAGGATTCCGCAGGCAACAGCCTGCCCTACCTGGACACGATCCTTCTGACCATCGTGCAGGACCAGAAGGCGGAGGTGCTGAAGTTCAAGGCCGGCGAGATCGATGTGATGGCCGTGACCCCCCAGGATTTTCCGGTGATCAAGCCGCTGGAGGCGGAAGGGAACTTCTCCATCAGGAAGCTCGGCCCCAGTCTTTCGCAGGTTTTCCTGTTCTTCAACCAGAACCAGGGCAAGGACAAGAAAGGCAAACCATTCGTGGACCCCGTCAAGCTCTCCTGGTTCACCGATGTCAGATTCCGTCGAGCCGTGAGCTGGGCCATCGATCGCAGGAACATCCGCGACATCGTCTGGAACGGTCTGGGAGGCGATGTCAACGGACCGTTCTCGCCCAGCAGCAAATACTGGTGGAACTCGAATCTGCCGTTCTTCCGCAAGGACATCGATTCGGCGAACGCAGCGCTCGCCGCCGCGGGATTCACGAAGGGTGCGGACGGGAAACTCCGCGACGCCAAGGGAAACCAGGTCAAGTTCACGCTCCTGACCAACACGGAAAACCAGATGCGCATCGACATGGCCGGCTTGATCCGCAAGGATCTGGAAGCCTTGGGCATCGAAGTCATGTTCGTGCAGGTGGAATTCAACGCCCTGGTGAGTCGGTTGGACGCATCCTTCGACTGGGATGCCACTCTGCTAGGCCTTAGCGGAGGAGGCTCGGATCCGCATTTCGGAGCCAACGTGTGGATCTCCTCGGGTCGCACGCACATGTGGTTCCCCAAGCAGAAGAAACCAGCCACCGCCTGGGAAGCCACCTTGGACAGCTTGGTGATCGCCGGGGTCACCACCGCCGATACCGCCACGCGGAAGAAGGCATACGACAGCCTCCAGTCCGTGGTGCACCACCAGCAGCCCTACATCTACCTTGGCCATCCGGAAACCATGTACGCCATCCGCAACCGCTTCGGAAACGTGCAACCAACCGTTCTGGGCGGCGCCCTCCACAACATCGACGAGATCTACGTCCTCAGGTGAAGGCCTTCGTTCTCCGACGGCTCCTGGCGATGATCCCCATGCTCATTGGGGTGTCGTTGATCGCTTTCGCGCTCCTGAGCCTTTCGCCGGGCGATCCGCTGGCCGCCCAGCGCGGCAACCCCCAGGTGCCCGACGAGCTCATCCGGCGGATCGAAGCCCAGTACGGGTTCGACCGTCCGGTGCCGGAACAGTACTTGCGCTGGTTGGGAAGGGTGGTGCAGGGCGACCTGGGCTACAGCTTCAAGTTCAAGCGGCCCGTGGCCCAGGTGATCCGCGAGCGGCTGGGCGCCACGTTGCTTCTGGCCTTGTTCTCCACCTTCCTCACTTGGCTGATCGCCGTACCCATGGGAGTCTGGTCGGCGCTGCGGCGATCCCAATGGCCGGACAAGACGGTTTCCGTCCTCTCCTTCGTGGGAATGAGCCTTCCTTCGTTCTTCCTGGCCTTGCTCCTGCTGTACGCGGCTTCGATGCTGCCTTCCCTTCCCCTGGTGGGCAAGTTTCCCATCGGCGGACTCGTGTCGCCGGGATACGATCGCCTGGACACCCTGGGGCGGATCCTGGACATCCTCAAGCACCTCCTGCTGCCCGGTCTGGTCCTGACCATCGGCGGTCTGGCCGGACTCCAGCGCATCGCACGGGGATCCACCCTGGAAACCCTCTCGCAGCCCTACATCCTGGCAGCCCGCGCCAGGGGGCTCTCCGATCGGCGGGTCCTCTGGGGGCACGCCTTCCGCAACGCGGCCAACCCCCTGATCACCCTGCTGGGCTTCGAATTCTCCGCACTGCTTTCCGGCGCGGCCTTCACCGAGATCATCACCAGCTGGCCGGGAATGGGGCTTCTGGCGCTGGAGGCCGTGCGTTCCAAGGACCAGTTCCTGGTGCTGGCCACCGTGCTCATGGGATCGCTCCTCCTGATGCTGGGCAACCTCCTGTCTGACCTGCTCCACGCATGGAACGACCCCAGGGTGAAGGTTTCATGAGCGGAACCGCCACCACATCCCGCTTCGCCCTGGCGCTGCGCGGTTCCCTCCTCGCCCGGCTTTCCCTGGGGACGCTCGCCTTCCTGTACCTGGCCGCGATCCTGGCCGGATGGATCGCACCCTACGGCTACGACGACGAATCGCGCGCCCATTCCTGGGCGCCTCCTTCCCAGCTTCGCTGGATCCAGGGCCGCCCCTGCGTCCACCCCGTGTCGTTTTCCTTCGACGAGTCGGCCCGTCGGGTGTACGTGGAGGACACATCCAGGGCGATTCCGGTGCGCCTGTTCGTGAACGGTCGCCTCTTCGGATTGGATTCGCTGGAAGCGATCTCCCCCCAGGACGGAAGCTCCGCCCGACTCTACCTGCTGGGAGCCGACGCGCGCGGGCGCGACCTTCTCTCGCGGCTGCTCTACGGAGGCCGCATCAGCCTGTCCATCGGCGTGGTCGGCGTGAGCATCTCCACCTTCATCGCGCTGGTGGTGGGCGGACTCGCGGGATTCTTCGGTGGATGGGTGGATCGCTCGCTGATGCGCGTGTGCGAGATCTTCATGCTCATCCCCTCCTTCTACCTGCTCATGCTCCTGCGGGCCACGCTCCCGCTGGACTGGGATTCGCGGGTGGTGTACCTCTCCATCGTGCTGATCCTGTCGCTCATCGGGTGGGCGGGACTGGCCCGCGTGATCCGCGGCCTGGTCCAATCCCTGCGTTCGGCCGACTACATCGTGGCCGCCCGCGCCCTGGGCGTGCACCCCCTGGTGGTGCTGCGCCGCCACGCCCTTCCCCAGACCTTCGGATTCCTGGCCATCCAGGCCACCCTTTCCATTCCCGGGTACATCATCGCCGAAAGCGGCCTTTCCCTCCTGGGTCTGGGCATCCAGGATCCCCAGACCTCGTGGGGGAACCTCCTGCAGGAGTCCATGTCCATCGCGGAAATCCACCTGCACCCCTGGAGCCTGATCCCGGGGCTGGCGCTGTTCCTGGCGGTGCTCTCGTACAACCTCGCCGGCGACGCCCTGCGCGACGCCCTGGACCCGAGGGGAGGACGATGACCGAGCCCCTCCTCGCCGTGCGCGACCTGTCCATCCGCTTCGGCGACACCGAGGTCGTGGACCGCCTTTCCCTGACCATCCGCCGCGGAGAGACCTTGGGCCTGGTCGGGGAATCCGGCTGCGGGAAGTCGGTGAGCTCCCTCTCGCTCCTGGGACTCCTGCACGGTGCGCGCGTGACCGGATCCATCCGGCTGGATGGACAGGAATTGACCAACCTCTCCCCGCAAGGGTGGCGCAGGGTGCGGGGCGGGAAGATCGCGATGGTCTTCCAGGATCCCATGACGGCCCTCAATCCCCTGCTCACGGTGGGGAGGCACCTGGAGGAGGTGCTGGAAACCCACAAGGGCCTGCGAGGCCGCGAGGCCCAGAAATTCGCCGCCGATTGGCTGGAGAAGGTGGGCATTCCCGACCCCGTCCGCAGGCTGGAAGCGTACCCCCACGAACTTTCCGGCGGGATGCGCCAGCGGGTGCTGATCGCCATGGCACTGGCGGGGGAACCCGATCTCCTGGTGGCCGACGAACCCACCACCGCCCTGGATGTGACCATCCAGGCGCAGATCCTGGATCTGTTGGCGAACCTGCGACGGGAACTGTCCATGTCCATGCTGTTCGTCACGCACGACCTGGGAGTGGTGGAACGCGTGGCCGACCGCCTGGCGGTCCTCTACGCGGGTCGGCTGGTCGAGGAAGGCCCCGTCGGCGAGGTGCTCGTCCGCCCCCGCCACCCCTACACCGAGGGCCTGCTGGCTTCGGTTCCCGGATTCCGCGCGCGCACGGGAAGGCTCCGTTCCATTCCCGGACAGGTTCCGTCTCCCTCGGAATGGCCCTCCGGGTGCAGGTTCCATCCCAGATGCGATCGCGCCGGCGACATCTGCCGCACCACGCGGCCCGATCTTCCCCCGGATGGACGGCCAGCCTGCCATTTCCCCCTGGAGGCCGGATCATGAGCCTGCTTTCCGTGCACGACCTGCGCGTATCCTTCCCGGTCCGCGGCGGCCTGCTGGGGCGCGTCCAGGGCCAGGTGCGCGCGGTGGACGGGATCGACCTGGACCTGGCCGCCGGCGAGACGCTCGCCCTGGTGGGCGAATCGGGATGCGGCAAGTCCACCACCGCCCGCGCCATCCTGCGCCTGATCGAACCGGATTCGGGCGAGATCCGGATCGAAGGCAAGGACATCCGCGCCATGGACGCCGAGACCCTGCGCCGTTTCCGTCGCCGGGCCCAGATCGTCTTCCAGGACCCGTCCGCGGCCCTCAATCCGCGCCGCACCGCCTTCCAGGCGGTCGCGGAAGGATTGCGCACGCACGATCTCGCCTCCGGTCCCGAGCTCCGCGCGCGCGTCCTGGAGCTCTTTTCGCAGGTGGGCCTCTCCGAGGAGCACCTGAACCGCCACCCGCACGAATTCTCCGGTGGCCAGCGCCAGCGGATCGGGATCGCGCGCGCCCTGGCCGTGGAGCCATCGCTCCTGGTGCTCGACGAGCCCGTGTCCGCCCTGGACGTGTCCGTCCAGGCCCAGGTGATCAACCTGCTGGAGGACATCCAGGAGAAGACTTCGGTGGGATACCTGTTCGTGGCCCACGACATGGGGGTGGTGCGCCACATCGCGCACCGCATCGCGGTCATGTACCTGGGAAGGATCGTGGAGACCGGCCCCGCCGAGGAAATCTGCACGGACCCGCGCCATCCCTACACGCGCATGCTCATCGCTTCGGTCCCGGCCCTGGGTGGCGATCGTGCGGTCGACACGGCTTCGCGCGGGGAGCTCCCTTCGCCCCTGGATCCTCCGACGGGCTGCGCCTTCCATCCGCGCTGCCCGCTGGCCACCTCCGAGTGCGCCGCCGTCCGTCCGGAACTGACTCCGGTGGACGGCTCCCGACTGTCCGCATGTCCCAGGACGGCGACCTGAATCCATCCCTGTCCAACCTCCCTCCCCACCGACCCCCGAACATGCATCCACGAACCTCCCGATCGCAACGCATCTGCACTCTCGCCGGTCTGGCGGCCACCCTGGCGATCGTGCTGGCCGCCTGCCGAACCGAGCGGACCGCGCCCCCGAGCAACATCCAGGACACGGCCACACGCGCCACTCCACCCGACTCCGCATCCGGATCTACCGGATCCGACGCATCCGACACCCGGGAAGGCGAACCGTGCACGGCCTCGGGATGGAGCGGCACCGATTCGCTCCTGGCCACGCTGCACTGGGAAAGCTCCCCCGCCAACCCCGGCCTTGCGGAGATCCAGGCGGCCACGGAACGGCTCGTGGGCGTACTGCGGGACCTGCGCGGCCGGACCCGCTGCTCCATCGATCAGGATCTGTCCATCCATTCCGACTTCGAGGACTCGCTGGCGGCCCGCATCCGCCTCTACCGCGAAGTCCTGGGCACCCCTTCCGCAGGGGGCGGGAAATGGGCCTCGACGACGGCTCCCGCCATCGATGTCGATTCTTCCATCAGATCCATCCTTCCCGCGACCGCACCTTCGCCTTTCGCCTCAACCGCCCGCTTCCACTTCCAGGGTGGCGTCCCGTTCCTCCACAAGGTTCTCTCCGAGAACGGCGATGCCTTCCGGGATCCCGAAGGCCGCCCGGAAACAAGGCTGGCCACCACATCCAACACGGCATCGAACGGGCTCCTCGCCATCTTGAGGACGATCCCGGGAATGCGCATGGAGGTCCGCTTCGGGGGCCCTCTGGACGAATACGAATCGGGCCGTTTCGGCGTCGCGGGCATCGGCTCCCTGGAACACCTGCCCATCCGCACGGCACGGGCGTGGCTGCTTTCGGAATCCGGACCCGTCGCCGCACGGGTGGTCTCCGTTCGACACGATCTGTTCCGCCGGCAGATCTGCGGCCCGGATGAACCGGAAGCCGTCTTCGGGATCCCCGGCCCGATGGACAAGGAAATCCTGGGAGTGTTCCTGACCCAGGACGGAGCGGCCCCGCCCAAGCTGGTCGTCCAGCGCAAAGGTCGGCTCACCCTGTTCGACTTCGATGGCGACGGCATCACGGAGGTCGCAGGCGTGGAGGAGAAGTTCCAGGGCTTGACCAACGACACGCTGTCCAATGTCACCTGGTTCCTCAACGACAACGGGACCTGGCGCGCCATCGACGCGGTCCGGACCGCCGACTGCACGTGAAGCGCACCGGAAGCGGATCCTTCCTCCGCCTCGCGCCGGCGCTTTGCTTCGCCGCCATCCTGTCCGTCCCCCTGGCCCGCTCTTCCCGGGCTGTGCTGGTCGTGTCCGGCGAAGACTCCCTGGGCACGTGGCTTTCCCAGTCCATGCTGGTGGCCTGCGGGGCCTTTTCCCTCCAGTTGTGCGCCATCCGCCGGACCTGGCCCTGGCGCGTGTGGTCGCCGGCGTTCGTGGCTTTGGCCCTGGACGAGCGGTTCATGTTCCACGAAACCATCAAGGAGCGGATCCAGCTTCTTCTTCCGACGACCCCCCCCCGGCTCGCCGAGGCCCCCGTTGTGGTCGTCGCCCTGGCGGGAGCGATCGCGGCCCGGTTCCTGTGGCGGGACCTGCGGACCTCCGGGCGCGCCCTGCTGTCCCTGGGAGTGGTCCTGGGCACCGCGTCGGTTGGCATGGACGTGGCCCGTGCCGGAACGCTCCCGGAGGACGTGTGCAAGCTCCTGGCCGAGCTCTGCGTGACCCAGGCCCTCTGGGGCGAACTCGTCCCCGCACCGGTCAGGGCTTGAACTTCCGCCCCTGCTTCAGGACAAGGATCGTCACGCGGCGGTTCTCCGGGGCGTAGGGGTCGCCGGGATTGGCGAGCTCCGTGTCTCCGTAGCCCACCACGGCGTTCACGCGATCGAGCTCCACGCCGCCTTGGTTCAAACGGCCGCGCACGGCGTTGGCGCGATCGGTGGAGAGCTGCCAGTTGGAATACCCCGCCCCGCTGTAGCCGTACTTGTCGGTATGGCCCGCCACCACCACGTGGTTGGGAATCCCCGAAAGGGTCCCGGCGAGCTTGGCCAGCGGGGCCTCCATGCGCTGGTTGATCTCCGCCGATCCCAGATGGAACGTGCCCAAGCCTTCGGCATCCGAGATCTCGATCTCCAGGCCCTGTTCGGTCTGCCGGGTCTTGAACTGCTTGCCCAGCTGGGCCAGGAGGCTGTCCTTGGCCAGGAGGGAATCGAGCTCCTTCAGTTTGTCCTTCTCCCGTTGCTCGGCGTCCTTCTCCAGCTGGTGGGTGGACTTCCCGTCCTCTTCGCCGTTCTTGCCCGTGGTGCGGGTGTTTCCGCCCATGTCCAGGGGAGAGGGAGATCCCGCCCGGAAGAGGGTGGGATTGCGGAAGTACTGGGCCACCGCCTCCTTCTGCGAGGCCGAGGTGCTGGAAATGATCCACAGCACCAGAAACAGGGCGAACATCGACGTCATGAAGTCGGCGAAGGCCACCTTCCAGGCGCCGCCATGGGCGGGGTGGTCGTGCTTCTTCTTCCTGCGGGGCTGTGGCTGTTCGGAACCCTTCTCCGACATGTCAGCCCTTCTTCGCGGCGGCGTTCAGCTCGTTGACGTCCGGACGGAAATTGTGGAACAGGGACTTGCGGGCCACCTCGATCGCCACCATCGGAGCCAATCCCTGCGAGAAGGCGCGGAATCCGCTGGCCAGGCACGAGAGGTACATCTCGTCCTCCACGTTGACCGTCTCCAGCTTCTGCGCCATGGGATTGGCGAAGCCGTACGCGCAGAGCACGCCCAGCATGGTTCCCACCAGGGCTGCGCCGATGTGGGCTCCGAGCTGTTCCGGAGGTCCGTCCAGGTGCCCCATCGTGATGATGATCCCCAGCACCGCGGCCACGATGCCCAGTCCCGGGAACGCGTCCGCCATGCGGGCGAGCACCTGGGGGTGCATCTTGACTTCCTTCTCGTGGGTCTCCAGGTCGGTTTCCATGGAGAGGTCGATCGCGTTCGCGTCGATGCCGTTCACCAGCTGGCGCAGCGCGTCGCAGTAGAAATCCACCGCCTCGTGGTTGGCCAGGAACTTGGGGTAGCGCTTGAACACGGGGCTCCCCTCCGGAACCGAGACGTCCTGTTCGATGGAAAGGATTCCCTCCTTGCGCACCTTGTTGTACAGCTCGTACTGCATCACCAGGATGTCCATGAAATCCTGGGAGGTGTAGCTGGTCGTGAAGATCTTCTTGAAGCGCTTGAGGGTGGCGGCCAGCACGTACCCTGGCGTGCAGATGAGCATGCCGCCGATCGCCGCTCCACCCAGGACGAGAAACTCCGAAGGCTGGATCAGGACCAGGAGCTTTCCGCCGGCGGCCACGTAGCCACCAAGAACTCCCAACAGGACGACAGCGACTCCGACGATGGAAAGCATCGGTCAGATGCTCCCATTCCGACCCGCTCCGGTCAAGCGGGAAGTCAATTCCTTTCCAGCCAGTTGGTCACGATCGCGGTGGCCAGGAAGGGCGCTCCCGGAGGCATGTTCGCCAGGTTGTCGAATCGCGTGTCGTAGCCCCAGAAGCGTTGCGGAGGTCGGTAGTACCCGGATCCGATCACCGTCTTGCCCGGATCCGGAACGACGAGTCCCGCGGTGGCGGCTTCCCACAGGCAGACGAACGACCCCTTGAAGACCACCTTGCGCGTCCCCCCCCCGGTTCCCCAATCCTCCAGGAAGCGCAGGGTGTTGTGCCATCCGCCTTCGTAGTTCTTGTCGAAGTTCGTTTCCGTCGTCCCGTTGGCCAGCCAGGCAGGCAGCGTCTGGCGGTTTCCCGTGATCATGGCCGTGTTGATGCGCACGTCCGACGAGAGGGCCACACCCGTGTAGGTGCCTCCCGTGGGCGGGGTCCCGCAACCGGGGCACGAGAGCCAATTGACGTTGGAGAAGGGCTGTTCGCGGGAGCTGTTGGAGGCGGGAAGGGATCCGGAGATGTTGGCCGCCTTCCAGTCCATCCACTGCCCGGAAAGCACGGTCACCGCGTCGGAGGCGATCTGCGCGTTGACGTATTTCGTCGTGTCGCCGGACGCGCTCTGCTTGTTGAAGTCGCCCATGATGTAGACGGGCTTTCCGGAGGCGATGGTCATGTTGCGGGGAAGCACCCTGGCATTGACGATCCGAAACGCGTTCAAGGTGGTCTGGGTGGCGCCGGGAACGTGCCAGACATGGGTGGTGGTGTCGTCCAGGTAGAAGATGCTGTCGCGGCAGTTCGATGCGGTCAGGGCCGCCACGTCGAAATCCCATACCCGCACCCAGTTCTTCTCGCGGCGATCGAAGAACGCCCATGGCCCCTTGATCCAGGAAGGACGCGGGGTGGCCGCGTCCGCGTACACGAATCGCGCCGAATCGGACGACCGCGCCTTCACGATCCAGTCGAACTTCTGGCGGCGCAGCGCGGCGACATCCGAGGGATCGCGGACGCCCAGGATGCTGCGGGGAGTGCCCACGCCGATGGGAAGGATCAGCCGCGTCTCGCCGAACCGCACGTTGCGCACCCCCGCGATCTCCGGCGGCTGGCTGTTGGAGGCCGTGGTCATGGGCGTCAGGGAGTAGCCCAGGTCCGGAGCGAACATCCCGCTGCTGTCGGGTTTCACGCGATACCGCAGCACGCTGTTGGAATAGCGCTTCCACTGGAAGATGGTGTCGGCCACCGTCACTGGCCCCTGGAAGGTGATGCCATCCACCGCCCGGAAGTAGGCGCTGCGGTTGGTGTGCACGCGCCCCATCACCTCCATCAGCGGTCCCGGGGTGATTTCCAGGGGGCCGTCGTAGAACACCCCGAACTGGTAGATGGGCACCTGGTAGAGCGCCACGGTGGCGGAAACCCGCGACTTGGCGGCCCCGGCCCTTCCCGTGGCCTCGATCTTCAGCGGGATCTTGTTGCCGCGCAGCTGGTTCATGGGGCTGCGTTTCTGGAGGATCACCTCCTGGCCCAGGTTGGACCCCGAGCTCACGTCGGCCTCTCCCCTGCCGCTCTCGCTCTGCACGTCGCGGTGGCTGGCCGTGATGCCGCCGCCGAAGATCTCGCCGGCCTGGTAGACCGCGTCGGCGATGGCGACCGAGATCCCCGCTTCGGCCGCGTATCGCGCCTTGATGCGGGTCTTCGTGTCGGCGGCGCCGCTCAGGCCCTGGCCGGAAAGGCTGATCATGGCCATGCCCAGGGTGAGCACGACCAGCGAGATGGCCAGGACGAGCATCATGGCCATTCCCTGCCTGGGATTGGATTCGCGTCCGGACATGGGACACCTCATTTGTTGACGAGCGT
Organism: Fibrobacteria bacterium; assembly: GCA_035352895.1. Lineage (GTDB taxonomy): Bacteria > Fibrobacterota > Fibrobacteria > UBA5070 > UBA5070 > UBA5070. Next base: position 77,755 of record DAOPYN010000001.1, on the reverse strand, counting down.
CTCGACGTTGCGCAAGGCGACTTCGTTGACGATGACCTGGTAGTGGTAGCCCTTGGTCGCCGGGGATGTCCTCGCCAAGGTGTTGTCCTTCTTCCGGGTCCGCATCTTCAGGGAGACGCGGACCTTCTCCACCTGCCCGGAAGGGGCGGCGTTCCAAAGGGAATCGTACCAGTTCCCGTTGGGGTGCTGGTAGTGCAGCCGCAGCGAATCCACCCCCAGGGCGTACGGAGCGGAATCGTTGCGGTTCACCCGCCTCAGGAGGGTGTCGCCGACCAGACGGTAGCGCACGGAATCGATCGCGTACACGAACACGTTGATGTCCGTCTTGACGGAATTCGTCCAACCCCATTTGGCGGCGAAGTACGATCCGTCGGCGACGATCACCGGACCGGTGGAGATCCCGGCGGCGGAGGCCGACTTGAAGAGCGCGAGGATCGGCAGCGGGATCAGCGTGTCCCTGGAGGGCGCGGGAGTGGTCGCCGCGGGATAGCTGAGGGGCGGCGTCCGCACCGTGGTCAGGACGTAGCCTTTCTCGGTGAATCCCGTCACGCTGCGCACCGGCAGGATCAGCGGGTTGGAGAAGGACCCGGGACCCACGGAAAGGCTCCCGAAGTAGAACACCGAGGGTTCCCGCGTGGTATCCACCGTGCCGGAACGGTTGAGGGCCACCGTGACCCGTTCCGGTCCGCTTCCCCAGACTTTCAGGCCCCCGCACCCCGGAGGCAGCATCCCTCCCGCCATCCGCAGGGTGCGGGTCAACTCCTCGGAGGCCCCCTTGGCCATCAGGTTCATCTCGGCGACCGAACGCTGCACGCCCGCGTTGCGGCTCTGGTACTGGAACACCAGGAGCACCGACGAGCTCACCACGACCATGATCACCAGGGCCACCAGGATCTCCACCAAGCTGAACCCACGGCGCATCAGTTCACCCACATGACGGTGGTGACGGACAGGCTGTCGGTGTCGCCGGGCTTCTTCACGGTGACCACCACCTGCGCCAGCATGGTCGGAGGGAATCCGGTGGCGATCGTGGATGGCGCCACCGAGCCGGCCACGCTCACTTCGAACTTGGCTCCGCCCTGGGAACTGTCGATCCAACTCCTGGACATGCCCTGGAGTTCGGTCACCGAGTAGTCCGTGCGCAGGGTCTCCACGGTCTTCTCCAGCACGGCGGCCTCGGAGGTCCAGTTCCGGGTCTTGCCCTGGTTGCGAGTGGAATACTTGTTGGTCTGCAGGAAGATGGCCACGACGATCCCGAGGATGACCAGGGCCACCATGACTTCGATCATGCTGAACGCGCGGCGCATTTCATTCCTCCAGGATGGCCAGCCCGGTGGCCGGCAGCAGGGATAGACGGAAAGTGTCCTGGAATCCGGCGATGCCCATCTTCGCGGAAAGGTCGTGCTCGCACGATCCGTCGGCATGGAAGACCAGACTGACCCCATCGAGGGTCGAACCGCTGGAGGAGACCGCGTAGGTGAAGACCTTGCCATCCAGGGGGACCCAAGGCTGCAGGATGGAATCGGACGGATCGAAGAGCCCCACGATCCCGGAATCGGAGTCGGAAAACCGCAGGAAACGGTACCCCGTGCGGGTTTCGCCCGCCGCGAAGAAGTGCACGGCGGTGTCTTCGGAAGCGAACACGCCGACGCGCCGATTGCGGGTGACCGCCTCGGAACGGCTCTGGTGCAGGGCCAGGACCACCCGTTCGATGGAGCCGCGCGCCTGCGATCGGCTTTGCATCCTGCCCCAACTGGTCACGGCGAACCCGGAAGCGATCCCGATGATCGCGACGACGACCACGAGCTCCAGCAGGGTGAAGCCTCGACGGGCAGTCTCGGGTGATTGGGTGGATGACAGGTCCATGACCGGATTGTCCCATTTTCGAGGGTCCGGCACAATGCGCGCGGGATCCGGGCGAACACGGCCGAGGAGAATTAGGTTTCGTGCCGTTCCATGAAGATCCTTTTCGTCGCGTCCGAATCCCACCCCTACGTCACCACCGGAGGTCTCGCCGGCGTCGTAGGTTCCCTCCCCAAGGCGCTCGCTCGGCTCGGCCACGAGGTGCGCATCTGCATCCCGCTCTACAGCCGGATCGACCGCCAGCGCCACGGTGTGGAGTACCGCCAGAACCTCTGCGTGCACATGGGGACCGGAGAGGTCTGGTGCGGCCTGCACGAAGCCGACCACGGCGACGGGGTCCGGGCGTGGTTCATCGACCATGGCGACATGTTCGGGCGACCTGGGGTCTACGACCAGGACGGCCAGCCCTACCTGGACAACAACGGACGTTTCGCCTTCCTCGGCAAAGCCGCCCTCCAGGCCTGCAAGGACACGGGCTGGATTCCCGACGTCCTCCACGCCCACGATTGGCAGGGCGCACCCGCCATCGCCTTCCGCAAGACATGGGACTCCGTGCTCTCGCCGCTGTCGGCGACGGCCACGGTGCTCACCATCCACAACCTCGCCTACCAAGGCCAGGGCGACAAGGGCGTGATGCACTGGATGGGCATGGGCCCCGAGCACTTCACCGCGGAAAAGTTCGAGGACCACGGCGGCGTCAACCTGCTCAAGGCCGGTGTCCACTTCGCGGACGCCATCACCACAGTGAGTCCCACCTACGCCCACGAGATCCAGGGCGAAGTCGGCGGCAAGGGACTGCACGAAGCCTTGCGTCGCCGTTCATGGGACCTTTTCGGAATCCTCAACGGCATCGATCCGGAGCTCTACGACCCTTCCTCGGACGGATTCCTTCCGGCCACGTTCTCCTCCGCGGATCTTTCCGGACGGGCCGTCTGCCGGTCGGAGCTCCAGCGCCAGATGGGCCTTGTCGAGGACCCCACCGCCTGCATCGTCTCGGTGGTCTCGCGGCTGGCTCCAGGCAAGGGTTTCGAGCTGATCGAACCCGCCATGGAACGGGCCATCGGAGGCATGCACATCCAGTTCGTGCTGGTGGGATCGGGGAATCCCCACTACGAATGGTGGGTGGGCGACCTGCAGCGCCGCCATCCCGGCCGGGTGGGCAATTGGATCGGGTATCGGGAAGACCTCGCGCACCGGGTGTACGCGGGCTCGGACCTGTATCTGATGCCCAGCCTGTTCGAACCGTGCGGCCTTTCCCAGATGTACGCGATGCGCTACGGCACGCTTCCCGTGGTGCGGCGCACCGGAGGCCTGGCCGACACGGTCTGGAACTACATCGAGCACGACGGCGGCGGAGACGGTTTCGTGTTCGACGACTACCGCGTGGATTCCCTCTACTACACGCTGGGCTGGGCGGTGAGCACGTTCTTCGACCGTCCCGACCACTTCCTGACCATGCGCCGCCGCGTGATGGGCCGCGATTTCTCCTGGGAAACCTCCGCCCGCCACTACGTGGACGCCTACCACCACGCGCTGTCCAAGCTGCGCTGAGACCACAACATCCGGATTGACGGAATCCGTCAATCCGGAGGAACCGGAACCAGGCGGAGAGCGATCGGCCGGACCGCCCGGCCGATCGCGAAGTCTCAAGGGATCGCCAGAGTCTCCGTCCGTCCCGCCGACCGGACCAGGACCAGGCCGGGAGCCACGATCCTGGACGCGCCCGGCTCGAGCCGTCCTTGGAGCCGGCCATCGGGCGAGAACAGCTCCAGGGCTGTCCCGCCCCGGTTGAACAGCGTCCGTCCGATCCTCTGCCACGACTGCCGGACTCCGCGCGATCCAGCGATTCCGGACAGGCGCACCGGGGCAGGCTTCCAGGTGTCCAATCCCACGGCGATCACGTGGTTGACCTGGATGGAGCTGGAATCCCCGCCCGCGGGCAGGAGCCCCTGGGCATCCCACAGAGGCTGCGGGTGGAACTCGATCCCGCGCACGGCCTGCAGGATGGTGTCCACCGGGGGCAGCATGGCCAACAAGCGCGTGCGGCCCTTGGCCCAGGACGGCGGCTTGAGGCTGTCCGTATACATCACGTTCCCTTCCCACTGGCGGAAGGTCGCGTCGAAGGTCTCCTCCCATCCGTACACCACGCCGGAATCCACCAGCTCCTGGGGATAGCGATCGGAGACCAGGTTCACCCACACCTTGCGGGAGGCATCAGGCGTGTTCTGCGCGAACTCCCACCGGGCCGCGCCGCGCAGGTCCCAGGCGGAATCGCCCCGCAGGCCCAGACCCATTCCCGCGTAGGCGGAAAACGCCTGCCCAGGCTGGTTCTGGAACTTGAAGTCCATCTTGAAATCCGCCGAGCCCCAGGTGACGTTGTCCAGATTCCGTCGCACGGACACCTTGGAGGCGGAGTTGGCGAAGCTCCATGTCCGGTAGGCGCTGTCCGGATGCGACGCCTGGTTGTAATCCGCCTCGCGCACCTGGAGGAGCTTGGCCTCGGCTCCGCGCGGCAGGGTGTCCACCCCGACCAGAGAAATGTCGTCCACCAGCAGGTATCCCGCCTGGGCGGTGGCGACGGGAGTCGTCGTGTTGATGTGGAAAGCCACCCCGTAGACCCCTTGGAAGATGGTCGCCTTGGCGGGCAAGGTCTTGACCAAGTACGGAAATTGAGACCGTTCCCAATCGTTGACCTTGGCATCGGCGAGCAGCAAGGTGGTGTCGGTCGGACCCTGGCGCAACGGAAACACCCATCGATAGTCCACGGCCAGGTTGGTGTGCGGCAACGGCAGCCACGTGGACGCGAGAGCGACTTCCATCTGCTTGCCATAGGCGCTGGAGTTGACCTTGATCCGCAACCCGGTGGGCATGCGGAAATCCACGACCTTGTCGAACCAGGCGAAATACCCCGCGAAGGGGTAGTCGGTTCCCCGGGGATCCAGCACGTAGTCCAACCGACCGCTCGCCTTGCCGGAAATCGGATGCAGAGTGTCCATGGAAACCAAGGCGACCGACGAATCGGAGGCGTACGGATCGTCGCCCACCAGGGAGTCGGCGCCCTTCTCGAAGCGACGCAGGACATACGAGACAGGATCCGTCGGTTTGGGCCCGGGCTCGCCCAGAGCCGGAGCGGGTTTCCAGGCATCCATGCCCAGACCCACGAAATGGTTGACTTGGAAGTAGCTGGCCGCACTCGACGCCACCACCTCGCCGGAGGTGTTGAACGCCGCCGTTGGGGAGATCTCGATGCCCGTCACGCCCTGGAGGATGGAATCCACCGGAGGAAGCATGGCCAGCAATCGGGTGCGGTTCTTGGCCCAGGCGGGAGGCTTGAGGGCGGACGTGTAGAGCACCGCCGCTTCCGCGCCACGCGCGCTGGAGTAGAACGCATGTTCCCACCCGTAGGTGACCCCAGAATCCACCAGTTCCTGGGGATAGCGGTTGGAACTAAGGTGCACCCACACCGGACGCTTGGTTTCCGGAGTGTTGTACGCGAACTCCCAGCGGGTGATCGGACGAAGATCCCATGCGGAATCACCCCGCAATCCCAAACCGAGTCCGGCGTAGGCGGAATAGCTCTTGCCCGGATCGTTCGCGAAAGCGAAATCGAAGCGGACATCCCGGTAGCCCCAGCAGATCCGGTAGGAATTGCGCTTCACCGACACGGTCGACGCCCCATTGGCCCAGTGCCACTGGCTGCGCACGCTGTCGGGATGCCCCACCACCGAATCCTCAGGCTCCTGGCGAAGGGTGATGTACTTGGGTTGGATCCCCGGCAGGAGACTGGTCTGGCCCACCACCTGGATGTCGTCCCAGCGGATCCAACCAGGAGCGGTCCCGGAAAGCATTTCGTTCGGGAGATTGACGTCCAGTCCGATCCCGACGATCCCCTGGAGGACCTCCTCCTTGGGCGGAACGGTGGGGTACAACGCCTTCTCGTAGATCGCCATTTCGGGAGGGACTTCGAGGTCCGCGATCCGCAGGACGGTGTCGATCACGCCGGCACGCAAGGGGAACACCCACTGCCAGCGGACATTGGCCACCGCATGGGCCGTCGAATACCAGTCCGAAGCCAAGTGGATCGCGATCTTGCGCCCCCCTGTGCTGGATTCCAGGCGGATATGGATGCCGGTGGCTCCCCGCAAGTCCCTCACGCCCTGCAGCCCGGTGTAGGCGCCAACCCAGGGCCACTCGGTCGCCTTGGGGGTCAGTACGTAGTCGAGCCGCGCACTGGACTTGCCGACAAGAGGATCGGTGGAATCCAGGGAAAGGTTCGCCTGCGAGGAATCGCAGGCCCAGAACAACATGTCGCGCAGGGAGTCGGAGGCCGATTCGAACTGCCGGACGGCCACATCCGACCAGCCTGCCACCGCGGCCACAAGGACACCACACAGGGAACGGACCATCATGGAAGGATTCCTCATTGGAAAAACCGCAGATTCCTTTTCCCCGCTCGACTCGCGGCCTCTTCCCTGAGACGCTCGAGACGCAGCACCCACGGGCGGAACCTCCAACAGGATATTCCCGGAAGCGATGCGGTCGCCGTCCTTCGTCCTTCCTCCCACCATATTCCGAACGCAGGGAAAGCGCGGAAACGCGCCGTTGCCGCGTTTCCGCGGCAACGACACGGCCGCCCGAAGGCATTCGCCCGTCCAGGGCAGGGCGATCAAGACGTCTTCAGTTCGTTCCACGTCGAAGGCAGGGCGGAAGGGATCCACTCGTTCCCCGCGATCCGGTAGACGAGCATCGAGGGGCCGTTGGCGAGCACCACCCACGGCGCCGGCACCAGCCGCAGGTAGCGGCGCACCTGTCGTTCCACCTGTTCGTCCAGAGCCACGTGGGGCGCCTTGCATTCGGCCAGCAGGACCGGACGCAGGACGGCGCCGTCGGCCGCGTGCACCACCAGGTCCACGCGGTCCCGCACCCCCGGATCCAGCGACGATAGCGACAATTCCTGCCTAATGCAGGCGCGCGGCACGCCCAGATCGCCCACCAGGTGCGCGATCAGCGCCTGGCGCACCACCTCCTCGGGCTCGGTGCGCCGGGAGGGGACCAACGAACGGCGCGGCGGCACCCTGTGCGATCAGTCGCAGAGGGCGGGGGTTTCGGCCACGTCCAGCAGGGCCAGTTCCACGCGCTCCACCTCCTCGCGCAGGGACCGGAGGTTCTCGCCGGGAAGGCTCGAACGGGTGGCCAGCCACGAGCGGTACCACGAGAGGCTGCCGGCCAGGTTCGCGCGGAAGTTGGCGAGCTTCTCCACGTCGCGCGGATTCTCCGGATGGGTCTGCGCCCGGAGCTTCTCCAGGTGTTCCATGTACAGGGAGAGTTCGGCCGCGAAGGCATGGGGCCGCGCATCGGAAACCAGGGACGGAATCCGTCCATAGATGTGGTCCACCATCTCCTCCAGCGAGTAGTCCCTGGTGAACCACACGATGTTGGGACCCGGGCAGATGCTGACGGGCGCCTTGGCCGCCCCTTCCACGGACTCGCCCATCTCCTCGCGGATCACCTGCAACGCGCCGTTCCCCAGCTGGTGGCAGATGCATTCCTTCACCGCCACCTGGCGCGCCGCCTCGGTGTGGATCCCGCCCACCTCTGCGATCTTGGCGGCCTGGTAGCGGCGGGTGGCCGTGCAGATGGGGTGTTCGGTGAATTCGGTGTTGAACGAAAGGAACCCCTTGGGGCATCCGGATCCGGGGCGTCCTTCGTCGAACTTGCGCCAGAGATCGATCTCGGCGCTGGAGCCGCGCAGGTTGTTGAAGGGAACCCCCAGCGGGGAGCTGTCGGAGAGGTAGATGTCTCCTGGCACCGAGGCGGCGAGCCGCTCGCGGGTGTAGGTGTCGATGGGCGTGGCTTCCGGAACCAGGAGGAAGGGGGCCCCCCATCCGGTGGCGTCCAACCCGAAGTCCTCCAGCATGCGGCGGTGTTCCGCCTCCACCCCCAGCCCCCCCTGCACGGTGATGGCGGCGATGTGGTCCTGTGCGCCCGCGGGCCATTCCCACCCCTTCTTGCGGTAGTACCCGGCCATCAGGCCCGCGAACTCCTCCTGGAGACGGTGGCGCTCCTTGCGGAACTCGTCGACGATGGGTCCCAGGAGCTCGCCCTCGGAAGCGAAGGCGTGGCCTCCGCAGTTGAGGCCGGACTCGATCCGGAATTCGCGGACCTCCAGGCCCTTCTTGGCCAGGAAGCGCCCTTGGGTGAGGGCCGAGCGGAAGTCGGAGACCTTGATGATCACCCCTTTTTCCGGCTCCGATCCCTCGCGGCGATAGAAGGTCTCGAACTCCTCCATGCAGCCGTAGAGGGTGGGATTGATGCCCGCCGACAGGACCATGTTGCCCGGATTGACCGACAGCGCGAACCCTTCCAGGGCGAGCTTGGCGTCGGACAACCTGGCCTCCACGGGAACCCCGTCCGGTCCCAGGGGACGACGATCGAGCTTGGTCATGATGTTGGCGTCGATGGAGCCCGGCTCCATGGCCTCGGAAAGGGCCAGTTCCTCGGCTTGGCGCTGGGCGCCGGACAGGGTCCCCAACGCCTTCCAACGGATCTTCAAAGGCGAGGAATCCGGCAGCATCCGGAAGTACTTGTCCTTGTCCGTGCCGGCCTGGAAGCTCTGCAAGCGCAATTGCGCCATCTGGGAGAGGACTTCCTGGTGCATGAAGTCCAGGTAGCGGCGGATGCGCTCGGCGCGCGCCTTGGGATCCTTGGCATCCACCGGCTGGAATTCCCGCCCCAAACGGCGCGCGTGCAAGCGATGGACCTGCTCGATCATGCGATCGTCCACGAGGGAGATGACCGACGAGATCCCCCACCGGGCCACCCGCAGGGGAGTGTCGATGCTGTGGCCGGTTCCCATCACCGGGATGTGGAAGGTATGGGTTCTTGGATAGACGAGTCGGTTCGAGATCGGCATGTGGAACATTCTACCTGGCACACCACGGATGTCCGTGTAAAATGGTGTCAAATCGACCGTGCCCACCCACTTGCGCCATGTACAAACGTGCAGTATATTCGTTTCCGTGAACTCCCCCGCTCTTGAATTTCCCTGCCCGGCTTCCGTATCCGACACGCCTCCGACGTCTCTGGACACCTTGCTCCATTGGCTTGCCTTGCAGCATGTCGAGCGTCTGGGCCCCGTGCGTGCGCAGGCGCTCCGCGAAGCCTTCGGGACCCCGCAATCCATCTTCCAGGCAAGCCACCAGGAACTGTCGGAAATCCACCCCCACCTTCCCGAGGGCTCCCTGCGAGCCATCCTGAACGGCCCCGATCTCGCCTGGGCCCGTTCCCAGGTGGAACAGGCCCGCTCCATGGGTGCGTCCATCCTCCATCTGGATCACCCGGAATACCCCACTTGCCTGCGCCACATCGCCTCCCCTCCCCCCATCCTGTACGCCCAGGGAGCCATTCCCCTGGTCCATCCCCGTTCGGTGGGCCTGGTGGGGACCCGTCGTCCCTGCCCCATGGGCCTGGAAGCCGCCCGTACCTTCTCCGCGGCCTGGAGCCGACAAGGACTGCGGATCGTTTCCGGTCTTGCCTTGGGGATCGACGAGCAGTGCCACCGCGCGGCCCTGGAAAGCGGAGGCCAGACCGTGGCCGTCCTCGCCTATCCCCTGGACAGCCTGGGCACGCGAGGCGCGCGCGGAATGCTCGCCCAGGACATCGCCCTCAACGGACTGGTGGTGACCGAACACGCCTTCGGGGATCCGGTGGTCCCTGGGAATTTCGTACGTCGCAACCGGCTGATCTCGGGGTTGTCGCAGGCCGTGGTGGTGGTGCAGGCGCCCCGGGGTTCCGGGGCGCTGATCACCGCGCGCTTCGCCCTGGACCAGGACCGTGAAGTGTTCGCGGTCCCCGGCCCGGCGGGCAAGGACCTTTGGGAAGGAAACTTCGATCTCCTCCGACAAGGGGCCCATCTGTGCGCCACCCCCGACGACCTTTCCTCGGTCATGGGCTGGAGTCGGGCGCAACAGGAGTCGGGATCCGGATCCGACTCCCCAGTGGTTAGATTGCTCCGTCGCGGCGACGCCACCGCCGAGGAGATCGCTGTGCAACTCAGGGAACCCATGAACCGCCTCCAGGGCGAGCTTGTGCTTCTGGAATTGTCCGGAACCATCGTCCGCGTGGGTGGCGGAAGGTACGCGCTCCACCCATGAGCTCGGGATCCTTTCCGCATCGTCCCGAACCTCCCACCACGCGGAAATTGCCCATCGGCAGGTGGGTGCTGGTGGTGTCCTTCCTGTTCATCGCCTACGCATGGACCTTCGGCCCCTACGGAATCGTCCGCCAGAGCCGCACGGCGCACGATCTGGAACTCCTGCGCGCCCGCAACGATTCGCTGGCCGAACGCATCCGCATCCTCACCGACAGCCTGGAGCTTCTCACCAGGGATTCGGCGACCATCTCCGACCAGGCCCGGCGCCAAGGCCTGGTGCTGCCCGGCGAGATTTCCGTGAGATTCGTGGACACCACCGCGCGCTGACAATCATGCGGGCTTCCTGGGCCGGCCTCGCTTGGGGATCTCCTGGGCCATCCGCGGCGATTCCAGCAGGAAGATGCTCCCCCGCACCTGGCCTCGCGCGTCGTGGATCCAGCTCACGGTGACTTCCGTGGGAAGCCAATGCCCCGTCCGGTCCTTGATCTCCAGGAGGAGGGTCCGGTAGGTTTCGCCGGATTCCGGCATCGACAGATCCGACAGATCCACGGGCAGTCCGGGGACGCGCGCCTCCAGACGCGAGACCGCCCCAGCCTCCAGTTCGCGCGCGGCCCATCCGAAGCGTTCCACCGCCTGGTTGGACCAATGCACCACCCTGCCCGAGGACTCCAGCACGAAGTACGGCGGGATCTCGCGCTCGTCGGATCGATCGATCCCACTGATCATCCCCCACAGGTCCGGCGCCAACCTGGAGGCGGGGATGCCGTTGCGATCGATCAACGCCTGGACGTCTTCCGGTCGCACCTTCCTGCGCCCAAGCCCCACACGCACGAACGGCAATCGACCGGATTCCATCCAGTTGATCACCGTCTGGGACGTCACGCCCAGGAGTCGCGCAGCTTGGCCCGTGGTCAGCACGGACCAAACATAGCGCCCCGGGGCCGCGACGCGATCAGGGTTGCTTGAGGATCCAGCCCACCCGGTCCACCGTGTTGATCCACTTGCCGAAGGTCTCGCCTTCGCGCTTGCGCACCAGCGTACGGACCGTGTAGATCCCCGACACCACGGGCTTGCCCGCCTGGGTCAGGCCGTCCCAGGCGATCCAAGCCTCCCACTGGCCGGCCGGGTCGGAGGGAATCCGCCCCTCCTCGAAGGCCTTCACGATGGGGTCGAGCGACACGTTGGCCACGTGCACTCCCATGTTGTCGTAGATCAACACCTGGCCGCCGTAGCCGAAATTGGCCAGGATCTTGGGCCCGATCCGCACCCGTGCGGGATCCACCGTCCGCCCATCCAGGTCCAGCCAGGTCGGGGATCCCGGTTCGCGCACCAGGATGCGCAACGGAGGATTCCCATCGGCGACGGGAGGCGCGTCCACCTGTGCCATATGGCCCGGAAGGTAGTCCAGCGAGAACCGGCTCGGACGCGACCCGAATTCCACCTTCACCCGACGACCCGTGGCCAGCGCGGGATTTCCCGCCGCGTCGGTGGCACCCGGCCACACCTGGAGCGAATCCCCGCGCAGCATCCGGGTGGACGAGCTCGAGGTCGGATCCAGGAAGACCATGAGGGTCCGGCCGTCGGGGGTCTGCTGGAAGGTGGTCCCGGTGACCGGATCCCAGGCTCCCTTCGCCCGGAGCAGCCGCACGTAGTCCAGCCCCTGCGGGAGGACGGTCTCGGAGAAGAACACCACCAGGGTATCCAGCTTCTCTCCGACCCCGGCGTAGCGCAATCGCGCCGAAAGGGCCACCGGGCCCGCTCCGTCGGAGAGCACGAAGCGAAGCGAATCCACGGTCCTGTCGTCGTAGCGGTTCACCTGGGTTCCCAGACCGGGCCCGACGGTGGATGGCCCCGGCCACTTGACGGAAAGCGTCAGCTGGCTGCCGTTCCAGGTCCCCTCGACGCTGTCGATGGGATGGGCGGCGAGCCTCGAGGAAGCGTCGGGCCACACCAGGGAGAACTGGTGGGGCTGGGAAGGTCGACTGGTCCAGGCCAGCACCACCTGGTCGATGCTCCCGTCGCCGTCGGTGTCCTGGGCGATGGCCGACTGCGGGGCGCGATCGCCCACCTTCACGGCGACCCAGGGCGCGTTCGCCGCAGCGGCGTTGCTCCAACGGTCGGTCCAGCCCGCGTAGGCGGCACCGGCCAACCGGAGGGAATCGCCGGCCACCACGGAACCCGCCGGAACCGCGAGGATCCATCGGGTGGGATCCGACGCGGGCAGGCGATGGGTGGACGCGGGAAGCACCACGCCGCTTTGCAGGAGAAGGTCCCGGACCGCGGATGCGCCCACCGAAGCGGGCTCGGACAGTTTCAGGACCAGGGTGTCGGATGCGTTGCCCACGCGCAGGATGGCCGAGCGCAGGGCCGGGCCCACGGAGTCCCGGGCCAAGACGCTGTCCAACCTGCCGGAGGCGCCCACCCCCTTCAGGAACAGGACGGAACCGGATCCGTCCGCGTGGAGACCCGTTCCCACCGGCGACGGATCCGCGATGGACCCGAGCAGGACCGAGCTGTCGGTGGGCGAACGCTGGATGTTCGCCAAGGGCACCGTGCGAGGGACGCCATCCCAGAGCACCACCAGGGAATCCGGCAGATCCACGTCGCGGACGGCCCTGGCGAACCGCACGCTGACCCCGGTGGCCCAGCCGATCTGGCCGGGATCGGTGATCGTCGCGGAGATCATCGGATCGGGCTTGGTCCGCACGACCAGCGGCACGGACGCCGCGCAGGTGGCCAATGCGTTCAGGGAAGGATCCTGGACCTGCGAGGCCGAGGCCACATCCAACCGAGAGCCTGCCGGGAACGCGCTTCCCGCCAATACCCACTGCACCAGGGTGGGCGTCAGATTCCGCACGGACACCACCGCGGTCGGCGGCGTGGATCCGGTGGCGGAAAACGGCCAGGAAGAGGCCGCGGCCACCGGCTCGGAGAATTCGACGCGCACCGTGTCGTCGCCGGCGGAGAAGCGTTCCATCACCGCGGCGGACACCACCTGGGGACGCACCCTGTCCTGCACGCCGAAGGAATCCAGCACGATTTCGTCGCGACCACCCGTGGTCACGTGCAACGACAGGACTCCCGTCCCCACCGCCGCGCCATCCAGGCCGGCCGGTACGGGAAGCAGGATGTCCCTTCCGGACGCGGAAATCGAGGCGAACGGAATCTGCAGAGGTTTGCCGGAAAGCGTCAAACTCGCGGACTGGAGCTGGGCGCCGGCATCCAGGGGCATCGAAAGCCGCACCGCCACGGAGTCGGGAAGGCCGTCGCAGGTCGGATCCGTCGTCCAGGCGCTGTCCACCAGAGGCCACGGTGGCAGCGAGGCGAACCGCACCACCAGGGAAGCGTCGGACACCACCGATCCCGCCACGGTGGCGGAAGCCACCAGGGCCACGGTATCCGGCGAAGCGTCCGAGAACCAGACCGTCGCCGTCCCGTGGACCAGGGAGATGGACGTCGCTGGCAACGCCGACGACACGGTGGGCCAGAACTGGACCGTGGCGGCGCTGGAGGCGAGCTGGATGGTGGCGGTCGTGTCCAGGAGGACTCCGGCCGAATCCAGGAGGCTCACCGTGGCCGACTTCCGCTGGGTTCCGCTCCAGGCGTCGAGCGGTCCCGCGGGCGTCCAGGCCAACGCAAGCCGTCGCGGCGGCTTGTCGGTGAACCGCACCCACACCGCCCCTCCGGTCACGGAGGATCCAGGAATGGATGCGGACGCGTCCACGCGGCCGGAATCGACCGCCGCGCTGGACACCCACACCAGGCCCTTGCCCCCCACCAGAGCCACGGATGCCACGGGAGTTCCCCCGGTCGCCGCCCCCCAGAACTGGAGGGCGGGATTGGATCCGGACAATTGGACAAGAGCTGTCGTATCGATGGTGTCGTTGGCCGCGCCCAGGAGGACCACGGTGACCGGAGTCCTCGAGGAGGTCCAGCCATCCACCGGCCCGGCGGGAATCCACGAGAGATGCAGCGGCCGCGGCGGGACCTTCATGGTGTCCACGTTCACCAGGTAGCGCTGCCAGGCGCAACCGCACAGCGGGGTTTCCCGATCGGCCCAGAAGGCCCATTCGTGGATGTTGATGCCCTGCGGATCCTGGAAGCTGTTGGCGAAGCGGACCGAATCCACCCGGTTGAGGATGGGTGTGGTGGGCAGGAACGCGGCGCTGTCCTGCTGCACCTGCATCAGGAGCACGTCGGGCTTGCCCCAGGTCCGCCCCTGGAAGTGGACCATCAGGGAGTCCTGGCGCACGGAGATGGCCGGACTCGGAAGCGGCTTCTCGAAGCGGAAATCGACGATCTTCGGCTGCTTGGGCAGGTCGCCGTCGGGAGTGTACCCGAAGATGTGCACGCCGTTGTAGTAGCCGCCGATGTAGGGGTTGTCCACGTAGATGGGAGTGGACACCCCGTTCCACATCTGGACATCGTCGGGACCCGCCCAGAGGTGACTGAGGTTGATCCCGGGAAAGGCCACCGGAGCGGTCTTTGGGGTGATGGACCAGGCGTCGGCGAAGACGGAGAACGGAACCGGTCCCCAATTGGAATCGTCCATCTTCAGATCGAATCGAAGCCTGCCGGCCACGGGAAGGGTGTCCTTGATCTGGATGGGCAGATACCACGAATTCGCGATCCCGGGCACGGCTACCGCCGCGCCCACGGTGACATCCGGAGTCTTAATGACCGTCCCTCCGACACCGAATGTGCCCTTGTCCGTGACGTGGACCGTCAGTTTCGCCGCGATCACCGGGTCGGCGTTGAAATAGAACCTCAGATCGAGTCCGTAGTACGGCTTGTTCTCGTTGTTGGCCACCTGGATGTAGAAGTGGGCACCGGAACCGGTCGCGTTCTTGTTGGTCGCGGCCATCTGCACGGTGTAGCTCGCGAACTCCTGCGTGGTGGAGAAGCGGTAGTGCAGCCCCAGGCTGTCGGATTTGGCCGGTGTGGAGAACACGTCGTAGCGGTAGGTGGTGCCGGGCTGGAGGCCCTTGAGAGTCACCTTGTGGAAACGACTGGGCAGGCCTTCGTCGTCGCCGTCCACGCGCTTCTTGGTGGTCGCGAAGTTCGCGCCTTCCACGGCGTATTCCACCGCCGAAAGGGACGGCACGTCCGTCCACCAGAAGATGGTCGCCTGGTTCCCGCGGATGTTGCAGGCCTTGACGTCGGTGATGCGCGGCACCGGCGGCGAGGCGTCCAGCGTGGTGAAGTCGTAGTCGCGGCCGCGGTTGTCGTCGCGCGAGACGTTGCGGTAGATGTCCATCCCCACGAACCAGAAGTAGTACTTGGTCTTGGGGGTCAGCCCCGGGATCACCGCCATCTTGTTCTTGGCCAGCGGAGCCACGATGTAGCCGATCACCGGCCCGTTCACGGAAAGGCTGTAGAAGAGGGTGTCCCGCGAAAGCTCGGTGGTGCGCCAGCTGACGATCGCGTACGTGTCCGCCGGCATGGCGACAACGTCCAGGAAGCCCGGCCCGGTGGTGTCCGGAGGCAGGTCCTCGGCGAGATACTGTGAAGGCAGGACCATCTGGGAGGAGAAGTCGATGCACGTCTCGGTGACGTCGTACTTCTCCCACTCGTCGCGCAGGAGCTGTCCCGGGATGGCGCCGCCCATGAGGGCACCCTTGGGCGAACGATACTTGTAGGGGATGCCCCCGGCGTTGTAGCCCTCCGGATTGGCGATGCGGTTGTGCGGGTGTTGGAGGTTCTTGGTCCCCGCACCCATCAGGAAGCTCATGTCCCAGGGATTGACCCCCAGGTTGTAGTTCATGTTGTCGAGGATGATGTCCCAGTAGTTGCGTGCCGAGGCGGCCGAATCGTCCTTGATCATCTCGTGGTAGGCCACGATGGGAAGGAGCCCGCCCATGTTGTAGCGGTTCATGCCCCAGGTCACGGACGACCACACGAGGTTGTACGGCTTCATGATGTTGATGAACGTCCCCGTCTGGCGGCTGCCATCGGGGCTGTTCGTGCATTCGCGGGCGTAGCGGTAGCCCACCAGGGCCTTCAGGCGCATGCGGGTGTCCTGGGCCTCGGCGGCGGGGATCCCCCATTTGGCCGCCATGGCGTCGGTCTGGTAGATGTGCTTCCACATGAGCCATACCGGATGCAGGAAGGTGTTCTGGTAGTCCATCACCCAGCCGCCGGGGCTGAACAGCTTGGAGGCGTGGATGGCCATGAAACCGGCCTTGAAGGTCTCGCGGTTGAACACGTAGCCGGTGTTGGTTCCGTAGGTGGTGTTGCCCATCAGGTCGAACTTGTAGGCCGTGTCGCCGGTGGCGAACCAGAGTCCGGCCGCGGCCCAGGCGAGGTCGTCGTCCCAGCGTCCCTGCGTGATGTAGAACATGGTGGGAGCGTACCCGGGCGTCTTCCAGTTGGGAATCACCACCCTCGCGTAGATGTCCTTGGCCGCCGCCAGACAGGAATCGGAGAAGGCGGGATCGAACGGATACCAGGCCTTGGCGAACAGGGCGAGGCTTCCCGCGTACTGCGCGGCCACGGCGGAACCCGCACCGGCATCCACGGGTCGCGGTGCTCCGCCCTTGGCCACGGGGGCGGCGTCCTGGCGCTCCGGCTGATCCCACAGCTGGTGGTCGTTGTTCCACACGCCCACCTCCTGGTACATGTCGTGCTTGACCAGGAGTCCGTCCTCGTCGGAGGCCCGGTAGAGCCGCATCACGTAGTCGGCGCCCACCTTGGCCTCGCGCAAGAGGTCCGGGATGTCGTCCGTGAAGAAGGTGTCGTTGTAGGAGTTGCCGTAGCGATCCTCGGCCTTCTGCGGCCAAAGCGTGTAGGCGAGGATCAGGTTGGTGAAGGCGTAGGCGTCGGTCTGCCCCACCTTGAAGAAGTCGCCGCAGTCGTACCAGCCACCCCTGAGGCTTCCCGCGACCTTGTCGCCGCCGGGCCGGCCCGAACCGTCCTTCATGTGGCTGCGGGGATGCATCTGGGAGGAGTCGTCCCCGGATCGTTCGATGCCGAAGTACTTGAGGGAGGTCTCGAAGATGTCGTTGTAGATGTTGGAGCGGATGTCGAAGGGAAGCGAGGTGTCCTTCCCCACGGCCACCCGGAAGGTGCCGGTTTCCGTCACGGAGCCGAAGTCCGCCGACGAGATCCGCTCGCTTCCGCCGCCCGCGGAATCGGTGTCGTTGGTGTTGCTGAACTTGTAGAGGGGCGTGATGGAGTTGTAGTAGCCCGTGACCAGGATCCGTCCCTTGTAGGGGAAGGATCCCAGGTCCTTCAGGGACCCGGAGAACGCCACGGTGCCGTTCTCGCGAATGACCTGGAAGGTGCCCGCCTTGGGGTCGCCCACCAGGGCCCGCTTGTGGGGGTCGTCCGTGCGGTAGCCCACCTAGTTCACCCGGATGGATCCGATGATCACGTTGGTGGAATCCTGGCTGCGCCGATCGCAGGTCATGCAGTTCTTGTCGATGCTTTCGGCACCGGCGAGCGCGCTCGCCGCCAGGAGTGCCATCGTCAACCGTTTCAGGATCATGTTCGTTCCTCGATTCGAGACCGTCTCGGGTCGGCATGCGGCCAACCGGAAACGCGGATCCGCCCCCTACTTGGTGGGACGCTTGATCCCCAGCTTGTACACGCGATTGGTGATGACCGGAAGACCCTTGGGATTGTCCGGATCGGAGTCCTTGAGAAGAAGCCGCATCACGTAGGGACCGCTGGCCACGGGCTCGCCCGTGGCGCTGGCGCCGTTCCACACCAGACGGATCTGGAAGGTCTCGGATGCGTCCATGGGAAGCTTGCCGGCCTTGGCGAGATCGGGCAGATCGTCGAACGACGCGGCGACCACAAAGGTTCCCTGGTTGTCGAAGATCCACGCCCCTCCGGTCATCGGCTTGGTCATGGTCAGGGTGGCTCCCACCCAGGGAAGGAGGGTGTCCAACACCGCCGTGGAGTCGCGGCGAAGCCAGGTTTCCTCGCCGCGGGCGCGCATCCAGAGCTGGAAGGGCTCGCCCTCCACCACCTTCGCGACCGGCAGTTCCATGTACGGCCGCAGGCGGAAGTCCACCCGGGACGGCCTGGAACCGAAATCCACCCGCACGAAGGGCGATACCACCCCCACGTACGCCCCATGGGCATCCTGGGCCATCCAGCCCTGGAAGGAGACGGAATCGCCCCGCCGCAGCTGGATGGAGTCGGACCGGAGGATCAGGAATCCTTCCGGTTTGGCAGGGTCCACCCAACTGGACAAGACCTGCACGGGCAGTGGCATGGCCGCGGATCCATGGCGCAGGTAGTTCCCCAGCGGATCCACCGTGGCCGCCTCGCTCCAGCGCACCCGCAGGGTGTCGGGCAGGCCGTCCACCGAAGCGTACCGGTAGGCGGCCGCGACCACGACGGGCGGAACGCTGTCGCGCATGACGAACCGGGAGATGCCGTCGGCGTTCCACTTGCCGAGGAGGGAATCGGCCGAGGAGGTGACGCCGTAGGCGAAGGGTCCCACGGGAACCGCCACCGTGAGGCCGTCCGGTCCGGGCTCCCAGGCTCCCGAGTCCACCGCGGAGGAATCCAGGGTTCCCGCCGCGTTCGGCCACCAGAGGCTGAAGGCCGGACGCGTGCGTGGAGGCAGCCCGAACACCACGAACGCCTGGTCCACCCGGCCGTCGCCGTCGGCGTCCTTGAACCACCCGCCCACCGGGGCGCGTTCGCCTCCCGAGACGGGGATCCAGGGGTCCATGGCGCTGGCCTTGCGTCCTCGGTGGTCGGTCCATCTGCTGGTGGGATCCAGCCGCAGCGAATCGCCCACACCCACGGAGCCCCGCACCACAGGCAGTTTCCAAAGGTCGGCCTGGACGGAATCCGGCAGCAAGGCGGTACCCGCCTCCCTGCCCGGCCAGGCGGCGATCCACCCGGTCCCGAGCCCGGTGCGCAACGGTTCCGAGAAGGCCAGGCGCAGTGTGTCCACCACATCGCCGAAGCCGAGGGAAGCGGAAACGAGGACGGGACCGACGCTGTCGGCAAGGGCATAGGGCCCGTTGGGACTTCCCGACTTCCAGAGGACCACGGACCCGGAACCGTCGAGGCCCATGCCGCGCGTGGCGCCGAAGGCGAAGGCGGGAACGGACACCGTCATGAGGGAGTCGGTGGCGTCGACCATCGACACGGCGACCACGCGACGTTCGGAACCCGTCCCGAACGCGATCTCGACGGAATCCGGCAAGTCCTTGGCGACCACGACCTTCCGGAACACCAGCCGGACCTGGTCGGCGCTGCCGTCGCCGTCCGCATCCAGGATCCAGGCGCGTGAGAACGGAGCCGGACGGGAGATCAACTTGATCTCCCGCGCGAGGGTGGGACAATCGATTGCGGGATTGCCGGAAGCATCCGTGACCAGCGGCGTGGCTGGACCCGTGGCCGCCACCGTCCGGATCGAACCGTCGATGCGGTGGTAGGTCATGTTCGCCCAACGGTTCGGGCCCAGCAATCCGATGGCGGGATAGCGGTACCACTCGAAGGCGGCACCCTGCACGCTGTCGAGCAGAATCCAGAAGTCGTACCCCTTGACGGTGTTGTATCCCGTGAGGCGCCCTCCTTGGAGGGTCATGCCCAAGGTGGATTCCGCCGGTCGGTCGTTGAAGTGGATGGTGGTCGTCCAGGTGGCGCCGACTCGCTCAACCACCAGGGAATCGCGGATGTCCGGAGCGGCCGGGCCGGTGGCCCCGTGGAACACGAACTTCTCCCCCGGAACCATTCCCTGGACCAGTTGGACGACGGACGAGCCCGAGCCCGACCATCGGATGCTGTCCTTCGCGCGGACGACCCCTCCGCGCAGGAGGAAGGTCCACCGACCGGTGGCCGGATCGGAAAGCCATGCCGAATCCACCTGCACCGAGGACGCGGAGACCGGCGCGCCGGAGCGCGTCAGCACGACCGGGAGGGTCCGGGCGGCGAACCGCGTGGGCTCGGAGGTCCAGACCATCAGGGTGTCTGCGCGCAGGCCGTCCACGTTTTCGACGATCTTCGCCGAATCGATCCAAGGACCAATGGAATCCGTCAACGCGGTGCGCGTTGCGACCAACTTGCCGGTGGCCGTGCGGATCTGCAGGTCCAACGTGCCGCCCGTCACACCGGCGACGTTTGGAATGGCCGGCTGGATCCGCAAGTCCGTTCCGGAAGCGAGGACCAGGATGTCGGAGGGCACCAGCACCGTCTGCTGCACCGGAGCTCCCATCGCGTCGGTCAGGACCAAGGCGCCACCCACGATGGAATCGCGCAGCGAAGGCCCCCCCAGACTCTTGTCCAACCTCGCCGAAATCCAGTTGGCGCCGCATCCAGCTACCACCGCGCCGCCCACCAGGCTGGGCCAGCTGGAGGACGCCCAGACCGTCGACGACGAGACGTCCGCCGAATCGAGGGCATCCCGGTAGAGCAGGTCCAGGGTGTCGCCGGGGGCCACCTGCACCTGCCCGGCCGCCGCCGTCGACGAAACCACCGGCAGGATGCCGGTTTGGAAGACCCCCGTGTTCAACCCCGTTTCCACCAGCGCAAGCAAGAAGGAGGCTCCCGTGCGGCGGTTGGTGGCCGTCACCAGCAACTGGTCCTGGGCGGTCTTGGCGATGTTCGCGTTGCCGTCGGAAACCCGCACGATCAGACGGGATGTGTCCGGAACGACCTTGGAGAGGGGATTTCCCGCGGCGTCCAGCACCTGCAGGAGCGACGGCGTCAAGTCGGACACGTAGTTGACGAACCAGTAGGCGTTGTAGAAGGCGCATCCCTTCCCTTCCGAACAACCCGTGGCGTCCAGCGTGTCGGTGGAGTCGGCGCTGGCGAAGAACGTCACGTCGACCTTGTTGGTGTTGGCGGCAAAGCGCAGCGGCAGCGAGACCTTCCAGGTGCCGTCGGGCTGGCGCGTCAGGGCGGCGCGACGCTGGGCATTGGTCAAGGCGGTCCCGTTGACCCAGATGGTGTTGATGTAGCCCTTGGATTGGGGGATCATGACGTCGTATGGATTCAACGTCCCGTTGAGGGTGGTGGACACCCCCGTTCCGATCTCGATCGTGTTCCCGAAGGGCAGGTCGAAAGGCTTGTCGAAGGTCGCGTCCATGGCGAACACGGTCCGTTTGGTCTTCTGCTCGACGGCCGACGGCGAGAATCCGTACACGAACTCGTTGCGCCGGTACACGGCGATGTAGGGGTTGACCGGGATGTCCTGCGTCTTGTTGTCGATGTCTTCCTTGCCCATGGCGGGCACCCCCGGATAATCCACCGGGGACAACCCGTTGTCCGTTCCCGCCACGTGCGCGCGCATCGACCAGTCCTGGCCACCCGCGGCGAACGGATCGTGGGTTGGCGGCTGATCCAGGATTTCCGTGGTGTCGCGAGCCAGCAGGTGCCGATCGAAGACCACGTCCAGACGCCAGCGAGCCAGCGGATCCATGGTGGCTCCGTGCATGGGCAGATCGAAGTACCACGCGCAGGATTGGGTGGCCGCCGGGCAGGTGGGATCGATCAGCCTGGGCCGCGACTTGGAGACGTTCTTGGTGTAGGCGAACAATCCGGAATCGATGAACGCGTCCGACCGGTATTTGAAGGCGATGTCCACGCGCGCGGCTAGATCCAGCAGCTGGGCCGCGGTGCCGTTCACGTACAGACGGATCTGCAGCGAATCGAAGAGCTTTTCGTTCTGGTTGAGGACGCTGATTCCCATGGCGGGCTTGCCGCCCCAGGTGTAGTGAGTGGTGCGGATATCGAACTTCACGTCCTCGTTGGGAGTCCGGAAGCACCCCACCGTGGCGTCGTAGCTTCCCGGAGTCCCCACCTTGTAGTAGTAGGTGGTCTTGGGCTTGAGCCCCTTGAGCTTCACCCGGTGGAATCGGACGGACACATCGCCCACCGCGTCGGAATCCGAATACTTGAAACTGTTCGCCTTCCACGAAGCGCTGTCCGCCCACATCACGCTGGAGCGATACTCCCCGTTGGGGGTGGCCCAGAGGACTTCGGCGGAATCGGAGGTGACATTGCACACCTTGATGTTTCCGTACAGCGGCGGCGGAGGAGGGACCGCGTCGGTGATGAAGCCGAGGGGCACCGGATCGCGCGTTCCATTGGGCCGCTTCGAGACCAGGGAGGACAACCCTCCGAGATCGGTGGACACCACATGGAAGTAGTACTGCGTGGCGGGCTTCAGGCCGCCGACCAGGATGCGGATGGCCATGGCTGTGTCATTTCCGTCCACGATCCGCGTCTGTGTCGCCAGGGCGCTGTCGAGGCCCAGGCCGAGTTTCACGAATCCCCATTTGTCGAGATCGATCTGGATCAGCGCGGAGGTGTCGCTCACATCGAGGACCTTCACCGTGGGCATCGGCGGTCCATTCGGCGCTTCCGAAGCCAGACCCATCAGCGGGATCATCACCGCCGCCTGGGCATCCGGGCAGTTGGCCTCGGTTTGTCCCACCGGGGTGTCGAAGTATTCGCGCAGCACCTCGGAGTTGGTCGGCCCCGTCATGAGACCGCCGTACAGGCCTCCCACCGGAATCTGGTAGTAGTAGTAGGCTCCCGGCACGTTCTTGCCTTCCGGATTGGACGCGCGATGGTGCGGATGCATCGGGTTCTTGCGCCCGATCCCGTACAGATACGAGAGATCCAGTGCATTGGTGCCGAACATGTAGTTGAGTCCGCCCAGGAGCACCCGCAGCACTTCCTTGCGCTTCCAATCGGTGTTCCCGGGCTTGTCCAGGATGGTACGGCCATCCACCAGGGAACTCATGTCGTAGTACATGTAGAGGTCGGCCAGATTGCCGAACTGGTACTTGTTCCACCAGCCCGTCTTGCCGTAGCCCTGGCCCATGGAATACCAGATGCTGTCGTAGGCGAATCGGATTGGCTGGTCGTACTGGCCGCCGACGGGAATCGTGAAGGAAGCGTTCCCCAGCTGCCCCCAGGTGGGGCCGGGGGTCTGGTTGATGGTCCGCAACAGCAGGGTGTCGCGCTGCGCGGCGGAGATGCCGTAGTTCTTGGCCGTGTCGGCGTTGACCAGGATGAGCTTCGCGAACGAATAGAGCGCCAGGGTGTTCACGGAGCCGTAGTCGGTGGGGCCTCCGTTCTTCTTCATGCCGTCCGAGCCGCACCCGAAGAAGCCGCCCTGGAACCGCGTGGTCTCGAAGCCTTGGCCGTATCCGGAAGATGCGCAAACCCCGCCGCTGCCGTTGGGCATGCCGGGCGTGTAGGCGATTTCCTTCAGGTACTTGGTGTCGCCCGTGGCCCACAGCAAGGCCACCGCGGCCAAGGCCAGATCGTCGTACAGGACGGCGTCGCCCGCGTAGTCCGGAGCCGTTTCCTTGCGATTGCTGGATTTGGCGACTTCGTACATCGCCTTGGCGATGGTGAGCGCGGAATCCGCGAAGCTCGGACTGAAGACGCGGTATTTGCGCGAGGTGAAGGCGAGCCCGGCGGCGAAGTCGCCCATGGAGCCCGATCCCCAGTTCTTCAGCAACACGCGCTCGCTGCGGCCTCCGCGACGCGGAGACAACACGGCATCCTGGTTTTCCGGCCGACCCCACCAACCGAAATCGGGACCGGGATCGCCCACCGAAAGGATCATGTCGGCGGCCTTGCCTTTGGCCAGGCGCCACGAGTTGAACACGAACTGCGAGCCCACCCAGGCCTCCCGCAGGACGTCCGGGATGCCGTCGGTGGGCTGGGGGCGCGCGATGCCCTGGTTGAGCGCGTAGTTGTCCGCGTCCTTTTCCGGCATGGTGGCCGCGAGCATGCCCAGCGTGGCCAGGGGGTAGCTGATGGTCCGCGCTTCCTTCAGGTGGTTGCCGCAATCGTACCAGCCCCCCTTGAGCGCCCCCTTGTAGGTGAAGGATCCATCGGTGTTCCTGGCTGTCGTGTCGAACAGCCAGCCATCCCACATGTGGGAGTTCGGATGGAACCACGACTCGTAGTCGCCGGAGCGAGCCACCCCGAAGAACTTCAAGGCCGCGTCGCGCGCCATGGCGTATACGTTGTCGCTGACGACGAACGGCACGGAGCTGTCCGCACCCACCAGGATGCGGTACCGCCCGGCAGGCAGCGTCGCGGGAAGGATTCCCGCCATGAGCGGGCCGGACACGATGGTTCCGGTCATGGGATAGCCGGTCTTCCAATCTCCGTTGCCACCGGTTTGATGCTCGGCGGAATTGGAAGCGGTGGGATTGACCTGTCCGGAGACGGTCACGCCCCCCTTGGGCGAGAGGGTGCCGGTGGCCACCGGCACACGCGCATCGTTGACCACGGAATAGGTGAGGGCGGTGCCCACGTAGTAGAACTGCGCAAGCCCCAGGGCCACGTCGCGCTGGCGGTAGCCGGCCTGGTTCACCCTCACGCGGTTGGGCACCAGGTTCAGCAGATCGCCCTTGCGCTGCACCTCCCGATCCAACGGAGATGCGTTGTTCAGGGGGTTGCCGATCGAATCGTAGGGCATCGGAGCGGCAAGAACGTCCAGGGAACACAGCGCCAGGAGCCCGATGGTCAAGAGTTTGGTTCGACGGCTCACGTTACACTCCTATTGCCCAGCGGGAAGACTCGGGCCCATACTCGACGATAAACCAGTAGCGCCGCCCAAGGCGGCGCCTTCCAGTCAAAACAAGGAAAAGCGGTCGCGGTCAGTGTACACCAAACCGCGCCCATCGGACGACTTCACTTGCCACGATGGATCCCCATCGGGACGACCCGGTTGGACAGGAACACCGCGTTGGCTTCCGAGACGTCCTTGAGGATCAAGCGCATGTAGTACACGCCCGAAACCACGGGATTGCCCTTGGCGTCGTCTCCCGTCCAGCCCATCCTGAC
The DNA here is from genome assembly GCA_035352895.1 of Fibrobacteria bacterium. Taxonomy (GTDB): domain Bacteria; phylum Fibrobacterota; class Fibrobacteria; order UBA5070; family UBA5070; genus UBA5070. The sequence continues at coordinate 52,959 of DAOPYN010000001.1, read as the reverse complement.
CTGGTACATGCCCGAGCCATCCGTCGGGAGCTCGCCCTTGCGGTAGAGCTCCTCGATGGCCGACAGGCTCGCCGAGACCACGTGGACTCCGCTGTTGTCGAAGATGTGGACGCTGCCGGAGATGGGCCGGTTCAAGGAAAGCGAGAAGTCCAGGGTGGGACCCGTCACCGGAGTGGTCACGCCGTCGATGCGGCTCCAGAGGGTGTCGGCGCTGCCGCGTTCCGGACGGGCCCGAATCTGGAGGAACATGGGGCCTCCCGTGGAAGCCGGAGTCCCCGCCGGCACCTCGATGAAGTTCCGCATGGAGCTTTCCAGCCGAACCGGACGCTTGCCCAGTTCCAGAGGCACCCAGGACTGGGAGGCGGCGAGGCGTTGGAACGCATCCACCACCCCGTTGTCGGTCGGCGAGAGCCGCAACGAATCGCCTCGGCGCATGCCCAGCGAATCGGCCTGGACCAGGACCATCGCCCCCATCCCATCGGGATCGATCACCGTGGGAAGCGGCAGGGGAAGTACTCCGGTCTTGCCGCGCCACTGGAAGGCCTCGCCTCCACGCCAGGTTCCGACCTCGCTCCAACGCAGTCGCAAGGTGTCCGAGAAGCCGACTTCCGATGCGTAGCGCAGCCGGGCACTGGTCAGGACCGGTCCCAGGCTGTCGGAGAGCGGGAAGCCGCCCGACCAACCCGCGGATGTCCAGGTCCCCAGGGTGCCCGCCGGGACCGTTGTGGTTCCCTTCGCGAACGGTCCGATCGGGAACAGGTGCAGGAGCTGTCCGGTGGGAGTCCAGCTGGCCGAATCGATCTTCCAGGGAACCGTGCTGCCGTCGGCATTGGTCCAGGTGCCCGAGATGCCAGCCGCTCGCTTGGGAGCCAAGGCGAAGACCACGGCCACGTGGTCGGCGGCGCCATCCCCGTCCTGATCCAGGAAGTAGCCGGCTGCGGGAGCGCGCTCGGGCCCCGTCACCACCACCCAGGGGTGGACGTTGGTGGGTCGATTGCCGGCCGAATCCGCCCAGCGCCCCGTGGGAACGGGCTTCACCAGGTCACCGACCTCGATCGACCCCAGCGCCACCGGAAGGGCCCAGACTCCCGCACCCTGTGCCACGGGAGTTCCGGAAGCGGTGGGAGCGAGCCCGGTCTGGCGCGCCAGCCAATCGCCCACGGCGCCGTAGGTCACCGGCTCCGTGAAGACGAGGAGTAGTGTATCGGGCTTGGCCAGGTCGCCGTAGCGCAGGCTCGCCGCGACCAGCCGCGGCGCCAGGCTGTCCATCAGGGGGAAGGCCAGTGTCTGGCCTCCGCTGGTCCAGGTTCCGGTGGAACCCGAGGGAACCTGGGATGCGCCGGACACGAACGGTCCGACGGGCAGGGTCACCCGCAGCGCACCAGCAGGCAGCACCCAGTCGGTGCTGTCGAAGGCCAGCGGCACGACGCCGCCGCCGATTTCCGTCCATGGCGCCGTCACCTTGGCGGTCCGCTTGGGAGCCAGGGCGAACACCAGATCCAGGCGATCGGCGAACCCGTCGAGGTCGGAATCCAGGTACACGCCGTAGAGGGGAGCGCGCTCGGCGCCCTTGACCACCACCCAGGGATGCGCGGCCGCGGGCACGTTCCCATGGAGATCCGTCCAGCGTCCCCCGACGGGAGGACGCACGGAATCGCCTGCGGAAACCGTTCCCAAGCCGATGGGCAGCGACCAGATGCCGCCGGTGAGCGAGATCGCCGGACCGGCCCCGGCCAGATCGGCCAAGCCCTTCACGGCAAGCCACGCTCCCACGCTGAGGCTGTCCATGGATTCGGAGAAGGTCAGGCGCAAGGTGTCCTTGGCGGATCCCATGCGCAGATCGACGGAGAGCAGGGCGGGGCCGACGCTGTCGGCCAGCATGTAGTCGATGGACGCGCCGCCCTTCCAGATCCGCAGGACACCGGGCCCGCCGATCCCCGCTCCGGAAGTGACACCGTACGGATACGGCAAGGACAGCAGGGCCGAAACCACCGAGTCCTTCACCACCACCGAAGCCACCGCCACCGAACGCGGCTGGGCGGGATTCCCGAAGTACACCTGCAGCGAGTCGGGGAGGTCGGCGATTCCCAAGGCCTTGCGGAACACGGCCACCACCTTGTCGGCCTGGCCGTCGCCGTCGGCGTCCGCGATCCAGGCGCGGTTGAAGGGAGCCGGACGCACGGAAAGGATCAAGGGCTTGCGATCGAAACCGCATTCCTCCGGAGCGTTGCCGCGCAGGTCGCGGATGCCGGAAGCGGCCGAAAGGCCCACGGAATCCATGGCATTGAGCAGTCCCGCACGGGCGAAGCCCACCCAGGACAGGCCTTGGGCGTCCAAGGGCTTCAGGGAATCCAGTCCACCCGCCACGGGGAGTCCGCCGCGCGTGAACACGAACGCCCCCGGAACGATTCCGCGCACCTTCTCGGAAATCGTCAGGAACACGCTGTCCATCGGCAGTCCCATCACGTTTTCGACGATGCGTGCCGAATCCAGCCATGGACCGGCGCTGTCGGCAACCACGAACGTCTGCATCACCCATCCACCGCGTCCATCGGCCACCGGAACCGCCAAACGGCCCGATTGGAGTCCCAGGAGTTCGGTGGGCAGGAGATCGGCGGCCAGCATCCCGGCCTGGGGAAGCCGCACGAACCGATTGGCGGCCAAGGCGATGTCGGCCACGGAATCGCCGGCGACGGTGGTGGGCACGAAGGAAGCCGCACCCCACAGACCATCGGCGGCGAACGGCTTGTCGAAGAGGGCCCGCAGCTGCCAGGTGCCCGCGCAGGTCCGGAACAGGCCCGCGCGCAACGCCTGGGGCCAGGTGGCCTCGGCGTAGGTGAACACGGCGCCCACGTCGCTGGAGTCGTCGGGATCCGTGTACTCCACCCAGATCGTGTCGCCGCGCCGCAAGGGAAGCTCGACGGGCGACAGCGCCCCCGCCTTGGCGGTGGGCATCAGCAGCGGCGACTGGAAGTCGCCGGTGTCCGGACCGATTTCCGTCAGGAGCATGGTGGAGCTCCATCCCGTGGCGGGATTGCGCAGACGCACCCGCACGGTGTCGGGGGCGGTCTTGGAGCGCGAACGATCCTTGTCCCAGAGGCGGATCACCATTCCCAGGCTGTCGGGGGAAGTCCGCATGGGATACAGCTGCCCGGTGGCGGTGCGCAGCGAAAGGTCGGAGTTGGTCAGGAGCCCACGGGTGAACTGCACGAAGAACGAGGCGTTCTCGAAGGCGCAGCCGGTGTTGCAGGAGATGGCCGTGTCGGGGCACTCGCCGCCGCCGCCGAAGATGGTCACGTCCACCTCGTTGCCGCCGATCCCCATCTTCACGGGAATGTCCAGGTCCCACAGCTTGGTCGCGGCGTTCCAGGTGGCCGCGGCGGCGCGCTGGGCGTCGGTGAGACGCGAGCCGTTCACCCAGATGTCGGTGATCTGGCCCTTGGAGGCGGGAAACAGCTTGTCGAAGACGTCCGCGGTCCCCCGCATCCGCACGGTGGCGCTGGGCTGGTCCAACGTGATGGTGGTGCCGTTCTGCACGTCGAAGGGCGCGGCCAGCGTGGCACGGACTCCCCACGAGGTCTTCTTGGTGGCCTGCTCGATCTTCGAGGGCGAGAACCCGTAGACGAATTCGCCCTTGCGGTAGACGGTCATGTAGGGGTTGAAGGGGATGGAGGGATCCAGGTTGTCGATCAGCGCGTTGGCCTGGGTCTGGGTCTGCACGCGGGGGATGCCCACGAAGTCGACCGGATCGCCGTTGGCGGTGCTGTGGGCGATGAACGACCAGTCGGTGGTGGAATCCTTCCCGTAGGGGCGGGCGGTCAGACCGAACGCCTCGGCGTCGAACCAGCCCGTGTCGCCGAGCTTCCACTGCGGCACGCTGGGCACGAAGACCTTCACCCAGTTGATCAGGTCCAGCTGGCCCTGGCTCAAGGTCTTGGAATACTGGCTGCGGGCCGCGAAGATCACGTCGAAGCGGATGCGCGAGCCCTGCTGCATCATGGTGGGTCCCAGCGGCAGGTCGAAGTAGTACACGCAGGTGTTGGTGGCGTCGCAGGTCTCCGGCATCCTGGTGGGCGGAAGCATCTGCACGCCGCGGTTGAGGGTTCCCCACGACCAGGTGAGACCCCACATGGGATCGTCGCAGGGCTTGTTGTACCCGGTGGGCTGGTAGGCCTGGCAGATGTCGTAGCGGGCGGCCATGGCCTGCTCGAACCGCAGGGGCACGTTGACAAGTCCTGTTGCGGTGCTCTGGATGTGGGTGAGGACCTTGCCGTTCTTGTCCTTGAGGGTGTCCACCGAGCGCAGGTACACGCGCACGGAAAGCGAGTCGTAGTTGCGGTTCTCGTTGTTGATCACGTTGATGGCCAGGGCGGGCATGTCCGGCGACCAGGTGTACTGGAGGGCCTGGATGCTGAAGTTGGCCATGCGCACCGGCGTGCGGAAGCGGTAGTAGGCGCCCGCGTTGTCGTCCCAGACGCCGTCGGACCCCACCCGGAACCAGTAGTCGGTCCGTTCGATCAGGTTCCCGATCTTCACGTAGTGGAACTTGGTGGGGTGGCCCGAGATGTCCACATCCTGCGCGCAGCTCCAGGTGGCATCTTCCACCGGGGAGCGGCCCCAGCAGATGCTGGACTGGTACTCGCCGTTGGGGGTGTACCACATGATCTCGGCGGAATCGGCCGTGACGTTGCACACCTTCACGTTCTCGATCTGCGCCTTGCCCTGGGGGATCGCCCGCGTCTTGAACCCGAAGGGAGTGCCGTCGGGGAGGGGATTGATCCACTTGTCCGTGGTGGAGGAGTTGCCCTGCAGATCGGTGGCCACCACGTCGAAGTAGTACTGCGTCCCCCGCGTGAGCCCGCCGATCCTGTACACGAAGTCGACTCCCAAGGAGTCGCCCTTGATCACCCGGGTGTAGACGCCCCGTTCGGTTCCCAGGTCCAGCTTCAAGGAGCCGTACTTGCTGATGTGGATCTCGATCTGGGCGGCCGTGTCGCCCACCCAGGTCACCCTGACCTCGGGCTGGGGAGGAACGTTGAGGGGCACTTCCATCGCCAGGCCCGTCACCGCCGAAAGCGATGCGGCGGCTCCGTCCAGACACACCTCGGTGTGGTGGTAGTCGTTCCAGTAGTCGTAGACGCTGTCGGTGATGAGCGGATTGTATCCGCCGTAGAGGGCGCCGGCCGGGACGTGGTAGCCATACGCGGCACCAGGCGTGTTGCGGCCTTCCGGATTGGCCGCGCGATGGTGGGGATGGTTGAAGTTCTTCTCGCCGATGCCCATCAACATGGAGACATCCCAGGGATTGACGCCCAGCTGGTAGTCCAGTTGGCGGATCATCAGCTGACGGACCTGCTCGCGGTTCCAGGTGAACTTGGTGAGGTCGGTCCCGCCCAAGCCGGCTTCCAGGTCCTTGGCGATGTCGTAGTAGAAGAAGAGCTCGGTGATGTTGCCCATCTGGTAGCGGTTCCACACCCACTCCTGCTGGATGTGCATCACGTACCAGTCGGAACCCGTGCGGATCGCGTAGCCGCCACCGTCGTTGGGATCGATCTTGGGCAGGGGAATCTGCAGGTCCGTCTTCTGCCCGGAGATGGAATTGAGATTGGCGATCACCCCCGCGACGGTGTGCATGATCAGGTTCTGCCGCTCCTTCTCGTCGCGCACGCCGTACTTGAGGGCGGAGTCCTTGTCGGCGAGGATCAGCTTGTAGAAGGTGTACAGGGCGATGGCGTGGCGGTTGGCCCAGTCGGTGTTGGCTCCTCCCTTGGTGAGGTTGGGATTGGACATGACCATCCAGCCACCCTCCCAGCTGCTCACCATGGGCTGCACGCCCGCGCCCGAGTTCCAGGTGGCGCCGTGGGACCCCAAGGTCTTGTCGTAGGCGATGTCCTGGAGGTACTTGGAATCGCGGGTCGCCCACAGGAGCGCGGTGGCGGCCATGGCCAGGTTGGCGTTGACCTTGTCGGCTCCCGCGCCGTTGTAGGCCGGGCTGGACACCACGATGGGATGCGCCTTGGCCCAAGCGTACATGTCCTTGGCCGCCATCAGGGCGGTATCGGCCCATTTGGGGTCGTACAGGCGCCAGCGCTTGGAGAGGATGGCCAGCGAAGCGGCGACGTCGCCCAGCGTGTTGGCGCCCAGCTCCGAGCGCAGGATGCGCTCGCTGGGACCACCTCGTCCCGTTTCCCGCATGGCGTCCTGGGCCTCGGGACGGCCCCACCAGCCGTGGTCCTTACCGAAATCGCCCACGCCGGTGACCATGCCGGAGTCCCCCGCCCTGCCAGGGCCGGTCTGGTTGCCATTGAGACGCCAGGAGTTGAGGAAGAACTGGGCTCCGAACCGCGCTTCGTTGAGGATGTCGGGGATGCCGTCGGTGCGCAGGGTGAACAGGTGGTTGTTCGCGTACTTGTCCTCGTCGTGCCCCGGCAAGGTGGCGGCGAGCGCAGCCAAGGTGACCAAGGCGTAGCCCATGGTCTGCGGTTCCTTCAGGTGGTCGCCGCAGTCGTACCACCCCCCTTTGTAGGCGCCGGGCTTGGAAGGCCTGGCCAGGAAACCGTCGGTGAGATGGCTGGGGGCGTGGAACCACGAGGGACCATCGCCGCTGCGGTTGATCCCGTAGAACTTGAGGACGTTGTCGCGCACGTAGCCGTAGACGCTGTCCGAAACCAGGAAGATGGGCGAGGTATCCTTGCCCACCACCACGCGGTAGGAATGCCCTTCCAGGAGTGTGGAGGGCAGAGTGCCCTCCATGACCGGGCTCTTGGGAATGCTGGTGCCCATCTTGTCGGAGCTCAGACCGTAGGCGGAGTCGCCGCCCGATACCAGGCCCGCCCAGCGCGATCCCTTCACGGTGATCTTGGAACCGCTTGTGAAGTTCTTGGCGACCAACGCCCCGTTACCTGCCGGAAGGTTGCCGGCGGTATCGAACACGGAAAAGGCGGTGGCCGACCCGATGTAATAGAACTTGGCCATCCCCACCTGGACATCCATGGCCCGGTATCCCGCCTGGTTCACCCGGACCCTGCCGATCCGCAATGTCTGCATGTCGCGGATCTGCTGGGGGATGCCCGAATCGCGCATCGGGTTGGCGATGGGAGCATAGGGAAGTCGATCGACGGCCTGCGCTTGGATGGCCTCGGGAAGGCCTAGGAAAAGGGCGGAGAAACCGGCCAGTACAGAGGAAAACAACCCCGAAGGGCGGACGATCGAAAGCTTCATGCCCGCAAGTTCGTTTCGGCGCTGGAGTTGTGAGGCCAGAATCGCCACATCTTCCCTGCGGGAAAAGCGGGAAGAATGCCTTACCGGCGGGAAGAAGCCTTCCCTTCAAGAACCCCCGCCAGCTTCGCGCCGACTATGCGTCAAGAGTTCATCCATCAACTGCTGGGCCTGCGAAAATGCATGGCTCAGCTTCAACGCTTTCTGGCAGCAGACGATCGCTTCTTCCACCTTTCCTCGATCGGAAAGGACCAGGGCCAACCCGTACTGGGCATGGGCGCTGTTGGGCTTGAATTCCAGGACATCGCGGAACTCCCGTTCGGATTCGGCATGCGATCCGGAACGGCGCCAGGCCAGGGCCAGGTTGATGCGAGCCCGGGCGTTCTTGGGGTCGGCCTCCTTGGCCTTCACGAAGTCCTCCACTGCCTCCAAATGCCGCTCCAGGCTCTCCAGCGCCATCCCTCGGTGGTTCAAGACCACCGAAAGCGTGAAATTGTCCAGCTGGAGTTCCAGAAGGTCCGTGTAGATGCGCACGGCATCGTCCATTTCGCTGGCGATCTGGGCGTTCAGGCCCTTCTTCAGCAACCGCTCGATCTCCGCCTGCGAAGCCTTGCGAGGCCTTCCCGACGGGTCGGCGGGAGGCTGGTAGAGAGGAAGTTCCCCGGTGGCATGCTCCAGGTGGTTTTCCCGAGCTCTCGCCAAATCGGAGATGTTCGCCTTCTGGTAGTCGCGGATCTCCTGGAAGATGGTGTCGGACAGGACCAGGTTGGCATTGAGGGCGGCCAACTTGCGGCGGATCTGCTGGTTCAAGGGATGGGCGCCCACCTTGTAGATGAGCTCGTGCTCCACCTCGGCCCAGGCGTCCTGCAGGATGGTGCGTACCTGGATCTCCACCCGGAAGTCGGCCAGGAAGGGGAGCTCGCACTGCAACTCGAACGGCACGCTCACCAGGAGGTGCGTGCTCGAATACCCGAATTCCGCGAAGGAACGCCCTTCCCCCTTCTGCTCGATCTCGTGGACCTCGAAGATGCTCCGCGCAGCCTCCACCACCAGATCCACATCTTCCAGGAACGGACAAACCGCTCGCAGGGCCATCAGATCCGTCAGTCGTCGCAGGACCGCCAGAGGATCGGTGCTGCCTTCCAGATGACTTTTCCGGTGGGCCTTTTCCAGGAGGCTGGGGAACCGTTTCACCCGTCCCTTGACCTGGACGGCCGGCACATTGGCCTCGGCGACCCGTTGGAGCAGGCTTCCCATCTCCTGGACCACCGTCTGGCAGCTGGGGAGAAGCTGGGAATAGCTCGCCTCCAAGATGTTTTCGTCGAGGACCTGCGATCCCGCTTCGGGAGTCATTTCATGACCGCCGCGAGCTGGGGAGGAGGCGATGCCAAGTTCAATCGGGGCCGATTCCCACCGTAGGATGGACACCAATGCCGCCACCCGCATCCGGAACAGGTGCTCTGCTGGGTTTGCGGACGTGGCGGGGTCTGTCCCGACAAGACCCGCCGGAAACGTTCCAAGGCCACCTCCAGCCGACGCTCCTCCGAACCCAGATCCTCCACGACCGTGAGACGGCAGACGCGACGCTCGTCCCAGATGGGCAGAGGCAGATTCACGACCACCGGAACTTCCGAGAGGGGAATCCCGAGTCCCTTCGCCAGGCGATATTGAGCCACGGCGTACACGCTCACCCAGCTCAATCCCTCGCTCACGGAAAAGGGTGTCACCAAAGCCACCACATCGTGCTCGCCACGGATCTGGGCGAGCCGGTCCGGCCTTCCGCAGAGTTGGAGCTCCTCGTCCAGAAGGAGCGGTCCCTCGGTAGCCGAACTGACCACGGCTTCGCCACCTCTCATGCGACCGCGGACCTCCCGGTAGACATCCAACCAAGCGTCCCCAACAGGTGCCTTGGAAAGCAGATGGAGGTCGGGGAATCCCTGCTGCCGAAGCACTCCTTGGACCTCGCAACGCAGGAAGCCCTCCAAGGCATGGAGGTGGATGGTTCCCGCCGGCACATCCAGAGGCACGCATCCGTCCCTCCAGACCTGCCAGACCCTGGCGAGTTCCTGGAGCGCCAAGGTTTCCCAACTCACCTGGAAACCGGGACGGCGATGGAGTTTTTCCAATTCCTCGGCGTTCCAAGGCGACCAGGAGAACTGGTTGTACCATTCCAGGAGGTGCTCCCACGGCTTGCCAGGCTGGGTTTCCGGGCGCTGGAACAATCCGGAACGGCGAAGCAGCGCGTCCGCTCCGCTGGGATCGTCGGCGACGACCGACGAATCCATCACACCTCCCGACGACCCTCCAGGACGCAGGAGGCTCGAAGCGACAGGCATGTTCACCGTGGGGAATTCCGAGGGCAGGAACACGGAGGATTCGTTCCCGATGATCGATGGCCTGGGAGGAGGAGGGGGAGGCGAGGGCATCGGCGGCGGTTGTCCCAGGCGGATCTCCTGGGTGACCGGCGGCGGGAGGGAAGGCAGAGGCGGTAGGAACGGATCCACGGTGGCGGGAACTTCCGGAACGTTGTCCACCTCGCCAGGCAAGCTCGGCAGGTATACGGATTCGCCTCCGTAGTCACCAAGGGAAGCCGGAGCGGCAGGTCCCGGTCGAGGTTGGAGAAGCGATTGCCCGGGCAGGTCCCCATCCAGAACCCTCGGGTCCGGCCTGTTTTCCGGCATGTCACCCATCTGGGCCACTGGAAGGACCTGGTCGCCAGCGGAAGGATCGTCCCAGACGGGAAGATGGGAGGACGACGGCGTCGCCACGGGATGGAAGGGAGCCGCCACGGGCGGTTTTTCCGGCACCTGGGGCGGAAGGGCCTGCGGGACCAGCGGTGCGGGTTTGTGGGGCACGCTGCGAGCGGAGCGCGATTCGTCGAAATTCCCGTCCATCAACCGATTGGAGCGCATGGGTGGTTGGGCGGGACGGACCTTGGGATCGACGGGTGCGACCTCGCTCCGATGGGATACCGGCAGGGAATTGCCCGCGGAAGGAGGCGTCAGGAAGTGGGGTTGGAGCATGATCCTTCCCAGTCCACCCCAAAGCATCCCGATTCCTCCGAACGCGAGGATCTCCAACATGATCTGGACACGGAGCTCCGGTTCCGGCCCGAAGAACAACATGCACAGCGCCAAGACCACGGTGGTCCCCAAGGCGATCCACGTCCACCAGCCGAGGACCACAGCCAACAGCAGGGCCACCAGGAAATGGCGCCAATCCACCTCCGGCGTCCGCAGGACGAACCAATAGGCCGTCCACGATATGGTCGACACCAGACCCACCGCTTGGAGCAGGTGCTTGATCAGGTCGCGCATGGCTTGGGTGGTTGGCATTCAGCGGATCCGGTACTTGTCCTTGATGGCGGCGATGATTTCGTAGCGGGTGCGCGTGTCCGAAGCCACATACCGCTGCGAAGCCTGATCGTACACCAAAAGCCGCTGAAGTTCCGTTTCGATCTTCATGCCCATCAGTTTGTTGGCCGAAGCCTTCAGTTCCACCACTCCGAAAGCCACGCCCCATTGGCGTTCCGCCCGCTCGAAGAGTTCGAACTGGCAAAGCTCGTCGGGAACACGGCGCTCGGCCACAGGGGAATAGCAGCGTGCGATGTAGTCCTGGGCCACCTTCTTGGCGATGGCATCCATGTTGGCCGCCCCGTCTCCCCCGAGTCGCGGGACCTTGCCGGCGCACCCGCACATGACCACCAGCGGCAGGACCTTCCAGAAGTTGGACTTCGCCATGGGCGAAAACTTAGCCCTGGACGGCGCCGATCGGCCCGGATTTCTTTTCCACCCCCGCGGCCTGGATTTCCACCGCCCGTGCCAGTGCCACGTCGATGTTCGCACAGAGATTGTCCATTCCGATCTGGTCGGCGAGCCCGGACCGCACCATGGCTGTCATGGGCTGGGCGTGGACGCCGGAAAGGATCAGGCTCCATTTTTCGCGGACCGAGCGCTCGTGCATTTCTTCGATCGCCCGCATTCCCGTGGCATCCAGGGAAACCATGTGCCGCATGCGCAGGATCAGGATCTTCGGGGACCGGCTGGATTCGGCGAGCACCGATTTGAACTTGTCCGCGGCGCCGAAGAAGAACGACCCGAACAGTTCGTAGACCTCCACCCCGGGAGGCACCCTTCGCTTGGCCACGGAGTCCGGATCGTCGTCGCCATCTCCCTCATGGAGGGTCAGGGTGATTTCCCGGACTTCGGACACCTCGGAGATGCGCTTGATGAACAAGGCCATCGCCAGGAGGAATCCCACCTCGATGGCCACGGTGAGATCGATCAGGACCGTGAGGAAGAAGCTGGTCAAGAGCACCAGGACATCCGAGCGGGGTGCCTTGAGAAGCTTCTTGAACATGTGCAGCTCGCTCATGTTGTAGGCCACCACCAGGAGGATGGCCCCCAGCGTCCCCATGGGAATCAGCGAGGCCCATTTCCCGGCGACCAGCAGGATCACCAGGAGGACCAATGCATGGACCATGCCGGCCACCGGAGTGCGGGCGCCGTTCTTGATGTTCGTGGCCGTCCGCGCGATGGCACCCGTGGCGGGGATGCCTCCGAACAAGGGCGATGCGATGTTGGCCACGCCCTGGGCCACGATCTCCATGTCCGACCGATGCCGTCGGCCGGTCATGCCGTCGGCGACCACCGCGGACAGAAGCGATTCCAAGGCCGCCAGGAGGGCGATGGAAATGGCCGGATTGAACAGCTCGGTGAAGTGGGAATAGGAGATGTTGGGCAAACGGAAGGCGGGGAAGCCGGAGGGCACCTCGCCGAATCGCGATCCGATCGTCTGGACGCCTTGGTTCAGGTCCAGGTGGAACAGCTGCACCACCAGCGTGGTGGCGACGATGGCCACCAGGGACCCCGGCACGCGTTTGGTCAGCTTGGGCCAGAAGATCGTGATCGCCAGCGCCAGCAGGCTCACCCCCACGGTCCAGGGATTGAGCGTATGCATGGCGGACGCGTAGGCCTTGAGCTTGGGGAGGAACAAGGCCGGAACCTGCTCCATGGTAAGTCCCAGGAAATCGCGCACCTGGGTGATGGCGATGATCACCGCGATTCCGGTGGTGAAACCCACCGTGAGCGGATACGGGACGAACTTGACCAGACCGCCCAGCCGCAGGACGCCCATCAGCACCAGCATGACACCTGCCATCAAGGTGGCTGCGGCCAAACCATCGTATCCGTACTTGGCCACGATCCCGTAGACGATCACGACGAACGCGCCGGTGGGACCGCCGACCTGGACTCGACTGCCTCCCAGGGCAGAAATGAGGAACCCGGCGATGATGGCGGTGTAGATCCCCTGCTCCGGCTTCACCCCCGAGGCGATGGCGAAAGCGATGGCCAACGGGAGCGCCACGATTCCCACGATCAGGCCCGCCAAGGCATCCCGACCCAAATCCGGCCACCCGTACCCTTCCTTCAAAACCGTGATCAGTTTCGGTACCAGGCGAGTCGGAATCAAATTGGCCATTTCGGAAAAAATAAGCGACGTCCCGGTCTCTTGGCATTTTCCCGGCTTCGCGCGCAAGTTGTCCGCAGCGTGTGATGCCTCTGGATTTACCTTGTTTTGCCAATTACCCACCACCTCCAAAGTCGGGAACCCATCGCCCATGAAAATCCAAACCGTTCTCGTCGGCCTCGGCCTGCTTGTCAGCTGCGCCCAATCCAAGTCCTCGCCGGAAGACATCGCCCTCCACAAGCGCATCGACAGCCTGGTGGGCGAGGTCCGGATGCTGGAAAAGGTCCTCAACGCCAAGGGACTGGACGTGGAGCGGGAACGCCAACGCATTCTTCGGCAGGATTCCACATACAACATCCCCGTCGTGGGCACTCCCATCTTCGGCGACCCCAAGGCCCCTCTCACAGTGGTCCTGTTCACCGACCTGCAGTGCCCCTACTGCGCGCAGATCGTTCCGGTCCTCAAGAACCTGCAGGCCAGCCACCCCAAGTCGCTCAAGATCTCCTTCCGCCATTTCCCCCTGGTCAGCATCCACGAGAAGGCCATGTTCGCCCACCAGAACCTGTGGGCCGCCGGCCAGCAGGGCAAGTTCTGGGAATACTATTTCGAGATGGCCCCCCATTTCCGAGGATTGACGGATTCCGCCCTGGTGGCCACGGCCAAATCGCTGAAGCTGGACATGGCCAAGTTCGAGACCGACCGCAAGTCGGAAGCCGCCCAGCAAGCCGTCAACGCCGACATGCAACTGGGTGAAACGGTCGGAGTGGAAGGAACCCCCTCCCTCTACTTCAACGGCAAGCCCACCCGCAATCCCGCCGAAATCAATGATGCGGCCACCAAGATGGACGGCCAGTTGAACTGATCCCCATCGGTGTCCGGGAGGTTCCCCCAGAGGTCGAGGAGTCCTCTGAGGGAACCGATCCCTCGCGGGAAGTTCCTGGCCCCGCCTCCCCCCCGGTCTTTTCCGGACGAAGCGACCCGTGCCGATGTTTCAAAGATGGAGCCTCTCCGGTCTTGCAGGAAGCGGCCCGAAAGCCGCCAGACGTGTTTGTGTATCCCATTGGGGTACACGCTCCGTCATTTCCTCAGGTAATGCGAGGTGACCACCAACGGTTGCGGCATGCCGTCGCCCTTCGTGGTGGACACCAGGACGAGCCGACCGGCGGAATCCAATCCGAACGCATCTTCCCGAAAACCATCGGAAGCCTGGTACACCTGGACAAGACGCCCCGAGTCCCATCGCGTGGTCAGCCAGATTTCTTCGCCGTTTTCCTCGAACGGAACCCCGACTCCGTCCGGGCGGGACAGGATTCCTCGATCGCCATCGGAGCCGACGGCCAATTTCGGCCATTCGAAGCGAATCTCCAGCTGAACGGATACGTCGGCCACGGACTTCAAGCGAGCCCGCAACTGCGATCGGACCGATTCCGGATAGGTCGCCACCATGCTGTCGAGGACGGTCTCCAGATCGGTCGACGCTCCCGGATCGAGAGTCCAGACACCTTCCATCCTCTCGAGGCAAGCCTGCAGATTCCTCGCGGAAGAGCCATCCCCCATGGAGTCGGCCGGATCCAGTGAAACGGCCGATCTGCACGCGGAATCCAGATCGACCTTGGCGACAGGGATCGTGGAAGCCGACGTCGATGCGGTCGGTGAATCCTCGGAAGGACACCCGCACAGGAGCAACGCACCCAGGAAAAGCCCGCAACCACCCGTTTTCCAATCCGCCATCCGATGAGCCATCACACACCTCGCTTGGATCTCGAAAAGGACCATTCCCCTCCGATCTTACCGCTGTAAAGTTTGATTTAGAATCTTTACGATGTCAAGTTCAAGGAATCCAAAGCCGACTTCGAGGAAGTCGATTGGCCAGTCCCACCTCGGAATGCGAAGATGGCGGGAACGTGAAGATTCCCAGCGACATCACCGAAGTGGACAGAAAGGCCATCGAGGATGGGCCACTTGGCGGGATCACGGAAGTCGCGACCATCCTGATCGTCGACGACAATCCGACGAACCTCATCCTGTTGGGAAACATCCTGGAAAAGTCGGGCTTCACGGTTCGTGCAGCCTCCAGCGGACAGGAAGCCCTGGAATGCGCGATGGCCACCCCGCTTCCCAAGCTGGTCCTCCTGGACATCCTGATGCCCGAAATGGACGGCTACGAGACCTGCCGAAGGCTGAAAACGAATCCGCTCACGTCCCCCATCCCGGTCATCTTCGTGACCGCCCTGGGGATGGTCGCCGACAAACTCAAGGGATTCCAATCGGGAGCGGTGGACTTCATCACCAAGCCCTACGAACCCGAAGAAGTGATGGCCCGCGTGCGCACCCACCTGAGCCTGGCTCGCATGGAGGAACTCGCCGCCGAGATCGAGGTGCGCAGGCGTTCCGAGGAGGCGTTGCGGGAATCCGAAGCCCTCCTGAAGATGTCGCAGAGGATCGGCCACCTGGGATCGTGGAAATGGCACCTGCCTTCCAACCGCCTTTCCTTCTCGGAGGAAACCCTGAGGATCTTCGGGGTCGTTGCCGAGGAAGCACCGAACGGCATGGATGGCTTGGTCCTCCAGGTGATCCACCCCGACGACCGGCAACGCGCCCAGGATGTGGTGAGCGCGGCGAGGAAAGGATTGCCCCCCGGAGCGGAACGCTACCGGATCCTCCACAAGGACGGATCCATCCGCCATGTCTGGGTGGAACCCGGCAAGCTGGAAACCGGACCGGATGGCACTCCCCTCAGTGTTTTCGGCATCGCGAGGGATGTGACGGAAGCGCACCTGGCCCAGCTGCAACGACAGCAGTTGGAAGCCGACCTCGCCCATTCGCGGAAGCTGGAAGCCCTGGGCCTGATGGCCGGAGGGATCGCCCACGACTTCAACAACATGCTGGGGGTGATTTTCGGGCATGCCGAGCTCGCGCAAAGGCGCACGACATCGGATCCGTCCACGGCCAAGGATCTGGAAGCCATCCTCAAGGCAGCCCACCGTTGCGCGGAGCTGATCCGACAATTGCTGACCTTCGCCAGCAAGGACGCCATCCAGCCCCGGATCGTCCAGGCGGACGACGTCATCGGAACCATCCTGGAATCCGCGGGGAAGTCGCTTCCGGAAAACATCGCGATCCATTGGCTTCCCGGTGCCGGCGACACGTGCATCCGGATCGACCCCTCCCAATTGGAACAGATCCTGTCGAACATACTGGTCAACTCCGCCGAGGCATCGGCCCCGGGAAAAGCCATCCGCGTGTCGACCTCCTGCGATTCCCCGGGCAAGGGCACGGGATCGGACCCGTCCGCCCCGCCCTTCTCCAATCGCTTGGCGGTGGTCGTGGAGGACGAGGGCTGCGGAATCCCGCCGGACATCATGGAAAGGATCTTCGACCCCTTCTTCACCACCAAGCCGCGGGGAAAGGGCGTCGGGCTGGGGCTGTCCACCGTGCTGGGAGCGGTGAGGCAGAACGGAGGCCACATCGAGGCGGCGAGCCAACCGGGCCGAGGATCCACCTTCCGCATCCTGTTCCCCTCCTGCGAGCCCCTGCCCGCCCAATCGAAGGAACCGCAACGGACACGGCTCCCTTCCGGGGTACGGGAAACCATCCTGGTCGTCGAAGACCATCCGGATGTCCTGGAGATGACCACCATGGTCCTGCAGCACCTGGGCTTCCAGGTCGTGGGCACCACCAATCCCTGGCAAGCCCTGGACCTGCTGCGCACCCACCAGGGATCCATCCAGCTCCTGCTCACCGACGTGGTCATGCCCGGAATCGACGGACGCGAACTGGGGGCGCTCGCCCGGAGGGAATTCCCGGGGCTGCGGCTCCTGTTGTGTTCCGGATACATGGCCGGGAATTCCACCGGATGCGATTGCTCCGCCATCCAGACCGACCTGATCCAGAAGCCCTACTCCATCCACGATCTCCACTGCAAGATCCGTGAGATCCTGGATCGGGACTAGGAGGAATCGATACCTTTGGCCCATGCGCTACCTGTGGGCCTTCCTTTCCACCACCACGGCTCTCTCGATCTGCCTCGCCCTGCGCCGATTCCTGCCGGAACTCCACCTGGAGTTGCTCCTCCTGTCCTGCGCGGTGGTCGTATCCGGTTTGTGGGGAAGGGGGCCCGGCGCGATGGCCGCGGTGCTGGTGGCCGTCGGTTACGACTGGTTGTTCCTCCCGCCGTTCGGCTCGCTGCGGGTGGAACCGTCCTACCTGGCCTCGATGTCCCTGTTCCTGGCGATCGCGTTGGCCGTGGGCCAGCTCGCCGCGATGCTCCGACGCCAAGCCGAGGTCTCCCGGCGCGAAGCCGCGCGGGCCAAGGCCACCGCCGACCTGGCGCGGAACCTGTCCGCCGCCCTCACCGTCGACCAGATCCTCGATTCCGCCAGAAGAAGTTTCCAGGACGCCCTCGGCCAGACACCCGGGTTCGCGGTGGGCAGCCCGGACCCCGCCGCGGCCCCCGCCGGCGCCTGCACGATCCCCTTGCAAGCCCCCCGCAAGGTGCGCGGGCACCTCTCCCTCCCCTCCATCCCCGAAGCGGCCTCCGACATGGAACTGGCCCGCACCCTGGCGTCCCTGGTGGCCCTTTCCCTGGAGCGCGTCCATTTCCTGGACGTGGCGCGCGACGCGATGCTCCGCATCGAGGGGGAACGGATGCGTGGACACGTCCTGTCCACCCTGTCCCACGACCTCAGGACTCCCTTGACGGGAATCGTCGCCGGAAGCCAGGGGCTCGCGGCGACCCTGGGTCGATGGGGACTCGTGGCGGAAGCCGAACGGGCCGAGGCCATCCTCGCCGAGTCGCGCCGCATGGCCGACCTGGTGGAGAACCTGCTCGACCTTTCCCGCCTGCAGGGCGGAGGAGTCCAGATCCGTTGCGACTGGAACGACGCGGAGGAATTGTTCGGCGGCGCGCTCCGCCAGCGCCACGCCGCCCTGGAGGGCCGGAGCGTGTCCATCCGGATCGATTCCGGGATGGGCTTGTTCTTGTGCGACGGGATGCTCGTGGAACGGGTGCTGGTCAATCTCCTGGACAACGCCGCGCGCCACACCCCATCGGGCTCCCCGCTCGTCCTCTGGGCGGAATCCAGCGGCAAGCGGGTGGAGCTGGGATTGGACGACGAAGGCCCCGGATTCGATCCCGACCGCCTCCCCGCCGACAGCGGCCGCGGCGGCATCGGGCTGTCCCTGTGCAGGGCGATCGCCAAGGCGCACGGAGGGGAGCTCCTGGTGACCCGGCGACCCGAAGGGGGATGCCGGGTCCGCCTGGCGCTTCCCTCGGAAACCCCTCCGCCCTCCGATCCCGTCGAGACATGACCTCCCCCTCCGTTTACGCGGCGTTTACGGGAAGCGCACGCTATTTACGACTTCTCGACGCGACCGATTCCCATCTTTGGTTCCTATGGATCGAGGGCGCACCGTGTTGGTCGTCGAGGACGACAGAGCCATCCAGAAACTCCTGGAGGACGTGCTCGGCCAGGAGGGACTGGCAACCCACCTGGCGCGCACCGCCCGGCTGGGCCTGTCGGAGGCGGCCAGCCGCAGACCGGACCTGGTGATCCTGGACCTGGGATTGCCCGACCTGGACGGCAAGGAATTCCTGCGCGAACTGCGCGAATGGTCCCGCATCCCGGTCCTGGTCCTCTCGGCGCGCGGCGGCGAGCTGGAGAAGGTGGCCACCCTGGACCTGGGAGCCGACGACTACCTCACCAAGCCCTTCGGCGTGCCGGAACTCCTGGCACGGCTGCGGGCCCTGCTGCGGCGCACCGCCGACCGGCCCGGAGCGGAGAGCCCCTCGATGTTCCGGTTCGGGAACGTGCTGGTGGACCTCGCGGCCCGGAGGGTCGTCCGCGAAGACGTCGAGGTGCACCTGACCCAGATGGAGTTCCGCCTGCTTTCGGAGCTCGTCAAGGCGGAGGGGCGCATGCTCACCCAATCCCAGCTCCTGCGGGAGGTCTGGGGGCGCGGCCACGAGGACCACACCCACTACCTGCGCATCTACATGGGGCATCTCCGCAGGAAGCTGGAGGCCGATCCCGGCTCGCCCCGCCATCTGCTCACCGAAATCGGCGTGGGCTGCCGCTGCCTTTCCGAGCGCGTGTCGACCGGACCCTAGGCCGGCACGCCGCATCTTCCACGCCAATCCCACGAGGCCCCGGACTCCGGCGGCCCGACGGGGCCTTTCATGTCAATTTCCGACAACGGAGCTGCGCCATGACGGAATCGAGCCCACTGGAAATCACGATCGGCCCGGACCTCGCCGACAGGCGGATCGGCCTTCCCGGACGCATCCGGCAGGCCCTGTTCGGCGATCCGAAGGACCCGTTCGACCGCTCGGTGTTCCACAAGCTCGCGCTCATGCCCTTCTTCGCCTGGGTGGGCCTGGGAGCCGACGGACTGAGTTCCTCCTGCTACGGCCCCGAGGAGGCCTTCCGGTCCCTCGGAGCGCACCCGTCGCTGGCCCTGTTCGTGGCCTTGTGCACGACCCTCACGATCCTCGTGATCTCGGCCAGCTATTCGCAGATCATCCAGCTCTTCCCCACCGGAGGAGGAGGCTACCTGGTGGCCTCCAAGCTGCTTTCGCCCAGGTTGGGCATGCTCTCGGGATCGGCGCTGGTGATCGACTACGTGCTCACGGTCACGCTTTCCATCGCCTCGTGCGGCGACGCCGTCTTCAGCTTCCTTCCGGTACACTGGCACTGGCTCAAGCTTCCCTTCCAGCTCGCCATGCTCGTCCTCCTGGCGGGCCTGAACCTGCGCGGAGCCAAGGAATCGATCAAGGCTTTGATCCCCGTCTTCCTGGTCTTCGTGGCCACCCACGCCGCCGCGATCCTCTGGGCGGCCGCCTCCCGAGCACCGGAGGCGGCCTCGGTGGCGCGCGAGACGTCCGGACGGATCTCCTCGTCCATCGGCGCGTTGGGTCTCCTTCCCGCGCTGCTCCTGGTGCTTCGCGCCTACTCCATGGGCGCCGGCACGTTCACCGGCATCGAGGCCGTCTCCAACGGCCTGCCGCTTCTGGGGGAACCGAAGGTGCGCACGGGCAGGCGCACGATGGCCTACATGGCCGGATCGCTCTCGTTCACGTCCTTCGGGCTCATGGTGGCCTTCCTCCTCTATTCGGTGTATCCCGAGCCGGGGAAGACGCTCAACGCCGTCCTCTTCGAGAGGATCGCGGCCGGTTGGGGAGCCACGGGCACGGTCCTGGTCGTGGTGGCGCTCCTCTCCGAGGGAGCCTTGCTGTTCGTCGCCGCCCAGGCCGGATTCCTCGACGGTCCGCGGGTGCTTTCCAACATGGCCGTCGACCGCTGGATCCCCTCGCGGTTCGCGCACCTTTCCGATCGGCTGGTGACGCAGAACGGCATCCTCCTGATGGCCGTCGCATCGCTCGCGATCCTCGCCGCCACGCGCGGGAACGTGGGCTTCCTGATGGTCCTCTATTCCATCAACGTCTTCATCACCTTCACCCTCTCGCAGCTCGGCATGGTCGTCCACTGGTTCCGGGAGCGGAAGGCCGGTCGGCGCTGGCTCCGCCCGCTGATCGTCTCCGGCCTCGGATGCGGACTCTCGGCGTTCATCCTGTGTTTCGTGGTGGTGGAGAAGTTCGCCGCGGGAGGTTGGCTGACCCTGGCGGTCACGCTCGGGTTCGCGGGGATCGCGCTGCTGGTCAAGCGTCACTACCAGGGAACCCACATGCTTTCCGGACGACTCGACACCTTGGTGAAGGCCGCCGGGATTCCGGACACCGCCGATCCGCCCACCCCCGTCCATCCGGACCCCAAGTCCCGCACCGCGGTGCTCCTGGTCAACGGGTGGAACGGTCTGGGCCTGCACAGCCTGTTCTCCATCCTGCGCCTGCACGGCGACTTCTACGAGAACTTCGTGATCCTGCACGTCGGGCTCCTGGACGCGGGCACGTTCAAGGGCGTCGACGAGATCGATGCCCTCCGATCGCACACGGGCTCGGAAACCGACAGGTACGTGCGATACCTCCATGCCAACGGGCGACGCGCCGAAGGACGCTGGACGGTGCACGCCGACGTCGTGGAAGCCCTCGAGGAGCTCGCCTGCGAAACGGCGCGGGACTACCCCCGGTCGGTGTTCTTCGGTGGCCAGCTGGTGTTCCGCCAGGAGGGGCTCTGGACCCGGCTGCTGCACAACAACGTGGTCTTCGCCATCCAGCGCCGCCTGTACCTGCGCGGGCTCCCCTTCATGCTCCTGCCGGCGAGGGTCGACTGACCGGCCGCATCCATCGCCACCAGGTCCGCGATGCGATCGAGGCGTTGCGCGCACGGCGCGGTAAAGAATGGGACAATCCGGGTGTTCACAAAGGATGCCAGAAACGAGCCGTCCAACCTCTTCCACGGATCGACAGAAATCGGAGGGATCCGGGGCCCAGCCGCCCCGTGCGCAATCCGTCTCCGCGGTCCAGCCACCGGGCGGGTCTCCCGATCCCGGATGCTTGAACATCCTCCTGGTCGACGACGAGCCCGAACTCCGCTACCTGATGTCGCGCCTCCTGCAGATGTCCGGCCATCGGACAACCACCGCGATCGACGGCTACGACGCGCTGTCCAAGATCGAGAAGGACGGCGGATTCGATCTGGTGGTGATGGACCAGAACATGCCCGGGATGAAGGGCGAGAACGCCATCGACAAGATCCGCGAACGCGGCTGGAACACCCCCATCCTCGTCACGTCCGGAGACCTCGACCTCCTGGACAGCCCGGCCCTGAAGCAACCCGGAGTGGCCGTCATCGCCAAGCCGTTCAACATGCCGGAACTGCTCGAGAAGGCCTTCGAGCTCGTCGCCGCCTCGGCCCGAACCCGTTAGGGCCGCTCCCGCTCTCCCCTGTCGGGTCCTGCCGCAGGCGGAACGCGAAGTTCGCTATTTTGGCTGGCATGAGTCGTACCGAGCCGCGGGCGGATGGATCTCCGGTGCCGGCCTACCATCATGGAGACCTGCGCGAAGCCCTGGTCCGCACGGGGATCGAGATCCTCGAGGAAAGAGGCCTCGCCGCCCTGACCCTGAGGGAGGTCGCCCGCCGCGCCGGAGTCAGCCACGCCGCGCCGTACCATCATTTCGCCGACAAGGACGCCCTCCTTTCGGCGATCGCCGCCCGCGGGGTGTGGATGCAGAACACCCGGATGGCCCGTGCGATGGAGGAAGCCCCTCCGCCCCACGACGGCCTCCAGGCCTACGGCATCGCCTACGCCGAGTTCGCTTCGGAACACCCTTCGCTGTTCCGTCTGATGTACAGCCACGAACGCGACAGCTCCAGCATGGATCCCCGGATGGTGGAAGCCTCCGCCGCCGCCTTCCAAAGCTTCCTCCGCGGAATCCAGGATCGGCTGGGCTGCTCCGAAGCGCATGCCCATTCCGTCTCGCTCACGCTCTGGTCGAGCGTGCACGGCTTGGCCATGCTCTGGCTGGACGGCCAATTGCGCTGGGAAGGAGTCCCGCCACTGCGCGACCTGGCGACGGAGGTGACCAACCTCCTGGGCGCGCTCCTGACCTCCCCCCAGAAGCGAAGCTGAGGGGTGTCCGACCGGATGCGTCCCCCACCGTCCATTCCGTGTTTGGCGGAGTAGCCGATCCGAAACGATTGATCCGCGGGAAGAACGAGTGGTAGGATCTCCGGCAACACCTATGCCGGAACCCATCCCTTCGCATCGATCCGTCGCGCTGGAGCTTCTGAGCCTCCTGGCCCGCGAGCGCATCGTGCTTCTGCTGCTGTTCGCGACCTTCGGGTTGATTGCTTGGCAGCATTGGGGGATGGAACGCACGGTCGTCCTGGACGTGGGCGACAAGATCGCCGTGGTGTCGTCGGTCGACGACCACTCGGAGAACGGCACGTCCGTCTGCGAGGCCCACGAGGACTCCCGCGGGTGGTGGCTCCAGTACGATGTCCGACAGGGCACGAACTGGTCCTTCTGCGGATTGAACCTGGCCTTCAGGAAGGACGGCGTTCCCATCAGCTTGGATTGGTCGAACTTCGATTCCCTGGTGATCCACATGGTGGAAATCAACGGGCCGAACGTACGGTTCCAGGTGCAGATCAAAGTCGACGATCGGAGGCTGCTGAAGGAGACCGGGATCCAGTCGATGAAATACCTCAGCATGATCGGCGTGCCGAATGGAACCAGGAACTCCCACGCGACGATGACGCTCGACCGCTTCGTGGTTCCCACCTGGTGGGCCGGCCGTTTCGGCGTTCCCTCCCGCAACCTCGATCCGATCCGGAAGGAAGTCCGCGAGATCGAATTCATGACCTCCGCCGACCAGATCGTCCTGGGAACGGGGTCTTTCGGGATCCAGAGCCTGGAACTGCGCGGCAAGTGGATCCGCCAGGAAGCGCTGTTCAAGCTCCTGTTCGCGGCATGGCTGGCCTATGTGGTCGGAGGATTGGCCATCCGTCTGTACAAGTCGCTGGTCTCGATCCGAAACCTGCAGAGGCAGGCCACCCGGCTCCAGGAGCTCGCCGAACGCGATCCACTCACGCTCCTGCACAACCGGAGAGGATTGGAAAACCATCTCAAGGCGATCACGGAACGCGCGATCGATCCGACGAATCCCGTCATCGGCGTGATGATGATCGACCTGGACCACTTCAAGTCGGTCAACGACACCCTGGGGCACGACGCCGGCGACGACATCCTGCGCAACCTGGCGCGGATCATCCAGGAGGACATGCGCCCCAACAACTTGGCGGCCCGCTGGGGAGGCGAGGAGTTCATCCTGCTTCTGCCCGGAATCCCCCCCGACAGGGTCCTGCCTGCCGCGGAAGGCCTGCGCTGCAGGGTGGAATCCGATCTCCATTGCCAAAATCTGCATGTGACCGCGAGCATCGGCGTCGCCCACGGCAGGATCGACGACTTCGATACCCTGGTCAAGCGCGCGGACGAAGCCCTCTACCGCGCCAAGACCAGCGGCAGGAACCGGGTGGAAACAGCCATCTGAGAGCGCCCGGGCTCGCGAAAGCCCCTGCGCGATGGGTGTCGCTCATCCCGTGGTCCACCATGGCATCGTCGCATCCGGAATGCTAGGATCCCCATCGAGCAAGCCATGACACATCGCCCCTCTCCTCCGCTTCCGCCGACCTCCCGGCGGATTTTGGCCTTCCTGAGGCGCGAATTCGTCGTCCTTGCGCTCTTGTCCATCACCTTCGGCCTCTTGGCCTGGCAGAAATGGGGCATGGAACGCGTGGTGGTGCTGGATCCGAAGAGCGGCCTCGTCCGGGGTACCCTGGTGGACGACCGCAGCGAAGGCGGACTCTCCGTGTGTCGGGTCGAATCCGGCACCTCCGGCTGGCGGGTCCACTACGATGTCCGCCCGGGTCCCAACTGGTCCTTCTGCGGATTGAACCTGGCCTTCGTGCGCGGGGATTCCGCGATCGGCTGGGACCTCGCGGGCTTCGACACCCTGGTGGTGAACATGCTGGACATGGAAGGGCCCAACGTGCGCTTCCAGACCCAGATCAAGTCGGTCGATTCCCGCATGGAGCGGGAAGCTGGCATCAAGTCCATGAAGTTCCACGACATGATCTTCGCTCCGGCGGGCTCCGGGATATCGCGCACATCCATGCCTCTGGAAAATTTCGTGATCCCTCCATGGTGGGCGGGGCGCCACAACGTGCCTGCCCGCAACCTGGATCCCACGCGAAAGGATGTGCGTGAGATCGAGTTCATGACCTCCGCCGACCGTGTGGTGCTGGGGACGGGATCGTTCTGCATCCGCAGCCTGGAACTGCACGGCAAGTGGATCCGCCAGGACACCCTGATGAAGTTCCTGTTGGCCGTATGGATGCTCTTCATGGCCGGCGGCGTCCTTTGGCGGTTTGCAAAGGATGTCCGGGCCATCCGCGATCTCCAGAACCAGACCGACCACCTGAAGGATCTTTCCGAGCGCGACCCACTCACCCTGCTGCACAACCGCCGCGGATTGGAAAACCGCCTGGCCAGCATGATCCAACGCGGGACCGACCCCAACACCACGCGCTTGGGCCTTCTGATGGTGGATGTGGACCACTTCAAGAGCGCCAACGACACCCTGGGCCACGATACCGGCGACCGGATCCTGCGGCTTCTGGCGGGCATCCTCCAGGAAGAAATGCGCCCCACGAACATCGCAGCCCGCTGGGGTGGCGAGGAATTCATCCTTCTTCTGCCCGGCATCCCACCGGAGCGGTTGCTGCCCGCCGCCGAGCGGGTCCGGGAACGGATCCAATCCGACCTCCTGATGGACGGACGCCGGTTCACAGTGAGCATCGGTGCGGCCCTGGGCAACCTCTCCGACTTCGATACCCTGGTCAAACGCGCGGACGAAGCCCTCTACCGCGCCAAGGCCAACGGCCGCAACCGGGTGGAAATCGCGGACTGAGCGCCCCTCGCGCGCAACGTCTTCCCACGGGAAGCCATGCGTCCCACGAGAGGCTATTCAGGACTTGGGACGCGTTCTAACTTTCCGGGCATTCCCTTTCCTCGAAAGGCCTGCGCCATGCATCGCTTCCGCGCCGCACTCGCCATCCTGCCGATCCTCCTCGGGGGCTGCGAAGACTCCGATACCCCCACCGCCTCCACGGAAACCGCCTCCAGGGAATCCGGGGCGATCGCCTTCCAGCTGCCCCTCCAGGATCGGGACAGGACCCAGGGTAGCTGGGACTCCCTGCGCATCGAGCTCCGGCAGGGAGACATCAAGCGATCCGTTTCGGTGCCGGCGACCCGACCCGTGTGCCTGGATGGCATGGAGCCGGGCTCCTGGAGCGTCCATCTGGGTCTGTACAAGGCGGACGGCCAACTGACCTGGCTGGGAACGGATTCCATGAAGGTGTTCCCGGGCGAAATCGTCCCCTTGTCCGTCCTCCTGCGCTCCGTGCGGGGAACGGTCGACTCCGTCCTGCGCCCCGAACGCGCATCCGTCGCCAAGGAGCGGATCCTTGCCGACCGATGGTTCCTCCACCAACTCGGGCAGTCCGCCGTGGTCGGAGCCACCGTGGAACTCGACATGACGGATTCTGGCACCTTCCAGGGAGTGTTCCCCTGCGGTTGGTCCGCGGGAACCTTCGCCGCGGACTCCAACGCGCTGACGCTGCGGGGCCTGGCATCTCCCGTCGCGGCCTGCGCAGGCGAACAGGACTCCGCCCTGGGACGCCGCCTCCTGGCCGCCCTGGCCACGACACGCCGCTGGTCCATTTCCGCCGGGCATCTTTCGCTGCGCGATTCCGCCGGCGGCCTGCTGGCCCGTTTCGAGACCTACCCGCAGCGCGATCGCACGCGTGCCGCCGTGGACACCCTCCGGCCCCTGCCGAGCGTCGATTCCACCGCACTGCACATCGGCCTGGCCCGGATCCAATCGGTCCCGATGGTGACGGATTCCGTCATCCTCGTGGACCTGCAGCTTCCCCGCAAGGGAAGCGAGGTGGTGCTCGTGTCGCTTCCGGCAGGGGACCTGGCTCCCGCCTGCGGATATGCGCGACAGCCGGTTCCCGACCTGCAGCGGATCCTGATCCTGGAAACGAGCGACCCCACGCGCTTCTACGCGGACGCCTTGGACCAGATCCAGATCGCGATCCGCTGGCGCGGCCTTCCCCGCCGCGTCCGCCTGGAAGACCGCAGCGGCCGCGCCATCGAGATCGAACGTCCCTGACAGGATGTTCCCTTCGATGGCCATCGAAGGATCCAAGTGGAATCGGGACCCCATGGAGCCCCGATTCCACTCCTGCCATCAGTAGGCCGTCTCGAGCTTCAGGCGATCCAGGATCTCGTAGGCGGGGATTCCGAATGCGACCCCTTCGACTCCGAAACCCGCCAACTTGGAGCTGACCACACCTCTCACCACGCCCTTGGGGTCGACCAGGGCTCCCCCGCTGTTGCCCGGATTGACGCTGGCGTCGGTCTGGATCAGCTTCGCTCCGGATTCCGTGGTGCGGATCCCCGACACCACCCCCTTGGTAAGGCTCTGGGAAAGCTCCGCGGATTCGGGGGCCCCGATCGCGTACACGTCCCCTCCGACATCGGGAGTCCCGCTCTTCTGCAGCTTGAACGGCGTGAGACCGCTCGCGTCGATCTTGATCAGGGCCAGATCGATGTCCTTGTCGAACCGGACCACCTCGTAATCGAACTTGCTCTTGTCGTTGAGGATCACCTTCCCATCCGGGATGCGATCGACGACATGGAAGTTGGTCACGATGTAGCCGTCGCCGCTGATCACGAAGCCGCTGCCGTGCCCCGATTTGCCCTTGATGGTGACCGACGACTTGACCGCCTGCTGGAGATTGGAGACGAATTTCCTGGAGCCGACCAGCTTGATCGACTTCTTGGCCGCTGCTGGCGGCGCGGCTTTCGTCGGCGCGTAGATCTCCGCGCGCACGGCGCTGTCTGACAGGAACAGGCATAGGGATTTCTCCATGCCGTCGCCCATCACCTGGGTGAGCATGGGTCCGTAGATGTAGGGGAATCCGAAGATGAATTGGCCCGAGGTCACCGGCGTCTTCCTCGAAACCAGGACCTTGTCCTCCGCGTTGCGAAGCTCCCAGGACATGTCCAGATCGGCGTAGACGATCCGATCCAGGCTGATCTTGTTGTTGACGTAGTGCATGCGCAGGGATTCGAGATTGCCGGACACCTGCAACGTGTTGCCTTTCGAGCCGAACACGGACTTTTCGGAGGCGAACCCCCGACTGGCCAGGAACGCGTTGAGTTCCTTGGCGACCGCATCCGTGAATTGGTACGTGTCGCTGGTGTTGGAACGCTTCGCCTCGCCTTCGGCAGGATTTCGCACCCAATCGGAATACACATGGTCCATCGAGGTGAGGTTCTTGTTGGTCAAGTTCGCGGTGGCGGCGACGACCTTGAGGTTCCATGCGTCCTCCCGTTCCTTGCGGATGTCGGGGATCCGGACATGCCGCAGATCGACCTCGTCGGGGAAATTGTAGGCGGACTTGGAGCTGTAGTCGAACGCCGCGGCACCCACCACGATCCCGGGCACCCACGAAAAGAAATGCAACGGCGACATGCTGTGTTGCATCAGGATGAATTGTTCGTCCCGGGAATTCTTGCCGGACACCACCACCTGGACAGGCTGGCGTTCCTTCTTCAGGGTGGCGGCCTGTCCGCTGCGGATGGAGTCGCCGCCGTTGATCCGGACCACTTCCGTGGTATCTCCGGTTCGCACGACGACATCCTGGCTCGAAGGACTGAACATCGCCGCGCAACCAGCCAGGGAAGAAAACACTGCGGCGAATGCGATGCGGAGGGGAACATTGGTCATCGAGGGGGCTCCTGGAAAGCGAGGGAATGCAAGCGACTGGACCCCGCCAATCATTGTCTTCCGGGGGGATCGCGCCGCGTCTGGGATCGGAGCAAAAAAGTTAGCACACCGCCCCGCCCCCGGAAACCGCCCCCCATGACCCGGCTTTCCCCCGCGCGGCCCTTCCGTCACGCACATCGCCCAACAGCGCGAGGCGCCCACAGGGCGCCAATGCGCCAAAACCGGCAAGGGAAGAAAAATCGAGCGAGCGGGATACAGACGACCTGACACGGACCCGAAGTCGTACGCTTAAAACGCGGGCATTCCGGGCCATCGCCCGGAATGATCGATCTTAGCGGTACGACGAGAGGTCCGTGGAGGGGAGTATGCGCCCGCGCAGCCGATTTTTGTCAGGAATACCAGTCTTGGAGGCACTTGACTCCAAGATCGGAGCTGCGCAATGTCGCGATCGCCTCCGCCGCCGCGCTCGCCGCCGACAGCGTGGTCGTGTACGGCACCGCGGCGCGCAGTGCGGCCTGGCGGATCACGGCGTCGTCGCCCTTGGCGTTGGAGCCCATGGGCGTGTTGATCAGGAGCGCGATCTTCTTCTCCAGGAGGAGCTCCACGATGTTGCCCGGACCTTCGGACACCTTCTTCACGATCTCGACCTCGATGCCCGCCTTCTTCAGGTAGTCGGCGGTGCCGCTGGTGGCCACGAGCTTCATGCCCATCTTGGCGATGCGGCGCGCGATGTCGACCACTCCGGCCTTGTCGCGATCGTTCACGCTGACGAAGACGGTCCCCTTCAGCGGAAGCTTGGACGACGCGCCGACCTGGCTCTTGGCGAATGCGGCCCCGAAGGTCGCGTCGATGCCCATGACCTCGCCGGTCGACTTCATCTCGGGTCCCAACACCGTGTCGGAACCGTGGAACTTGCTGAAGGGGAACACCGACTCCTTCACGCTGTAGTGCTTGGGCACGACTTCCTCGGTGTAGCCAAGCTCGGCAAGACTCCTGCCCAGCATCACCTTGGTGGCGAGCTTGGCGAACGGGACGCCGGTGGCCTTCGCCACGAAGGGCACCGTGCGCGAGGCGCGGGGGTTCACTTCCAGCACGTACACGACGTTGTCCTTGACCGCGTACTGGATGTTCATCATGCCCACCACTTCCAGGGCGTGGGCGATGCGCACGGTCTGCTCGCGCAGCACGCGGAGGACGGATTCCGACAGCGTGATGGAGGGAATCACGCAGGCCGAATCGCCCGAGTGGATCCCGGCCTCCTCGATGTGCTGCATGATGCCGGCCACGATGGCGGTTCCGTGCGTGTCGCGGATGCAGTCCACGTCCACCTCGGTGGCGTTCTCCAGGTAATGGTCCAGGAGGATCGGGTGCTCCGGGGTGGGGTGCACCGTCTCGCGCATGTAGGTCTCGAGCTCGGGCACGCCGTAGAGGATCTTCATCGCGCGGCCGCCCAGCACGAAGGATGGGCGGGCCAGAAGCGGGAAGCCCACCTTGGCCGCCACGGCCAGGGCTTCCGACGCGTTGGTGGCGGTGGCCCCGGCGGGTTGGCGGATCCCGAGATCCTCCATCAAGGTGTTGAAGAGCTTGCGGTCCTCGGCCAGCCAGATGGACTTGGGCGAGGTGCCCATGATCTTCACCCCCGCGTCCTCCAGGTCCTTGGCGAGCTTCAGCGGCGTCTGCCCCCCGAACTGCAGGATCACGCCGTCGGGCTTCTCGTGCTCCAGGATGTTGAGGAGCTCCTCGCGGTTCAGCGGCTCGAAGTAGAGCTTGTCGGAGGTGTCGTAGTCGGTGGATACGGTCTCGGGGTTGGAGTTGATCATGATGCTCTCCACCCCCTCTTCCTTCAGCGCGTAGGAGGCGTGGCAGCAGCAGTAGTCGAACTCGATCCCCTGGCCGATGCGGTTGGGGCCACCGCCCAGGATGACCACCTTCTTGCGATCCGTGCGCACGGATTCGTTCTCGAAATCGTAGGTCGAGTAGTGGTAGGGAGTGTTGGCCTCGAACTCGGCCGCGCAGGTGTCCACCGTCTTGAACACGGCGCCCACGCCCAGCTTCAGGCGGGCTTCGCGGACATCCTGCTCCTTGGTGCCGGTCGCGAAGGCGATCTGCTGGTCTCCGAAGCCCCATTCCTTGGCCTGACGGAAAACGGTGGCGGAAATCGCGGACAGCTTCCGGCCCTTGAGTTCCTTCATCTCGAAGTCGATCAGTTCCTTGATGTGCACCAGGAACCAGGGATCGTACTTGCCCAGTTCGTGCACGCGCTCCACGCTCCAGCCACGCTCGAAGGCCGCCCGCACGCCGAAGAGGCGGTCCGGCTGGGGGCGCTTGATCTCCAGGAGCGATTCCACCTCGG
Source organism: Fibrobacteria bacterium (assembly GCA_035352895.1). Classification (GTDB taxonomy): domain Bacteria; phylum Fibrobacterota; class Fibrobacteria; order UBA5070; family UBA5070; genus UBA5070. The sequence continues at coordinate 22,660 of DAOPYN010000001.1, read as the reverse complement.
CATCGGACATTTCCTTGTCCTTGCCGTCCCCTCCGAAGCCGCCGCGCCCGCTCTCCAGGCTGCGGAATCCCTTCTGGAGCGACTCCTTGAAGCTCCGACCGATGCTCATGGCCTCGCCGACCGACTTCATCTGGGTGCCCAGGGTGCTGGAGGCACCCGGGAACTTCTCGAAGTTGAAGCGCGGGATCTTGGTGACCACGTAGTCGATGCTGGGCTCGAAGCACGACGGGGTCTTCTTGGTGATGTCGTTGGGGATCTCGGGCAGGGTGTATCCCACCGCGAGCTTGGCCGCGATCTTGGCGATGGGGAATCCCGTGGCCTTGGACGCGAGCGCCGACGAGCGGCTCACGCGGGGGTTCATCTCGATGACGATCATGCGGCCATCCTTGGGATTGACCGCGAACTGCACGTTGGATCCGCCCGTCTCCACGCCGATCTCGCGCAGGATCGCGATGGAGGCGTCGCGCATGCGCTGGTATTCCTTGTCCGTGAGGGTCTGGGCCGGGGCAACCGTGATGGAATCTCCGGTGTGGATGCCCATGGGATCCAGGTTCTCGATGGAGCAGATGATCACGGCGTTGTCGGCTTTGTCGCGCATGACCTCCATCTCGAATTCCTTCCAGCCCAGGATGGACTCCTCGATGAGGACCTCCGTGGTGGGCGAAAGGGCCAGGCCGTTGGAACAGATGCGCTCGAACTCCTCGTCGTCGTAGGCGAAGCCGCCGCCGGCGCCACCCATCGTGAAGGCGGGCCGGATCACCACGGGATAGCCCAGGCGGTCGCGGACCTTGCGGGCTTCCTGCATGGTGTGGGCCACGTCGGAACGAGCGCTCTCCAGCCCGATCTTCTCCATGGCGGCCTTGAACAGCTGGCGGCTCTCCGCCTTCTCGATGGCGCTGGGAGTGGCGCCGATCATCTCGACACCGAATTCGTGCAGTACGCCGCGGCTGGCCAGCTCCATGGCGCAGTTCAGGGCAGTCTGTCCGCCCAGGGTGGGCAGGATGGCGTCGGGGCGTTCGGCGGCGATGATCGCGGCCACGGCGTCGGCGGTGATGGGCTCCACGTAGGTGCGATCGGCCGTGGTGGGGTCGGTCATGATCGTGGCGGGGTTCGAATTGACCAGAATGACGCGATACCCTTCCTCACGCAGAGCCTTGCAGGCCTGTGTCCCCGAGTAGTCGAATTCGCAGGCCTGTCCGATGACGATGGGCCCCGATCCGATGATCAGGATGGAATGGATATCTGTGCGCTTGGGCATTGGAGTCTCCGGCTGTGTGGAGGCCTTCGCCGGAGCCTGTCCGCTCCGGTGGCCGTAGAATCGGCCGCCCTTGGAGCGACCCGGGCCATATTAGAAAAAATCGGCCCCACTGGGTAGGAATCCCCAGCGCCCTGGCTAAAAATCACAAAATCGAACCACGCATTTTCATACTGTGATCTTTATTTTACAATATATGAAGCGCTCATCCGTCGGCTATCTCGAGGAACTGTTGGACCTGTTTCCCGTCGTAGCCATCCTGGGTCCACGCCAGTGCGGCAAGACCACGCTCCTGGAAGCCGTGGCGCAGGACGGATGGAAACGATTCGATCTGGAGCGCCAAGCAGATCTCCATCGGATCGCCGCCGATCCGGACCTCTTTTTCCGCATGGAATCCGGTCGCATCGCCATCGACGAGGCCCAGGAACTTCCCCAGCTGTTTCCCGCCTTGCGCGTGGCCGTCGATGCCGACCGCCGAGCCCCTGGCCGCTTCCTTCTGACCGGGTCGGTCTCGCCCAGCCTGGTCAAGTCGCTCCACGAAAGCCTGGCGGGTCGCATGGCCGTCTTGGAGCTGGGCCCATTCACCGCCGCCGAAGCCCACCAGCAGCCATCGACACCGTTCGCCCAGGCCATCCACTCGCTGGAAGCCTGCCTGGAACTCAAGCCACGCCTCACTCTGGACCAGATCCACGATTCGTGGCTGCGGGGAGGGTTCCCGGAGCCTTGGCTGAAGAACCAGGCCCGCCACGGCCAGCTGTGGCAGGAGAACTACCTGCGCTCCCTGCTCGATCGCGACCTGCCTCGACTGGCCCCCGCCATGAACCACCAGCGATTCAGGACCTTCCTGCAACTGCTTGCCGGGGCTTCGGGCGAAATCCTGAACCAATCCGAACTCGCCCGAGCGGTAGGCGTCACCCAGCCGACCATCCGCGATTGGCTGAACCTGGCCGACGGCACCTACCTGTGGCGCCATCTGGAGGCTTGGGATCGCCATCCGTCCAAGCGCCTGGTGAAGCATCCCAAAGGACATCTTCGCGATTCTGGACTCCTGCACCATCTCCTGCGCATCCGCGACCGCGACGAATTGCTCACGCATCCGCGCATGGGAAGCCTTTGGGAGGGTTTCGTGGTCGAGCAGATCCTGCGCCAGCTCGCCCATGCAGGCGTGGCCGCGCAGGCGTTCCACTACCGGACCGGTGCCGGCGCGGAAATCGACCTGGTGCTCCAGGGCTCCTTCGGCACGATTCCCGTGGAAATCAAGTACTCGGAAACAGGCGATCCCCGCAAGTGGCGGGCCTTGAAGGATTTCGTCGCCGAGCAGGGTTGCGCCTTCGGGATCCTCGTGGACAATGGCATCCACGTTCGCCGCCTGGACGAACGCATCGTGGCGATTCCGGCCACGCATCTCTGATGCATTCCGGTGATGGGCACACCCACGTTCCGACCCGCGTCTCCAGCTCGCTTCGCCTACTTCAGCTTCATGTGGAACCCCACCTTGGCGGTTCCGGAAAAGCCGAGCGACTCGTAGAACGCGTGGGCTTCGGCACGGGTATGGTTGCTGAGCAGGCACACCTTGTAGCAGCCGCGCGCCTTCGCGAAATCGATGGCCATCCCCATCAGGCGCCTGGCGATCCCACGCCTGCGCCAGGCCTCGTGGGTGACCACGTTCTCGATGATCGCCCAGCTCGCTCCGCTGCGCGTGAGGTTGGGGACGATCGCGATGTTGCAACTGGAAACCACGTCGCGCCCGTCCACCGCCACGAAGTACCGCAGATCGTCGTTGGACTCGATGGTCCTCCAGATGTCCCGGGCCTTGGAAGGTTCCAGCGGTGGATCGTCGGGAGTCAGCTGCCGGTACAGTTCCAGCAGGCCCGGCAAGTCATCCCGGACGGCGACGCGCTCCCGCAGGGTCCCTTGGCTCATCGATCGGCTCCCACCACGAACGGCCGCGCGACCATCGCGGCGCCGACGTGCACCGTGGCAAAGTAGATCTCCCCGGAAAACGTCCATGGCGACAGCGGACATGGGGACGCGCCAGCCCCGCTGCGGAACCCGCCTACGCCCCCGGGGCCTTCGGCAGCGCGAAGGTGAACGTGGCACCCTGGTCCACGGTCGCGTCGGCCCAGATGCGCCCTCCATGGCGGATGAGGATCCTCTGGACGATCGCCAATCCGATGCCCGTGCCTTCGAAATCATCCTGACGATGCAGCCGCTGGAAGACTCCGAAGAGCTTCCCCACGTAGCGCATGTCGAATCCCACCCCGTTGTCGGAGATGGAGAACAGTTCCTCGCCGCCTTCGCTCCAGCTCTTCACCTCGATGCGCGCGACGTCGCGGGTGCGGGTGTACTTGACCGCGTTCTGCAGGAGGTTCGCCCACACCTGACGCAGCAGGTTGTGGTCGCCCAGGACCACGGGCAGCGCCCCCACCACCCAATCGATCTTGCGGTCGCCCGCGACCGGATCCCCCAGCTGCAGCCGGGCTTCGTTGAAGACCGCGTCCATGTCCACCGACACGGCGGCCATCTCCTGGCGGCTGGTGCGGGAGAACTGGAGGAGATCGTCGATGAGGACGCCCATCTTCCTGGCCGCCCCGGCGATGGTCTCCAAGTAGCGGGCGGCATCCGGAGACAGTTCCTGTCGACACTCCGAGAGCAGGAGCTTGGTGAATCCGTCCAGGTGGCGCAGCGGCGCCCGGAGGTCGTGCGATACGGTGTGGCAGAAGGATTCCAGTTCGCGGTTGGCGGCTTCCAGCTGGGCCGTCCGTTCCTGCACCAGCTCCTCCAGATGGGTCCGATGGTGTTCGAGTTCGATCTGGGCGCGCTTGCGTTCGGTGATGTCGATGTTCACCCCGACCATCCGCACCGCCCTTCCCCGGGCATCGCGCTGGCTCCAGGAATTGGCCTTCAGGATCCGTTCCGTCCCGTCCGGACGCACGATCCGGAACTCCTCCGCGAATTCCGCGCGACCCTCGATCGCATCGCGGGTCGCTCGCTCCATCCGTGAGCGGTCGTCGGGATGGAGCCCGCGGGCCCACGCCTCCATGCACCCTTCGAACCGTCCCGCTTCCAGGCCGTAGATGGCGAGCATGCTGTCGTCCCAGTCGAGGATGTTCCGTTCGACATCCCAGTCCCAAATGCCGATCCCGCCTGCCTGGGTGGCGAGTTTCAGCCGTTCCTCGGAGCGTTGCAACGCCTCTTCCGCGCGACGCCGGTCGGTGACGTCGCGGATGGTCCCGATGATGTGGAGGGGAGCTCCCTGTCCGTCCAGGACAAGCTCCCCCATGCCATGCACCCAGCGGACATCGCCGTCGCAAGGCCGCACGATCCTGTACACCTTGTCGAACCTTGTGCGCTTGGCCACCACCTCGTCGACGTAGTAGGCCTGCATCGCGGCCCGATCGTCCGGATGGACCAGCCGGAGCCAACCGTCGACGTCGCTTTGGAAGGACCGATCGATCCCGAAGATCCCGGCGAGGACTTCCGAGCATTCCCAGACGCCAGTCGTCACATTCCCCCTGTAGGACCCGGTCTGGGAAGTGCGCTGGGATTCCCTGAAGAAATACTCGCTTTCCCGCATGGCTTCCTCCGAACGCCTGCGCTCGGAGATGTCCATTCCCAGGCCCAGGATCTGGACCGGTGCGCCGTCGACGTCCCTGAGGTAGACCACCTCGGTGCTCTCCACCCAGTGCCACCGCCCATCCTTGTGCCTCATCCGGTACTGGTGGACCACCCGTTCGAAATCCTTGGTCTGCCGGTAGCGTGGCAGGATCTCGTCCCGGTAGCGCGCCAGATCCCCCGGTTCCATCAGGATCTCCAGCACCCGCCCCCCCATCGCATGGATTTCCCGGGAGCTGTGGCCCAGCAGATCCTGGATTCTGGCATTGATGAACACCACATGCCGTTCCTGGAGGTCGTAGATGTAGAGGATTCCCGGAGTCACGTTCAGCAGCGACTCCGCGAACCGGAGCTGTTCGGCCAGGGGAGGACCCTCGCCACCAGGATCCAGCCGGGGATCGTCCTCCAATCCTTCGATCAAGCACACCTCCCCAAAGGATTTCCGCGACCGCGACCCGCATTCGGAGAGGGAGCGATCGCCCCGATCCTACCATCCCGCCCGCCCCGACGCCAATTGGTAACTTGCCCCTCCCATGATCCACTCCATCTGGCCGTTCCTCCTGCCGCCCGTCGTGGGCGCCCTCATCGGCTGGGGCACCAACTGGCTCGCCCTGAAGATGCTGTTTCGCCCCGTGGAACCCATCCGCATCGGCCCCTGGTCCATCCAGGGTGTGATCCCCCGGCGCCAGGAGGCCTTGGCCATAAACCTGGGCTCCATGGTCGAGCGCGAGCTGGTGAGCCACCACGATCTGGCCCGCGCCCTGACCGATCCCGATTTGCTGGAATCCCTGAAGCCGGTCGTGGCAGCGGAGGCCAAGCGCTTCGCCGAGGAACGCCTACCCGGACTGCACCCCATGGTCGCCATGTTCCTGACCCAGGGCATGAAGGACAAGGTCGCCGAGATGCTCGCGGTGGAGCTGAGCGGCATGATCCCCCGGATCGCGCAAGGGGCCGGCCAGGCCCTGGAAGACCATGTGCCGGTGCGCGATCTGGTCCGGGCCAAGGTGCAGGCCATGTCGCCGCGCGCCATGGAAGAGATGCTTTTTTCCATCCTGGCCAGGGAGTTCGGCTTCATCGAATGGAGCGGAGCCGTCCTGGGCGGACTGGTGGGATTGGCCCAGTCCGGACTGATGTTCCTCCTGCGATGAGCCCCCGACGGTTCCGGGTCAGGGTAGATTTCCTCCCATGCTCCATGCTGCCCTCCTGCTGCTCGGGTCCTTCTTCGGAGGACTGAACTACGCCGATCCCGCCCTTCTGGTGACCAAGGCCAGCCAAGGGAAGATCAACCTGTCCGAGAACGGCCTTCTGGTCCACGTCTGCCAGGGAGGGTTCGGCGGCGGTGTCCAGGTGGACATCCAGCGCACCACCGACAAGGAACGGATCCGTCTGGCGATGGATCCCGTGCTGCAGACCGGCGACCTGGTGATGCAGCAACTCCCCCCCGGGCGATACGTGCCCACCCACCTGGTCCTGGCCGGCCGCGATCCGCAACGATTCACCTCCGACACCTTCGAGATCCGCACCGGGGCCATCACGTCCTTCGGGAAGGTGCGGGTGGCTCCCGTGACCAATTTCCTGGGCCTGATGACCCGCTTGGACATCGTCACGGATTCGGCGGACATCCTTCCGCGGCTCAAGGCCCTGCGCAAACGGAAGATCGACTCCATGCCGCTCCTGGTCCGCCCCATCTATTGGCAGGTGGAGCCACCCAAGGGAGACACATCGAAGCGCCTGAGCCCGTAGCCGCAACGGCGACGGACACGGAACGCCGGTTTCCGCGAACTCGCCACTGGCGCCGGAAGACGACAGGGGGTATCTTTTCGAGTCTTCATCGACACCGAAATCCCCCGTGTTCGCATCCAGAGGATCCTATGACCAACATTCGCAGCATGACCGGATTCGGGACCGCAAGCGCCACGTCCGGCACCAGGACGGTCCGTCTGGAAGTCCGTTCCGTGAATGGACGCTTCATGGAACTCCAGATCCGCCTGCCGCGGGCCCTCCAGAGCCACGAATTCGCCTTGCGCGAAGTGATCCAGGGCAAGGTGGGACGGGGATCGGTCACCGTCCAATGCACCTTGGAGACCTCCGGCGAAGGACAGGCCGGCGGGGTCGACTGGGCCAAGCTGGCCGAGGAGCTGCGCGACATCCGCAAGGCCGCCGGAATCTCCGACGAACTCCTCCTTTCCGACCTGTTGCGCTGGGCGGCCACCCGCAAGGTGGAAGACATCCCCGAACCCAACGATCCGGCGCTGAAGGACGCGCTCCTCGTCGCGGCTGCCGACGCCCTGCTGGAGCATGACACCTTCCGCCAAAGGGAGGGCGCGGCCCTGGAGGCCGATCTCCTCGCGCGCCTGGACCGCATCGAGCAGGCCGCGGGAAAGATCCCCTCGCTCGCCCGGGCCACCCTGGAGAAGGTGCGCGAGAGCCTGGAGACCCGCATCCGCGAGTACCTGGACGGCAAGGAATTCGACGAGGCCCGCGTGGCCCAGGAGATCGGGCACATGTCCGAACGCCTGGACGTCCAGGAGGAGATGACCCGTCTTTCCACCCACATCGCCGCTTTCCGCAAGACGCTTTCCGACGGCGGAGCGGTGGGCAAGCGGATCGGCTTCCTGCTCCAGGAAATGCTCCGCGAAACCAACACCACCGGCTCCAAGTGCCAGGACGCGGCCATCACCTCGCTGGTCATTTCCATGAAGGAAGACCTGGAGGCCATCCGCGAACAGGCGCTCAACCTGGAGTGATCCCGGGAGCGCGCCCATGTCCTTCTACTGTCCCCACCAGGATGGAACCACCGAAATCTGCCACCGGCTGGGAGGGATCGCCTGCCGGGTGGGCCAGCCCGGTTGCGCCCTGTTCGGCAAGGTGATGCGCCTGGACGACGCCCCTCTTCCACCGCCCAAGCCTCGCCGCCCCCGCAAGAAGGCCTCCCCGCCGCCGGGAGACAAGGAATCCTGACTCCGAGCGATCGGGCCCTCTGGGAGGGGCGATTCCTGTCGTTCCTTTCCCGCCAGGGAGCGGACGCCGACGCGGCCCATGGCTCCGGCCACGTGCGCCGCGTGGTGCGCTCGGCGATGGACCTCTGCGCAAGCGAAGGCGCCGATCCCGACGTGGTGTTCGCCGCCGCCTGGCTCCACGACTGCGTGGCGGTCCCCAAGGATTCCCCACTTCGTGCGCAGGCCAGCCGCTTGTGCGCGGCGGCCGCCTCGGAATACCTGGAGCGTGCGGGATGGCCTCCTGGTCAGATTCCGTCCATCGCCCACGCCATCGAGGCGCATTCGTTCTCCGCCGGGATCGAACCCGCCACCGCGGAGGCACGGGTGGTCCAGGACGCCGACCGTCTGGACGCCCTGGGTGCCCACGGCCTGGCCCGCTGCATCGCCACGGGCGCCTCCATGGGCACCGACCTGATCCATCCCTCCGACCCTTGGGCGCGCGAACGCCCCCTGGACGACGTGCGCTGGTCGGTGGACCACTTCTTCGCCAAGCTGTTCAAGCTGCCGGCCATGATGCGCACCGAGTCCGGTCGCCTGGAAGCCCGCCGCCGCGTGGAATTCCTGCGCGACTTCCTGCGCGAACTGGCCCGCGAGCGGGGCGAGAAATCGCCGGTCTAGGTCAGCGAGGACGCCATCTGCACGCTAGTCGCGCACGCAGCGCAGGGAGAATTCGCTTTCCTTGTTCATGCCACCGTACGACATGATCGAGGATTCCGTACTGAACCCGCTGTGGGCAGCGAAAGTCTTCCCGGTCTCGGTCGACGACCAGAAATAGGTCGTTTCCCCGACATGGTAGGTCTTTCCGTTGGACAACCCGTACCCTGCGGGAAGGGCCGCGAACCCGAGCGAGTCGGCTCCGTTCCAGGAAAGCGCCCCGTTCGGTTTGGCCTTCAACTTCCAGCCCGCGGTGTCGCGACCTCCGGCGAGCCGGGCCAGCGCGGCCCATTCCGAGTCGGCGGGAACATGCCAGAGCGCAGGGCAGATGCCCTGATGGCGCGGCTTCACCTGGTCGGCGCACTCCTCGACCAGGCAGGAATCCGCCAATCCCATGACGGCCACCCATGTGTACAAACGACCGTACTTCGCGCAGGAGTCCTGGGAATTGCCCGGACAGCTCCCCAGGTTCCCCGACGCTCCCGCGTACTGCAGGTTTTCGGTCATCCACGTCTTGCCGCCGATCGTCCGCGTCCTGTAGGACTTCCCGCCCGATTCGACGGTTCCTGTCGAATCGTTCGGCTTCGTCGGCGTTTCCACCTGGGGATCCGTCCCAGTCGAGCTGGAGCCATCGCACGCCGCGAACACCGCGAGAGCGGACACCGTCGCCAGGACCAGGATTCCATTTGAGATTTTCATGAGCACTCCTTGGAAAGGACGGATGAGGATCAGGGCTGCACGCGCATCGGAGTCCCTCTTTCGAACGTCACCGAGTCGTTGGCGTCGAACACCCCGGAGATGAAAACCTCCCAGAGGGATCCGTCGGACTTCAGGTACCGCCCGAGCGTGCCACCCGCCGAGATCTGGACCACGTTGGTGGCCACCTGCCAGGTTCCGGGATCGGAGTAGGTGGCGAGGGAAGTCAGCGGCTGGATCACGTCGCGGTTGACCGCCCACAAGGTGCCGTCGTTCTTCAGCATCAAGACGATGGTCTTCCCTGCCGCGATCGCCTTCACGTCCGTCAGCACCTTTTCCAGCGCAAGGGGCTTGGGCGCGTCGTCTAAGACGCTGGTCCCGTATTCCCACCCGCTCACCCAGACCGATCCATCCTTCTTCAGGAAGGCCCCCACAACATCCCCCAGCGCGATCGCCTTCACGTCCGACTGCACCGGCGTGAGCCTGGACAACTTCTGGGAAGAAGCGTTCCCCAACTGGCCGTAGTCGTTGGAGCCCACGGCGTAGACGGTCCCATCCGAGAGCAGGAACATGCTGCAGAAGTTGCCTGCCGCGACCGCCGCGACACCGACCAGGGGCACTTGGACGGGAGCCTTCCCTTCCTTGTAGGCGGGATCGCCCAGCTCACCGTGGAGGTTGGATCCCGATGCCCAGGCCGAGCCGTCCCGCTTCAGGAACAGGCTGTGACGGAATCCGGCAGCCACCGCCACCACGCTGTCCATCACCTTGACGGGAGTCGATCGACTCGTGGTGGTGCCGTCGCCCAGCTGGCCGTCCATGTTCCGCCCCGCGGCCCACGCGGATCCATCCCCCTTGATGTAGAGGCTGCTGTAGATGCTTGCGGAAACGGTACGCACCCCTGAAATCGTCTTGACATGCGACCTGCGATCCTCGTTGGTGCCGTCGCCCAGCTGGCCCTCGAAGTTGCTGCCCATGGCCCAGACGGAACTATCCGACTTCACCACCAGGGAATGGAGATCGGAATGGGCGAACGTCAGGTAGTCTCCCGCGCTGGACCGCGTGGGATCCAGGGTCCCCGTCGGCGAACCCGTCGCGCCGGTGGGATCCCCCGCCGATGGCCCGGTGGATCCGGATGGGGAGTCCTGGCAGGCGGACATGGCCAGGAAGGACAGGATCCCCGCGCACAAGGAAATGCGGATGTTGGATGCGGCGGATCGTCCAGCGGGATGGATACTCATGGAATGGCAACCTTTGGGCGTGTGGTCGGAGGATGGGGGCGCGTCGTCGCGGACGATTGCTCCCGAGGGCAATGATAGACTCCGGATCTCCCATTGCGATCGCACGTCGCCTGCGGCCGCGCATCGATGGGAATCCGCCCGTCCCGACATGAAGGCATCGAGGGACCGCGCCCTCACAGCTGCACGCGCTCCGGCAACCCTCGGTAGAAGGTGACCTTCTCCCCGTTGGTACCCACCGAGACGAAGACTTCCCAAAGCGTGCCGTCGGACTTCAGGAAGCGCCCCATCATGTCGCCGGCGGAGATCTGGACCACTCCGGAGGCAACTTGCCAGGTTCCGGGATCCGAGTAGGAGGAGGTGGACGCCAGGGGGCGGTACACCTCGCGGTTGACCGCCCACAGCGTTCCGTCCTTCTTGAGCATCAACAGGAACGCGTTCCCTGCGGCGATCGCCGTCGCATCGGTCATGACCTTCTCCAGCGGCAGGGCCTTGGGCTTGTCGTCCAGGAAGGTGTTCCCGTATTCCCAGCCGGTCACCCACACCGACCCATCGGTCTTCAGGAAGGCCCCGATCTTGATTCCCAACGCGATGGCCTTCACGTCAGTCTGCACCACGGTGGGCTTGGACAACTTCCCCGTGGAGACATTTCCCAGCTGGCTCCATTGGTTGTCGCCCACGGCCCAGACCTTTCCATCCGAATCCAGGATCATGCTGCAGAACGTTCCGGCGGCGGCCGACACGACGTTGAACACCGGGACCTGGACAGGGGTGCTCCGGTCCTTGTCTCCCTGGTCGCCCAGCTCCCCGGAACCGTTGGAACCGACTGCCCAGGCCGTACCGTTCCGCTTCACGAAGAGACTGTGACGGTATCCGGCGGAGACCGCCGCCACGCTGTCCATCACCTTCACGGGTGTCGGCCGGTCCTCCAGCGTCCCATCTCCCAACTGCCCGTCGGAGTTGTCTCCCGCCGCCCAGGCCGTGCCGTCCCCCTTCGCATAGAGGCTTTGGTAGACCCCCACCGATACCGCGCGCACCCCGGAAATCGTCTTGACGTACGTCGCGCGATCCTCCTTGGTGCCGTCGCCCAGCTGGCCGTCGAAGTTGTTGCCCGATGCCCACACGGTGCTGTCGGACTTCACCACGAGGCCGTAGGTGGTGGTGTTGGCGAAGGTCAGGATGTCGCCTGCGCCGGAGCGCGTGGGATCCAGGGTCCCCGTCGGCGAACCCGTCGCGCCGGTGGGATCCCCCGCCGATGGCCCGGTGGATCCCGATGGGGAGTCCTGGCAGGCGCACAAGGCGAGGAACGCGGCGGCTCCCAGGCAAAGACCTGCGCGATGGGTGGGGATGGAACGCAACCGTGCAGGGATCGAGATCATGGGGCGGCAGCCTCGGCGTGGTGGATTGGAGGAAGGGTGCGACAGGACGAGCGCCTTCGACTCGGAGCGCAATGATACTCATCCAAGCCCGCGTGGGGCCCCAGCTCCCATGCGGGTTCCGCATCGGATCCATGCAGCCTCGCCGGAATTTCCAGGACCTACCTTGCCAAGCCATGACCAGCCTCCGATCGCGGTGGGACGCCATGTCGCCCGACCTCAAGAACTTCCTCCTGGCCCTGGCCACATTCGGGTTCGCCGGATCGGTCTTCGACGCCATCTTCAACAATTTCCTGGACGCGAAGTTCGACATGGGAAGCTTCGAGCGGACCCTGCTGGAGGTCCCGCGCGAAGTGCCGGGCCTTTCCGTGGCCTTCGTCTCGGCTCTGCTCGCCTTCCTGCCCTCGCGGCGCATGGCGGTGGTGGCCGCGGCCCTGAGCGGGGTCGGAGTGGTCTTGTTGGGATCGTTCTCCACCACCTTCTACTGGATGATGCCGTGGCTCTTCCTGTACAGCCTGGGGCAGCACCTGTACATGCCCATCAGCCAGACCATCGGGATGGAACTGGCCAAGGAGGGGGCCTCCGGCAAGCGCCTGGGCCAGATGAGCGCGCTGCGCAACGCCACCGCCATCGCGGGCTCGGCCCTGGTGTTCGTGGGGTTCCAGTACTTCCACATGACCTTCTTCGCCACGCTGGTGCTGGCCTCCCTGAGCCTTCTGGCCGCGGGATGGTTCTTCTGGCGCATGAGCCCGGACCGGCCGCACCCGCACCGATCGCACCTGCGATTGCACCGGGAATACCGCCTCTACTACCTCCTGGCCGTCCTCTTCGGTACCCGCAAGCAGCTGTTCCTGACCTTCGCTCCCTGGGTGCTGGTGACCGTGTTCCAGCAACCCACCTCGATGATCGCGCGTCTCCTGACCATCGGCGGGGTGGTGGGGATCCTCATCCAGCCTCTGGTGGGGAAGATGATCGACACCCGGGGAGAGAGGTTCGCCCTGTCCCTGGAGGCGGTGCTTCTGGCCCTGGTGTGTTCCGGCTACGTGCTGGCCAAGGGACATTTTTCGCCGGGCGTGGCCCTGGTGGTGGTGTCCGCGTGCTTCCTCCTGGACCAGACCCTGATGAGCTTCAACATCGCCCGCTCCACCTACATGAAGAAGATCGCCGTGGACGCATCCCACATCGGTCCCACCCTCACCATGGCGGTGAGCATCGACCACGTCTTTTCCATCGGCATCGCGCTCTTGGGAGGGCTTCTATGGCGCCGCTTCGGCTACGAGGCGGTGTTCGGCGCGGGAATCGTCCTTTCCGCCGGAAACTGGCTGGCCGCGCGGCGCATCCGGCTCTGACCGGACCGCAGGACCGGATTCACGGGGATCCGGTCGCGTCGGCCCCGATGCGGCGCTCGGCGGCCTTACCCGACAGTTTCCGGTAGAGAACGAACAGCCCCGCCAGGACAACGAGCGCCACGATCCACACCCAGGATCTGCCGGCCAGGACGCCGGCCAGGAACACCTTGAGGAATCCGGACTTGGCCGCGACATGGGCGCCACCGGCCACCAGGAGGGAAAGGTCCAGCCGCGAGACCTTGTCGCCGCTCTGGAAGTCGGCGTAGGTGTTCCCGGGAGTGAACCGCGCGTAGGAGAACAGCTCCCTCATTCCGGCCTTCATCTCCTTGAGGTTTCCCATGCGCCCCACCGCGCTGAGGCACAGGATGCCCTCGCGCCCCAGAATCCGCACGCCGTAGTTCAGGCGATTCTCGCCCGGACCCTGGCGGAATTCCTTGGCCCAGAAGAGGGTCTTGGTGGCCGCGTCGTAGGTGGGACGCTCCGCCCACCCCACCAGCATCTGGGGATCGGCGCCTCCCGCCACGCGTTCGGCGTTGGTTTCCTGGACGGCCCGCTGCAGCGCGGTCAGGAGTTCGTCGTAGTTGATGGATGCGGCGTCCTTGTCGTCCACATGGCCCTGGTCGTCGTAGGAGACCACCACCGACCAGCTGTCCGCTCCCACCGGTTCCTGTCCGGGCGCGAAGACCATCCCCGATTGGTTGTCGGCGGCGAAGGACGGATTGCCCCAGAGATCCACCAGCACCTTGCGCGCCTGGGCGGAATCCAGGTAGCGATAGCCCTTGGGAAGCGAAAACTCCACCTTGCCTCCGGCGAGCACCACCCTGCCGGTCCGCCACTCCAGGCCCGCCAGGGTGGAATCCAGCGCCACCCGCAGGGAATCTTCCTCCCAAGCCCGTGCCGTGTCGGCACCGGAATCCGGTACGGCAAGGAAGAAGGAGACCAAAGCGGGGAGAATGTTCATGGAAGCAAACCTAATCACGGGGATTTGTTTTTCGATCTTCCTGCATCATGTCCGGACTGTACATCGTCGACGCCATGGCCCTAGCATACCGTTCTTTCTTCGCCTTGATGCGCACGGGGATGCGCGCACCCGACGGAAGACCCACCACCGCGGTCCACGGATTCGCCAGCGCCCTTCTGCGGGTGGTGGAGACCCGCGCGCCCTCGCACATGGCCATCGCCCGCGACCTGCCCGGCCCCACCTTCCGCCACGACGACTACCCCGAATACAAGGCCCAGCGCCAGCCCATGCCGGACGACCTGCGCGCGCAGATCCCGCTGGTGGAGGAACTGGCCGCCTCCTGCGGGCTGCCGTTGATCTCCAAGGAGCGCCACGAGGCCGACGACGTGATGGCCACCTACGCGCGGTTGGCGCGCGAGCAGGGGATCCCCGTGTTCCTGATGACCCGCGACAAGGACCTGATGCAACTGGTGGGAGACGGCGTGCGCCTGTACGACCCCGGCCGCGGCAGCGAGCGGCCGGAGGAGATCGATCCCGAATGGGTCCGGTCCAAGTTCGGGGTGGATCCCGCCCAGGTCCGCGACTGGCTCGCGCTGGTGGGCGACGCTTCCGACAACGTGCCGGGGGTCCCCAAGGTGGGTGAAAAGACCGCCACCGAGCTCCTCTCGCAGTATCCGGACATCGAGGCCATCTACGCAAACCTGGATGCCATCGGCGAGAAGAAGAAGGCCCTGCGACGCAACCTGGAGGATGGCCGCGGCTCCATGGAGCTTTCGCGCCACCTGGTGACCCTGGTGGACGACCTGGACCTGCCTCCGGTGTCCAGCCTGGAGTTCAAGGGCCTGGACATTCCCCGGATGCGCCAGTTCCTGGCGGACATGGGCATGAGAAGCCTGGTGGCCCAGCTGGACAAGCTCGCGGGAGGCGCGCGCTCCCCCGCCCCGCATCCGGACACGGTGGACCTGGACCTGTTCGCGGATGTTCCCGACGCCCCCGCTCCCGCACCGACCCGCCCGTCCGCCAACCTCCAGATCCTGTCCGACGCATCGGAGGTGGAATTCGCCCTGGGCATCCTCGCCTCGGTGGAGAAGGTCGCGCTGCATCCATGGGTCTCCGAGGAGGGCACCCTGCTGGGCCTGGGATTTTCCTGGAGCGAAGGAATCGGACGATATCTGTCCACACCGGACGGTGCCGTGCCGCCCACACTCGAAAAGCTCCTGGCCGATCCCTCCCGGAAGTGGATCTCCCACGATTCCAAGGCGCTGCGCCGCGCGCTGGAACGATCCGGAGTCCGGGTGGCGGGCACCGTGGACGACGTCCAGCTGGCCGCCTACCTGCTGGCCCCCGGCGATCGCGGCCTTTCCGTGGAACGCATCGCCCAGGCCCGTTCGGGGCGCATGCTCCGCTCGCGGGACGACCTCCTGGGCGGCGCGCGCAACCGACGCAAGGCCTCCGAAATCCCCGCCGAGGAACTCTGCGCCCACGCCGCCGGCGCCGCCGAGGCCATGTTCGCCGCGTGGGGGAACGTGGCCGGGCTGCTGGCCACCGAAGGCCTGGATGGCATCTACCGCGACCTGGAGCTTCCGCTCTCGGAGATCCTGCGGGGCATGGAGGACCAGGGCGTACTGCTGGACAAGGAATTGTTCGCCTCCCTGGGCCGGGAATTGTCCTCCACCATCGCCGACCTGGAACGTCGCTGCCACGAGGCGGCGGGCCGGGAATTCAACGTGGGATCGCCGCGGCAGCTCGCGGAGGTCCTCTTCGACCACCTGGGCCTGAAGGCGGGCCGCAAGACCGAGACCGGACAGAGGTCCACCGATTCCGACACCTTGGAGGCCCTGAAGGCCGAACACCCCCTGCCCGCACTGGTCCTGGAGCACCGCGAAACCACCAAGCTCCTGGGAACCTACGTGGAGCCGCTTCCGCTTCTGGCCGACCCTTCCGGCCGCGTGCACACGACCTTCCACCAGACCGTGGCCGCCACCGGCCGCTTGTCCAGCATGGACCCCAACCTCCAGAACATCCCCATCCGGGGCGAACTGGGGCGGCGCATCCGCGGCGGCTTCGTGGCTTCCCCCGGCTACGCCCTGCTTTCCGCAGACTATTCGCAGATCGAGCTCAGGTTGTTGGCGCACCTGTCCGGCGACCCGGTCCTGGGCGAGGTGTACCGCGCCGGCGAGGACATCCACGCCCGCACCGCCGCGCGCGTGCACGGGGTCGCCCCTTCCGAAGTGACTCCCGACCAGCGCCGCGCCGCCAAGGTGGTGAACTTCGGGGTGGTCTACGGCATGGGCCCCCACGCCCTGGCCCAACAGACCGGTTTGCCCTACGCCGAGGCCAAGCGGTTCATCGAGGGCTATTTCGCGGCCTACCCCCGCGTGAAGCCCTACATGGAGGAGGTGCTGGAGGCGGCCCGCCGCGAAGGCTTCGTGACCACCCTCCTGGGCCGCAAGCGATGGATCCGCGAGATCAACGACAAGAATCGGGTGTTCCGCGAGCGCGCCGAACGCGAAGCGGTGAACACCCCCGTGCAGGGAAGCGCGGCCGACCTGGTGAAGCTCGCCATGCTCGCGGTGGACGCGGCCATCCGCGAAGGCCTGCCCGCCCGGCAGCTTCTGCAGGTCCACGACGAACTGATCCTGGAGTGCCCGACGGAATCCGTACTGGAAGTGGCCGCCGAGGTCAAGCGCCGGATGGAGGGCGCCATGCAACTCTCCGTCCCGCTGGTGGCCGAGACCGGAACTGGCCCCACCTGGGGCGCGGCGCACTGAGGGGACTCAGGCCGCGAAGATCCGATCGAGGCCGGATCCGTTCACCACGTACCCACCGCCCTTGCGGGCGTGGGGCCGGGACGCGGTCAGAAACCAGGCGCGCTCGAACGTCTCCGTCCCCAGGCTCTTTCCCAGCGCATCCATTCCCTTGGCGTCGCCATCCTTCCCGGATTCGCGCGCCTTGCATTCCACCGCCACCCATCCACGCGGGGCTTCCACCACGAAATCCACTTCGTTTCCCTGGACATCCCTCCACCAATGGATGGGAGGACTCACGTGGCCACGGTTGCGGAACCACCCGTGGATCTGCGAAAACGCCCAGGTTTCCCAGATCGCGCCCCAATGCGGCGACGCCTGCATCCGGGCCGGAGAGGAAATCCCCAGCAGATGGCACAGGAGGCCAGTATCTGTCAGGTAGGCCTTGGGCGATCGGATGATCCTCTTGGTCTGGTTGCGGAACCAAGGCTCCACGGAAACAGCCAACCCCGAGGTCTCCAGCACGGAAAACCACGCACGCGCCGTGTTGGGCGACACTCCCACGTCGCGGGAAAGATCCGCGAAATTCAACATCTGGCCCGATCGCAACGCAAGCACCCGCAGGAACCTCGCGAAATCGCGAAGATTGTGCACCGACAGGAGATTGCGCACATCGCGCTCCAGGTAGGTGGCCACGTAACTGGGAAACCACAGGTGCGGTGCCTGGTGGGGATCGGCATGCAGGGCCGGGAACCCACCTTTCCAGACCAGATCCAGCAGATCCGTCGGTCGGTGGTCCGCTTCCAACTCTTCCCGGGTGAATCCACCCAGATCGAGCAGACCCACGCGCCCCGCCAGCGATTCCGACACTCCCTGCATGAGGCTGAACTTCTGGCTCCCGGTGAGCAGGAGCCGCCCCGGTCGCCGGTCGCGATCCACCCACGCCTTGATGGATCGGAACAAGCCCGGAACGTATTGGACCTCGTCCAGGATGGTTCCATCCGCGAGACTGGCCAGGAACTCTTGCGGAGCGGCCTCGGCGGACTCCGCCAGGACCGGATCGTCCAACGTGAGGTAGGGCGCCTTGGGGAACAGGCTCGTGAGGAGCGTGGTCTTCCCTACCTGGCGCGCTCCGGTGACCATCGCCACCGGATAGGTCCGCACCAGGTCCCGCAGATGCATTGCCGCCATTCTCGCAAGGGTCATTCCTGATAATATGCAATTCAATTGCAGATCATCAGGAATTCATTCGCACCAGAAAATCATGGGGTTGGGGATGTCGGCCACGTCGCCGCCCGGCAGGAGGGTGGCGTAGCGGAAGAAGGCCCGGCCGGGAAGGGCGCGGAATCCCGCCTTCGCCCAAAGCGGAACCGGAGATCCAAAATGCCGGGGGCGCGAGGGATGGTCCAGGGGACGCTCCACCTCCATGAGGCAGCACCGGGAAAATCCCCGGCGACGCCCTTCCTCGCGCACGGCCTGGAACAGCAACGATCCCACCCCCTTGCCCTGGAATGGCGGCTCCACCAGAAGCTCGCTCAGGTAGAAGAGCTCCTTGGGGTCCAGTCCCGCGCTTCTGAACAGGGGCTCGGCGGCATCGAGGATGTACGTGTCCTGGGCCAACGGGATGGCTGTCGCCAGGCCCGCGAACACGCCCTCCACCGCCGCTTCGATCACCACCGCGCCGGCCTTGGCCTGGAAGGACGCGAAGTAGGTCCGTTCCATCTCCCGGGTGCCCACGTACAGATAGGGAAATCCGGAGAACAACCGCAGGCGCATCTCCACGACCTTCTCCAATGCCGCCGAGAGGTCCGCTCCTGTGCGCGTGGTCAGCTGGATATCCATGGCACCGCAAAGGTTAGGAAATCCCGCTATCGCTAGATCCGCCCCCGTCCGACCTTCGCCTCCAACATCCATTCCCAGGCCGAACGCACCTCGATTCCGGGTGGGCTCGCTCGCGGGAACCCGCTCCGGTCCATCACCAGAAGGAGCCTCCGGGTTGTCGGAAACTGACTGGCTGCTTCCTCCAGAGCCCGCAACTCCCGCTGGGCGGTTTCCGGCGCGCTCGCGTCCGCGCAGACCTGGATCAGGTCGCTGGTGCCATCGGGATGCTTCGCGAGGAAATCGACTTCGAACCCGGATCTGGTCTTGACATAGGTGACCACGCACCGCCGCCGTTCCAATTCCAGGAGGACGGCACCTTCCAATGCATGGCCCACGTTCGCCTTCCCGCTGCGATCGAACAAGGGGATCAATCCCGTATCGGCGGGATAGGCCTTGCGTGGATTCACCATCCGCTGGCGGGCCGAGGAAGACTCCATCCCCACCAGCCGCACAAGGAAGCAGTCCTCCAGATGCCCCAGCATCTGGTGCATCGTGTCGCGGGAAATGTTGAAGCCCTGGCTCTTCAATGCCGCGTGCATCTTCTCCACACTGAAGAACGCGCCCGCGTTCCCCAGAAGCTGCCGGACCATGCTCCGCAGCCCGGCCACGTTGGCCACCGCATGCCGCTCCACCACGTCGCGCAACATGGCCACGTCCACATAATCGAGCAATAGTTGACCTCGCGTCGCCGCATCCAGCCCTTGCGCCTCCGGAAAACCTCCGTCGGTCAACCATTGCAGGAATCGCCGTTCCATCGGGGCGGCATCCTTGGCGGCCACGGCCTTGCCGGGCTTCGGAGCGTTCCATCCGCGGTGGTGCAGAAATTCCGAGAAGCCAAACGGGAACAAGGACTTGGTCCATGCCCTGCCCCGGAGGGAGGTGGCGATCTCGCGGGACAGCAACGTCGCCGACGAGCCCGTCGCCACGACATCCACGTCGCCCCGGTCCAGCAATCTCCTGAGGAATTTTTCCCAGCCATCCACCAGTTGGATCTCGTCGAAGGACCACAGGACCCGTCCGTGGGCTTGGCCCACCAGGTTCCGGTCGAGCTCGTCCAGAAGCCAACCCAGGTGGGCCGCCTGCAAGCCTTCGAGACGTTCGTCTTCGAAATTCAGGTAGGGAAGGCAATGACGAGCCACCCCCGATTCCAGGCGTTCCCTTCGCAGCTGGTTCAGGTAGGTCGTCTTGCCCACCCGGCGCATTCCCACCACCACGGTCGCCTTGCCGGGAAAGAAGGGGACGCCTTCCACCTGCCGCGGCGTGGACGGGGGAATATCCCCTGCAAGGGAATCCGCCAACTTCTCCGACAGGACGCTCTTGAGAACGGCTGGCACCTCTGGCATTCAGATTCTCCTTCTAGCAAGGAGAATTATTACAAATATTCTCCCCGTCAGAGGGAGAACATCGATCCCGTCATCGCGCCTCGCTCCCGACCCATCGACGCACCTTCGCGTACCCGCAGGCCAGCCGAAACTCCGTTGTCCCCGGCCGGTTTTTCTACCCATTGATCCATCGCCTCCCCGCGCAAGGTGAGGCCGCAGCCAAGGAGTCCGTTCATGAAAGACGTCATCCTCCACGCGTTCAACTGGAAATTCAAGGACATCGCCGACCGGGCCAGGCGCATCGCCGACGCCGGCTACGGCGCGGTGCTCTTTCCGCCGCCCCTGTACTCGGACGAGAACGGGCCCGAATGGTGGCAGCGCTACCAGCCCAAGGACTACCGCATCATGCGTTCCCATCTGGGGCGCAAGCAGGATGTCCAGCGGGCCATCGACGAACTGGCCAAGTGGGGGGTGCGCAGCTACGTGGATGTGGTCTTCAACCACATGGCCAACGAATCCCGTCAGGACCGCTGGAACTTCCCCGGCCAGGCGGAACTGGACCGTTACAAGAAGGAACGTGCCGAATTCGAGAAGGACAAGCTCTTCGGGAACCTGGACGAGGGATTCTTCGACGACCACGATTTCCATCCCCCCGGCGACATCTCCAACTGGAGCGACAAGGCCCAGCTGGTGGACCTCGCCTTGTCGGGCCTGCCGGACCTGGTCCTGTCCATCGCCGTGGTCCGCGCCCAGGTCCAATGCCTGGAAGCCCTCGTGGCGATGGGATTTTCGGGATTCCGCGTGGACGCGCTCAAGCACCTCCCCGTGGCCCACATCAACACGGTGTTCCGCTCCGGGGCCATGCAGGGCAAGTACATCTTCGGCGAGACCCTCACCTTCGACCGCTACCAGAACGACCTCTTCCTGTGGCCGGTCCTCTCGCAGACGGGAATGCCCTGCTACGACTTCCCCCTGCAACAGACGATGCTGCGGTCCTTCTCGCCGAGCGGATCGCTGCGCGAACTGATCCATCCCGACGCCTACGGCAACTCCCTGCCGTGGGACAAGTCGGTGACCTTCACGGTCACCCACGACGTCCCCAACAACGACGGCTTCCGGGGGATGCTCCTGGACCCCCACGACGAATACCTCGCCAACGCCTACGTCCTGGGACGCGACGGCGGGGTGCCGCTGATGTATTCCGACAACGGCGAGAGCGCTCGATCCCACGCCTGCGACAGCGGACGCTGGGAGAACCTGTGGTGCCGCTACGACGTGACCCAGATGATCAACTTCCACAACAGCGTCCAGGGCGAATCCATGTGGGTGCTCTGGGAATCGGACGGCCTTCTGGTGTTCGCCCGCGGCGATCGCGGCATCGTGGCGATCAACAAGACCGGCGAGTGGGCCCATGCCGACATCCGGACCTGGGGACTGCGATGGGGCAACTGGCGCTGCCAGATCCACCAGCACCAGATGAACATCTGGGGCGACCGTTTCCAGTTCGCCGTGCCGCCGCGCCAGGCGCAGATGTGGCTCTGGGAGGGTTGAAGTCGCACTCGGGAACCCACCCCGGCGGGGATCGGTTGACGGTCCCCGGCCGGGGTAGTCCCTTTAGGGAGTCCCAGAGCACACATCCCACGGATGCGCCGTCCGGCAAGGTGGACGACGCCAACCCAAGGCACCGACCATGAGATTCTTCCTGCGCATGCTGTTCGGCATCTACCCCCAGTCCTGGTTCATCCTGGCCGCCGTGCTCCTGGTCCTCCGTCTGGTGGGCGTCCCGCTGGTGACGGCCTTGTCGATTCCCGTCACCTTGCTGATCTGCGTGGGCATGTGCATCGCGGGGTACATCGGGCTCCAGATGAACAAGCCCCGCTACTACTGATCCGACCGCCTTCCGCATTTCCCAGGGACCACCACCATGACCTCCGACAACCGCCCGAACGATCCCGGCTCCTCCTATCCCGGAAGCAACAACTCCGGCGGAGGCTACCCCGGGGGCGGTTCTCCCTTGTTCCCTGGCCAGACACCCGTTCCACCGCCCCCTTCCACCGCCGCCCCCTACCCCAGTTACCCAGGAACCGCAGCAGGGACGCCCCAACCTCCCCGTGCGCCCGTTCCTCCTCCACCAGCTCCCAGCCCCGCGCCAACCTCCAGCTACCCGGGCGCCCTCGGCCCGGGACAGTTCGTGCCACCCCCTCCTCCTTCGCCGCCGCCACCTCCGGCACCGCGTCCGGCTGCCCCCCCTCCCGCACCCTATCCTGCCTATCCGGGTAACCAGCCTTCACCGCCCAGCACTCCACGCCCGGCCCCTGCGCCGTATCCCACCACCCCGGACATCGGAGCGTCCCCCGTTCCGCCGCCCCCTCCGCCGCCACCGCCCCCGCCGCCAACGGATTCCTTCGCGCCACAAAGTTCGCCCGGATGGTCTTCGGCCAGCGGCAACAACTACCGCAACGGAAGCGCCACGCCCGTGCGCATCGGCGGCACCCGTCGAAACCCCTCGGCCGGTCCTGCCGCGCCTTCCTCCGCCTACCCCGGAACGGAATCGATCTGGGGTAGTTTCG